>NZ_JBFYGP010000004.1:0-344170 GCF_041079415.1 Microbacterium sp. 20-116
CCGTGCGCGTGCGCGGGTGGGGGTGCCAGCGCGAGCACGTGCGCGCGGTCGGGGGTGCGGGCGCGGCGGGTCCGTCCCACGCATAAACGCGATCCACGCGCGGAAACGCGTGCTCCTCGCGTTTATCGGCGCTGATCGTGTTTATCGGTGCCCGCAGGCGCCGTCCCGCGCAGGAACGCCATGCGGTCGCGGCCTCGACCGGGGCGCGGACGCCGTTCGCGGCACCCCGCCGGGCCCGGCCCGCGGACCGCCCGGATAGGCTTGCGCAATGGCTCTCTTCTCGCGCCGCAAGAAGTCCGACTCCGACGACGTATCGGCCGACCGGCCCGACACCGCGATCGAGCCGGGCGAACAGCCCGTCGATCCCGCGGGCCCGAGCGATGCCGCTCCGGCCGCGGAGGTTCCGGCTGAAGCCGCCCCGACCGTGGGCATCTCGATGTCGTCGTTCCGCGGGGTGGGCGCCGGCCCCGACACTCCCGAGCCGTCGTCGGCTCCGCCGGTGGCAGCTCGTCCCTCGGCGCGCCAGCCCGGCGCGATGGAGGCCCCCGAGGCACCCGAGACGGTGCCGGGCCTTCGCGACAACGTCCTGCTCGGCAATGCCCTCGCCGAGGTCGACGGGCAGCCCGAGCCCGCTCAGCTGCTCAACATCGCGCGGCAGTTGCTGCAGGGGCACGTCTTCCTCCGCGTGAAGGGCGACGCCCGAGCGCTCCTCGCCGAGGGCAAGGACCTCCCGCTCGCCGTCGCGAACAACGGTGACGAGCAGCTCGTCCTCGCCTACAGCGGCGGACTCGCCCTGCGTGCCAGCGTCGATGCCGACGGCGACCGCGATACGTCTGCGATGGGCCAGCCCGTCATGGCGCTGCTGCGTCACGTGCTCGCCGGTCCCTACGCAGGCATCATCCTCGACCCCGCCTCCCAGCCGAACCGCGCCGTGCTGCCCAAGGCTCTCCTCGAGCGCATGGTCGCCGAGGTCGACCCCGAACTGCGCATCAAGACTGCCCTGTGCGAGACGCGCGATGACTCCACCGCGTCGAGGATCGTCGACGCGATCGTCGCCGAGGCTCCCCTGTGGATCGGCGTGAACCGCTCCGAGGAGGGCGGTCCGATCGGCGTCGCCGAGTCGCGGTCAGCCACGGGCGAACGTTTCCTCGAGGTCTTCACGCACCCGCTCGAACTTCTCGCCCTCGGCCGCGGTGACCAGCCGCTGCCCATCCAGCGCACACAGCTCGCGAAGGCTCTGGCCGGCGACGCCGCACTGACCGGCATCCTGATCGATCCTGCCGGCCCGTGGATCCGCATCGACCGCGACGAGCTCGCTCCGGTGATCGCTCTGGCGGAAGAGGGCTCCGAGCCCACCGCCTGACTCGACGACAAGACGGCGGGCCGCTCCCTCTCGGGGCGGCCCGCCGTCGTTCGTGTCAGACCCCGTACAGCTCGCCGACCGGCACCGCCACCGGGAGCACGTTGCCGGCCGGGGCCAGCGGGCAGGCCCACATCGGGTCGTACGCGCACGAGGGGTTGTATGCGAAGTTGAAGTCGATGACGAGGGTGTCGGGCGCGGCGCCCCGGCCGAGATCGGCGCCCTTGATGGTGTCGAGCAGATAACGCCCGCCGCCGTAGGTGCCCCCGGGGCGGCCGGCCGCGGCATCCCGAACCGGCACGAACAGCCCGCCGCCGTACGACGTCAGCCGCCACACGTCGAGGGATCCGGTCTCGGGCAGTTCGACACGACCGATGCGTTCGAAGCCGACCTCGCCGTCGGTGCCGGTCGTGGCCACGAACGAGGCCTCGTCGGCGTCGAGCAGGGGAACCTCGAAGCGCCACGCGGCGTCGTAGGGCGCGAGCGGCAGACCGACGAAGCCGTCGCGCTGCTCGGGGAGCAACGGCGTGGCCGGATGATCGGCGAACAGCGCGTCGCGCTCGATGCGCCACAGCTCGTGGGCGTCTTCGGGGTCGTCGGCTTCGCGCACCGCGTCGTACAGCGCGAAGACGCGTCGGCGCCAGTCGGCGATGTCGAGGGCGGTCCGGGCGGCTGCGGAGGTCATGGTCCGAGCGTAAACGGCTGCCGGATGCCAGGACTCGGGCTGGACAGCGAGGCGGCGCCCGCTCTGCTCGAAGACGTCTCCGGGGTACCACGGCTTCCGCCCTCTCGCGCAACCCGGCAGACACGACCGTAGCCCGCGCACTAGCGTCGGGACATGGCATCCCCCCGCATCACGCTGACCGTGCCGGGCCCCGACGGCGATCGGGAGGTGGGCATTTCGAACCCCGATCGCGTGCTGTGGCCCGAGGTGGGGATCACCAAGCGCGAGTTGGCGGAGTACCTCATCGCCGTCGCCGACCCCTTCATCGCGGCGAACGGGCATCGGCCGGTGTCGCTCGAGCGTTTTCCCGAGGGGGTGGGAGGCGAGGCCTTCTTCTCGAAGAACCCGCCGAAGGGGGCGCCCGACTTCGTCGAGGCCGTCACTGTGACGTACAACAGCGGGCGCCGGCATCCGCAGCTCTTCCTCGGCGAGATCGCGTCGGCGGTGTGGGCCGCGCAGATGAACACGATCGTGTTCCACCCCTGGGCCTCTCTCGCGAGCGACGCCGACCACCCCGTCGAGTTGCGTATCGACCTCGATCCGCAGCCGGGAACGGGTATCGCCGAGGCGGTCAGCGCGGCGCACGAACTGCGTACGGTCCTTCGCGAAGCGGGCCTCGAGGCCTGGATCAAGACCAGCGGCAACCGCGGCCTGCACGTGTTCTGCCCGATCGAGCCGACGCACGAGTTCCTCGACGTCCGGCACGCGGTCATCGCCGCCGCGCGCGAACTGGAGCGACGGATGCCGGATGCCGTGACCACGAGCTGGTGGAAGGAAGAGCGGGGTCAGCGCATCTTCGTCGACTTCAACCAGGCCAACCGCGACCGGACGATGGCGGGGGCGTACTCGCCCCGGGCTCTGCCCACCGCGACCGTGTCGACTCCGGTGTCGTGGGACGAGCTCGACGGCCTCGACCCGCTCGCGTTCACCGTGCGCTCGATTCCCGAGCGGTTGGACACGGTCGGGGATCCGTGGGCGGGGTTCAGCGAGAAGCCCGGACGCATCGACACGCTGCTGGAATGGTGGCAGCGCGACCTCGACGCCGGGCTGGGCGAGCTGCCTTTCCCGCCCGAGTTCCCGAAGATGCCGGGTGAGCCGCCGCGCGTGCAGCCCTCGCGGGCGAAGGCCCCAGACGCTTAGGGGTTCAGCGCGTCGCCCGCGGCGCTGCGGTAGTAGAGCACGGCGCGTCCGTATCGCGTGCGGTTCAAGAGCCCCGCGCGTTCCATCACGCGCAGGTGCTGGTTGATCGCGGAGGTCGAGACACCGAGCTGCAGGGCGAGATCGGTGGAGGATGCCGGCTCACCCAGCGCCACGAGAAGTGTCGCGCGCGTGCGACCGAGCAGGTCGACGACGGCGTCGGGTGCGGGCTGCGCGCTGGTGGACCACATCGCCCCCTGCCCGCGCGCGGGGTACATCACCGTGGGAGGGAGGTCGTCGTCGATCGGCGTGGACACCCGGACGGTGAAGATCGACGGGACGAGGGTGAGGCCTTCGCCGAGGACCGGTCGGCGGCGAACCTCGGGGTTCCACAACCGCACGTCGAGGTGTCGTCCGTCGTAGCGCGCGGCATCCGACAGGCCGTTGAGGACCGTACCCATGCCGGATTGCGCGGCGACGCGCCCACGGTAGGCGATGTCGGAGCGCAGGACCGCGCTCATGCGCGCCCAGTGCGGCGCGAAGCAGAGGTCCCACGTGGTCGCGAGCGCTCGCTGCAGACGAGCGACGACGAGATCGTGGCGCCCGCGGAAAACCGTCGGCACCTCCCCGTGCACCCGCTCGAGATCGGTGTGCAGGCGCGCCCGCGAGATGCGGCCGAGCTCCGCCAGTTCGTCGTCGAACGACGTAAGAGGGGAGGCGGGCCGCGGGTTGACGAAGTCCGCCGTCCACTTGCGGTCGTTGATCAGTGCGAGCAGTACGTCGAGATCCAGGAGCGGGCGCACGTCTGCGATCTGGCGGAGCCACGGAGCCTGCAGCGGGTACCCCTCCGGCTGCGACAGGGCGCGGAGTCCGAGGCCCAGCTCCGACAGCGGCGAGATACCGAAACGGATCGCCGAGATGTCGGCGGCCTCCAGCTCGTACCGGATCATGAAGCCCCACGCTACATCGATTGAACGCCTCTCCGCCGACTGGATCAATGGAGGGGTGACCAGCACGATCCCCGCCGCCCCCCTGAAAGTTCTCGTGCAGACGGACAAGACCCTGCGCCGCCTGCTCACGATCACGCTGGTCGACACCCTCGGACGCGGCGCGTTCTTCACTCTGACGACGCTGTATCTCACGCTCATCGTGGGACTCGAGCCCGTGACGGTCGGTATCGGCTTGACCATCGCCGGGGCGGTGGGCGTGGCCAGCTCGCTCGCCTTCGGCCACCTCTCGGACCGCTTCAGCGCACGGATGATGCTGATCGTGCTGCACGTCGTTCAGGGCGCGGCGCTCATCGGCTACCTCTTCGTGAGGGATCTTGCTTCGCTCGTGATCGTCGCCTCGCTCGTGCTGCTCGCACAGCAGGGCGGTGGGAGCGTGCGCTCGTCCGTGGTCGGGCGGGCGTTCCGCGGAGACGACCGCGTGCGCATCCGTGCCGCCATGCGGACCGTGACCAACGTCGGGATCGGGATCGGCACCGCGGTCGCGGCGATCCCGCTCGCCCTCGGCACGCCGTTCGCCTTCCACGTGACGATGACCGTCTCGGGATCGTTCTTCCTGCTGTCCGCGCTGCTCGTGGCCGGACTCGACCCGGCTCGCATCGACGTCTCCACCGCCGAACCCGCGCCGGACGCCCCCGCCGCGGCAGGCCGGAGTCCCTATCGGGACCCGCGGTTCCTGTGGCTCACCGCTCTCATGGGAGTGTTCGGCATCCAGTTCGGTGTGTTCGAGATCGGTGTGCCGCTGTGGGTCGTCGCGCACACGATCGCCCCCGACGTGGTCGTCAGCCCACTGCTGCTCGTCAACACGGTCGTCGTGGTGCTGCTGCAGGTGCGGATGAGTCGCGGGACCGGCACCTTCGCCGGGGCCGGACGCGCGATGAGCAGGTCAGGGTGGCTCATGGTCGCGGCGTGCGCGCTCTGGGCGGGCGCCGGCTGGATCGGCGGCGAGGGGTGGGGCCCGGTGGCAGCGGTGATCGTGGTGCTGCTGGCCGCGGCCGTCGTGCACTCCCTTGCCGAGATCACCTCGAGCGCCGCAGGATGGAGCCTCAGCTTCGACCTCGCCCCGCAGGAGCGTATGGGCAGCTACCAGGGCGTCTACGGCACCGGATACGCGGTCGGCGCGATGATCGCCCCCGCCGTGGTGACGCTCACGGCGATCGATCTCGGCACGGGCGGGTGGGCCATTCTCGCGGCGATGTTCGCCGCTGCGGCTGCGGGGGTCGTCGTGATCGCACGGCGGGCCGAGCGGGAAAGGGATGCCGCTCCCACCGACTGAGCGACAGTGCGGGAGTCGCCGGACTCAGTCCAGCACGTCGCCCAGGTCGTACGACGACACCGTCTCGAGCTGCGTGAACGTGCAGGAGCGGGCGTCGCGGTCGGGACGCCAGCGGTCGAACTGCACGGTGTGGCGGAAGCGCATGCCCTCGAGCTGGTCGTAACGCACCTCGAGCACGAGCTCGGGGCGCAGCCGGACGAACGACACGTCTTTCGACGCCGAGAAGCGTGAGCGGTCGGTCTCGCCGACGACGGCGGCGCCATCGGCATCTCGCTCGACGAGCGGGGCGAGTTCGTCGATGAGCTCGCGACGTTTCTTGTCGGTCCATGCCGAGACACCGCCGACGCCGTGCAGGCGACCCTCGTCGTCGTACAGACCGACGAGGAGCGAACCCACGCCCTCGCCCGACTTGTGGATGCGGTAGCCGAGGGCCACGACGTCTGCCGTGCGGGCGTGCTTGATCTTGAACATCGTGCGCTTGTTCGGGGCGTAGGGCTGGGCGAGCGGCTTGGCGATCACGCCGTCGAGGCCCGCGCCCTCGAACTCGGCGAGCCACCGGCGCGCGAGGTCGGGGTCGTCGGTCGTGCGGGTGACGTGAACGGGGTGCGGCACGGTGCCCAACAGGTCTTCGAGCTGCGCGCGGCGCTCCGAGAACGGCTCGTTCTGCAGGTCGCGGTCGCCGCGGGCGAGCAGGTCGAACGCGATGAACATCGCCGGCGTCTCTTCGGACAGCAGGGCCACGCGCGAGGCCGCGGGGTGGATGCGCTGCGACAGGGCCTCCCAGTCGAGGCGTTGCGCGCCGGCCTCGCCGCGGGCGACCACAACCTCTCCGTCGATGAGGCACGGCTCGGGCAGGATCTCGGCGAACGCCGCGACCAGCTCGGGGAAGTACCGGGTGAGGGGCTTCGCCCCGCGACTGCCGATCTCGACGTCGGTGCCGTCCCACGACACCAGCGCGCGGAAGCCGTCCCACTTGGGCTCGTAGCTGAACCCGCCCGCGACCTTGGCGTGCTCGGGCACCTGGGGCACCGACTTCGCCAGCATCGGTGCGGGGATGTCATAGCCCACGGCGTCAGTCCTCGCTCTCGCCCCCGGCGAGCGGAACGGGGTTGCGACGCTTCTTGCGGCGCGCCCACTCGGCCGGCTTGTCATCGCCGTTCCAGACGCTGATCACGCCCCAGACCACGGCGGTCAGCGGGACGGCCAGGAGCGTGCCCAGGATGCCGCCGATCGCGGTGCCACCGGCGAGCACCACCAGGACGACGAAGGAGTGCAGCTTCATCGAGCGACCCATGAGAACCGGCTGCAGGAAATTGCCCTCGAGCTGGTTGACCAGCACCACGATGCCGACCACGATCAGGGCGACGATCGGCCCGTTGGTGACGAGGGCGACGAGAGCGGCCAAGATGCCGGCGGTGACGGCGCCGACGATCGGGATGAAAGCGAGAAGGAAGACAAGAACCGCCAGGGGGAGGGCGAGGGGTACCTGCAGGATCGCCAGCCCGATGCCGATACCGATCGCGTCGACGGCGGCGACGGAGGCCGTGCCGCGGACGTACGAGCCCAGCACGGTGACGGTCTTGTCTCCGATCCGGCGTGCGCGCTCGTAGTCGCTGCCGCGGAAGGGGCGCAGCACGAACTCCCACATGCGGGGGCCGTCCTTGAGGAAGAAGAACAGGATGACGACCATGAGCACGAAGCCGGTGACGAACGATGCGACAGCGCTGACCCCGGCGAGGGCGCCGGTGCCGAACTCCGAGCTCGTGACGAAGCTCTGGACCCCCTGGAGCGCCTGATTCACCTGGTCGGGCGAGATGGCGAAGGGGAGCGTGTGATACCAGTCCTGCGCCTGCTCGAAGCCCTGCGTGGCCTGCGAGCTGAGGTAGTCCCACTGATTGATGACGGCGTTCGCCACCAGCCAGCCGAGCGCTCCGAGAACGACGACGACCGCGAGCAGCGTCAGCAGCGTCGCCAAGATGGCGGGCACGCCCTTTCGCCTCATCCACATCGTGACCGGCCCGAAAGCCGACGCGAAGATGAGGGCGAGGACCAGCGGGATGATCACCAGCGTGACCTGACGAATGCCCCAGATGAGCCCGGTCACCAGCACCACGACGATGATGATCTGCACGGCGCGGATGGCGAGACGCCCGAAGCCGTCGGACCACAGGCTCTTCGATGGCGTCTGTGCCGCCGGGGGGACGGAACGGACGGTGTCGTGCGGCGCGGGGTGGCGGGAGAACGGGCCCATGCTCACACGGTAGTGGGGACCTCCGACATGGCCGGTGTGTCTTGCGCCGGGTGTCGAGGCGGATTAGGGCGCGGCGACGCGGCTCCGCCGGAGTCCTCGGTCAACCCTCGAGGATCTCCCGAACCTGGGCGACGACCGCCCGCGGTCGGAAAGGTTTCGAGATGACCGCGTCGACGCCCGACTCGCGCGCTCGGCACTGATCTTCCGACTGCGCGCGGGCGGTGAGCATGAGGATGCGGGGCTGCTCGATACCGCACGTCGCCCGGATCTTCTCGCACGCTCGGATGCCGTCCATGACGGGCATCATCCAATCGAGAAGAACGACGCGCGGCCGTTCGCGCAGCACGGCGTCGACGCCTTCCTCCCCGTTGCTCGCCCGAACGGCTGAGATATCTGCTCGGTCGAGACCCATCAGCAACAGATCGGCGATGTCATCGTCGTCGTCCACAACCACAACCGAAGCTCCCATATGAGATATCTTGCCCGGAAAGTACCGTGATGGTCGGCGCAAAGAACCTCATCCCAGATGCTGGCAAAATCGCACGAGGCAGCGCCGTCCTGTGGCGCGCGGAAGGGGGCGGCATGCCCGATCGATCAATTTGGACGCCCCTTCTTCCTCGTCAGTTGTTCGTGCGTCTGCAATTGCCCTTCTTGCTCGGGGTCACGCTGCTCTCGGTCGCAATGCTCATCGCCGTTCCCGAACTCGAACGATCGGCGGAGTTGTGGCTGGGCTTGGTGGTGGCGGCGGTTGCCTCGGTCCTGTTCCTCTCGCCGCGGCAGACGTGGATGCACACGGGGTGGATCGTCGTCATCCCCGTGCTCGACATCGTCAGCATCGCGTTCGTGCGCACCGCCCTCCTGCCGTACCTGCCGTCCGTGGGACTGCTGTCCCTCGTCCCCTTCGCGTGGATCGCGTACCGGTTCGGGTGGCCCGGACTCGCGCTGATCCTCGTGTCCGGCATCGTCATCGCCGGTCTACCCTTTCTTCTCGGCGGACGACCCGTGACGACTCTCCTCGCGCTCGTGAATGTTCTGACCCTCCCCTTCATCGCGACCGGGTTATCGGTCGCGATCCATCTGGGTTCGCGGAACTTCGAAATGCGGCGTCGAATGTCGGAGGAAGCGACGGCGAGGCTTCGCACCGCTTTGGAGCAGTCGCACGAGGCGGAATTGCTCCTGCGTTCTGTGTTCGACACCGTCAGCGGAGCCGTGGCGTACTACAACGCGCGAAACGAGCTCGTGCTCGCCAATGCGACCGCCGCGAAGATGGTCGATGTCGTCGGATTCCGTCTCGACGTTCCCCCGTATGCAGGACCCGACGCATTGATGGCCGACAGGAAGACGAGGATCCCGCTCGAGCGCCAGATCATTCCGCGTGCCCTGCGGGGCGAGATCATCGCGAATCACATCGAATGGCTCGGCCGCCCGGGCAGCCAGATCGCCATCATGGCATCGTCGCGCCGCGTGCACCGAGACGACGGCACCCTCCTCGGCACGGTGATCGCCGCATACGACGTGACCGAGCTGGTAGAGGCGATCGAGGTGCGCGAGGAGTTCTTGACGACGGTGTCGCATGAGCTGCGTACTCCGCTCACATCGATCATCGGCTACACGGAAGAGATCGTCGACGTCCTCGGGGAAGACGCGAAGAGGCTCGGCATCGACTCGTGGCTGGCGACGATCCTGCGCAACACCGACACCTTGCTCGATCGTGTCAGCGAACTGCTGACGGTCGCCGATTCGCAGGTGCAGCTCGACGTCCGGGAGGTCGACGTCGCATCGATCATCGGGCGTGCGGTCGAACCGTTCACCGTGTTGGCCGGGCGCGCCGGTATCGAGTTGCGGACCGACGTGTCCGCCGATCTGCTCATCGAGGCGGATCCGACCCGTTTGGCGCAGGTGGTCGAAAATCTCGTGGGCAACGCGACGAAGTTCACCGGGCGCGGGGGACTTGTCACGGTCAGCGCGCGGCGGCGAAGCGACGAGGAACTGTCGATCTCGGTGGCCGATACCGGGATCGGGATGACCGCCGACGTCCGACGGCGCGTGTTCGACCGCTTCTATCGGGCTCAGGTCGTGCGAGACGACGCCATCCAGGGAATCGGCGTCGGCATGTCCATCGTGAAGAAGATCGTCGACGCCCACGGCGGGGAGATCGCGATTGAGAGCGCCCCCGGGCTGGGGACGACGGTGACGGTGGTGTTGCCGACGCGCTCCGTCACGAGCCCGGCTCCCGCAGCGGAGGCGGTGGAGTCCGCCTAGCCCCCTCGACGCGCGGGCGCCGGGGTGCCGGCATCCGGGCTCAGACGAACGCGCTCATTCCGGTGATGTCGCGGCCGAGCAGGAGGGCCTGGACGCTCTCGGTGCCCTCGTACGTGTGGATGGCCTCGATGTCGGCCATGTGCTGCATGACGCCGTTCTCGAGCAGGATGCCGTTGCCGCCCAGCAGGTCGCGAGCGATCGCGGCGACCCGGCGGGCCGCCCGGGTGTTGTGGTACTTCGCGAGCGACGCCTGGGTGGGACGCAGGCCTCCGCTGGACTCGAGGTCGGCCAGGCGGCGGCAGTAGAGCTGCATCGCGGTGAGCTCGTCGAGCATCTGCGCGAGCCGCTCCTGCACCATCTGGAACTTGGCGAGGGGCTTGCCGAACTGCATGCGTTCGGTGGCATATGTCCGGGCGATCTCGTAGCAGGCGGTCGCGTGGCCGAGCGCCGACCAGGCGACGCCCGATCGCGTGGCGAACAGAACCACCGATGCGTCTTTGAAGGTGTGTGTGCCGGGGAGCACGGCATCCGCGGGAAGACGCACCTCGTCCATCGCGATGTGAGCCTGGTGGATGCCGCGCAGCGACACCTTTCCGGTGATGACGGTGCCCGTGTAGCCCGGGGTGTCCTGCTCGACGAGGAAGCAGCGCACGTTGCCGTGGTCGTCGCCGCCCTCGTTCTCGACGCGCGCCCAGACGAAGGTGATGCCGCCGGAGGCGCCGTTGCCGATCCACTTCTTCGTTCCGCTGAGCGACCAGCCCTCGTCGGTACGGGTGGCGGTGGTCTCGAGAGAGACGGAGTCGGAGCCGTGGTCGGGCTCGGTCAGGGCGAAGGCGCCGAGCACGGTGCCGTCGGCGAGGGGCTTCAGCCAGCGCTGCTGCTGCTCGGGCGAGCCGTAGAGCGCGAGCGTCCGCAGCGCGAGTCCGCCCTGCACGGCGAGGGCCGTGGCGAGCGAGCCGTCGTGGCGCGAGATCTCCATGTTGACCAGGCCCGCGGCCAGCGGCGAGGTGTAGGGCAGCTCGTCGTGCTCGATGCCGTCGGTGAACAGCTGGAGCTCGCCCATGCGCCGGACGAGGTCGATCGGGTAGCTCGCGGCATCCCATTCGCCCTGCATGCGCGTGCCGACCTCGTCGGCGAAAGCCTTGGCGGTGTCCCAGATCGCGCGGTCGGCGTCGGGGATGTCGGCGAACACCGCGTAGTAGTCGGTGTCGCGGCGGCCCAGCAGGTCGTAGCGGGCGACGCACTCTCCGGGGAGCGCGCGGGCATCGGCATCGATGGTCATGGGTCCCAGTATCGCGCATGTTGATACTGGGTGTCACGTGCCGGGAGAGACTCGCGGCGAACGCTCGGACGGATGCTCGGGCGGATGCTCGGGTGGGCGCCCGGGTGCGCGCGGCGCCGTGTCGCGCGCCCCGCGATGACCGGGCCCGCTTCGACGTCGAGTGTCCACGACACCCGGAAGATTTTTCAGAATGTCCGGGTGTTTTGGACAACCAACGCAGGGCCTCGCCCCGCGATGGCGGTGCGTCGTTCGACGTCGAGTCCCGCGATGGCGGTGCGTGATTGGACGTTGAGTGTCCACGACACCCGGACGATTTTTCGCAACGTCCGGGTGTTTTGGACACTCAACGGGTGGGGCGGGCGGGCGGGCGGGCGGGCACGCGAGGGACGGCCCCCGCGAAGCCCGCGCGTCAGTCGCCCAGCGCCCCGCGCAGGCGCCGCGTGATTTCCGCGGCGGGCATGCGACGGGGGAAGGCCGCGACGATCAGGTCGTCGCCGGCAGCGTCATCGCCGTCGGGGTGCACGCCGTAGCGGCGCAGCACGTCGTCGAGAGCGCGACGGAGAATGGATGCCGGCACCCGAGCGCCCCGCATCAATCGGCGCAGCACGTGATTGTGCACCGCCGTGACCGAGGCCGCGAAGCCGACGGCATCCAGGGGGTCGATACCGGGGAGCGCTTCGCGCAGGTACTCGTCGAAGAGGCGTTCGTAGCGGAACACCGTGACGATCTCGCGGTCGCGAAGGCCCGGGATCTGCCGCACGATGGCGTAGCGGCGTCGGGCGACCTCGGGGTCGGCGGCGAAGTGCCGGAACACGCGCACCGACGCCTCGCACACGGCCGCCCACGGATCGTCGTGCGGCTGGGCGAGATAAGCGCGCGTCTCGGCGAGAAGCACCTCGTGGTCGGCGAACACGACGTCTTCTTTGCCGCCGAACTGCCGGAAGAACGTCGACCGCGACACCCCCGCCGCCTGCGCGATCTGCTCGACCGAGGTCTGGTCGTAGCCGTGCTCGACGAAGAGGTCGATAGCCGCGGACACGACGGCGGTGCGGCTCGAAGGGGCGGCGCTGTCGGTCACGCCCCGAGCCTATCCGCGGGCCGCCCGCGCGCGGGGTCGGGTTACGCGGGCGTCGCGTAGATGATCGAGGCGACGGTGGCAACCGCATACCGAGACCCTCGCGCCCGCGATGGGATGAACGCATGACCTCCTCCCTGTGGCACCGCGACCAGACGTCCGTCGACGGGACGCCGTTCGAACCCGACACCCGGCACGACGTGGTCATCGTCGGCGCCGGGATCACCGGCCTCTCGACCGCCGTGATGCTCGCCGAGGCGGGGGTCGATGTAGCGGTGGTCGACGCAGGTGACGTGGGGCAGGGCGCGACCGGGGCATCCGTGGGTATGGCATCCCTTCTGCAGGGGACGACGCTCGCGGCGCTCCGCGCCCACCACCCGGCCGGACTCGTGAAGGCGTATGTCGACGCGAACCGCGCGGGGCAGGAGTGGCTCGCCGAGCGCGCCGGCGCCGCCGCCGATTGGCGCACCGCCTTCACCTTCGGGCGGGGTCTCGCCACCGACACCGCTCTCGACGCGGTCCGCGATGCATCGCGCGAAGCGGGACTCCCCGTGCGCGAAGACGGCCCCGCAGACCTCGGCGGCCGCACCGCTGTGCGTGCCCTGGCCCTCGACGACCAGCTCGCCCTCGACCCCGTCGCGCTCTCGCGCTCCCTCGCCGAGGCGGCCCTGGCGGCCGGGGCGACGCTGCACACGGGCGTCCGCGTGACCGACGTGCACGCTCTGCCCGCCGGTCGCGCCGACACCGACCACGGCACGATCTTCGGCGACACCGTCGTTCTCGCCACCGGTACGCCCATCGCCCGCCGCGGCCTGTACGACCTGAAGACCCGGGCGCTGCGTTCGTGGGCGATCGCCTTCGAGATGGAGGGGGATGCCGAGGCCCCCGGCGGCATGTGGAGCGAGGTCGGCGCCGACGGGCGCAGCATCGTGGCGGCACCGTCGTCGTTCGGGCGCGGCGTTCTGCTGGTGACCGGGGCACGGCATCCGGTCGGCTCGGCGCCCTCGGAGGTCGCGCTCGCCGAGGGGCTCGCCGCCTGGGCGCGCCGCACGCTCCCGGTGGGCGCGGAGGTCGCCCGCTGGTCGGGCCAGGACTACCAGTCGCACAACCTCGTGCCCTTCGTCGGAGGGATGCCGAGGGGCCTCGGACGCCTCCGCTTCGCCACCGGATACGCCGGGTGGGGCCTGACCAACGCCCCCGCCGCCGCGATGCGGTTGACCGACGAGATCCGCGGCGTCTCGCGCAGCGACCGGCCGCAGTGGATGCGCACGATCGGCACGCGCATGACGGTTCCCGCCGACCTCGGCCGGGGAGTCGGCGAAGCCGCACGTCGGGTGGGCGTGGCAGCGGGCGCCTTCGCCGCGGCGGCGCCCGCACCGGTCAAGCGACCGGCCGAGGGAGCCGGGGTGGTGTCGCGGCAGGGGCTGCGGACCGCGGCGGTCTCGACGATCGAGGGACAGACGCGCGCGGTGGTGGCCCCGGCCCCGCTCACCTGGAACGACGCGGAGCGCTCGTGGGACAGCCCCGTCGACGGCTCGCGCTACGCCCCGGACGGGACACGGCTCGAGGGCGCGGCATCCGCGGATCTGGGTGTGCGCTGAGGTCGTCGGGCGTGGCGGGGCTCGGCTCGGCGGCCGCGCCGAGACTGCATCTCGCTGACAAACCGGTTGCAGGCTGACGCGGAGTCGTCAGCGAGTTGCCGTCTCGACGGCCGCCACCTGGACGACCGCCCGAGTCAGCTCTTCGGGCCGGTCAACTCTTCGCGCCCGACAGCGCGAGCGCGCCGCCGAGGCCGATCATCATGACACCGCCCGTGCCCGACAGGGTCGAGATGCGCTTGGGTGAACGGGCGAACCACTCGCGGGCGGTGCCGGCGGCCAGGGCCCACACGCTGTCGCAGGTGAGCGCCATGATCTGGAACATCAGGCCGAGAACGAGCAGTTGCAGCCACACCGCCCCCGCGTGCGGGTCGACGAACTGCGGCAGCACCGCGACGAAGAACGCGATCGTCTTGGGGTTGGTCAGACCGACGACGAAACCTTGACGCAGCAGGGTCCACGACGACGACGGCGCGCGGCTCGCCCCGGCGACGTGAGCGTGGCGATGACGAATGGCCTGGATGCCGAGCCACACGAGGTAGATCGCCCCGACGATCTTGAGCACCGTGAACGCGACGATCGACGACGCGACGATCGCCCCGACACCGAAGGCGACCGCGATGACGGCGGGCACCGTGCCCAGCGCGTTTCCGACGACACTGAGCACCCCCGCACGGCGGCCGAGCGCGATGGATCGTCCGATCACGAAGAGCACGCTCGGACCCGGGATGACGATGATGACGACCGACGCGGCGACGAAGGCCACGAGGTTCTCGATCGGAGGCATGCGGGGACTGTACTGCCGTCGCGTTTCGGGACGGTATCGCGCGTGGCAGCGGGCGAAACTCCTGAAATTCGGGATGCCGGTGGCGGTGAACGCGCGTAGGGCGGGGTGATCGCCCGGTTTCTCAGGAGTTTGGCCCGGCGGCTTCGCCTCGCCTCAGCCGGGTCCGGTGTCGGCAGGCGGCGGGGCGGCGCGCCGAGGCCAGAATTCGTACCCGCGTCTGGGCAGGTGGTGCGCGCGTCGCGGCGGGCCGAACTCCTGAGATTCAGGATCCCGGTGGCCGCGGACGCGTTCAGAGGGGGGTGATCACGCGGTTTCTCAGGAGTTCGGCCCGGCCGCCGCCGTGACCCGCCGCCGCCGAGGCCGCCGGACGTGGTGGCCGCCGCCCTAAGCCGGCACGGCCTCGCGGGCCAGCAGTTCGGTGATCCTCCCGACGCAGCCGCCGCAGCCGGTGCCGGCGCGGGTCGCGGACTTCACGCACGAGACCGTGGGTTCGCCCGCCGCGGCCGCCTCGCGGATGGCCCCGGCGCTCACGCCGTTGCACCAGCACACCGTCGCGTCGGCGGCGAAGGGGTCGGCCACCACTGCCATCCCGGCGTCCGGTGCGTCGAGGCGCAGGAGCGACGAGCGGTCGGCGGGCAGCTCCGACCCGCGCTCGAAGAGGAGCGTGAGCTCGGCCCCGGTCCGCGGCATCCCGACCGCGACGAAGCCGGTCAGCACACCCTCGACGGTGACGAGCTTGACGTACGCGCCGCGCGCGGGGTCGGCCCAGAGCGTGACCTGGGGGCCGTCGCATCCGGGAGCGTGTGCGAAGGGGTCGGCGTCGACCGCGCCTCCGGCGACGACGTCGATACCCTCGGCCTTGAGCATGACGACGCCGGGGCGTTCGACGGCGACAGGTCCCTCGACTCCCGACGACAGCAACGCCGCGAGCCTGTCGGCCTGCCGCCAGCCGGGTCCGACGAGTCCGCTCGGACCGCCCGGCACGCGGCCGTCGGCACCGGCTCCGGCGGGGTCGGCGACGTGCGCGCAGTCGCCGATGGCGAAGACGTTCGGGTCGGTCCACGAGCGCGACGCTGCGTCGACGAGCACGCCGGCCGAGGTGGCGAGACCGCAGAGCGATGCGAGCTCCGTTCGTGCCCCGACGCCGCACGACAACACCAGCAGGTCGCCCGCGAGCACCTTGCCGTCGGCGCACACGAGTCCGTCGAACCAGGCCTGACCGTGGTCGTCGTAGCGCTGCACGATGCTCTCGGCGCGCGCGTGGTGCATCATCTCGACGCCCACGGCGCTCGCCGCGGCGGCGAGCACGCGTCCGCCGTTCTCATCCAGCGTCCGGTTCATCGGCGCGGCGGAGTGGTACGCCACGACCACCTCGGCCCCCGCTTCTGCCGCGGCGAGGGCGAGTTCCATGCCGAGCACTCCCGCGCCGAGCACGACGATGCGCTGACCGGCCGAGACCGCCGCGCGCACGTGCTCGGCGTCGCCGAGGTCGCGCAGGGCCACGACACCGCGGGGGAGCGGCGCAGTGCCCTGATCCAGAGCAGAAGGGTCGGCCGGCCGCGCGGAGCGGTGCCGCTGCGCCCGCTCGAGCCCGGCGAGCGTCGGCACGTTCGCTCGCGCCCCGGTGGCGAGCACGAGCCGGTCGTAGGGAACACGGATGCCGTCATGCAGGCGCACCACCCCGAGGTCGCGGTCGACGCCGACCACCGTCGTCCCGAGCGCGAAGCGCACTCCCGCTTCTTCGGCGACGAGGCGGTCGCCCATGTCGAGCCCGTCGCGGTCGGTGCGGCCGACGGCGTACTCGGCGAGCAGCACGCGGTTGTACACGTCGTGCGGCTCGGCGCCGACGACGGTCAGGTCGATCCGCCCCTCTCGCACCGCGGGCAGGAGCCCCTCGACCAGCCGCGCCCCGACGGGGCCGTAGCCCACCAGCACCACACGCTCAGACACGGGTCTCCTCCTCGGTGCGCGACGACGGTGTGCGCGACGACGGTGTGCGTGACGTCGGTGTGCGCGACGACGCTGTGCGCGACGACGGTGTGCGTGACGACGCTGTGCTCAGCGACGGGGCGCCCGACGGCGTAGTGCTCGGCGCCGCACCTCTCGCGACCCCGACGAGCGCGGGCCCCACACCCGGGTGCTCCGCCACGACGACCGGCGAGGCCGTGGCGTGAGGGGGCGTGGCATCCGGGATCGCCTGCACCCGCACCCGCGTGCGCTTGAACTCGGGCATGGCCGAGGTCGGGTCGACGACGGCTTCGGTGAGGCGGTTGGCGCACTCGTCGCCGGCGTAGTGGAACGGCAGGAAGACGGTGTCGTGGCGGATGTCGGTGGTCACCGTCGCCCGTGCCCGTACCTCGCCCCGCTCGTTCGACACGGCGACCAGCGCGCCCTCGCGGATGCCGAGGCGCGACGCCGTCGCGGGGTGGATCTCGAGCCGCGCCTCGGGGCGGGCGCCGTTCAGCTCGGCGACGCGGCGGGTCTGGGTGCCCGACTGGTACTGCTGCAGGTAGCGGCCGGTGGTGAGGGTCAGCTCGTCACCGCGGTCGGTCGGCGTCGGGGGAGTGGCATCCACCGGCACCAGACGCGCCCGCCCGTCGGAGTGGGCGAAGCGTTCCGCGAACGGACGCGGAGTGCTCGAAGAGCGATACGGCCAGTACGCCTCGACGCCGGTGTCGAGCAGGGCATGCGAGAGGCCGGAGTAGTCGGCGACGCCGCCCTCCGACGCGCGAGCGAGCTCGTCGAACACCTCGGCCGGATTCACCGACCAGGTGGATGCCGCGCCCAGGCGCCGCGCGATCTCGGCCAGGATCCACAGCTCGCTGCGGGCCCCCTCGGGCCCCGGCAGCGCGCGGCGGCGGCGAATGACGCGGCCCTCGAGCGAGGTCATGGTCCCTTCCTCTTCGGCCCACTGCAGGACGGGCAGCACGATGTCGGCGAGCTCTGCGGTCTCGCTGAGGAAGAAGTCGCAGACGATCAGGGTGTCGAGGGCGGTGAGCCCCGCCCGCACGGCCGCGACGTCGGGAGCCGAGACGACGACGTTCGATCCGGCGACCAGCAGGGTCTTGACCGGCCCGCCGAGCTCGCCGAGCAGGGCGGTGGCCGGGATGCCGGCATCCGGAAGCTCGTCGGGATCGACGCCCCACACTCCGGCGACGTGCCGGCGCGCTTCGGGGTCACGGATGGAGCGGTAGCCGGGCAGCTGGTCGGCCTTCTGGCCGTGCTCGCGTCCGCCCTGGCCGTTGCCCTGGCCGGTGAGGGTGCCGTACCCCGAGCCCTCGCGACCGACCAGGCCCAGCACGAGCGCGAGGTTGATCGCGGCGGTCGCGGTGGCGGTGCCGTCGACGTGCTGCTCGACGCCGCGTCCGGTGAGGATGTATGCGCGTCCCGCGGCGAGGCGCCGCACGGTGGCCCGCAGCTCTGGGACGGGAACACCGGTGGTGGATGCCGTTCGCTCCGGCCACCACGCGGAGACGGATCGCCGCACCGCGTCGAAGCCCGTCGTGCGCTCCTCACCATAGGCACGGTCGGCGAGACCCTCGGCGAAAGCGATGTGCGTGAGGCCGAGCAGCAGGGGCAGGTCGGTTCCGGGGGCGGGCTGCAGGTGGGTGCCGGCGCCGTCTTCGGTGAGCCGCGCGGTGGCCGAGCGGCGCGGGTCGACGACGATCAGTCCGCCCGCGGCGCGGGCCCCGGCGAGGTGCGCGAGGAACGGCGGCATGGTCGCGGCGACGTTCGAGCCGAGCAGCAGGATCGTCGAGGCGTCGTCGAGGTCGGAGACCGGGAAGGGCAGCCCCCGGTCCATGCCGAACGCGCGATTGGATGCCGCGGCCGCCGACGACATGCAGAACCGGCCGTTGTAGTCGATCCGCGAGGTGCTGAGCGCGACGCGGGCGAACTTGCCGAGCTGGTACGCCTTCTCGTTGGTGAGTCCGCCGCCGCCGAAGATGGCGTTGGCGTCGGGCCCGTGGGTGGCCTTCGTGTCGCGGAACGCCCGGGCCACGGCATCCAGTGCTTCAGCCCAGGTGGTCTCGGCGAGGGTGCCGTCGGGTTGGCGGAGGAGTGGCATCCGGAGTCTGTGGGGGGATGCCAGGAGCTCCGCCGACGTCCAGCCCTTGGCGCAGAGCCCTCCCCGGTTGGTGGGGAAGTCGCGGCCGGCGACCGTGGTGGACCCCTCGTGGGTCACGGTCATGGCGCACTGCAGCGCGCAGTAGGGGCAGTGGGTGTCGGCGGAGCTCACGGACATCAGATGCGGGTTCCGCTCTTCTTCGACATGCGCAGGTAGATCCCGGCGGTGAGAGCGAGGAAGGCGACGTACGCGAGGGCGAACCAGCCGAGGGCGGGAGTGTACGAGCCGAACGTGGTCTTCGAGAAGCCGAGCAGCTGCGGAATGAAGAACCCGCCGTACGCGCCGATCGCCGAGATGAGGCCGAGGGCCGCGGCCGCCTTGCGCTGCGCGCCGATGCCGCCGTTGGCGCGGAGTGTGAAGATCGTCGGGATCATGCGGTAGGTCGAGCCGTTGCCCATGCCGGCGGCGGCGAACAGCACCAGGAAGCACAGCAGGAAGATCGCGAAGTTCTGCATCGGCAGGGTGAGGATGACGCCCAGGATGCCGAGACCCATCACCGTGAATGCGCCCATCGTGATGACGGTGCCGCCGAAGCGGTCGGCGAGCTTGCCGCCGTAGGGACGGGCGAGCGAGCCGACGAGCGCGCCCAGGAACGCGAGCGTGACGGTGGCGGTGCCGATCGCGAAGCCCTTGAAGTCGGGGAACGTGTCGGCGAGCAGCTTGGGGAAGACACCGGCGAAGCCGATGAACGAGCCGAAGGTGCCGATGTAGAGAACCGCCATGATCCACAGGTGCGGCTCTTTCAGAGCGGCGAGGGATGCCGTGATGTCGGCCTTGGCGCTGGACAGGTTATCCATGCGGAGGTACGCGCCGACCATGGCGACGATGATGAGCGGCACCCAGATGAGACCCGCGAGCGGCAGGTTGAGGGTGGCGGCGGCGCCGACCGTGATGACGATGGGGACGACGAACTGCGCGACGGAGGCGCCGAGGTTGCCGCCGGCGGCGTTGAGTCCGAGGGCGTAGCCCTTCTGCGCGGCCGGGTAGAAGAACGTGATGTTCGCCATCGAGCTGGCGAAGTTGCCCCCGCCGAAGCCGGCGAACGCGGCGATCAGGAGCAGCAGGCCGAACGGGGTCGCGGGGTTGCTGACCGCGATGGCGAGACCGATGCTCGGGATGAGCAGCAGGCCGGCCGAGACGATCGTCCAGTTGCGACCGCCGAAGCGCGGAACCATGAACGTGTAGGGGATGCGCAGCGTCGCGCCGACGAGGCTCGGCATGGAGATGAGCCAGAAGATCTCACCCGTCGACAGCTGGAAGCCTGCGGCCGGCAGAGAGACGACGACGACCGACCACAGCTGCCAGACGACGAAGCCGAGGAACTCGGCGAAGATCGACCACCGCAGGTTGCGGGCAGCGATGGCTTTGCCATCGGCGGCCCACTGGGTGGCGTTCTCGGGGTTCCAGTTGTCGATCCAGCGGCCGGGGCGGTGTCGTAGTTCCGCTGTTTCGGTTGCAGCCGCGGGCGGCGTTGCGGTTTCGGGGCGCGGGTCGGTGACGGTCACGGAGTCCTCCGATGGGCGATGCGGGGGAGGTGCAGCGCCCCGCATGGGTGGGGCGTGGTCGCCAGCGTAGGCAGGAGGGGTTTCCCGCGACCGCGTGCCCGGGGGCGGGGAGGTAACGAGTGGCTCACTGGAACGGATTGTCCGAGGAGAGACATCTGTTACATCCTCGACACGCATCACGCCGACCGGGGGAATCCTCCGTTGTGAGCGCGATCGTGCCCCTTGCGCGGGACAAGGCTGAGCAGTAGTGCGCCGAGAATGACGAAGATTCAGATATGTTGTGCTTGTAGCCAGATGGCGTCAGGGGTGACGCTTGTTTATTAGGATCGGTTGTGGGGAATCGTGAAAGAATTGTTGGCGAGGCGGCTGCTAGACACCGTGGTGTATGGCGATTCGGATGATGCGAGACCGTCCAGCGACGAGGTTGCTGCAGAAACCGCGCAGCTGACGAGGCTCGCAGCGCTCAAGTATGACGAATACGAGGGGTATAGCCCCGCGGTCAAGTTTCTCGAGTCGCTCGCGATCTGGTTAAGTCAGCTGGAGCCTTCAGACCGGCGCGGCGCCCTTCGATTCGTCAACGAACGACTGCTATTTATCTCTGCGGCCGAGATGGATCATCTCGTGGGAACCATTTATCCCGATCGCCTTCGCCCGTACTTCATACGAAAGGCTGCGCATGCGCTTGGAGTCAGTCACACCCGGGTAAGGCACGTGACGGCATCGGTCGAATTTCAAGAGCTCCATAGGCGTACGTTGATAATGGGCATGAGCGACGGCGCTAGGCTGGATAAGCTGCGAAGGGCCTCCTCTTTTTCTACTGAACAGTTTCACCTGGTTTCGACACTCGATGTGGGCAAGCAGGAAGATCTGAGGGGAAAGCTTGCGGACGCGCTTTCTCAGATGGGTTCGAGTGCACCCGCGAACTTTGCAACGGTGGTCGTTGTCGACGATTTCACGGCTAGTGGGACAACGATGCTGCGCCCCGTGGAAACTGAGGATAGCTCGGAGAAAGAGGGGGCTTGGGAGGGCAAGCTGGTGCGCCTTCGGGAACACTTGGTGCAACTTAAAGATGCGGGGATTGTGGCTGCCGACGCGCGGATCGTGGTACTGATCTACCTCATGACACAAAAGTCACGAGTCGCTCTCGCCGAGCGAATGCGAAACTCAGGTCTCGAATCCGAATTTGAGCTACGCGATGCGCACACATTTGGGGAAGATGTTCCGCTTGTCAACGGCCGCGACGATGAGTTCTTAAGAATTTTTGAAAAGTACTTCCAAGAGGAGTGGGTTGACGAGCATAATAGAAAAGCAGGGCATCCGAGATTCGGTTTCGCAGATAGTCGGCTTCCACTCGTCTTGCATCACAATGCTCCGAACAACACGCCCCCTGTAGTTTGGAAGCAGCATGATCCGGCAACAGGATCTGGCTGGAGTGGGGTCTTTCCTCGTCACGAGCGACACAGTTCGGAGCGACCGTAGTGGTTATACATAACCCTTTCCGGTATCGAGCGACCGAACAACTTAGCCAACTATCGAATTTCCACCGCACGTTTGGTGTAGAGATGCTCAGTCTCCTACCTGAAGGAGACGAGCTCTGGGATCGGCTAGTAGTTTTGCGTAGCGCCCCGGGGGCAGGTAAAACCTCGCTCCTCAAGCTCTTCTCGTCAGAGTCGTTGGCTCAACTTTCCGCGTATGTGCACCCTGAGGCGTCGGTCCTGGCTCTGAGAAAGGAACTCATGAGCCGCGGGGCAATTGACGCGAAGGGCTCTAAGCGACTGGGAATATTCCTCAGTATGCGCCCTGATTATAAGACGCTGGTAGATCTAGGACCCGATGGCGCGGCTGCGTCGAAAATACTCTTTAAGCTGTTGGATGCGCGCATTCTTCGAACTGCGCTCGAGGCCATCGCTTTTGCGCGCCAGGTGCCTTTTCCGAAGGATGTGGAACGCCTCGAACTTCTGTTCTCAGGTCGCGACGCCACTGCAACGGCCGCGGTGCGTCGCCTGAGTTCCGCGACGGATGAGCAGGTGCGATCTGGTTGTGTTAGCGCATTGGATCTTCTCTCGCGGGCGGAAAGCATCGAGAAAGAAGTTCTGGACTTGCTCGATTCGCTGGTCCCCGTCGAATGGGACCGAATTGACGGGCACACCAAGTTGTACAGCATCGATCTGCTTGATAGGGCGCGGTTTGCAGTCGACGGGGTAGAGGTTCCCGCAGAGCCGCTGCTGCTGATCGACGACGTTGACGAGCTGCACGGGGCACAACGGAGCGCCGTGTACGAGGCGCTTCTTGACCGGCGCATCGGGTTTGCGAGGTGGGTTGCGGAGCGGCAGGCGGCCGCTACATCCGGCGAGCTGATCGGCAAAACGGTGGGTCGAGACTTGATCATTGTGACCGTCGACGACGGACGGGTGGTGAGCGACTCCAAGCGGCACAAATTGCTGAAGCACATTTCCGACACTCGAGGCATCGAGGGACTCGGCGCGATAGACGTGCACTCGCCATTCAGTGATCTCCTCGATGGTGACACGTCTCTGGATCAGCGCAGCGTCATTGCGGCTTTGGAAGGGGCCCGACGTGGCGTCATGGAGCATCTACGGGAGCACCCCGCGTACATGCCATGGTTTAAGGAGATTGAAGCTCGTTTGGCGGGCGACAACAACCTCGAACTGGCCATCGCATTTCGCGAGGCTTCCATTCGTCTGGAGAGAGAGAATAGTCGATCGTCGGAAACATTATTCGGTGCAGATTTCGATGACTCCCTTGAAGTCGAATTGCCTTCGGAGTCGCAGTCGAAAGATCGGGGAGCAGCGCGGCTTTTCATATCGAACGAGTACCCTGTGCCGTATTACTACGGTGCGGAGACGCTATCCGCGTTGTCGAGTCGAAATGTCGAACAGTTCCTTCGGATATCGGGCGATGCCTTCGATGCAATGGTAGCCGCAGTTTCGCGTCGCTCCCGGCGGGGAAACGCGAACCTTGCTGCCGCCGACCAGGACAGGCTGATTAGGCGTGCCAGCATTACATTCTGGAACGACATCCCTAGGAAGGTGGAGAGTGGAAGCGATGTGCTTGCGTTGCTGACGGTAATCGCGGCCGTCAGCGTTGAGCAGACGTACCGCGCCAACGCTCCATACGCCCCCGGCGTGACCGGTACGGCTCTGCCATACCTGCAACGAAATGCTCTTCTGGATGGGGTGGGCGGGAAGAGTGATGTTAGACGCCGTCTGAGTGCGGCGCTTCGCATTGCGGTGTCGGAGAACTTGCTGGAGATGTCTAGCGATATTGTGCGCGTCAAGAACCAGGATTTGATTCTCTTCCATCTGAATCGGCTGCTGCTCCCTGCGTTGAAGCTGCCTTTACAACGCAGTGGATTCAGGGAGCAGAGTGTAGCAACTCTTTCCAAGCGCTTTGAGGCTGTAGTTCGGCTGGACCTTGACGCTGCTCGGGCAATCGGTCTCGTCCCCAGTCAAATACCAGGATGGCCAAGATGACAGATTCTTCTTCTCACCGCTGGAGCGATTACGTCTTCACGTCAGAATCCGAGGAGACTGTCGCGCTTATCGTGGAAGCCTCCGCCAGTGCAACCGGTCGCACTCTGCTGATATGTGGCGGTGGGTTCGATCCTCGAACTCTTCACGCTCCGACTGCTGTCGCCGGGATCGATCTCGAAAATCTCGTGGTTCTCGCGCTAAAACCGAATGCGCTGGGTTCCCACGCGGACGCGACTGAGTCAGCTTCCCACAATCTGCAATCGCTGCGTGAAATGTTTCCCGATAATCTGAATGTTATCGAGTCCCCCCAGGTGGCTGAGCCTAATTCTGCTGGCGCAACGCTAACTCGTCAGCTTGTGGCTGATCATGAACTGCTGTTGTATGAGACTGTTCTAGTTGACATTAGCGGAATGCCGTCCTCTATTTCCTTTCCAATTATCCACTTGCTGTTGAGTGATGATGAGGGCGGGGATGGTGCAAAATTCGCTGGCAACCTTCTGGTGTTGGTTTCGGAGGACGCTGAAACGGATCGGAGGATAGTCCGAAGCGAAATCGGTCGGGCGAGCGTATTGAACGCAATGACCCGGCTTCCAACCGCTCGTCAGACCGTCATCTGGATACCGATATTGGGCGAAGGGGCGGGAGAGGAGTTGAGTAGAATCCGCGTGATGCTTGACCCCGAGGAGGTCTGTCCGGTAGTCCCATTTCCGGCCACCCGTGCCCGACGCGCGGACGACCTGATCGTCGAGCACGGTGACCTGCTGTTCGAGGTCTTGCGGTTTGAGCCCCGAAATGTATTGCACGCGTCCGAACTCAATCCCTTCGACGTGTATCGGCAGATGGTTTCCCTAGCACGCCGGTACCGAACGGCGCTAAGCCCCCTGGGCGCACCGACGATTGCCACGAGCGAACATGGCAGCAAGCTGATGAGCCTAGGGGTGTTGCTAGCCGCCCACGAGGAGCATCTTGTCGTCGCGCAGGTAGACACAACGAGCTACGACTTCGCGAGTCCGGACGCGGCATCAGACCGCGTACCGGTGCTGTATGGCGCCTGGTTAACCGGCTTGCCGTACGACGTCGGAACCCCGGAGGATGGTTGACGCATGAGCACGTATGAGGAGAGTGTTGCGGCTATCCATCTTGAATTGGGGAACGTCGCCCGTTCGCCCAGTTTCGATGAGTTGAGCGTCTTCGCTGGTCAGCTGGCCGGTCGGCCTCTCGTTGCCGTCGGAAGCGGCGGGACGGCGGCCCTCGCTGAGCTAGCGGCCCTGGCACACAGAAAATCGACGGGTCGCGCTGCGTGGGCGATGACGCCCCTGACCTTCGCGCAGTCGGGGCCAATGCCGGCAGGGGCTGTTGTCTTGATTTTCTCGGCGCGCGCCAAGCACCCCGATACCGCGCTTGCTTTCGAGCGCGCCCAGCTTGAGGGTCTGCATGTCCTCCTGGTAACGGAGCGGTCTCTTCGAGACTTGCCGGACTCACTCAAAGGTGGTTCCCTGTCCGTGCTCACTGTTCCTTCAGGGCCATCCAAGGACGGGTTCTTGGCAACCGGATCGGTTGTTCGGATGGCGGCAGTCGTTTCGCGGATGTATGGATACTCCGTCGCTCAGCCGCCACTCGAGTCCATGGCGAATGTGACAGACAGAGTGATTGTTCTCCACGGCTTAGAAGGCATACCAGCCGCCACGGACCTAGAGACACGACTCCATGAGCTTGGTTTGGCCACCGTGCAGCGAGCAGATTTTCGAAACTTCGCCCACGGGCGCCACGTCGGATATAGCCGTCACAGCGATATGACCACGATCATCGCATTGACGGGGGATGAGTCGCGCGAAATTTGCATACGCACGTTGGGTCGACTTCCGGCGGGGGCGAACATGGTTCTTGTGAGTAGCGATAAGCGCGGAGTCGAGGCAGCGTTCGAACTCCTGGTGAAAGTGCTGCCTCTTCCGATCACGCTCGCGAAGGCCGTGGGAGTGGAGCCTAGTCGTCCGCCGGTGCCCAGTTTTGGTCGAGCGCTCTATCATCTTCCTTATAAGAGAGCGCTGCGAAAGTTCGGCCTCTCACCTGTGGGGCAGAAGTTGCGCGCTGCCGGGCTGAGCGAGGATTATGGCGCCTCCCGGGCGTATTTCAGCCACGCGTACGAAGATTGGCGTCGAAAGGTCGCTAGCTCGCCTTTCGTTGGTGTTCTCGTCGATTACGACGGGACCTGCGTGGCGACGCGGGACAGATGGGACCCCCCCTCCGTGGAGGTTCGTGAGCCGCTGGTTGGCATGATGCGCGCGGGTGTGCGTATAGCGGTTGCTTCGGGCCGTGGCGACAGCCTGTTCGCGGGGCTCCGCGAGTGGATACCGAAGGATCTGTGGTGGTTGGTCGATTTGGGTCTACACAATGGATCGTGGCAGCAGAATCTCGCAGATGATCTGTCTGAACCGACTGTGGGCGAAGATGCAATCGCCGATGCTGGGCGCGTGTTGTTGGAGCTTGAACAGTTGGGCATAGCCACGATTAAGATTGGAGCGCGTCAAATCTCGTTAAGCCCCGTAACGTTGACGCAGTCCGTTACGGATCTTCGTCATCTTGCTCTCGCCCTGTTGACTCCGCTTCGTAGTCAGCAGATGGACGTGCGCGAGAGCGCGCACAGCGTTGATGTCTTCCCGTCTGGCCGCGGCAAGGTGGCCACCCTCGACAGGGTGCAGAATGGATACGGTCGGTACCTATCTGTGGGAGACCAGGGAGGTCCTGGTGGCAACGACTTCGATCTTCTGCATGCATCGATTCATTCGATAACGGTGGGTCGGACGTCCCCGGATCCGAGCCGATGCTGGCCTGTGTTTGGGGCCGAGCTACAGAACGAGGTTGCCCTCAGCCGGATACTACGGCGCGTCCGGCTGGGGACCCGAAGTTTCCGATTCACCCCACCCATCTTGAAGGCAGAGCATGGCACATCGACGTCGGATAGTGAGCAGCGGCTACACAACAGCTGACGCGTTGGTCAACGGATCTGTCCGGGCAACGCCGGGTGGCACGGCGGCCAACGTCGGGCGAGCCTTGGCGTCGCTCGGGTGGGACGTCGACTTGGTCGGCAGAGTCGGCGATGACCCGGCAGGAAACCTTGTAATTGACCGACTGAGTCAATCGGGCGTAAATACAGATCACCTCCGACGTGATTCTGCCTGGCGCACGCCGGTGCTAGTGCAGGAGGCCCACCGAGGAGATCATCGATGGCGATTTCGATGCCCCGCCTGTGGGGAGAAATTCGCGACACATCGCCCGCCGCCTGAACCGGACGCGACAACTCTCCTGAGCGCGCTGAGGACTCCGGATGTGTTCTTCTTTGATCGCGCAAGCCGGTTCACTCTTCGGCTGGCGGAGGGATGGCGTGAACGCGGCACATTCGTCGTGTTCGAGCCGTCATCCCGCGGCGTTTTGAGTCTCTTTGTGCGCGCCGTTACTATCGCGAACATCGTGAAATTCAGCTCGCAGCGATCTGCTCCGTTTATGAATGTCCTAGAACTGCCCGATGCTGCGGTCGTCGAGACGCAAGGAAGTGTTGGTGCGAGGTTTAGATGGCCTTCGTCGAAACGGTGGCAGCACGTCGACGCGTTCGCTCCTAGTCAGTTCGTGGACTCAGCGGGGGCGGGAGATTGGACAACTGCTGGCCTTTTAGACCGGCTCTGGACGAGTGGCGGAGAGCGCGTGGATCTTGAGGCGCTCCCGGTGGCTCTACAGAACGGCCAGGCTTTGGGATCAAGGGCTTGCTCGTGGGAAGGAGTGTTTCCTGATCCACTGGACGACATAACAACTGACTTTGAATCATTTGGTTGTCCTCGAGTGATTTCAAGGCGGCAGGAAATGAGCAACGGTTGACACTTGCGCGAGAAACTCTCTTGGGCTGAAGTCTCGCAATGCATGTGCGTGCAGTTCATTCTTCTCTGGATAGTGCGGTTATCGTTGGCTCATGGGCTATGTATTTTTCTCCAGTTATTCTGGGAACGCTCGCGCGCCAGGTCGGCGATTTTGTTACGTCCCACTACACCGCAGATCGCCCGCCCCCGCGGCATCCCGTAGCTTCATCACACCAACCCCTTCGAAGGCAGGTGAAGCCATGTCCCGCACGATCTCGTCGACAGTCCACCCGATCCAGCGCTGCATGGCAGCCTCGAACCCCTCCGCGTGGTGGGATGGTCTCGTCATCGAGGCCGACGGATCGACCGCGACGCTCGCTCTGCTGAACGGCGCGACGGTGCAGCTGCGGATCGTGGGACCTGCGGTCGATATCGCGGTGGGGGAGCCGGTGGCGTTCCACCCGGTCGCCGAGCTGCTCAGCGCGTCGGCGATTCTCACCACCGCGCGCACCGCGTAGCCGAGCGGCCGCCGACGTAACGTCAGCGGCCGCGCGTGGAGAGAGAATTCAGGCGGTCATCGAAGACATCATGGCCTCGCACTTCATGACCATGTCGTCGCAGGCCATAGCGCAGTAGCGGCACATCTCGTCCATGTCGCCGTGTGCGCGGCACTCTGCGGCGCACGCCTTGCCCATGGTCATGCAGGCGGTCATCATGGCGCTCATCACGTCCATGTTCATTCCGGCCGGACGCATCATCATGTGCATCGTCGCCTGAGCCATCTCGACCATGTTCGAGCACATGGCGCAGCACGTGGCCATCTCGGCGCCGTGCATCATGTCGCTGCCGGCGCACATCGCCGCGGCCATCGCACACGCATTGAGCGACTGCATGCATTCCTGCATGGCATCCATGTCCATGGTCATCTCGCCCATGTCCATCGACTTCATCATGTCCATCGTGTCCATCTGGATCTCCCGTGCTCTCGTCGGTTCGGAGGAACCGGAGGCCGCGGAGGGACTCCGGCGTAACCGAATGCTACGCCCGCGGCCCCGGCGATCGACAGGCCTCGGAGCAGGTTGATCAGGTCGCCGTCTCGTTGTATCGGGATCACCGCCGCTGGCCCTCCGGAGGCTGACCGTCGGCTACTTCGTGGCCGGAGCTCGACGCGCTACCCGGGGCTGTGCTGCTGTCGTCACCGCATCCGTCAAGACGCCGAGGTGCCCGCGCTCGAGCGCCGCGTGGCAGCCAGGGCTACGGCCGCAATCGCGGCGGCGACGACCATGACGACGGCCAGCGGTGCGGCGGTGCCCTCTCCGCCCAGACTCACCAGCGGCGAGACCAGCGCGGCGAGACCGAACTGCAGTGCTCCGAGCACGGCCGAGGCGCTTCCGGCGATCTGGGGGACGGCGCTGAGCGCCAGGGCGGTGGCGTTTCCGAACACCAGCCCCAGCGACCCGACGGCGGTGAACAGCGGCACCGTGAGCCAGAAAGCCGGCGCGCCGAAGAAGACGAGCAGGGCGAAGGCGATGGCAGAGGCGGTTACCAGCGCGATCCCGAGCGTCAAGACGCTCTCGACCGAACGGGTGGCGGTGAGCTTGGGCGACAGGGCGCTCACGACCACCAGCGCCAGCGCGTTCAGGCCGAAGAGCAGGCCGTAGGCAACCGTGTCGAGTCCGAGCATGTTCTGGTACAGGAAAGGCGACGCCGAGATGTACGCCATCATCACCGCGAAGCCGAAGGCGAACACGGCGGTGTAGCCGATGAAGGTGCGCGACCGCAGTGCGCGAAGCGGAGACCCGGATGCAACCCGCTCGGCGCGCAGCATGTCGCGGCGGGCGCGCAGATGCGTCTCGCGCACCACCGCGAGTACGGCGACGAGCATCGCGACCGAGAGTCCCAGAACGATCGCCAGCAGGCCGCGCCACCCGATCGGTCCGACGAGCAGGCCCCCGAGCAGCGGTGCCACGACCGGGGCGACACCGCCCACGATCATCATCAACGAGAAGGCACGCGCGGCGGCCTTGCCGGTCGACAGGTCGGAGATGACCGCGCGACCGATGACCATTCCCGCTGCCCCACCGAGGCCCTGGAAGAGACGCGCGGCGACGAGGACGGCGACGTTGGGCGCGAATACCGCGACGGCGCTCGCGAGCACGCAGAGGGCGGCGCCGACGACGAGGGGCGGCACGCGGCCGAAGCGGTCGGAGAGCGGGCCGAAGACGAGCTGCCCGGCGGTCACGCCGATGAGGAACGCCGTCAGTGTGAGTTGCACGGTCGTGGCCGAAGTCGCCAGCTCGACGGTCATCTGCGGGAATGCCGGCAGGTAGAGGTCGGTGGCGAAAGGGGCGACGGCGCTCAGGAGCCCGAGCACCAGTAGAAGCGGCGTCGTGATGCCCTTTGGGTGAGGGGAAGAGGGCGCAGCCGGAGTACGGAGGGAACCGGTGTCGATCGTCATAGTTATGAAAGCATAACTGAATGGCGCGCTGTTACAGTCGAGCCGTGCCCCCCTCGGTCTCTGACGGTGCTCTCGCCGAGCTCGCCGACGTCATAATGCGCGTCGCGCGCGAGATCGATCCGAAGGGGCCTCAGGCGCCCGACATCGTGCCGCTCACCGGCACGGAAGCCCTCGTCATGAGATGGGTGCACCACAATCCCGGTGCCTCACCGAGCGCCGTCGCTAGAGCGACGGCGTTGCAGCGCAGCAACTGCAGCGTCGCGCTGCGCTCGCTGGTCGCGAAGGGCCTGATCGAGCGTCAGACCGCCACGGATGACGCCCGAGTGACGCGTCTGCATCCAACCGCTCTCGCGGATGAGAGCGTGCAGAAGCTTCATGCGTACTGGGCGGGCCGCCTGCGGAGGGCGCTCGACGGTGATGAAGCCGGAGTGCAGGCGGCGGCGGCCCTGCTCGCCCGCATAGAAGAGGAACTGCGCCACGGTGGCGACCCTCCGCCGATGTCAAGCTGAGGTCGCGTTGCGACAGAGCTTCGGGGGAGTTGATCACGTGGTGCAGCGGGCGGGGCGCGAAGAAGTCGTTCTGCTGCGAACATTGTTGGAATGAAGGTCCGTTTCGCGCGTCACACCGACCATCTCGACGACATCGTTCGGTTCTATCGCGACGGGGTCGGGCTCCCTGTGCTGGGCGGCTTCGAGGATCATGCGGGATACGACGGGGTGTTCCTCGATCTCCCCGGAAGTGGCGCGCATCTGGAGTTCACCACGGGCGGCGGTCACCCGGCACCGATGCCGGACCCCGAGTCGGTGCTCGTTCTGTACTTCGACGACGACGAGGAACGCCTGCGCATCGCGGCTCGCCTTGCCGGGCGAGAGGTTTCGCCCTCGAACCCCTATTGGCGGACGCACGCTCTGGCGTTCGCCGACCCCGACGGGTTCCAGGTGCTCCTCGTGTTGGAGCGGTGAGGACGGCGTCGACTACGCCTTGCGTCTGTAAAAGCCCTCGTCCTAGCGTGCCCGGATGCCGACCGACTTCAGCTCCAGCCCGGCGAGGCGCTGCATGACGACGGGGTCGCCTCGGCGCCAGGCGCTCACAGCGTCGGGATCGACTTTCGCGAGAACGCCGACCTTCTGATGCGTGAGTGCCCGCAGGGCGAGAAGGTCGGTGGTGAGGCCTGAACGCACCAGGTTGCGGGTGCGCGTCGCGCGCGAGATGAAGCGCAGCCGCGGGACGAGCCACACCAGCAGAACGATGAGGATCGGCAACCCGCGACTCCCACGCCGAGGGCGATCGCCGCCTGCCGGACGAGGTCTTGCTGTGTCTGGCCGACGGCCGCGAGGGTGTCGCCCGCGGAGCTCGCCGTGGTGAACGGACTGCTGATCCCCTCGCCGATGAACGGGACTCCTCCGAGGCGGGTGCCGGCGTCGGCCATCGACGCGCGGAAGTCCACGCCGGTCGCCTGGATCTGGCGGCCCAACTGCGCGAGCTGGTCGACGGCAGAGAAGACGGTGATCCCGGCGGTGATGCTCAGCGCGATGAGCACGAGCGCGATGAGGTCGACGGTCACCTGACGCGCGCGCTGCACGGCGAAGTCGGAATACAGTTTCACGCCGTCACTCTCCCACGCGGGGAGTGCGATCGCGGGGAACGAAGAATGGGCGCCGCGTCAGCTCGACGGGCCGACCCGCCGGAACCGCGGGCCCGAGTAGCCGTCGCGTTCGACGTGCTCGGTAAACATCTCGATCGGGCGCACCCAGGACGAGTGATCGCCATAGAGCGTGCGGTAGGAGACGAAGACCTCTTCGGTCTCCGAGTGCTTCGCGGTGCCGAAGACTTCGTAGCGCTGGCCTTTGAAGTGCTCATAGATGCCGGGTTCGATATCGACCGGCTCGCTGCCGTCGGTCTTCACGACAGTTCGGCAGGAGCCGTGCTGACCGTGCCGTCGGTGCGCGACTGCAGGTACTCGCAGAGCTTGCCGGTCGTGAAGAGTTCTTCACCGAGAGCGATGAGGTGGCTGCCCGAGAGCGGGAACTCGCCGGAGCGTTCGGAGAGGGATGCCGTCCACTTCCGCTCGCAGTCGACGTTCAGCGAGATCGATGCGGGCCCGTGGTTGAGGTGGATCGCGACCATGCCGGATTCGAGGTGCTCGGGGTCGTCCTGACGGAGGACGTGCACGGTGGCGTGCGCCACACGGTCGTGCTTCTCGTACTCGGTGACCCACTCGTGGATCTCGGTGTAAGTGGGACGAGCGGCGCAGGTCATGTGTCGAGACTAGCTGTCCGGGCCTCGCGCGACGTCTGCTCTCATGCACCCTCTCGCGGCGATCAGAGCGGCGCGGTCAGCGTGTGAGGTGGAGCACGACGAGACGGGCGCCGACCGCCCAGCTTCGCGTCAGGTTCGGTCGTGTCAGCTACCGGACGGCTGCACGCCAGCGAGATCGTGCAGGGCGCGGAAGCTCGCCTCGTGCTGCTCCCGGAGGGCCTCCCACCCGACGCCCGGATCGATCGACTCGGGAGAGGGAACCGCGACCGCGAACCCGTGCTGGGCGCGCGGAACCGCCTCGCCGGGCAGCCGCAACTCCTGCGTGAATGCGCCGGTATCGGGCGCGAACGTCAGGGTGTGCGCGGCGATGTCGTGGTCCCAGTCGGCCGACGGCCACGACATGAAGGCGACGTGGCGCGGGGGATCGAGCGGGGCCGTGGCGGACACCCAGCAGCCGTGGTGATCTTCGCCGGGGGAGAGGATCGTGTACGTCCCACCCTCGCGGTAGACCAGCAGCGCTTCGCGGAACGGCTTTTGCGAGAACATGGCCGTGTAATAGAGGGCTTGCGCGTAGATCGGCTGTCCGAGGGTCAGGGTGACAGTCTGCTGCGGCATCGGGTGGGTGTCCTCTCGAATGCGGGCGGGGTCTCCTCTATCCAGCCATGCGGGCCGTGGGCCGAGGTTGCGCGGAGCGAGGTCTTCGCTATGACGTTGCTGACCGCGCGCGGAACTCAGCGCAGACGTCGAGACGCGGCATCCCTCGTCCGAAGGGAAATCTCACGCCACCGCCCGGATCACGCCCGTGATGATCAGCGTGATCACCGTCGTCCACAGCACGATCGCGGCGGCCTGCCAGGCGAGCACGCGCATCGGCGGCACGCCGGTGGAGGTGAGGGCCGCGGCGGTGAACTGCGTCGGCAGCAGCAGGGGGCCGAGCAGGCTCACGCCCGGGGTTCCGTAGCGGTGGTAGGCCTTTTCGAACTTCTCGCGGCGGGCGGTCGGGGGTGTGGCGGCCGAGCCGCGGCGGGTGGTGACGGCGGTGCGCACGCGGGAGGAGGCGAGCACAACCACGGCGACGCAGATGATGTTGCCGACCGCGCCGGCGATGGCGGCGACGATCGGAGGGATGCCGCCGATGATGCCGATCGCCGCGGCACCTTCGCCCTCGATGAACGGCACGGCACCCGCGAGGGCGAGGATGAGCGGTTGGACGAGGTCGGGCACGTCGGCGACGAGGCCCTGGAAGCCGAGGATGAGGTCCGACACGGGATTCGACATGGGGACTCCGGGGGAATGAGGACGCGGCGTGTTCCGCGGTGATTCCATCCCATCGGCGGGCGGCTCGTCGCGGCAGTGTCGCGGTGTCACGACCGGGCGGGAAAATGCGGCGCCCCACCCCTGACGAATGTCAGGGGTGGCCTTCACGGCGTCTTCCGGATCGCGTATCGTCGCAAGCCCCGTGGCCGATCCGAAGGAGGAACCGTGCCGAGCTTCCTCGTGTGGATCGAGTACCTCTTCTGGGCGGTCATCGCGGTCGGGGTGCTCGTTCGTCTCGGCGTCGCGCTCGGACGTCGTCGCTCGGGCCGGCGCAAAGACGCCGTGCGACAGGCGATCCGCCCCGTGATCGATGCGGGTGCGGTCGAGTCCGCGTTCTACGGATGGACGCCATCGACCTCGGGGCAGCTTCGGCAGGAGCCCACCTCGATCGAGACGGCGCAGGACCGCGACCGCGTTCCGCCCGAGCTCCCCGACGACCGACCGCTGAGGTGACGCTCCCGCGGCATCCGCGCCGGATTTCGGACAGCCTGAACACTGGGAATGCCGCTCGGCGACCCGCGTCATCACGGGGTGAGGCAACCCGAAATCCTGTCAATCGCGCTCTCAGCTTGCGTTCAGAAATATCGCTGGCCGAGGCTGGAGGCAACGAAGGGGAGTAGCTCCGGGCCGCCTCCGGCCCGCGGCGGTGTCGACATACTGGCGTTCACGATGATCGCCCGGCATCCCACCTCGACCGGTCAGCGGTGAGGCGAGCGAGACCTTCGGCCCGCCCAGGCCGAAGCGTCGCTGTCCCGTCTTCGGTCGCGTCCGACCGGAGTTCTTCCATGCCACGCGCTCTCATCCGCCGTATCGGCCTGTGCCTGCTGATCGCGGCCCCCGCGATCGTCTTCCGGGTGCTCGGGTTCCACCCGAACGCCGTGCTCGATCTCATCGTCTTCGGTGCGGCCGTCGTCGCCGCGAGCTTCCTTCTGGCGTGGGCCGCCGAGGCCGCGCAGAAAGACATCTCGGGCCCGCTGGCCATCGCCATCCTCGCCCTGATCGCCGTGCTCCCGGAGTACGCGGTCGACCTCTACTACGCGTTCCGGTCGGGGTACGACCCGTCGTACGAGCAGTTCGCGGCGGCGAACATGACCGGCTCGAACCGGCTCCTTCTCGGCTTCGGGTGGCCGCTCGTCGTGATCGTGGCGTTGATGGTCGCGAACCGCGTCGCGAAGAGCAAGAAGGCCGCACGGGTGACGTTCCTGCAGCTGCCGCGCGAATCCCGCCTCGATGTGGGCTTCCTCGCGGTGCTCGCGGTCGTCGCCTTCGCGATCCCGCTGCTCGGCCACCTCCCGATCTGGTTCGGACTCGTCCTCATCGCCGCGTTCGCCTTCTACCTCTGGCGCGCAAGCCAGGCCGAGAGCGACGGCGAGGAGCACTTCGTCGGCCCCGCCGCGCTCATCGCCGACCTGCCCCAGCGGCCGCGCCGCCTCACCGTCATCGCGCTGTTCGTCGTGGCCGCGGCCATCATCCTCGCGTGCGCCGAACCGTTCGCCGAGGCGCTCGTGGAGTCGGGTTCTGCGTTGGGAATCGACAGCTACTTCCTCGTGCAGTGGCTGGCGCCGCTGGCATCCGAGGCTCCCGAATTCATCATCGCCGTGATGTTCGCGCTGCGCGGTATGGGGGCTGCCGCCATCGGCACCCTCATCGCGTCGAAGATCAATCAGTGGAGCCTGCTGGTCGGCTCGCTGCCCCTCGCGCACTTCTTCGGCGGCGGTGGGGGAGACCTTCCCCTCGACGCGCGCCAGATCGAGGAGTTCGTGCTCACCGGTTCGCAGACCGTGATGGGCGTGGCCATCATCATGGCGCTGCGGTTCCACTGGTGGTCGGCGGCGTCTCTCGCGGCGATCTTCGCGGTGCAGTTCTTCGTCACCGACACCGGAGGCCGGTACATCCTGTCGGGGGTGCAGATCGCGATCGCGATCGTCGCGCTGATCATCCACCGACGCAGCATCCTGCCGACGCTGGCGGCGCCGTTCCGCCGTCGGGTCCGCGGCGACGGGAGCGACGATGCGCTTCTCGCGGGTGCGGAGCCGGCGGCGTCGGGACCGCGACGAGAGGGCGCCTGAGCGGACGGCGGGCACGGAACCCACCCGTGCCCGCCCCCTCTCGCGGGGTCGTCCCGCCCCGCCCGTGACGAATGTCATGCCCGTACTGTGGCGGGTGTGAGCGCCCCCGCACCCGCACCCCTCCGCACTCCCGCGGCGACCTACGCCCGTGACGTCCGCGTCACCTGGTGGTACACCGCCGCCTCGGTGATGTTCCTGCACGTGTTCGCCCTCTTCCTCTGGACGTTCGTCGTCGTCATGCGGGGGACGCCGCTCGACATCGCGCTGGTCCTGATCGGGGCGGCCGGGTCGATGGCATCCGGAGTCCTTCTGCTCGTGCACTACCGCCGCGAGCCCCTCGACGACGGCGACGACTCGGCGCGGCGCCGGGTCTGGCCCCTCGTGCTGGTGGGGATCGCCTCGGCGGCGGTGTTCGGCCTGGGGGCGGGATCCGTGCTCGTCGCGGTGGCCCTCGCGGCGCAGGCGCTGTGCACGGTGCGGTGGCGGGGCGGCATCCGGCTGCGGCTCGTCGTGCTGCTGCTGGTCGTGATCGTGGCGGCGTGGGTCGTCGAGGCCACGCGCCTGAATCCCGACGGCTACCTCACCCTGACCTTCGCCCTGCCGTTGTTCGCGTCGATGCTCGCGCCGCTGACCGCCACCTCGCTCTGGTGGTGGGACATCGTGCGCGAACTCGACCGCGCCCGCCGCGCCGAGGGTCGCCTCGCGGCCGCGCAAGAGCGCCTGCGCCTCGCCGGCGACCTGCACGACCTGCAGGGCCACCACCTGCAGGTGATCGCGCTGCAGCTCGAGCTCGCCGAGAAGATGATGGGGCGGGATCCGGATGCCGCTGCCGAACAGGTCCGCGCGGCTCGCGTGAGCGTCGATGAGGCGCGGCGAGGCACGCGCGATCTGGCCTCGCAATTCCGCGGTGTGCCCCTGCCCGACGAACTCGCCAACGCCGCCGATCTGCTGCGCGCCGCGGGCCTCACCGTCGACCTGCTGGTCGATACCGAGGCCGGTCGCGCGCCGGCGGACGTGCTCGGGCCGGTGGTGCGCGAGACCACGACGAATGTGCTGAAGCATGGCGGCGGGGTCTCGGCATCCCTCTCCCTCTCCCGTCACGAGGGATCGTGGGTGCTGGTCGTCGAGAACGACTCGCGGGGTGCCGCGTCTCCGGTCGGCGATGGGGCGGGACTGTCGGGGATCGCCGAGCGCGTGGGCCTGGTGGGAGGGACGATGGATGCCACCCGCCTCGGCGACCGATTCCGCATCACCGTTCGCGTGCCCGAGGAGGTGACGGCATGATCCGCGTACTCATCGCCGACGACGAAGACATGATCCGTACCGCGCTCGCAGCTCTTTTGCGGTTGGAGGACGACCTCGAGGTCGTCGCCGAATGCCGCGACGGCGAGAGCGCCGTGACCGAGGCGCAGCGGCTGAGGCCGGACGTCTGCCTGCTCGACCTCGAGATGCCCGGGCTCGACGGCGTCGACACGGCCGCGAAGATCCTGCGGAGCGTGCCCTCGCGCTGCGTGATCGTCACGCGGCACGCGCGGCCGGGGGTGCTGCGGCGGGCGCTCGGTGCGGGAGTGAGCGGATTCCTGTCGAAGTCGCGACCGGCGGACGACGTGGCGGCCGTCATCCGCGAGGTCGCGGTCGGGCGCCGGTACGTCGACCCCGAGGTCGCGGCCGACGCGCTGAGCGACGAGCGCAGCCCGCTCACCGACCGGGAGCTCGACGTGCTGCGAGCCGGCGCGCGAGGGCAGACGGTTGCCGAGATCGCGGCATCCCTCCATCTGTCGGCGGGGACGGTGCGCAACCACGTGTCGTCGGTGCTCGGCAAGCTCGGACTCGCGAGTCGGCAGCAGGCGACGATCCACGCGCGCGAGCGGGGGTGGATTTAGTCGGTGCATCCGACGGGCGAGGGGACGAGTCGGTGGCGACCGTGACGCGGCCGTCGCGAGCGAACGGAGGGGACGAGCGCGGAGGAGCCGACGCACGCGGCGTCACGATGCCCAACGCTCGGACGAGTGGAACTGGCCGCGCCCCAGCCGGGCGCGCGTATAGGTGACGCCGCGCAGACGCGTGAGGTCGTTCTCGAGGAAAACGCGCAGGAGCTTGGGCGTCACGCCCAGTTCTTCGGCGATGTCGTTCTCGGGCAAACCCATCGCTTCGAGCCGGGCGAATCGCTCCGGATCGACGAGGAGCCGAGCGGCGTACGCGTCGGCGGCGGCCTCCGCACGGGGATCACCCGGGCCCCGGTGTCCGTGAAAGGCGTGTCCGAGTTCGTGTGCGACGACGCAGGCGCGCTCGACGGGGGTGAGGGTGAAGCCATACACGATCATGCGACGCTCGTGATCGTAGAAGCCCCGATAGGGTTCGGGGAGATGAGCGACGTGAACGGTGACCCCGAGGCGTGCCGCGAGGGCGAGTAGTTCTCGCAAGGCTCCTCCGTCGATGATCAGTCGGTCGACCTCGTCCTCTCGTCGGTGTTGGCGGCGTCGAGGAGACCGGGAGAGACGTGACCGAGGTAGGTCACGTTGTCTGTTTCGTCGAGGGTACGAGGGGCTTCCGACATGGAGGCGAGCAGCTTGACGAGGCCGTCGTGCGGCGAGCCGCTCGACGTGGAGCCGTCGTCGCTGTAGTCGACGAGGGCCATGTCGACGATCTCGCGCGTCGGCACGCGCAGGACCGCCGCGATGCGCTCGAGCTCGGAGACCGTGGTCTCGTTCACCCCGTCTTCGCGTCGCTTCAAGTTCGACAGGGGGATGCCGGTTTGCCGCGCGAGAGCCTCGCGCGTGACATCTCTGCGCCGACGCGCCGCCCGGATCGCCGAACCCAGATGCCGGTCGAACGGGTGGGGCGTCTTCTTCTTACGGGCCATGCCCCCAGCGTAGGAGAGTCCTCCCGTTTCACCGGGCGGGTGAAATCGTTTGAGGCAGTCAAACATGACCCTCTAGCATTCAAACATGACCACTGAGACGCGCGAGGAGCACCCGACAACGGACGAACAGGGCGCGCTTCCCGGCGGCGATCGCGGCGCGTGCTCGAAGCGAGATATGTCGGTGCGTGAATTCCTCGCGGAAGGCGCGCGGCGCGGCGTCACGACGGAACAGCTGTTCCCGGAGTGAGGCATTCGAGGCATCCGGTCCCCCCGGCGTCGGGTACGTCGTCGCCGCGGCACACGCCCGAGCGGCCCGCTCGGGTAACCGAAAGCCGGTTCACCGCCCGCATCGGGCCCCGACCATCCGCCCAGCCGCCTCGTCGATGTTTCGACCCACTGCAAGAGACGAAGGAAATGACATGACCGAACAGACCATCGAGCGAGAGATCGTCTCGGCCATCGTCGAACGACTGGGGCTCGAAATCGATCCTGTCGACGTCGACCTCGACGCGCCGATCTTCTCTTCCCTGGCGGAGGGAACGGAACACGAGGAGTCCTCGCTCAACCTCGACTCCATCGACATCCTCGAGGTCGTCCTCGCCCTCAACGCGACCTTCGATGTCGAACTCCCCGACGATCAACCCGAGGTCTTCACGTCCGTTCGTACGATCGCGGATTACGTGCGCGCGCACCGCGTCGACGCCGCCTGATCGGCGCCCGCTGACCACCGTCGAGAGGCTCCACCCAGGATGAGCACACGCGTATACGTCACCGGCGTCGGGTTGCTGAGTCCGATCGGGAACACGATGAGCGAATTCACCGAATCGCTCCGCGCGGGATCGAGCGGATTTCGGGCGATCCCGTACTTCGACACCGCAGCCTTCCCGTTCGACCGTGGAGCGGTCATCACCGAGTTCCCGGCGGAGCTCACGACCCTCGTGGCGGAGCATCTCGAGTGGGAAACCGCGGAGCACTACGGCGTGCACTGTGCGGCCGTCGCCCTTGCCGATGCCGGATTCGCCGTCGAAGCGCTCGACCCGTTCCGCACGGCCGTGGTCGTCGCGTCGTCGAACGCGGGCGTCGAGACGAATCACACATACGCGCAGCAGAAGCTCCGCGACGAAGTGATCCCGGGGGTGACCGTCGTGCGAACGCCCGCGACGGTCACCGCGACGATCCGCCGTGCGTTCGGATTGCGCGGGCCCCAAGCCGCGGTCTCCACCGCCTGCGCGGCCGGAAGCAACGCCGTCGGCCGCGCCTACGACTTCATCACGACCGGGCAGGCGGACGTGGCCATCGCGGGCGGTGCGGAACCGTTCTCGATGCTTTCCTTCTCCGGCTTCACCCTGCTCAAGTCGCTGACGCACGACGCCGTCCGGCCGTTCGACGAAAGGCGAGACGGTACGGGTCTGGGAGAAGCGGCATGCGTGTTCGTCCTGGAGAGCGCGGAGTCCGCGATCGCGCGCGGCGCGACGATCTACGGCGAAGTCTGCGGCTACGGCCTCTCCGACGACGCCTTTCACGCGACTGCCCCCGATCCGAGCGGAACCGGTGCCGTTCTGGCGATCACGCAGTGTCTCGCCGACGCCCGGATACGGCCGGAGGACGTGGACTACATCAACGCTCACGGAACCGGAACGCGTTACAACGACGCCATGGAACTCGCCGCGCTGACCCGCGTGTTCGGAGACAGCCTGGCACGTATCCCCATCAGCTCGACGAAGCCGCTGCACGGACACACTCTCAGCTGCGCGGGCAGTCTGGAGATGCTCGTGTGTCTCGCCGCGCTCGAGGGTGGTTTCGTTCCCGGCAACATCGGCACCACGGAGCCGATGCACGGATTCGCCGAACTCGACATCCCACACACCTCCCGTGACGTCGATGGGATGAGCGTCGCGATCTCCACCTCGTTCGGGTTCGGGGGGAACAACACCTGCGTCGCCCTCCGGAGGGTGAGGCGGGGAGAGTGATCGACGCACCGACGTCGCTCGCGCGACATTCTCATCCTGCTCTCGCGCCCGCGGGAATGATCTTCGACGCGTTGGACATCTCCGTCGAGCCGAGCGCGGTCGTGGTCATGGCATCCGGAATCCGGTACGCCGATCCGGACGGCCTCGATGACTTCGGCGGACTCGATGCGGCATTCGACCTCTTCGAGGCCGCGGGGTTCAACTGCGAGCAGTTCCGGAGCGTGGACGCCGGGCCGTTCCTCGATGCCGCTCGTCGGGAACACGCTCTCGCCGAGCGGCGCTGGAGAGCGACGCCGTTCTACTCCCTCCATCCCGAGTGCGACCCGGTGAGCGGGGCGACGACCGTGCGTCCTGTCGCTCTGAGCGAATTCGGCGACACGACCGTGCGGATCACCTCGACGTTCGCCGACCGGACGGCGTCCTACGAGGATCTGCTGCGCGGCGAATCGTCCCTGTGGGGATACGCGGCGCCGGTGCCCTCGCTGCGGGCGATCCTGGCACCCGCGCGCTACGACATCGCCGCGCGGGCCCGACGGTCCCTCCGACTCCTCTTCCTGCGAATGGCGACGGCCCGGGACGGCCTGTCCCGACTCGAGTCGTTCGTCTCGAGCCGCCCTCTGCGCGAGAAGACTCAGGCGTACCGGCGCGGCATGGCGGCGATGGGTGCCGGCGACGACTCGTTCCACCGCTCCGTGCTCGTGACGGCGATCGAGTCGTACGGCACGGCAACGGTTCCCGATGAGACACACGCGGGCTTCGCCCGCTCGGCCGCGCTGCACCTCGAGTTCCTGGACGGCGCCGATGCGGCACTCGCCGAGATCGCCCGCGTCGAGCGCGCCGCGCTCGACGCCCATGCACGCGGTGTCGCGGGACGGGTCTGCTCATGAAACTCACGCCACGCACGCAATGGCCCGACCCCTACCTCAGAGGGTCCCATTGCTTCTCGACCATGATCAGAAACGCGTTCCTCGGGACGGAGTTCGTCTTCGATGAAGAGCTCGCGTACGTCATCGGCGGCGGACTCGGGCTGCTGTTCCACCGCGACGGCGACACCTACTACATCAACAGTCGCATTCACGACCTCGAGCACTTCTTCGCGCGACGAACGGGCTCGCGCATCGAGTTCGTCTCCCACGCCACGGCGGACGCGATGCTGGCCCGCACCCGTGAGTGGGCAGACGCGGGCACGCTCCCGTACCTGTACTGCGAAGCGCGAGAACTGTCGACTTTCCGCGGCGTGCTTCCCTGGGAGGAGGTCCACGCCTTCGGCGAGCACGCGTTGCCGGTGCGGTCGGTCTCGGCGGCCGGCTCGTTGCTCGTGAACGACTACCTGTGGGCGCATCCGATCGCGATGGACGCGGAGGAGGTCGCGACGGCGGCGGCGATGCCGAGTGACGGTGCGATCTCGATGGCCTGCCCTGCCCGCCGATTCGCGGTCGGCCGGCTCATCCCGCCCGAGCACGTGCCCGACGTCCGCGAGGTACTCGCCCTGTCCCTCGTCGAGAGCGCTGAGCTCTTCCTCAACCCCGCGAACAACAGCCAGGGGGAGCGGGCTCTCAAGGCCTTCGAGCGAGAACTGGCATCGATGCCCGACACGGTGACTCCCCTCGTCATGCAGGTCGAGCTGGTGTCGATGGCGACGACGCTGGAGAAGATCGGTTCCGGGGGCGGCGCCGGGCGGCACCTGTTCGCACGGGGTCTCCGGGCCGCCTCGACGCACCTGGACAACGGCCGTCTCGCGGCGATCGCTACGGAGTACGCCGCCCTCGGCGGGAGGTGGCGTGCACTCGCTCGGGGCATGCGCGCCCACGCCGCACAGCAGGATCCGCGCGTCGGATGGGCGAGCGTGATCACCGCGGTGCGCGAGATCCGGCGGCGCGAGGTCATCGCCGTCACCGAACTGCTGCGCGTCAGCTCCGCTCTCCTGGGGGAGGCCGCGTGATCGTCGCACAGTGGATCGATCGCTCCGAGTACGGCGCGGGTGGACGGCCGTTGCGCCGTGCGGCCGGTCGGGCGCTGCTCTCGGACACGGCACGACTTCTGGGGCTCGGCGGACTGCGGGTACGCCGTCGTCCCGGCCAACGACCCGAGGCCGAGACTCCCGGCGTCTGGTTCTCGATGTCGCACACGGGCGACCTGACGGTGTGCGCCGTGGCGACGAGCAACGTGGCCATCGATATCGAGCAGCAGAATGCGCGACGGGAGCGTCGCATGGTGAGCGGTCCACCGGTCCGCTTCTTCACTGCAGCGGAGCGGGAGCTCATCGCACGCGACCCCTCTCGCCTGCTTCCCGTCTTCACGGCCAAGGAGGCGTGGGCGAAGTATCTCGGCCTCGGCCTCGCCCTCGGGTTCGGCAGCTTCGATGAGGCCAGCGTTGTCGCTCGCGACCCGGGTGTCGAGTTCACGCGGGTTTTCATCGACGGCACGGTAGGCACCGCGGTCCACAGGGCGGGAGAGGGCCTCGTCATCCGCCGGCGATCGCTGCGCCCGGAACAGCTCGCGGCGGGGGCCGACATCGATCGAGCGGAGCGGGCGCGATGATCGGAATCGCCGTACGAGACGTGGTCCACTACCGGCGTGAGACGGTCGGCGTCGTCGCGCAGGTGGCCGTGGGTATCGCGCTCTTCGTCATCGCGCTGTCGTTCGTCGCAGCGATCGGGCAGAACGCGGATCGACTGCTCTTCGGCACCGTCGGGGCGCCCTGGCTCGTGCAGCCGGCAACGCGCGATGACGTCCTCTCGGTCGACGCACACGAGATGTCGGACATCGCCGCTGCCGTGGGGGCGACGTCCGTCCATTCGCGCCTGGATCTGAGTGCCAACCTCGAGAGCCCCTCGGCCTCCCCGGATCGGCCGGCGAGCGCATCCGTGACTCTCGTCGGCGCGGACCTGGCAGCCGAACGCACGCTGGCCGAGAACTTCGGACTCCCTCCAGAGCCGCTCGGCGCCGATCGCATCGTGCTCACCGACACCGTCGCCCGGCAACTCGGAGTCGCCTCTGGTGACGTGCTCGTCATCTCGATCGGCGCTGCGCGGCTCACGTACACCGTCGACGCGGTGGTCACGGCATCCACACCCAGCTTCACCCTCGAGAGCTGGGTGCTCGTCGATCGAGAGTCGCTCGCCCGGAAAGTCTTCGGCGACGCCGACCGAGCCAACGAATTGCTGATCGATGCACCGCAGACCAGCACCGTCCGCTCCGAGATCGACGCCGCAACCGCCGGCCTCGGCTGCGCGACCACACTCTCCCTCTGGTCGGACACGATGTGGTCGTCCCTCATGCTCGGACCGGCGATCTGGGGTGTCGTGCTCGTCGCGGCGTCGACCTTCACCTTCTTGATCATCTGCATCGGCTTGACCTCGCTCGTCTACTCCGCCTTGCTCGCCCGCGTCGCAGACATCGCCGTGCTGAAGACAGCAGGAGCCCGATCGAGTGCGCTGGGGCGGATGTACCTGACCGAGGTCGTCGCCCAGTACGTGATCGGCTACGTCGTCGGCGGCATCCTGGCCGCGGTCCTGATCGCCGGCGCGAATGCCGTCGGTTTCACCTCGACCGACCAGGCGTTCACCTTTGTGGTCGGGGCGACGACTCTGTCCTTCGCGCCGACGTGGTGGGCGTTCCTCGCTCCGCTCGGCATCGGCTTCGTCCTGACCGTCGCCGTGCTCTGGTTCCCCATCCGTTCGCTGTGCCGGTACCCGGTGCTCGACCTCCTGGAGATTCGATGACCGCATCACGGATCGCGCCGCCGAACGAGATCAGGTTCTCGGTCCGTTTCGCCGAAACGGACATGGCCCGCGTCTACCATCACAGCAACACGTTCGTGTGGTTCGAGGCCGGCCGCTTCGCGCTCATCGAAAAGATGATCGGCGGACAGCCGATGATCGAGGTCGACGGGGTACCGATCTTCGCCCCCGTCACGAAGACTCGTGTCTCGTTCACGGGCTTCGCCAGGTTCGGCGACGAGCTGCGGCTCGAGACCTTCATCAAGCCGCAGGAGACCACGAAGCTCGTCTTCTACTACCGACTGACGAAAGTCGTTGACGGAGCCACCGTCGCCCTCGGGACGACCGAACACGTCACTCTCGTGGAGGGCGGGAGATTCCTCTTCCGCTGGCCGGAGGCGGTCGGGGAGAAGATGAAGACGTTCTTCTTCGAGAATCCCGGCGTGGTGACCGACGGGCGGGGTTTCGATGCGAAGCTCTGACGTCGTGGTCGTCGGCGCCGGAATGGCCGGTCTCGTCGCCGCGGCGCGAATGCTCCACCACGGTCACCGCGTCGTCGTCGTGGAGCGCACCGGTCAGGCGGGCGGTTACTTCGGCGGCTTCGAGAACGAGGCGGGAGACCGATTCGATCTGGCCGTCTCGCATCTCCTCGGCGGAGGGGAAGGCGAGTCCCTCGCTCGCTTGCTCGCGTCACTCGACCTGAGTGCCGCGGTGGAGTTGGAACCGTTCGACATCGCTGACATCCTCACGATCGGCGAGCGGCGTATCGAAATGCCGATCGGACTGGACCGACTCCAGAAGGAGCTCGCGCGAGAGTTCCCGGCATCCGTCGACGACCTGGCCCGCTTCTTCGACTTCCTGCGGTCGTTTCTCAGCGACGACTCAGCAGATCCTCGCGAACGCGGACGCTTCATGATGCGCCATCACCGTCGCGGGTTCGAGGAGTTCTGCCGGGAGACGATCACCGACCCCGAGCTGCGGACGGCCCTGGCGATGAGGATCCAGTGCGACGACTCATCGCTGCTGGTCATGGCCGGATTCATCACCGAGTGCTACGGCAAGGGGATGGTGTATCCGCGCGGCGGTGTGCGGAACCTCGTCGAATCGATCGTGGACCGCCTGCGGAGCGCAGGCTGCGAGATCATCTTCGACTCCTCGATGACGAACCTGGTCATCGAGGGCAGCCGAGCGAGCGGGGTCGTTCTCGCCGACGGCACGGTGCGACGCGCGGACGTGGTGTTCTTCACCGGGGACGCCCCGAGCCTCGGCGCCCTGCTGGAACGTCACGGTCTCGCCGGCATCGACGCGGGCGGCCGGAGACGAGGGCACTCGTCGCTGAGCCTCTTCCACACTCTCGCCGGCGTCGATCTGACACGCTTCGGTCGTGCCGCGCGTCACTACGTGACTGCGTCGACCGACGTCTTCGAGACCTACCGCGTTCTCGAAACAGGTGCCCTGCCCGAGCACCCGGTCATCAAGGTGCACGTCGTCACCAACATCGATCGCACCGTCGCCGCCCCCGGTCGAGACCTCGTGCGGATCGAGGTCGACATGTACCACGATCCCGACCTCCACGATGCGGATTTCTATGCGGAGTACGCAGACCGCATCGAGGCGACGCTCGCCGGCACGCTCCTGCCCGAACTGCGAACGAGCAGCGTCTATCGACGCATCGTCACACCCATCGACTACGCCGAGTGGTTCGGACACATGGGAGGGTCGGCGACGGGGTGGGCGCACGACGTCGACAACTACATGGTTCGGCGCATCAGCCAGAGGACGAGCCTCGAGAACCTTTTCATCACGGGCCAATGGGGGGAGCACGGCTCGGGATTGCCGCAGCTGATCGCCTCTGCCGACCGGTCCGTCTCCCTCGCGCAACAGCAGCTGAGAAAGCGAGAAAGAGCATGAACGAGCCCCTGGCGATCACCGGCGTCGGCGCGATCTCGTCGCTGGGCCTGTCGGCGAGAGAGCACGCGAAAGACCACGAGAACTGGATCTTCGCCGATGTCGACACGGTGGAGGCCACGTCCTCCGGTTCGATCGGGCACTCGGTCCGTGAGGTGCCGGCGGGGTTCCGGATCCGGGACTACGTCACGTCGGTGGGTCTGCGGCGCAAGCAGAGGTTCAGCCAGCTCGCGATGGCAGCGGCCGTCGACGCGTTCGCGGGGGCCCACTTCGCCGAGCTTCCCGCCGACGCGGAACGGATCGGGATCGTCGCGAACACCGAGTACGGACCGCAGCGGGTCGTCAGCGACTATCTCGACGGCCTGCTCGGGGGCGGGCTCATGAACGCGAGCCCCGCACTGTTCACGCAGACCGTCTACAACGTCGCCAACGGCCAGGCCAGTCTCGCGCTCGGTCTGAAGGGTGCGAACTCGACCCTCGTCGGCGGTTCCGCGGTCGCTTACGGAGCGCAGCTGATCGAGACGGGCAAGGCCGACGCGATCTTCGCGATGTCGCTCGACGAGACGAACGAGATCATGACGGACCACTTCGATGCCGCCGCTTCGGACCTCGACCGCGAGCTTCCCTTCAGCACGGGCGAAGCGGCCGCTGTCGTGGTCCTCGAATCCCCGCGATCGGCCGGGCGACGCGGTGCCGAGCCCATCGCGCACCTCCTCGGGCTCTCCCTCGCCTCGGCGACGAGTGCCGGCGTCAGTTACGTGGACTGGCCGGAGAACGACGACACGATCGCGCACACGATGCGGGCAGCCCTCGGCGATGCGGGACTCGGGGTGGGCGACGTGGACATCGTCGTCGGTACAGCGAACGGACTCGGCGCCATCACCCGGAACGAGATCGCTGCGATCCGGGGGATCGGACACCGAGGTCCTATCGCCCTGCCCCGACTCCTTGCCGGCGAATGCTTCGGCGGCAACGAGGCGCTGGCCCACGTGCTCGCTCTGTCCGCAGCCGAACCCGGCCAGACATTGCTGGTGACGGTATCGACGGTGAACGGCGGCGTCACCTCCGCCCTCGTGAGAAAGGCCTGATCTCAATGCAAGACGCACGAGTGTGTGTGACAGGGGCGACGCGCGGGATCGGCCTCGCGATCGCTGAACGATTCCTCGCGGACGGCGCATCTGTCGCCGTGAACTATCGCAGTGACCGTCCGGAGACCCTCGCCGTTCTGGACCGGCTCGAGAAAGAGCACCCCGGTCGGGTCCTTCCGGTCCGAGCCGATATCTCGTCGTTCGACGAGGTGAAGCGCATGTTCCAGCAGATCAAAGCCGCGTGGGGAGGCCTCGATGTGCAAGTGAACAACGCCGGTCACGCGCAGGACTCTTTCGCGCTCATGATGAGCGAGGACGCCTGGCGATCGGTCGTCGACACGGATCTCTCCGGCACATTCGCGTGCGCCAAGCAGGCCGCGTGGCTCATGGCGGCGCAGAGGTCGGGAACGATCGTCAACATCTCCTCCGTGAGCGCCATCACCAGCCCCGCGGGTCAGGCGAACTACGCGGCAGCCAAAGCCGGGGTTGTCGCCTTCTCGCGGACGCTCGCCAAGGAACTCGCGCGCATGAACATCCGCGTCAATGTGATCGCTCCGGGGTTCGTCGAAACGGAGATGCTCGATCAGCTGCCGTCGGCGATGAAAGACGAGTATCTGGCGCTCATCCCCGACCGGCGATTCGGGAGTGCGGAGGAGATCGCCAACGCCGTCTTCTTTCTCGCGAGCCCTGCGGCTTCGTACATCAACGGGCACTGCCTCGTCGTGGACGGGGGCTTGACCGCATGACCGGGCCGATGAAGGCTCCCCGCTCCGCCCCCGTCACCGCCTCTCAGATCATGGAACGGTTGCCGCATCGTCATCCGTTTCTCCTCCTCGATCGCGTCGACGAGCTCGTTCCTGATGTGCGGATCGTCGCCATCAAGAACGTGACGATCAACGAGCCGTACTTCGCCGGACATTTCCCCAGCAACCCGATCATGCCCGGCGTGATGATCATCGAGGCGCTCGCGCAGACGGGCGGCCTGCTCTTCGACATCGGGGGCCGTCTCTGCGTGCTGGCTCGGATCGACGCAGCGCGATTCCGGGGGGTCGTGCGCCCGGGTGACCGGCTCATCCTGACGGCCGACAATCTCGCCCGCCGTGCATCGATGGGCAAGGTGCGTGCGGCCGCCACCGTCGATGGGCGCACCGTCGCGAGCGCCGAGATCAGCTACAGCTTCGTCGAGGGGGCGTCCTCGTGATCGTCGTCGACCATCTCCATCGCACCTATGGCGACGGCCCCGATCTTCTGCACGCGAATCGCGACATCTCTCTTCACGTCTCCTCGGGTGAGTTCGTCGTGCTCGCGGGACCGTCCGGGTCGGGCAAGACCACGCTCCTCAACATCATCGGCGGTCTCGATACCGCATCGTCGGGATCGGTTCGGGTCGACGACGTGGAGGTGACGGCCCTGTCGCCCCGAGCGCTCGCCGACTTCCGCCGTGACCGCGTCGGATATGTGTTCCAGCGGTCGAACCTCGTCTCATCGCTCTCGGTGTACGACAACGCGGTGTTGCAGCTCCGGCTGCAGAAGAGGTTGACCCGTGCGGCGCGTGAGCGTACCCGTGCCCTCCTCGACGCGGTCGGGCTCGGCGACAAGCTCGACGCGCTCCCCGCGCAGCTATCGGGCGGGCAGCAGCAGCGCGCGGCCATCATCCGCGCGGTCGCGAGCGATACCGCTCTGGTCGTGGCGGATGAGCCGACGGCGAGTCTCGACTCGGTGAGCGCCGACGGGGTTCTCCGGCTCTTACGTCGGCTCAACGACGAGCACGGCGTGACGATCCTCGTCTCGTCTCACGACGACCGTGTGATCGAGACGGGGCGACGCGTGATCCACCTGACCGACGGTGCGATCGTCTCGGATTCGGGAGTCCCCAGCGGAGGTGGGTCGTGAAGATCGTCGCCGTCCACTCGAGCCCGAGGCCGAACACCCTGAGTCACACGCGGGTGCTGCTTTCCGCCGTGCGGGATTACCTGCTCGGTCGTCGACCCGACTGGTCGTTCGACGACATCGCCCTGTGGGAACGAAGAATCTCGGTGTGCGACGGCAATGGGCGATGCTTCCGCACGGACGGCTGTGTGTTCGACGACGACGTGGAACGGATCATCGAGCAGATGCTCGATGCAGACGGCGTGATCCTGGCGAGTCCGAACTACTGCGCCAACGTGAACTCGACAATGATGACCTTCGTCGAGAGAACGACGCGCCTGAGCCACCGCCGACTGCTCGCGGGAAAGGGAGCGTTGGCGTTGTCGACGTCCGCGAGTCCGGTCGATTCCACTCATGCCTCGGACTATCTCCGACGAGTGCTCGGCAGCTACGGTGCGAGCGTCGTCGAGGCGTACAACGTCGGAAGCCCGATGATCGTCTTCGACTATGGCGACTCGGAGCACGGCCGGATGATGCGCCGTCGCGTCGACGACTTCATCGACGCGGTCTCCGATCCATCGCGACATGTTCCGGATGAGAACTTCGGTGTCGATGTGCGGCAGCAGCTGCGCGACAACCCCGAGTTCACGAGGCGGCTGTTCCGCAGCGATGCCGCTTACTTCGCTGCATCCGAACGTCGGGAGGCAGCCGCTCATGGCTCGGACCGATGACTCGTCCTCGCGTCGCGGACACGCAGGCTCCGGCGAGCGAGGAGCGGGTGTGACGGCGCGCTACATCCTGTTCATGGCGTTCGCGATGATCCGCGCCGATCGGCGAACGGTCCGGACCTTCTCGAGCGTGGCCGTTGCGACGCTCGGCCTTCTGCTTTCCTTCGCCGCCATCAACGGCATGGGCACGATGATGACGCAGTCCGCGAAGGACCTCATCAGCGGTGATGTGTCCGGCTTCGCCCCGGGCTACCGGTACTCGATGCTCAACCCCGCGACCGACGTGGTCTCGTACCTCGACGACGCCGGTGGGCAGTTGGTCTCGGATCTGCGGCGATCGACGGGAGTCACCGACGTCCGGCCGAGGATCACGGCGGGTGCGCAGCTCTCGGCGCGAGGGACCGATACCGGCGTCGTCGTGGTCGGATCGGACACCGCGGCAGAGGGCTATGTGCTCCTTGCGGGCTCGGCACCGAGGGGAGCCGGGGAGGTGTGCATCAATCAGCGGCAACGCGACGACCTCGGCCTCGCGGTCGGCGACACTCTGACGCTGTCCGTCGCGGGCGCGCCGGAGTCCAACGCCTCGACGCCGGTGCGGGTGTCGTGCGTATACGACAACAGTCGGTTCGGCCTGTTCCGCTCCAGCTTCATCGTGATGGACGTCGCCGGCGTGCAGCAGATCCTCCAACGTCCCCACGCGCTGACACAAGTGCTTCTCACGGTGGTGCCGGGGGTCGACGCAGCGGCCGAGACGACGGCGTTGGCGACCCGGTTCCCGGGGGTCGCCTTCTTCACCGCGCGAGACACCGCCGGGCTCATCTTCGGGATCCGGGCGGCCCAACGCACGACCATGTGGGCGCTCGTCGGCGTGATGGCGCTGATCTGCGCGGTGCTCGTCGCGAACGTCGTCGCTTTCGCGCTCCGACGGCAGCGCGGCGAGATCGCCACGATGCGGGCGATGGGCTTCGGGGCGAACGCGGTGCGCGCGGTGTACGCCGCACAGACGTTGATCGTCGGAGCCTCGATGATCGCGGTCGGAACGATCGTGTCGATCGTGAGCGTCGTGATATGCGGGGTGATCGGCATCCCGATCGGGAGTGGCGTGCAACTGTTCGGAGAACGCACGCTTCGGCCGTGGCTCGGCATCGGCGATGTAGCCGTCACCGCCGCGGTGATGCTGATCGCCCTGCTCCTCGGGAACGTCCTCTCCACCCGGAGGATGTTGCGCCTGTCGCCGGTCGCGATCGCTCGCGACGTCTGATCCGCCGTCCATGAACCGAGAGAAGACCGCACCCATGGCTCGTCTGTCGCCTTACCGCCGTGGCCACTTCGCGCCCGTTCGGGAGGAGGTGACCGCCTTAGATCTGCCGGTCACGGGCATCATTCCCGAAGACCTCGACGGGCGTTACCTGCGTAACGGCCCCAACCCGCTCGGTGTCGAGCATCCGCGTTTTCACTACTACCTCGGCGCCGGGATGATCCACGGAGTCCGCATCTCCGGCGGCCGCGCCGAGTGGTATCGCAATCGATGGGTCCGGCAGGCTCCGGTGTCTCGCGCGCTGAGGGAGCCGCGGCGCACCTACCGAGTTTTGGGAGGGATGGATGCCGCATCGAACATCAACGTGATCGGCCACGCGGGAAGGACCCTTTCCCTCACAGAGGGGGGAACACTCCCGTTCGAGCTCACGGACGAACTGGACACTGTCGGGCCATGCGACTTCGAGGGTGATCTGCACGGGGCGATGTCTGCTCATCCGAAGGTCGACCCGGTCACCGGCGACCTCCACAGCCTCGGCTACTTCGCGGGGTCGTTCACGGTGGACTACACCGTGGTCGCGGCAACGGGGGCGGTGGTCCGTAGCGAGAGCATCGAGCTCCCGCATGCGACGATGATGCACGATTTCGCGCTGACACCGAGCTACCTCGTCCTCATGGATCTGCCGGTGACCTTCCATGCGCTGTCGGCCGTCGCGGGCGACCCGTTCCCCTTCCGATGGAACCCGAGGGCGGTGGCGCGGCTGGGTCTCCTGCGACGCGGGAGCTCCGAGGCGGAGCCGAAGTGGTTCGAGATCGAGCCCGTGTGGGTCTACCACACCGTCAACGCGTACGACACGTCGAGTGGCATCGTCCTCGACGTCGTGACGCACCCATCCATGTTCCGCGGACGCACGGGGGAGATCAGCGGTCACGGGACTCCGTCGCTCGAACGCTTCACGATCGACACGCGTACGGGTCGAGTGAGGCGAGAGATTCTCGACGATCGCCCGCAGGAGTTCCCCCGTGTCGATGATCGCGTTCTCGGGCGTCCGCACCGATTCGTCTACACCGCGAGCGCCGCCGCGTTCGTCGACACGTGGAGGCCGCGAGAGCTCGACACGATCGCGGACGCCGAGTTCGACAACGTCCTGTTCCGGCACGACCTCCTGGGCGGTCGTACCCAGCGGCGGAGCTTCCCCCGGGACGCGGCGATCGGAGAGGCGGTGTTCGTGGCGCGACGCGGGGGGACGGGCGCCGAAGACGACGGCTACGTGCTCAGTTACGTGCACGAGCCCGGGAGGGGAGCCAGCGACCTCGTGATCCTGTCCGCCGCCGACTTCGAGGGCGACGAACTGGCACGGGTCCATCTGCCCGCGCGCGTACCGCTCGGGCTCCATGGCAACTGGATCCCGACGGAAGAGCGCGCCGCCGCAGCGCTCTCCGACGGGGGAGCGACCGCAGTGGACGCGCACGACGTGGCCACTCCGCCCGTCCCGGAGACGGGCCCGTGAGGACGGGACGGCGCCGCGGATGCACGGGGAGAGGGAAGAAGGAGCGCTCATGTCGATAGAGGTCGTCAATCTCTGCAAGGACTACGGGGGACGGCGCGCTGTGCACGACGTGTCCTTTTCTGTGCCGTCGGGTTCCGTCTTCGCGTTCCTCGGGGAGAACGGCGCGGGTAAGTCGACGACGATCGGCTGCATCACGACCACGCTCGCGCCGACGTCGGGCGTGATCTCGGTCAGCGGCTACGACGTGGAGCATCACCCGCACGACGTTCGTGCGAGCATCGGAGCCGTCTTCCAGTCCTCCCTTCTCGACCCTCTGCTCTCCGTGCGCGAGAATCTCGCGGTCCGAGCCGGTTTCTACGGACTCGACACGCGCGAGGCGGGTCGCCGTATCGGAACGCTATCCGATCTCGTCGGACTCGGCTCATTCCTCGAACGGCGCTACGGGACGCTGTCCGGCGGTCAGAAGCGGCGGGCGGACATCGCCCGTGCGCTCGTGCACGAGCCGCGTGTGCTCTTCCTCGACGAGCCCACCGCCGGTCTCGACCCTCAGTCCCGGGAGAGGATCTGGGCGACGATCCACGAGTTGCGCGCGACCGCCGGGACGACGGTCTTCCTCACGACGCATTACATGGAGGAGACCGAGAACGCCGATCGCGTGTGCATCATCGATCGGGGGCGGATCATCGCCGGGGGGACGCCTGCGCAACTGCGCTCTCGATACAGCTCCAGCATCCTCACCGTGCGGTCCGAGGACCACGCCGGGGTGATCGCCGCGTGCCGCACCCGGGGGATCGATGTCCGTGCGGTGGGTGCTGATCTCGTGATCCCGATGGCGTCGTCGCAGACAGCCAAGGAGCTCCTCGCGGTCCTTCCGATCGACGACTTCGAATTTCGCCACGGAACGATGGACGACGTGTTCCTCACTCTCGTCGGGGGAGCGGACGCATGAGGAGCATCGCCGTGCTGACGACTCGCAACCTCCGCGTGTTCTTTCGAGATCGCGTCGGAGTGTTCTTCTCCTTGCTCTCCGCGCTCATCCTCATCGCGCTCTATGCTCTCTTCCTCGGCGGCATCCAAGTCGACAGCCTCGAAGCGCGGTTCCCGACGGCTCCGGATGCCGATGTCCGGTGGTTCGTGAACTCCTGGGTGTTCGCGGGCATCACCATGATCACCACGTTGACGACGTCGATCGCTGCGCTCGGCGTCTTCGTGGACGACAACGTCTCGGGCCGCTTTCGCGACTTCATCGTTTCGCCTATTCGCCGGACCCATCTCATCCTCGGGTACATGATCGCGGGTTTCACGGTCTCCGTCGTGATGACCTCGATCATCATCGCCATCGGCCAGGTGTACCTTCTGACCCAGGGCGACGAGTTGCTGAGCCCCGCCAATGCGGGCGAGACCTGGGGGGCCGTTCTTCTCTCGAGCGCCGCGTTCTCGGCGCTCGCCGCTTTCGCGGTGACGTTCCTGCGGTCCGCGGGAGCATTCACCGCCCTGTCGACCGTCGTCGGGTCGTTGATCGGGTTCTTCTCGGGCGCGTATGTTCCCGCGGGCACCCTGCCGACGTCCGTTGTCGATGGCATCAACCTCCTCCCGTTCGCGCAGGCGGCCATGCTCATCAGACGCCCCTATACCGAGCAGGCGCTCGTCGCGCTCGTCGGGGGACAGGAGGAAACGGCACGCGCCCTTCGCGAGTTCTACGGGATGTCGGCCTCGGTCGGCGGGTTCGCGGTCAGCGCCGGCGTCGCGGTGGGCACGCTCGTGATGGTCGCCGTCGTCTTCGCCTGTCTCGGTGCGTGGCGGTTGTCGCGGACCATCCGGTGATCGTCGTGGTCGACATCCGTGTGTTCGATCCGGTCCGCGACGCGCACCGAGTAGCGGCGTTCTACAACGAAGAGGGGTACGGCCCCATCGCTTCGGGCCGTGCGGCCACCGCCGGCATCCTCCTCGACATCCTCACCGAACGCGCCGTGAAGCTGTTCATCGTGGCGGAGCAGCACGGCAGGATCGTCGGGACCCTCGGGTACGCCAGGATGTCCGGTCGCCGCGTCGCCCCGGACGGGCAGCTCTTCGCCGTGATGTTCTTCGTCAGCCCCTCCCTGCGCGCCGGTTTCCTCGTCGGTCGGTTGTTCAACGATTCCTTTGCGCGTTTCGCCGACCTCGGTGCGCGATCCCTGCGCGTCGAAGTCGATCCCGCGAATCGTCGGGCTTTCCCCCTCTACGTCCGTATCGGGTTCCGACTGGTCGGTGACGGACGCCCTGACGAGGACGGCTATCTCGAACTCGTCAACCATCTGCCGGGTGTGGCGGCCGCGCTCCAGCCCGAACGATCATCGGTGTCGGGCCCCTCTCGGTTCAGTGCCCAGACGATCAGGGAGGCGCGCAGGCAGACCCTGACCAGTGGCGTCGGACGAGATCGAACGGGCGAACCGACGATCTCGTACCACCTCGAGATCGATGGTCGTCCGGTCTCCGCGGTGACCCACGCCGACACCGGAGAGATCCTGTCGGCCACCGTCGGGGGACTCCGGATCGACGGTCGGCGGATCGGCGCGGAGCCCCTCGCCGGTGACTCCCCCGCAGAGGTGGTCCATCCCCTGCCCGGCGGCTTCTCCGCGGTGCTGCAGACTGCGGACGGCGCGATTCGCATCGAGCATCCCCGTCATCTCGGTCCGCTCGCCCTGGATCCGTTCCCCGTGGATCGGCGCATTCCGGCCGGGGTCCGTCGTCCGGCGGCACGGATGGTCACGAGCACCGTGGAGGATCAGCGGTGGATCTCTACCGATGGAGAGATCGTGAGGACCGTCGAGTTCGCACGGGGAGGGCTCGACGTCGCGGTGACGCATCGCGACGGGGAGCGCATCGCGATCTTCCCGTGGTCGGGGTTCCGGGCGGCAACGTTGACGGTCACGTCGCCGTCGGTTGATTCCCCCGCCTCGGCGCATTACATCCGTGGTGTGTGGCCCCGCGATCTCACGGATTTCGAGGCGGCCGCAGAGGATGTCTGCGAGGCGCAGGGTACTCAGGCGGTGTGGATCGAGACGTTGACGGGGCTCGAGCTGCGGATCGAGGTGCATTCCCCCGGACAGTGGCGGATCGAGGGTCCTCATCTTGCTCGCGTCTGCGCCGAGGCGTCGCTGAACTACAGGTATGTTCCCCGAAACGGGTCCGTCTCCGCCATCGCTGCGCGGTCGAGGAACGACGCTCGACGTGGGCGCGAGTCCACGGACCTCCCCGATACCCGTTGTCACGCGCGAGACTCGCCCGTCCGTGTCGAGGCCGCTGCTCGTTGTTCCGCCGCCGATGCCGTCGCCGTCGATGTGAACGAGGGCGTCATGGAATGGAGACTCGGCGGTGTGAGCATTGTGGAGGCGGCACCGCCGGATCGTCGGCTCGGCCCCCTGAGCGGGTTCCGCTCGTCGATGTGGTTCGCGCTGCAGCCCAGCCGGTACGACCCTGATGCGGGTGCGGTTTGGGCTCCGCCCGACCCGCGTCTGAGCTACGGAACCGGGATCGACGAATGGTGGGTCGAACCATGCTCGGGTTCGCATCTCATCCTTCGCGCGCGCGCGCGACGTGCGGGGTCGAGAACGAGCGAGCTCGTCGTGTATCTCGCGGTGCCGGATGCGGAAGCAGAACTCTGGGACCCCGAACAGGGGTGGTATGCGGAGAGCGCAAGCGGATCCACCTGGCGAGCGTGGACGACGCGATGTCGTATGCATACCCCTCACGGAGTGATGGAGATCGAACCGATGGTGGGTCTCTTCCCCGAGATTATGGTGAGACGGGGGTCATTCGGCGTCGTCCTGGCGATGCACTCGCAGACCGACCTCCTCGGAGTCGAGGCGGCGTGGCACGTGCGTTTCATCGCTCGCGCGTCCGCCTCATCCGCGCCGGCCGATGGGTGAGGCGCTCCGGGTGGCACAGGATGCCGCCCGCGCGGCGTCGTCACCCCGCCCGCTGTCGATCGCGGTCGTCCCGAGCCAGACGACCGCCGGGACGTGCGCTCGCGCCTCGACGGCCCCACCCGGGATCGCGTACCGTCGACGCGTGACGAACGGGATCTTCAGCTCGGTGAGATGTGAGACCGAGGTGCGGGAGACCGAGACGCCGTACGTCGACCAGCGGAACATCCACTTCTCCGTCAACCGGTGCGGCTTCCACATCGTCGAGTTCTTTCACCCCGGGCAGCGCCCCGAGGCCGGGAGCGAGGGGGATCACCCCGGCCCCGACCGTATGTTCCGGTTCGAGAAGCGGATGCCGGTATGACCGGCGACCTGCCCCCGATCGAGTTCATGTTCCCCGGGGCGGGACGCGACCGGATCGTCGCGGCGATCCGCGCGGGGGAGAAGACGGCGACCAGCTCGCTCGTGCGGGAGTATCTCGTCGCGGGGGAGCCGTTGCCGGCGGTCGGGGATCGGGGCGCCGTGGTCGACTCGGCCGGTGAGCCGGTGTGCGTCATCGAGACGACCGGGGTAGAGATCGTCGCTCTGCGGGACGTCTCGCTCGCCCATGCGCTCGACGAGGGCGAGGGGTACGCGTCCGTCTCGGATTGGCGCCGCGGTCACGTGCGGTTCTGGACCTCGGATGCCATGCGTGAAGAGCTCGGGAGCGCCTTCGTCGTTGACGACGACACGTCGGTGGTGTTGGAGCGGTTCGCGGTCGTGGGGTGATCCTCGCGGTCAGTCGACGACCGCGGCGACCGCCTCGATCTCGACCAGCTGATCGTCGTAGCCGAGGACGGTGACGCCCATCAGCGTGCTCGGCACGTCGTGGTCGCCGAAGGCGTCGCGCACGACCTCCCACGCGGTGACGAGATCGGCCTGACGGGTGGATGCCACGAGCACGCGCGTGCTGATCACGTCGGTGAGCTCCGCGCCGGCTGCGCGCAGCGCGACCGTCATCGTTTCGACGCACTTCGCCGCCTGCGCCGCGTAGTCGCCGACTCCGGCGGTCGAGCCGTCGTCGTTCAGCGGACACAATCCGGCGAGGAAGATCAGTCGGGCGTCGGCCGGAGCGGTGGCGGCGTAGGCGTACTCGGCGGCGTCCGACAGGGCGGCGGCGCGGATGAGGGTGACGGCGGAGGGCATGGGGGCTCCGGACGGCGAGGCGAATGTCGGGGGTCATCGCCAGACTAGGCGCATGCCTCTCTTCAAGGGTCGGGGGTCTTCAGCCCCGTCTAGTAGGGTTGTCGACTGGCGAAGATCTCTTGATATCGAGAGAGTTCGCCTCCTCCCACCACCGATCGCCCAGCGAAGGATTGTCCGTGGATCTCTACGAGTACCAGGCACGTGACCTGTTCGAAAAGTACGAGGTGCCGGTACTCGCCGGCATCATCGCCGACACCCCTGAGGAGGCGAAGGCGGCCGCTGAGAAGCTCGGTGGCGTTGTCGTCGTCAAGGCTCAGGTCAAGACCGGAGGCCGCGGCAAGGCCGGCGGCGTGAAGGTCGCGAAGACCCCCGACGAGGCGTTCGAGGCGGCCCAGGCCATTCTCGGTCTCGACATCAAGGGCCACGTCGTCAAGCGCGTCATGGTCGCCGCAGGCGCCCGCATCGCCAAGGAGTTCTACTTCTCGGTGCTGCTCGACCGTGCCAACCGCTCCTACCTCTCGCTCTCGAGCGTCGAGGGCGGCATGGAGATCGAAGAGCTCGCCGTCGAGCGTCCCGAGGCGCTCGCGCGCATCGAGGTCGACCCGATCGAGGGCATCACGCCCGAGAAGGCCCTCGAGGTCGCCAAGGCCGCGAAGTTCGACGACGAGCTGGCTCCGAAGGTCGCCGACGTCTTCGTCAAGCTCTTCAACGTCTACAAGGGCGAGGACGCCACCCTCGTCGAGGTGAACCCGCTCATCCAGAGCGAAGACGGCGACATCATCGCCCTCGACGGCAAGGTCTCGCTCGACGAGAACGCCGGCTTCCGCCACCCCGACCACGAGGCGCTGGAAGACAAGGACGCGGCCGACCCGCTCGAGGCCAAGGCCAAGCAGCACGACCTCAACTACGTCAAGCTCGACGGTCAGGTCGGCATCATCGGCAACGGCGCGGGTCTGGTCATGTCGACCCTCGACGTCGTCGCGTACGCCGGTGAGAAGCACAACGGCGTCAAGCCCGCCAACTTCCTCGACATCGGTGGCGGCGCCTCGGCGACGGTCATGGCCGCCGGCCTCGACGTCATCCTCGGCGACGAGCAGGTCAAGAGCGTCTTCGTCAACGTCTTCGGCGGCATCACCTCGTGTGTCGCCGTGGCCGAGGGCATCGTCAAGGCTCTCGAGATCCTCGGCGACGCCGCGACCAAGCCGCTCGTCGTCCGCCTCGACGGCAACCAGGTCGAAGAGGGTCGTCAGATCCTCGCCGCCGCCAACCACCCGCTCGTCACCCTCGCCGCCGGTATGGACGAGGGCGCCGACAAGGCCGCCGAACTGGCCAACGCGTAAGGGATAGGGACAGAAACATGTCGATCTACCTCAACAAGGACTCCAAGGTCATCGTCCAGGGCATCACCGGCGGCGAGGGCACCAAGCACACCGCCCTCATGCTCAAGGCCGGCACCCAGGTCGTCGGTGGCGTGAACGCCCGCAAGGCCGGCACCACGGTCTCGCACAAGGACGCGTCCGGCAACGACGTCGAGCTCCCCGTCTTCGCCTCGGTCGAAGAGGCCATCCGCGAGACCGGCGCCGACGTGTCGATCGCGTTCGTGCCCCCGGCCTTCACGAAGGACGCGATGGTCGAGGCCATCGACGCCGAGATCCCCCTCCTCGTCGTGATCACCGAGGGCGTGCCCGTCGGCGACACCGCCGAGGCGTGGGCGTACTCGAAGGCCAAGGGCGAGAAGACCCGCATCATCGGCCCGAACTGCCCCGGCATCATCACGCCCGGCGAGGCACTCGTGGGTATCACGCCCGCGAACATCACCGGCAAGGGCTCCATCGGCCTCGTTTCGAAGTCGGGCACCCTGACGTACCAGATGATGTTCGAGCTGCGCGACCTCGGCTTCTCGACCGCCATCGGCATCGGCGGCGACCCGGTCATCGGCACCACGCACATCGACGCCCTCGCGGCGTTCGAGGCCGACCCCGAGACCAAGGCCATCGTCATGATCGGTGAGATCGGTGGAGACGCCGAAGAGCGCGCCGCCGACTTCATCAAGGCGAACGTCACCAAGCCGGTCGTCGGCTACGTCGCGGGCTTCACCGCTCCCGAGGGCAAGACCATGGGCCACGCCGGCGCCATCGTCTCCGGCTCCGCCGGTACCGCCCAGGCGAAGAAGGAGGCCCTCGAGGCCGCCGGAGTCAAGGTCGGCAAGACGCCGTCCGAGGCCGCCGCCCTGATGCGCGAGATCATCGAGAGCCTGTAAGCAGCACTCTCTGCGGGGCCCGGATGCCATGGCATCCGGGCCCTTTCGCATGTCCGGCGGGGGCGGGGTGCGCTCGGCCTCGCGCGCGGCTGGGTTGCGTGCGCGCGACGACGGGCCGCGAGATCACGTGACTCCGCCGAGAACACATGCCCCGGCGTGTGCGCTCGCCCCGATCACGTGATCTCGGCGGCCGGGCCTGGGCTTCCCGCGCGAGGTCACGTGATATGACAGCGGGGCGGCGCCGCCGGGGCCGCATTGCGCGCCGTGCGGAGCACCGCAACAGAGAAATTGCGCGCCGTGCGGAGCACCGCGACAGAGAAGTTGCGCGCCGTGCGGAGCACCGCGACAGAGAAGGGCCCGGATGCCGTGGCATCCGGGCCCCTCGGTCGCACAGGCGTCAGCCGAGCAGGGCCTCGACCGGACCGCGGGCGAAGAAGACCACGAAGCCGGCGGCGACGATCCACAGCAGCGGGCTGATGCGACGCGCGCGACCCGACAGTGACTGGATCAGCACCCAGCTGACGAAGCCCGCGCCGATGCCGTTGGCGATCGAGTACGTCAGGGGCATCACGGTGACGGTGAGGAAGACGGGGATGAGCACCGACATGTCGCTGAGGTCGACGTGGCGGATCTGCGCCATCATCAGCGCACCGACGATGACGAGGGCCGCGGCGGCGATCTCGGTGGGGACGATGCTCGTCAGCGGGGTGAAGAACATCGCGAGCAGGAACAGCGCGCCGGTGACGACGTTGGCGAGCCCGGTGCGGGCGCCCTCGCCGATGCCGGAGCCCGACTCGATGAACACGGTGTTCGACGACGACGAGGTCGCGCCGCCCGCCACCGCGCCGATGCCCTCGATCACCAGGGCCGAGCGCAGTCGCGGGAAGGTGCCGTCGGGGGCGGCGAGGCCCGCCTCGCGGGAGAGGCCGGTCATCGTGCCCATCGCGTCGAAGAAGTTCGTGAAGACGAGGGTGAAGACGAGCATGAGGGCCGCGAGCACGCCGATGCGACCGAAAGAGCCGACCAGGTCGACCTGGCCGACCAGCGACAGGTCGGGGAGGCTCACCCACTGCGCGGGCAGCGTCGGAACGCTCAGGCCCCAGCCGCCGGGGTTGCCGTCGGCCTTGGCGCCGAGGCCCGTGACGGCCTGAACGATGACCGCGATCACCGTGCCCGAGAGCAGACCGATCAGCAGCGCGGCCTTGACCTTGCGCACCAGCAGCACGGCGGTGATGACGAGGGTCAGCACGAACAGTGCGGTGGGGATCGTCGTGATCGAGCCGCCGACACCAAGGCCGACCGGGGGCGAGCTGAGCCCGGTCGAGGTGACCAGGCCGCTGTCGACGAAGCCGATGAAGGCGATGAACAGACCGATGCCGACCGTGATCGCGGTCTTCAGGGCGAGGGGCACCGCCTCGAAGATCATGCGGCGAAGGCCCGTGACCGCCAGCAGCACGATGATGAGGCCGTTGATGACGACGAGGCCCATGGCCTCGGGCCAGGTGACCTGCCCGACGATGCCGACCGCGAGGAACGAGTTGATCCCGAGGCCCGCGGCGAACGCGAACGGCAGGCGCGTGACCAGACCGAACAACATCGTCATGACACCCGCGGTGAGCGCGGTGACGGCCGCGACCTGCGAGAAGCCGAGAGCGTTGCCGGCGACGTCGGGCGTGCCCGAGAGGATGATCGGGTTCAGGATGACGATGTACGCCATCGTGACGAAGGTGACGACGCCGCCGCGGATCTCTCCGCCGACGGTCGAGCCGCGGGCGGTGATCTCGAAGAAGCGGTCGAGGCCGTTCTTCGGTTCGGGGACGGCCGTGGTCTCGGGAGCGGAAGCGCTCATGAAGGCTCCAGGAAAAAGGGGGAGGGGCTAGACCGGAGGGGAAGACGCCGACGTATCGTGTGAGCTATGTCACTCTCAGGCGAGTATCTACCCAGCACCAGCGAATGGGCCCGTCAGCAGGCGGAAACCTTCGAAGCCACGGGGGGCAAGGAGTCCGCCGACATGCGGGGCGTACCCATCATCGTCCTCACCACCGTCGGGGCCAAAACCGGCGGGCTGCGCAAGACCGCCCTCATGCGCGTCGAGCACGACGGAAAGTACGCGGTCGTGGCATCCAAGGGTGGGGCTCCCGAGCACCCCGCGTGGTTCTACAACCTGGTGAAGAACCCCCGCGTGGCCCTGCAGGACGGCGAGACGAAGAAGGAGTACGACGCGCACCAGGCCGAGGGCGCCGAGCGCGAGGAGTGGTGGGGCTACGCGACCGAGGTCTGGCCCGACTACGACGAGTACCAGAAGAAGACCGACCGCCGTATCGAGCTGTTCGTGCTCGAGCCGGTCGACTGACACCGGTCCGTGGCGCCCGTCGCCACCCGGTCGATCGGCATCGAGTGTCCAAAACACCCGGACGTCGCGAAAATTCGTCCGGGTGTTTTGGACACTCAGCGGGGGAGCGGAACGACGCTCGCCGCACGGGCGCGGGAGAGTCGGAGACGGATGCCGCGGGCGAAAGCTCACACCACCCCCGCGCCCGCGTGAGAGAAACGTTCGCCGGGGGTAACGCGGGCGCGAGGGCGGGGGAAACCTCGGCTGCCTAGCGTCGGGGCATGGCCCGCTCGAACCCCGCAACCGGAACGAAACACGCCGCTGACGCCGCGGCAAACTCCGCCGCGTACCGTGACGGCATGCTCCACCCCGCCCCATCCGGGTCCGTCGTGGTCGTGGGTGCGGGAATGGTGGCCCACCGCTTCGTCGAGAGCCTCACCAGCCGCGACACCGAGGGCCGCTGGTCCGTCACGGTGCTGGGCGATGAAGCCCGCGGGCCGTACGACCGCGTCGGTCTCACCGGCATCTTCAGCGGAAAGACCCCCGACGACCTCGCCCTCGACCCCGCGGTTCTCGATCACGAGCGGGTGCGGGTGAAGACCGACGCGCGCGTTACGAAGATCGACCGCGCGGCACGCACCGTCACCACGGCGGGCGGCTCGACGCACGCGTACGACCGTCTCGTGCTGGCGACCGGCTCGTTCGCCGCCCGCCTGGCCCTCGACGGGTTCGACCACCAGGGGTGCTTCGTCTACCGCACGCTCGACGACGTCGCCGGCATGCGCGCCTGGGTCGCGAAGCGCTCGGCCGAGCTCGGCCGGCCCCTGCGCGGCGCGGTCGTCGGCGGCGGTCTCCTCGGGCTCGAGGCCGCGGGGGCGCTGCAGGCCGAGGGCGTCTCGCCGTTCGTGCTGCAGTCCAACGAGCGCCTGATGTCTGCCCAGCTCGACCTGGGCGGGGCGCGCACCCTGCAGCGGCTCATCGAAGCGCGCGGCATCGAGGTACGCACGAGCTCGGTGACGACCCGGGTGGATGCCGACAAGACCGGCGCCGTATGCGGCCTCGAGCTGCGCGACGGCACGTGGGAGGCCGTCGACATCGTGGTCTTCACGGTCGGCGTGCGGCCCCGCGACGAGCTCGCCCGTGCGGCCGAGCTGCGCGTCGACGCCCGCGGCGGGGTCGTGATCGACGAGGGCTGCGACACCTCGGATCCCGCGATCATGGCGATCGGCGAGGTCGCGAGCTTCGACGGGCAGTGCATCGGTCTGGTCGCCCCCGGGTACGCGATGGCCGAGGTCGCCGCGACCCGCCTGCTGGGCGGCGCGGCCGCCTTCCCCGGCTTCGACACCTCGGCCAAGCTCAAGCTCTCGGGCGTCGAGGTCGCGAGCTTCGGCGATGCGTTCGCCGAGACGCCGAACGCGCTCGACGTCACCTACGCCGACCCGGTATCGGGCGTCTACAAGAAGCTCGTGCTGAGCGACGACGCGCAGACGCTGCTCGGCGGCATCCTGGTCGGCGACGCCTCGGCGTACACCGCGCTGCGCCCGCTCGTCGGTCGAGCGCTGGGCGGCGATCCGGCGGCCTACCTCATGCCCGAAGGCCTCGCCCCGGCCCCGCAGGGCGACCTGCCCGCCGACGCGATCGTGTGCTCGTGCAACGGCGTCACCGCCGGAACCGTGCGCGAGGCCGTCACCGAGCACCAGTGCGCGGATGCCGTCGAGGTCAAGGCGTGCACCAAGGCCGGGGCGGCGTGCGGCTCGTGCTTCACGCTCGTGAAGAAGCTCGTGGCGACCGAGCTCGCGGCATCCGGAAAAGAAGTCTCGAATGGACTGTGCGAACACTTCTCGTTCACCCGGGCGCAGCTGTTCGACGCCGTCCGGGTCTCGGGGCTGCGCACCTTCACCTCGATCGTCGAGCGCTTCGGCACCGGCCGCGGCTGCGACATCTGCAAGCCGGCCCTCGCGAGCATCCTCGCCAGCCTCTACTCGGGGCACGTGCTCGACGGAGAGCTCGCGAGCATGCAGGACACCAACGACCACGTGATGGCCAACATCCAGCGCGACGGCAGTTACAGCGTCGTCCCGCGCATTCCGGGCGGTGAGATCACGCCCGAAGGCCTGGTCGTGATCGGCGAGGTCGCCCGCGACTTCGGGCTCTACACGAAGATCACCGGCGGGCAGCGCATCGACATGTTCGGCGCTCGCCTCGACCAGCTTCCCGACATCTGGAAGCGCCTCGTCGACGCCGGGTTCGAGTCGGGCCACGCGTACGGCAAGTCGCTGCGCACGGTGAAGTCGTGCGTCGGGTCGACCTGGTGCCGCTACGGCGTGCAGGACTCGGTGGGCATGGCCGTGCAGCTCGAGCTGCGCTACCGCGGGCTGCGCTCGCCGCACAAGATCAAGTTCGGGGTGTCGGGCTGCGCCCGCGAGTGCGCCGAGGCGCGCGGCAAGGACATCGGGGTGATCGCGACCGAGGCCGGCTGGAACATGTACGTCGGCGGCAACGGCGGGTTCACCCCGCGTCACGCGGTGCTCTTCGCCGAGGGGCTCGACGACGACGGGCTGCTGCGGGCGATCGACCGATTCCTCATGTTCTACATCCGCACCGCCGACCGGCTGCAGCGCACGGCCCCGTGGGCGGCGGAGTACGAGGGCGGTCTCGAGGCGCTGAAGGGCGTCGTGTTCGACGACACCCTCGGCATCGCCGACGACCTCGACCGGGCCATGGCATCCCACATCGACGCCTACGAAGACGAGTGGGCCGCCACCCTCGCCGACCCCGAGAAGCTCAAGCGCTTCCAGAGCTTCGTCAATGCTCCCGACAAGGTCGACCCCTCTCTTGCCTACGTCGCCGAGCGCGGTCAGGCCCGACCCGCCACGGCCGAAGAACGCGCGTCGGGCGCGGTGCTCATCGGCGGAACGACGCTGGCGGTGCGGTCATGACTCTGATGGAGACGACTCCGGATGCCGGGACCCCGGCCGCGACGACGGGCTCGGCGTCGGCGCCGGGCAACGGGTGGATCCGTGTCTGCCGCGTCGACGATCTGCTCGTGGAGCGCGGGGCCGCGGCGCTTCTCGGTGACCGGCAGGTCGCGCTGTTCCGGACGTTCGACGGCAGGATCTTCGCGACCGACCAGATCGATCCGTTCAGCGGGGCGGCGGTGCTCTCGCGCGGGATCGTCGGTGACCGCGGGGGAGTGCCCACCGTCGCCTCGCCCATGTACAAGCAGGTGTTCGACCTGCGCACGGGAACCTGTCTCGACACGCAGGGCAAGGACCCGCTGACGGTGGCCGTGCACCCGGTCGCGGTCGCCGAAGGGGATGTATTCGTGAAGCTCGAAGGGGACCCCCGATGATCGCTCTCGCAGGCCTCGACCTCACCGACAAGCTCGTCGTGTGCGTGGGCGGCGGCTCCGTCGCCGAGAAGCGCATCGCGCGGCTGCGCGCCGCCGGCGCCCGGGTACGGGTGATCGCCCCCGTCGCGACGCCGGGGCTCGCCGCGCTCGCCGCCGCGGGTGAGATCGAGTGGATCGACAGAGGATTCGCCGACACCGATCTCGACGAGGCCTGGTTCTGCCACACGGCCACGGGCGCGGCATCCGTCGACACCGCCGTCGTCACGGCGGCCGAAGCCCGCCGCGTCTGGTGCGTCAACGCCGGTCACGGCGGCAAGGGCACCGCGCGCCTGGCCGCCGAGACCACGAGCGGCGACGTCATGGTGGGCGTCGTCTCCACCGCCGGTGCCGACCCTCGCCGCAGCGTCGCCGTGCGCGACGCGATCGCGCAGCGCCTCGCCGAAGGCGCCCTTCCGCTCCGCCGCCGACGCCGCCCGCTCGTGGGGAGCGTGGCGCTCGTCGGCGGCGGTCCCGGCCCGGTCGACCTGCTGACGGTGCGCGCCCGCGCTCTGCTGGCCGAGGCCGACGTCGTCGTGCACGACCGGCTCGGACCCACCGGCGTGCTCGCCGAGCTCGGCGACGACGTCGAGCTGATCGACGTCGGCAAGCGCCCGCAGCATCACCCGGTGCCGCAGCACGAGATCAACGCCCTCCTCATCGATCGAGCGGCGAAGGGCCTGCGGGTCGTGCGGCTCAAGGGCGGCGATCCGTTCGTGTACGGCCGCGGCGGGGAGGAGGTCATCGCGTGCCGCGAGGCCGGCATCGCGGTCGAGGTCGTTCCCGGCATCTCGAGCGCGATCGCCGTGCCCTCGGCCGCGGGAGTGCCCGTGACGCACCGCGGCGTCGCCGGTACCCTGCATGTCGTGAACGGTCAGGAAATCCCGAGCGAGGCGACCCTCGCCGCCCTGCGCGACGACAGCGCCACGGTCGTCGCGCTGATGGGCGTGAGCGCCCTGCCGCGGTTCGTGGCCGCGGCCCGCGCCGCCGGCGCTCCCGAGACGCGCCCCGTCGCGTTCGTCGAGAACGGCCACACACCCGCTCAGCGCACGATCCGCACCACGCTCGGTACGGCGATCCAGGATGCCGAGACGCACCGCCTCGCGAATCCCGCGGTGCTGGTGTTCGGCGAGGTCGCCCGGGCCGATCTTCTGCTGCCGGCCGCGTCGCCCGCGGCGGCTGCGGTATCGCTCCAGCCCGCTCACGCTCCGGTCCGGGTCGCGGCGCACCCGGAGGGCATCGGGTGACGACACCCGCGCGGACGATCAGCACGGTGCTCCAGGGGTGCACCGTGCTGCTCCCCGTCGACCGACGGTCGGGGGAGCTGTCGGCCGCGCTCGAGCGACACGGGGCGCGCGTGCGCGTCGCGCCGGCGCTCACGATCATCCCGCATGTCGACGACGACGAGCTGATCGCGCAGACGCGCTCGCTCGTCGCCGACCCTCCCGACGTCGTCGTGGCGACGACGGGTGTGGGGTTCCGCGCGTGGCTGGAGACAGCCGACGAGGCGGGCCTGCACGATGCGCTCGCTCCCGTGCTCGACGGCGCACGGATCGTCGCCCGTGGCCCGAAGGCGCGCGGCGCGATCCAGCAGGCCGGTTTCGAGGCCGACTGGGTCGCCGAGAGCGAGACGGCCGCCGAGCTGCGCGACTTCCTCGTGGCCGAGGGGATCGACGGACTGCACATCGCGGTGCAGCACCACGGCTCGGGGGCCGACGGCCTCGACGAGGCGTTCGAAGCGGCCGGAGCCCGCGTGACCAGCCTCACGATCTACCGCTGGGGGCCGCCGCCCGATCCCGAGGTCGTCGCCGCGTCTACCCAGCAGGTCGCACGCGGAGAGATCGACGCGGTGCTCTTCACCTCCGCTCCCGCTGCGCGCGAGTGGATCCTCGCGGCCGAACGGGCCGAGGCGCTCGACGGAGTGGCCTCCCGAGCCGCCCGCGGGCACGTCCTCGTCGCGGCCGTCGGGCCGATCACCGCCGGTCCCCTCCTCGAGGCGGGCATCACCCCGCTCATCCCCGACCGCGGACGTCTCGGGGCGCTCGTGCGCGCCGTAGTGACGCACTACGGCGGAGCCGACGCGGTGCTGATCCCCACGACGGTCGGGCGCCTCGGCATCCGCTCATCGGGGATCGTGCTCGACGGGGAGTTCACACCTCTGCCGCGCACCGGCGTCGAGATCCTGCGCGCGCTCGGGCGCGCGCCGGGGGCGGTGGTCTCGCGCGCCGATCTGATCGCCGCGCTGTCGAGCTCGGAGGCGAGCGGGCACGCCGTCGAGGTCGCCGTGGCCCGCACCCGCGACGCGCTCGGCGGGCTCGACCTGATCCGCACCGTCTACAAACGCGGATACCGGCTCGACGTGATCGACGAGGAGGACGCATGACCGCCGTACTGATCGCCTGCGCCCACGGCACGAGGTTCGAAGAGGGCCGCGTCGTCGTGCGCGAACTGCTCGAGGTGCTGCGCGCCACCGCTCCCGCCGGCGTCGACGTGCTCGAGGCGTACGTCGACGTGCACGGTCCCTCCGTCACCGACGTCGTGGCCGAAGCTCGCGAGCGCACGGACGACATCGTGATCGTGCCCCTGTTGCTGTCGACCGGCTACCACACCGAGGTCGACCTGGTGGAGGCCGCCGACGGACTGCCCGTCGCCCCCGCTCTCGGGCCCCACCCGGTGCTGGCCGAGATCCTCGCCGACCGCGTCCGCGCCGCCGGGGCGGGTCCCGACGACACCGTCGTGCTCGCCGCGGCCGGCTCCACCCGCCCGGGCGCCGTGATGGACGTCGAACGCATGGCGGAGCTGATGGCGGATGCCGGTGTCACCGGCCCCGTCGTGACGGCCTACGCCGCGGCATCCGATCCCCGCATCCCGGATGCCGTGGCCGCAGCACGCGCGGACGGCCGACGCACCGTCGCCGCGAGCTACGTCCTCGCACCGGGGCACTTCTCGCGCGTGATCGAGAAGGCGCAGGCCGACCTGACCACCGCCCCGATCGGTGCGGACCCGCGCCTGGCGGCGGTGGTGTGGGAGCGATGGCGCGATGCGCGCGTCGCCCCGGTCGCCGGGGCCGCCGGGGCAGATCCGCGCTTCTCGGACGCGCCGGCGGACGCGCCCGCCGAGCCCGACACGGCCTCGCGCGCCTGGCTCACCGCGTTGCGCAGGCTCGTCTCGGGCGCTCGCCGCCGCGCCTGAGGGGCGGGCTGAGGCGGCGCGGGTAGGGTTCCTCTCGCCCATGCATCGCCTCCTCATCGCTCTCCTCGCCGCCCTCGACGCCGTCCTGGCGACCGCCGGTGGCATCGCCGTCGTGCTCGCACCGCTCACGCTGCTGTGGGTGTTCGGCGTCGGCAATCCCGACTGGAGCGCTCTGTGGCCCGCGTCGGCCGCGATCTGGCACCTCGGCCACCTCGTGCCGGTGACCATCACCCTGCCCGACGCCTACCTCGCCGCGACCGGCATCGACCCGACGTTCGCGACATTCACGCTGTCTCTCGCCCCCCTGGCCTTCGCGGCCTTCACCGGCCTCTTCGCCGCCCGTTCCGGCTCTCGCGCCGCAGAGGCGGGCGCCGGTCTCACCGGGTGGCTCTCGGGCTCGTTGGTCTTCGCGGCTCTCTCGGCGGGCATCGCGCTCACCTCACAGGCTTCGCTCGTGGCATCCGAAACCTGGCTCGCCATCCTGCTGCCGACGCTGATCTTCCTCGTGCCCTCGCTCATCGGCGCCGTCGTGGGCGCCTGGCGCGTGGGCGACGACGGGCCGGTCGATGCCGTACGCGGATGGATCGAGCGGATGCCGAGCGCCTGGGCGCCCGTTCCCGCACTCGCGCTGCGGGGCCTGGCGATCACCACTCTGGGACTCGTCTCGGTGGGCGCGGTGGTCGTGCTGGCGGGTCTCATCGCCCGCGCTTCGCAGGTGATCGGGCTGTACCAGGCCAGTAACGCCGACGGCATCGGCGCGACCGTCATCGCCCTCGGTCAGCTCTTCTACCTCCCCACGCTCGTGCTCTGGGCCATGTCGTTCGCCGCCGGGCCGGGCTTCGCGCTCGGCACCGACACCGCGGTCACCCCGGCCGCGACGCAGGTCGGTGCGCTCCCCGGCATCCCGGTGCTGGGCGCGGTGCCCGATTCGACCTCGTCGTGGCTGCTGCTGCTCATGCTGCTGCCGATCGCCGTGGGCGCGTTGACGGGGTGGATCCTGCGATCCCGGATGCCATCGACCACCGGCCCCGAGCCGCTGGGACCCCGGTCGGTCCTGGCCGTCGCGGTCGCGGCACTCACCGGCGGCATGGGTGCGCTCGCCGCCGTGGTCTCGTCGGGGTCGATCGGTCCCGGCCGCCTCGCCGATACGGGCCCGCAGCCGGGCCCGCTCGCCCTGACGCTCGGCCTCGAGGTGCTGGTGGGGCTCGCGATCCTGCTGCTCAGCCCGCGCTTCGGCGGGTACGAGAGCGACGACCGGTACGAGGAGCGCAACGACCGGGGCTTCTCGTTCTTCGCGCGCGAGCACACGCCCTTCGACCGCGACGAGCACTGGACCGGCCCGACCCCGACCGGCTCGCCCGCCGGCGCGGGCATCTCGCACGACGTCTGGCCGAGCTCGTACCGCGATCCGGATGCCGTGGCGACCGACACCGCGCTGGGGGTACGGGGGAGCGCTCGGGGATCATCCCCTTCTTCAGCGTCGCCCGTGTCTTCGCCGCCCGTCTCTTCGCCGCCCGTCTCCGAGAGCCCCGTGGCGGGCGCGAGCGGGGGCGCACCCGACGAACTCAGCGACGACGAGGTGCGTGCGCGCATCCGCGCCGCCTGGTCGGAGCACGGCGGCGAGCCCGACGACAGGCGCTGACCGCCACACGATCGGGCCGGCCGACCGGGGGCGTTCGGCCCGGGCCCGACCCGCTCGGCCGGTACGGCCGGCTTCGAGCCGGCGGTCCCCGGCTGCTCTCGAGGGCCCGCGCGCGCGGACGCACCTGCGTAGACTGAGCGCGTGCTCACGGTCGCCGTCCTCATCTCCGGCACCGGCTCGAACCTCCGCGCCCTGCTCGAGGCGGCCTCGGCCCCCGGCTTTCCGGCGCGCGTGATCGCGGTCGGTGCCGATCGCGAGGCCGACGGCTTCGCCCACGCCGAGCACTTCGGCATCCCGACCTTCCTCGTCCCCTTCAGCGCATTCGCGTCGCGAGAGGAGTGGGGCGCCGAACTCGGGGCGCAGCTCGCCGTGTGGAACCCCGACCTCGTCGTGCTCAGCGGCATGATGCGCCTGCTGCCCGCCGACCTCGTCGCCGCGTGGGAGCCCCGCATCATCAACACCCACCCCGCGTACCTGCCCGAGTTCCCCGGCGCACACGGGGTGCGCGACGCGCTCGCCGCGGGCGCCTCGCAGACCGGAGCGAGCGTGATCGTCGTCGATTCCGGCGTCGACACCGGCCCCATCCTCGCTCAGGAGCGCATCCCGGTGCTCCCCGGCGACGACGAGGACTCTCTGCACGATCGCATCAAGCCCGTCGAACGACGTCTGCTCATCGACGTCGTGCGCCGCATCGCCGAGGGCGAGCTCGACCTCGCCGCCACGGCATCCCGAACCGCCTGACCCGCCCGACGGGCGTCGGCCCGTCGCGCATCCGAACCCGACTCGAGACACAGGAGCCGAACGCCATGGCCGGACCCCGCCACGACCCCGCCGACTACCGCCCCCGCGACGTCGTCCCGATCCGCCGCGCGCTGGTGTCGGTGAGCGACAAGACCGGTCTGCTCGACCTCGGCGCAGCACTCGCCGCCGCCGGTGTCGAGATCGTCTCGACCGGGGGCTCGGCGACTCTGCTGCGCGACGCCGGGTACGACGTCACCGACGTCTCGGCCGTCACGGGCTTCCCCGAGTCGCTCGACGGGCGCGTGAAGACCCTGCACCCGAGCGTGCACGCGGGACTGCTCGCCGACCTGCGCCTGGCCTCGCACGAGGCGCAGCTCGAGGAGCTGGAGATCCGCCCCTTCGAGCTCGTGGTCGTCAACCTCTACCCGTTCGTCGAGACCGTGGCATCCGGTGCCCAGGGCGACGACGTGGTGGAGCAGATCGACATCGGCGGCCCCGCCATGGTGCGCGCGTCGGCGAAGAACCACGCGAACGTCGCCATCGTCGTCTCGCCCGAGTCGTACCCCGCCATCATCGACGCGCTGCAGGGTGAGGGCGGCACGACCCTCGCGCAGCGCCGCGAGCTCGCAGCCCGCGCGTTCTCGCACACCGCCGCCTACGACACCGCCGTGTCGACGTGGTTCGCCGAGGGCACCCTCGCCGACGACATCGATCTGCCCGCGCACCTGACGATCAAGGCCGAGCGTCTGTCGACGTTGCGCTACGGCGAGAACTCGCACCAGCGCGCCGCGATCTACACGCGCGTCGGCGGCCACGGCATCGCCCAGGCCACGCAGCTGCAGGGCAAAGAGATGTCGTACAACAACTACGTCGACGCCGACGCGGCGCTGCGCGCCGCTTTCGACATGGTCAAGCCGGCCGTGGCGATCATCAAGCACGCGAACCCCTGCGGCATCGCGGTCGCGGCCCCCAACGCCCTCGACCCGATCGCCTCGGCGCACCTGCGCGCGCACGAGTGCGACCCCGTGTCGGCGTTCGGCGGCGTGATCGCCGCGAACCGCACGGTCACGCTCAAGATGGCAGAGAACCTGCGCGACATCTTCACCGAGGTCGTCATCGCCCCCGATTTCGAGCCCGAGGCGCTCGAGGTGTTCAAGCTCAAGAAGAACCTGCGCGTGCTGCGTCTGCCCGCCGACTGGCAGCAGGAGCGCATGGACGTGCGCCTCGTCTCGGGCGGACTCCTCCTGCAGGACGCGGACCGCTTCCCCGACGACATCGAGTCGGTCGCGAAGGACTGGGAGCTCGTCTCGGGTGAGCGTCCCGCGGACGAAGACATGGAGAGCCTCATCTTCGCCTGGAAGTCGTGCCGCGCGGTGAAGTCGAACGCGATCGTGCTCGCCCAGGGGTCGGCCACCGTCGGCATCGGCATGGGCCAGGTCAACCGCGTCGACTCGTGCCGCCTCGCGGTGGAGCGCGCCGGTGACCGTGCGCGCGGCTCCATCGCGGCATCCGATGCGTTCTTCCCCTTCGCCGACGGCCCCCAGGTGCTGATCGACGCGGGCATCTCGGCCATCATCCAGCCCGGCGGTTCGGTTCGGGATGCCGAGGTCATCGACGCCGCGCGCGCCGCCGGAGTGACCATGTTCTTCACCGGGGAGCGCCACTTCTTCCACTGAGACCTCTCGGTGCGTTCGACGCCGTCGCAGCTTCGGCTGCGGCGGCGTCGTCGCGTGTGCGGGGGGCGGGGCGGGTGTCGGTGCGTGTGCGGGGTAGAAACGCGGTGCGCGCGCAGAAACGCGTGGTGCTCGTGTTTCTGAGCGCGCACGGCGTTTATGCGTGGTCGGGGTGGCGTGATGTGCGCTGTGGGGCGCGTTTCGCGGCGGTGGTGGACGTCATTCGCCGAACGGCGGAGTGCGCCCCGAGCGGCGGAGTGCGCCCCGAGCGGGGCTCGCGCCTGCGGTCGGGTGCGCGGCCGCGGTCAGGCGCTCAGCGCGACGAGCTTGGCCACCGTGTTCGCGTTGCGCACGGTGCCCGTCACACCGAGGCGTTTCTCGAACCAGGCTGCCTGCAGCTTCGAGCCGCCGATTCCTTCGGGATACCGCACGAACACCTCGCGACCATCCAGCATCGCCTCTTCGGGGTAATCCGCCGGGACGACGATCTTTTTCTCCGGGGCCGGAGGTTCCGCGAGGAACACGGTCTGAACCCACCGACCTTCGGCCGCGCCGGCGAACGGATTCCGAGCGTGCGCATCCGCGAGTTCGGTGTGGGTGCGCACGATGACCGGGAGGTCGAAGCCGAACGCCGTGCGCACGGCACCGCGGATCACGCCCGCAATCTCGCCGGGGGAGCGCCCGCCGTCGTCGAGCACGATGTTGCCGGCGACTTGCAGCGTTTCGACCTCACCCAGACCCTCGGATGCCAACACCTCACGCAGCGCGGGCATCTTCAGCGCCGTCGGTCCGCCGACGCCGCGAAGGAGGGCGACGATGCGGGGCATGAGGCGACCTTACGCCGTGCGGGCGCGGGCGTGGAGACGAAACCGCCGCCAACAACACCGCGCTGAGTGGGACAACGTGACGCAGCGAGCCCGTTTCGTTCGCGCGCTTCTCGGCGCACGTCGGAGCCTCGCTACGAGCGGGGGCGGGGGAGCGTTTCTCGGCGCTCGCGCGGGCCCCGGTCTCAGGCGGAGTCGCGCCCGAGCGTCTCGAGCAGGCGCAACCAGACCTCGCTGACGGTCGGGTACGAGGGAACCGCGTGCCACAGACGCTTCACCGGCACCTCGCCGACGATCGCAACCGTGGCGGAGTGCAGCAGTTCGGCGATGTCGGGTCCGACGAAGGTAGCGCCGATGAGAACACCCCGGTCGAGATCGACGATCGCACGGGCCTTGCCGACGTAGGCGTCGGACTGCTCGCTCGACCCGGCGATGCTTGCGAGGTCGTAGTCGAGCACCTTCACGTTCAGGCCCTTCTGCTCCGCTTTCTGTGCGGTGAGACCGACGGATGCCACCTCAGGGTCGGTGAACGTCACCTGGGGGACCGCGTCGTGGTCGGCGGTGGCGACGTGCGCGCCCCAGGGAGCGTCGTCGACCTCGTCGCCTTTCGCCCGAGCGGCGATCACGTCGCCCGCAGCCCGGGCCTGGTACTTGCCCTGATGGGTGAGCAGGGCGCGGTGGTTGACGTCGCCTACGGCGTAGAGCCAGTCGAAACCGCGGACGAGGAGGGTGTCGTCGACGTCGAGCCAGGTGTCGGCGTCGAGGCCCACGGCATCCAGACCGAGATCGCCGGTGCGCGGAGTACGACCGACGGCGACGAGAACCTCGTCGGCGGTGACGGTGGTGCCGTCGGACAGCTCGAGCACCGCGCGCCCGTCGTCGTCGCGGCGGGCGGACGTGGCATCCGCTCCCTCTTTGATCGTGACGCCGCGGTCGCGGAGCGAGGATGCGACGAGCTCGCCGGCGAACGGCTCGTTGCCCCCGAGAAGGCCCGAGCGGGCGACGAGGGTGACGGTGGTGCCGAGGCTCTGGAACGCGGTTGCCATTTCGGCGCCCACGACGCCGCCGCCGATGATCGCGAGAGAACCGGGGACTCGCTGCACGGCGGTGGCCTCGCGGCTGGTCCACGGCGCGATGTCGGCGAGACCCGGGATATCGGGGAGGAGTGCAGCGGAGCCGGTGCAGACGGCGACCGCATGCCGGGCGAGGAGGTCGGTCGTCGCGCCGTCTTCGGCGGTGACGCGTACGCGCTTCTCGCCGGTCAGGCGGCCGTGGCCGCGCACGAGGTCGATGCCCGCGCCCTGCAGCCACTCGACCTGACCGGAGTCGTTGTAGTCGCTGGTCATGGTGTCGCGACGGCGGAGCACCGCGTCGACATCGAGGTCGCCGGTGACGGCCTGCTTCGCGCCGTCGACGTCGCGGGCGGCGCGCAGGGCTGCGGCGCTGCGCAGGAGAGCCTTCGAGGGCATGCACGCCCAGTACGAGCACTCGCCGCCGACGAGCTCGGATTCGACGATGGCGGCGGTGAGACCGGCCTGCACGGCACGGTCGGCCACGTTCTCGCCGACGGGGCCGGCGCCGATGACGATGAGGTCGTATTCGCGTTCGCTCATGTTCCTCACGCTACCCACGACCTCCGACATCGCACGGGGGTTGCGCCCAGGCCCGACGACCGCGAGGGGACGGTCGAGCCGGCCCGCACGGCCGTGTCCGATTTCCGCCAGTCGATGTCGGAGGTCGATGGCAGGGTGGATGCCATGACCACTTCCGTCTCCGAGCCCGCGGGCTTCGCCGAGCGCTATCGCGTGATCCAGTCGCGCGACCGCCGCTTCGACGGGCAGTTCGTCACGGCGGTGCGTTCGACGCGCATCTATTGCCGTCCGAGTTGCCCTGCGCGCACGCCGAAGGAAGAGAACGTCACCTTCTACGCCACCTCCGCCGCGGCGCACGAGGCGGGCTATCGCGCCTGCAAGAGGTGTCTGCCCGAGGCCGCTCCCGGCTCTCCCCTGTGGGACGTCCGCCAAGACGTGGCCGCGCGGGCCATGCGCCTCATCGCCGACGGCGTCGTCGACCGCGAGGGGGTTCCGGGGCTCGCGCGGCGCCTCGGCTATTCGTCGCGGCACCTCACCCGGCTCCTCACCGCCGAGCTCGGGGCCGGGCCTCTCGCGCTCGCCCGCGCGCAGCGCGCGCACACCGCACGGGCGCTGCTGGTGGGGACCGACCTCCCCTCGGCCGACGTGGCGTTCTCCTCCGGGTTCTCGAGCATCCGTCAGTTCACCGAGACCATCGGCGAGGTGTTCGGGATGCCGCCGCGCGATCTCCGTGCGCGACGCTCCCACACCTCGGGTGTCGAGGCCGCGGCGGGCGAGATCGACCTCGCCCTGCCGGTGCGAGGGCCGATCGACACCGTCGGCCTTTTCGGGTGGATGAGGGCTCATGCGATTCCGGGCGTCGAGGAGGGCGGCGACCGCTCGTTCGCGCGTGTCGCTCGCCTCCCGGGCGGCCCGGCGTGGTTCGAGGTGCGCCTCGCCGACGACGGTCGGCTCCGGTTGCGCGCGCGGTTGTCGGCCTTGGCCGACCTCGGCACGCTCATCGCCCGCGTTCGCCGACTGTTCGACCTCGACGCCGACCCCCTCGCGATCGACGAGGCTCTCGCCCGGCATCCCGAGCTCGCCCCCGCCGTGGCGGCGATCCCCGGTGTGCGGGTTCCCGGTGCGGTCGACGCCCACGAGATGCTGTTGCGGGCCATGATCGGGCAGCAGATCAGCGTGGCGTCGGCCCGGACCATGCAGGGCCGGCTGACGGCCGAACTCGGCGAACCCACCGCCATCGGCCCGAGGCCGCTCGCTCTCTTCCCCACGCCGGCGGTGATCGCCGAGCACGGGCTCGAGGTCCTTCGCGGGCCCGCGGCGCGCATGCGGGCCATCGTCGAGGCGGCGGCAGCGCTGGCCGACGGCCGCCTCGAGCTCGGCGCCGGCGACGACGGCGCGGAGCAGCGCGAGCGGCTGCTGGCGATGCGAGGGATCGGCCCGTGGACAGCCGATTACGTGCGCATGCGCGTGCTCGGCGATCCCGATGTCCTGCTTCCCGGCGACGTCGCGGCCCGCGCCGGTGCGGCAGCCCTCGGGCTCCCCTCCGATCCGGCGGGCTTCACCGCGTGGTCGGAGCGATCTGCGCCCTGGCGCAGCTACGCGATGGCGCACTACTGGTATGCCGCTCCGGTGACCCAGTCCTGGCGCGCACCGGCCGAGACGGCGGCCGCAGTCGCGGCGTCCCCCACCCGTCGGCGAGCCTCGGGCATGCGCGCCGACGTCGTCCTGACCCCCTCACCCGATTCCGTCACAGAGAGCGAGAACCCCGCATGACCGCCGCCACCCTCCAGTTCGTCGATACCCCCGACGGTGCGTTCGCGATCCTTGCCGATGAGGTCGACCGGGTGATCGTGTCGGGGTGGACCGATGACACCGACGCCGTCCTCGCGCGGCTCCGACCGGATCAGCGTCCAGCCGACGTCCGTCGGGGCACGACGACGGCCGCTGATGCTGTTCGTGCGTACTACGCGGGCGATATCGGTGCGATCGACTCCGTCGTCGTCTCTCAGCGGGGGACGCGCCTGCAACTGGCCGGGTGGGAGGCGCTGCGCGCCATCACCCCCGGGACGCCCCTCACCTACACGGGCTTCGCCACAGCGCTCGGGTCTCCGACGGCTGTGCGGGCGGCCGCGTCCATCTGCGCGCGGAACGCGGTAGCGCTCTTCGTTCCCTGTCATCGCGTCCTGCGCGCGGATGGATCCATGGGGGGTTTCGCATGGGGAACGCGAGTGAAGCAGAGTCTGCTGTCGCGCGAATCGGCGACCTGACCGGCGGGAATTGGGGAAGAGACTCTTGCTTCCAGCGTTCTCTCAGACATATTCTGGAGGGCTGCCGTCCCCCCGCGGAAGCTTCATCGAACAAGGAGGATGCCATGGACCAGACCGACGCCTTCGTCGCCCCGGCCGTCGTCGCGCCCTCCGCCGTCTCACGACCCGGCCGACGCCTCTAGGGCTCCGCGTTCGCGTTTCGACGCACCGCTTCGCCCCGACTGACGATTTTCGTCGCGCCTCCGGCACCCCTTTCTGCGCCCGATCCCGGCGCCCGCTTCGACCCCACGAGGATCATGACTCCCTCCGCTCATCCGCCCCGTCTTTCGACGCCGCGCGCGCTCGCGCGGCTTCTGCCCATCGCGCGCCCGGTACTCCCGCGCCTCATCGCCGGTGCCGTCACCGCGCTCATCGCCAGCCTTCTGGCGCTCGCCATCCCCCTGGTGCTCGAGCAGATCGTCGCCGGCCCCATCGCCTCCCTCGACCCCACCGCCCTGGTGTGGGGTTCCCTCGCCGTGCTCGGTCTCGGCCTCGCCGAAGCCGCGATGGTGTGGCTGCGGCGCTGGTTCGTCCTCGCGCCCGCAACCAAGGTCGAGTACGACCTGCGCCAGTCGTTCTACTCGCGCCTGCAGCGCCTGCCGGTCGCCTTCCACGACCGGTGGCAGTCCGGCCAGCTGCTCTCGCGCATGATGCAGGACATCAGCATGCTCCGTCGTTGGCTGGCCTTCGGCGTCATCCTGCTCGTCGTCAACATGCTCACGATCGCCATCGGCGCCGTACTGCTGTTCCGCTGGCACTGGGTGCTCGGCGCGCTCTTCCTCGTCACCTCCGCCCCGGTGATCTACGTCGGGTTCCGGTTCGAGAAGCGCTATGGCGCGCTCACGCGGCAGAGCCAGGACCAGGCGGGCGACCTTGCCACCTCCGTGGAAGAGAGCGTTCACGGCATCCGCGTCCTCAAGGCCTTCGGCCGCGGCGCACATGCCCTGAAGAAGTTCACCCGTCAGGCAGAGTCGCTGCGCGAGACCGAGATCGACAAGGCCCGCGCGGTCGGGTGGATCTGGTTCTGGCTTGTGCTGCTTCCCGACATCGCCTTCGCGGTCTGCCTGGGCGCCGGAATCGTGCTGACCCAGCTGGGGCAGCTGCAGGTGCCCGAACTCGTCGCGTTCTTCGCGATGGCGACCGTGCTGCGCTGGCCGATGGAATCGATCGGCTTTCTCTTCTCTTTCCTGCTCGACGCGCGGACGGCGACCGATCGCATCTTCGAGGTGTTCGACGAGCAGAACACGATCGTCGACCCTGAGAACCCGCGCACCATCGCGCAGCCTCGCGGAGAGCTGGCGTTCGAGAGCGCCCACTTCCGTTACCAGGATGCCGCGGACGCCGAGCGCGACCTGCTCGACGGCGTCGACCTGGTGCTGCACCCGGGCGAGACCATGGCCCTCGTCGGTCTGACCGGCTCGGGCAAGACCACGCTCACGACGCTTCCCGGCCGCCTCTACGACGTCACCGGCGGTCGCGTGCTGATCGACGGTGTCGATGTGCGCGATCTCACCCTCGCGGAGCTGCGCCGGCACGTGGGCATGGCATTCGAAGACGCCACGCTGTTCTCGCAGACCGTGCGCGACAACGTGCTGCTTGGTAGGGAGGACCTCACGCCTGGGTCCGACGAGGCCGAAGAGATCCTGCGCGAGGCGCTGCAGGTGGCCCAGGCCCACTTCGTGTACGACCTGCCCGACGGCCTCGACACCGTCATCGGGGAGGAAGGGCTCAGCCTCTCCGGTGGCCAGCGTCAGCGTCTCGCCCTTGCGCGTGCCGTCGCCGCCCGCCCGGCCGTGCTCGTTCTCGACGACCCTCTCTCGGCGCTCGACGTCGACACCGAGGCGCTCGTCGAGGATGCCCTTCGCGAGGTGCTCAGCGAGACGACCGCCCTGATCGTGGCCCACCGGCCCTCGACGGTCACCCTCGCCGACCGCGTCGCCCTTCTGGAGGAGGGGCGTATCACCGCAGTCGGCACGCACTCCGACCTGCTCCGGCAGAGCGACCACTACCGCTACGTGATCTCGAGCCTCGAAGAGGCTGAGCGCGAAGCGCGAACGGGGGCGATCCCCGTCATCGACGATGATTCCTTCGCCGGAAAGGAGGCGACCCGATGAGCACCGCCACCGTCTCCGGGACCAGCGGCGAGGACCGCTCCGACTACACGCGCGACGAGAGCCGCTCCATCCGCCAGCGTTCGCTGCGCCTTCTCGGTTCGCTCGTCTCGCCCCTGCGCTGGCAGCTCGTCCTCGCCGGCGCCGTGCTCGTCGTATCGACGGCGCTCCGCGTCGCCGGTCCCGCCCTCATCGCGTTCGGCATCGACAACGCCCTGCCGGCCGTCATCGAGCGATCGGATTGGATGCCGACCATCGGCGTCGTCGGCGTGTACCTGCTCGCGGGGATCGGCGGCGCCGTCCTGATCGGGTGGTACGTCGTCGTCGCTGCGCGTCTGACGCAGGCCGTCATGCTCGACCTCCGCAAGCGCATCTTCCTGCACACGCAGAAGCTCAGCCTCGAGTTCCACGAGTCGTACACGTCGGGCCGCATCATCTCGCGTCAGACGAGCGATCTCGACACCATCCGCGAGCTGCTCGACGGCGGTCTGAACGAGCTCGTCTCGGGTGTCCTCTACGGACTTTTCACCCTCGGCGCTCTGTTCCTCATCGACTGGCAGTCGGGCCTGATCCTGACCGTCATGGGCATCCCGATGTACCTGCTCATGCGGTGGTTCTACTCGCGCTCGCAGGTCATCTACCGTGAGTCGCGCGTCATCAGCGCGCAGGTGATCGTGAAGTTCGTCGAGTCCATGACCGGCATCCGCGCCGTCAAGGCGTTCCGAAAAGAACCCCGCAACGACCAGGAGTTCGGCAAGCTCGCGGCCGACTATCGCGACGTCAACATGCGCTCCATCAGACTCTTCGGAACGTTCGAGCCGGGCATCATGGCGGTGGCGGCGGTCTCGGTGGCGGTCGTGCTGCTGTGGGGCGGTGGACGAGTGATCGCGGGGCCGCTCGAGATCGGTGTCCTCACGGCGGCGGTCCTCTACGTGCGCAACTTCTTCTCGCCGCTGCAGGAGGTCGCGTTCTTCCTGAACTCCTATCAATCCGCCACGGCTGCGCTCGAGAAGGTGTCGGGCGTACTCGAGGAGGAGCCGACGGTTCCCGACCCGATCGACCCCGTAGACCTGTGGAGTGCCCGCGGGCACGTCCGCTTCGACGAGGTCACCTTCGGTTACACCGAGGGCCGCGTCATCCTGCCGGAGTTCACGCTCGACATCCCCGCGGGGCAGACGATCGCCCTGGTCGGGACCACCGGCGCCGGCAAGACGACGCTCGCCAAGCTCATCTCGCGCTTCTACGACCCGACGAAGGGTTCGGTGACCCTCGATGACGTCGACCTGCGTCGCCTGCACCCGAAGGATCTCCGCCGAGCGATCGTGATGGTCACACAGGAGGCGTACCTGTTCAGCGGGACGGTCGCTGACAACATCGCGCTCGGCAAGCCCGACGCCACGATGGACGAGATCCGCGCCGCCGCCCGCGCTGTGGGCGCCGACGCCTTCATCTCGAAGCTGCCCGACGGTTATGACACCGACGTGAACAAGCGCGGTGGCCGCGTCTCGGCGGGTCAGCGTCAGCTGATCTCGTTCGCGCGCGCGTTCCTCGCCGACCCGGCCGTGCTGATCCTCGACGAGGCCACCGCCTCGCTCGACATCCCCAGCGAGCGTCAGATCCAGAACGCCCTGCAGACGCTTCTCGCTGACCGCACGGCCATCATCATCGCCCACCGCCTGTCCACGGTGGCGATCGCCGACCGCGTCCTGGTCATGGAGCACGGCCGCATCATCGAGGACGACACTCCCGACGCCCTCATCGCCGGCACGGGCAAGTTCGCCCAGCTTCACGCGGCATGGCGGGAGTCTCTGGTCTGACTCCGCACACCGGATGCCACGTTCCCTCGGGGGCGTGGCATCCGGTGCTTCTGCCGTCTGCTCCGTCGGCTGAACCGGAGGTTCAGACGTGCTGACCGTGAGCGGAGAACCGCGCCGACATCGGATGCGGCGTCCCCGCCGATCCGATCGCGGTGCGATTCTCCGGTTCTGCGTGCCACCACCGGGGTCGCTCGCGCGGCAAGGGTGGCGCCGCGCACGAAAGCGGGTGCGACCGCCGTCAGACGTTCACGCGGGCGACGATCTCGCCGTACTCCGTCTCGCCGACGGGCTCGAAGCCCACGCGCTGGAAGAAGGCCTCGGGTCCGCCGACACCGGGCTCGTAGATGACGTCGACGTGATCCATTCCGCGACCGCGGGCCTCTTCGAGCACGGCGGCGATGGCGAAGCTGCCGACGCCGCGGCCCTGCTCGTCGGCGTCGACGTTGATGCGCCACAGCACGGAGCGGAAGTGCTCCTCGGGTGCTTCGGGGTCGAAGTTGGCGCTGACGAAGCCCACGACCTCGTCGGCGTCGAGCACGACGCGCTGCCACGAGGTCTGCGGGTTGCTGACGGTCGCGGCGATGCCGTAGCTGACCGGAGCGAGGAACTGCTCCTGCCCGGGCTTGAGCGAGAGGGTGTTCACCGCCACGATCGTGGCGGCGGACAGTTCGACGAGACGCAGGTCAGCCATGGGCCCAGGCTAGCGCGCCGCCACCGCGCCCCCAAGAGCTCATGCCCCCGCATGCGTCGAGGGAGCCTCCTGCCCCCTCGCTGCGCCCGCGGGAAGTGGACGCCGGGATCGACGCCCTCGTCGCCGGCGGTATCCGCGTCGACGGGCCCGGATGGATGCGCGTTGCGGATCTCACCCGTGACACCCTGGCGCACCCGAAGACCGCTCGAGAACACGGCATCCGCGCCTGAGATGCGGCTTCCCGCGGGGTGGGGATCATCCGTGAACTATCTCGATATCAAGAGACTTTGCCCACGTGCGATAGGCTGAAACACAACCCTGGCCGCCTCTACGGAGAGATCTGACGTGCCCGATTCCACCATCATCTACACGTACACCGACGAGGCGCCGGCACTTGCCACCGCGTCGTTCCTGCCCATCGTGCAGGCCGTCACGAAGCAGGCGGGTGTCGACGTCGAGACCCGCGACATCTCGCTCGCCGGCCGCATCCTCGCGGCCTTCCCGCAGCGCCTCACCCCCGAGCAGCAGGTCGGCGACGCGCTGGCCGAGCTGGGCGGTCTCGCGACGCTCCCCGAGGCGAACATCATCAAGCTGCCCAACATCTCGGCATCCATCCCGCAGCTGAAGGCGGCCATCGCCGAGCTCCAGTCGCAGGGCTACGACATCCCGGACTACCCGGACGAGGCGTCGAGCGTCGAAGACAAGGACGTGCGCGCCCGCTACGACCGCATCAAGGGATCCGCCGTGAACCCCGTGCTGCGCGAGGGCAACAGCGACCGTCGCGCGCCGCTCGCGGTGAAGAACTACGCGAAGAAGCACCCGCACCGCAACAAGGCGTTCGCCGAGGGCTCGAAGACCCGCGTCGCGACCCTCGGTCACGACGACTTCCGCTCGAACGAGAAGTCGGTCGTCCTCGCCGACGACGACGTGCTCACGATCCAGCACGTGGCGGCCGACGGCGCCACCAAGACGCTCAAAGAGGGCCTGAAGGTCCTCCAGGGCGAGATCGTGGATGCCACCTTCCTCTCGGCCGCGGCCCTCGACGCTTTCCTCGCCGACACGTTGGCCGAAGCGAAGTCCGACGACGTGCTCTATTCCGTGCACCTCAAGGCCACGATGATGAAGGTCAGCGACCCGATCATCTTCGGTCACGTCGTCAAGGCGTTCTTCGCCGACGTGTTCGACCGCCACGGTGATGCTCTCGCCGCCGCGGGCCTCACCCCCAATGACGGTCTCGGCTCGATCCTCTCGGGTCTGTCGAACGTCGAGGGCGGCGACGCCATCGCCTCCGAGATCCGCGATGCGCTGGCATCCGGCCCCCGCCTGTCGTACGTCAACAGCGACAAGGGCATCACCAACCTGCACGTGCCGAGCGACGTGATCGTCGACGCCTCCATGCCGGCGCTGATCCGCAATGGCGGCAAGCTGTGGGGCGCCGACGGGGGAGAGGACGACACTCTGGCCGTCATCCCCGACTCCTCGTACGCCGGTGTGTATCAGGCCACCATCGAGGACGTCATTGCGAACGGTCCGCTCGACCCCGCCACGATCGGCTCGGTGCCGAACGTCGGTCTGATGGCGCAGGCCGCCGAGGAGTACGGCAGCCACGACAAGACGTTCGAGATCCCCGCGCCCGGTCGCGTGCAGGTCGTCGCCTCGAACGGCGACGTGCTGCTCGAGCACGAGGTGAACACCGGTGACATCTGGCGCGCGACCCAGACCAAAGACGTCGCGGTCCGCGACTGGGTGAAGCTCGCCGTCACCCGCGCGCGCGCGACCGGGGTTCCGGCCGTGTTCTGGCTCGACGAGACCCGCGCGCACGACCGCAACCTCATCGCCAAGGTCAACGAGTACCTCGCCGACCACGACACCGAGGGCCTCACGATCGAGATCCTCGCCCCCGCTGCGGCCACGACGTACTCGCTCGAGCGCATCCGCCGCGGCGAGGACACGATCTCGGTCACCGGCAACGTGCTGCGCGACTACCTGACCGACCTGTTCCCGATCCTCGAGGTGGGTACGAGCGCCAAGATGCTCTCGATCGTCCCCCTGCTCGCGGGCGGCGGCCTGTTCGAGACCGGTGCGGGCGGTTCGGCCCCGAAGCACGTGCAGCAGCTCGTGGAAGAGGACTACCTCCGCTGGGACTCGCTGGGCGAGTTCTTCGCACTCGCGGCCTCGCTCGAGCACCTCGCCGACACGACGGGCAACGAGCGCGCGCGCGTGCTCGCGCAGACGCTGGACGCGGCGACCGGCACGTTCCTCGAGAACGACAAGTCGCCCGGCCGTGCCCTCGGCACGATCGACAACCGCGGAAGCCACTTCTACCTCGCCCTGTACTGGGCGCAGGAGCTGGCGAAGCAGTCGACGGACGCCGCCCTCGCCGAGGTCTTCGCCCCGGTCGCCGAGAAGCTGGAAGCCTCGGAGCAGACGATCGTCGCCGAGCTGAACGCCGTCCAGGGACACCACGCCGAGATCGGCGGGTACTACCGCCCGAACACTGAGCTCGTCGAGAAGGTCATGCGCCCCTCGGCCACGCTGAACGCGGTGGTCGACGCCCTGCGCTGAGCGGGAACCCGAGAGGGGCGGATGCCGATGGCATCCGCCCCTCTCGGGTTTGCGGAGGAGACCGGACGCGAGCCCGAACAGCACTTCGCGGCTGCTCACGCTCCGCGAGACGCCGGGAAGGGCCGCGGAAACGGAAGAGGGGGCGGATGCCGATGGCATCCACCCCCTCGAAGACCCGGGCTCAGTAGTGGACCGAGACCTCGGTACCGCGGTAGGCCCAGTCGTACAGCTCCTTGGCCTGCGGGATCGTCATGTTGATGCAGCCGTGGCTCATCGGCGTCCCGAAGTTGTTGTGCCAGTAGGTGCCGTGGAAGCCCTCGTCACCGTTGAAGTAGGCCACCCAGGGGACGTCCTTGGTGCAGTAGTCGTAGCCGGGAACGCAGCCCATGTCCTGCATCGCGGTCTTCCAGCCGATGCGGAAGTTTCCGGTGTGGGTGGCGTGGTCGCCCGCGCCCGACGAGATCGTGTACGTACGGTACACCTGGCCGTTCTGCCAGAGCGTCGTGGTCTGCGTGCTCAGGTTGACGTCGATCCGGCGCTCGGTCTTCGTAGTGTCGAAGGCCGTCTCGGTGACGGGGAGGGCGTAGCGCCCGTTGCCCTCGGCGAGCTGTTTCGCGAAGGCCGCGGCCACACCGCTGGTGTCGCCGAGCGTGCGACCGGTCTGGCCCTCGGTGAGCGCCTTGATGACCTCTCCGCCGGTGTCGACGATCACGTCGGCGTTGACGGGGGCGCGGTCGACCGCACCGGGCAGGCCGGCGACGGCGGACTGGATCGCGGCGGCGTCGGCCGAGATGGCGAAGTCGCCCTTGCCGTCGGGGGTGACGGTGAGCCACGATGCGGCGGTCGCGCGGTCGACGGGGACGGTGCGCTCTTCGCCGACGTAGAAGCCGGCCGAGTCGAGGATGCCGTTGAGCGTGGCCACGGCGGCGTTCGCCTCGTCGGTCGATACGGGGGCATCGACGGGGACGAGGGTGGCGTCGACGGTGGTGGTGGGCTGGCCGGCGTCGAAAGCCGACTGCAGCGCCGAGATCACGGCGGCCACGTCGATGCCCTCGCCCGCTTCGGCGGGAGTGGTCACGTACACCTGCGAGCCGGCGTCGTACGCGATGGTCGCGTCGACGGGGGCGCGGTAGGTGCCGGGGGCGCGGTTCTTCAGTGCGGTCGCGGCCTGGTCGGCATTGACCTGCACCTGCACCCCGGTGCCCTCGGGGAACCACGAAGCGGGCTTCCACATCGGGTTGTCGGAGAAGGCCTTGTCGGCGAGGGCCGCGGCGTCGACGGTCGCGCCGAGGTCGGCACCGGTGACGGTGACGGCGCCGGCGGGGGAGTCGACGGTGACCGTGGTCTCGGCGAGACGGTTCGAGATGGCCTGGGCTGCGGCACCGGCGGTGAGACCGCCGATCTGCACACCCGCGACCGAGGCACCCGGCGCGATCAGCACGAGGGAGGCGGCGATGAGAGCCACGGCCGTTGCACCGGCGGGGATGCCGATCCACAGGCCGGAACGGTTCTTGCGCTTCGTCGGCTCGGGCGGTGCCCAGGCGTAGGTTGCGCCGTCGGTGCCAGGTGCGCCGTCGGTCATGAGTCAAACCCCCCGATAGTCAGTCTTCTTATGCTACGAGCGGATCTTGCGGATACGCCTTGAGCAATATCACGGTCTGATCACGTCGCCTGCGCCTCAGGCGGACGTCAGAGGCCGAAGACCTTCCCCGGGTTCAGGATGCCGAGCGGGTCGAACACTCGCGCGATGTCGCGCTGCAGGGCCCACTGGTCGTCGCCGAGCTCGTCGATCAACCAGCGGCGCTTCAGCACGCCGATCCCATGCTCGCCGGTGAGGGTTCCGCCGAGCGCGAGTGCGGCGCGGAACAGTTCCTCGGCCGCCTCCCACACCACCGGCGGCACCTCGGGACCCTCGAACACGAAGTTCGGGTGCAGGTTACCGTCGCCGGCGTGCGCGACCGCGGGAATGACCAGACCGAACTGCCGTTCGATCCGCGCGATCTCGTCGAACATGTCGGGCAGAGCGCTGCGCGGCACCGAGACGTCTTCGATGAGGGTGGTGCCGAGCGTCTCCATCGCGGGGTGCATGGCGCGGCGGACGGCCAGGAGCGCCTCGCCCTCGGCGGCGTCCGCCGCCACGGCGACGGCGCCGCCCGCCTCGCGGAGAACCTCGGCGATCTCGGCCGCCTCGTCGGCGGCGACCGGGCCGTCGGTCTGGATGGTCAGCTGCGCGGCGCCCTCGGGAGGAGCGGGCAGGGACAGCAGGCGATGCGCGGCGGCGAGGCTGGTGGCATCCATCAACTCCATGATCGCGGGCTGCACTCCCGAGGCCGTGACCGCGGCGGACGCGACGGCGGCGGCGCGGACACCGTCGAACAGCGCGGTGAGAGTGACGCGTTCGCCCTCGACGAGGCGGCGGAGCTTGAGGGTGGCGCCCACGACGACCCCGAGGGTCCCCTCCGAGCCGATGACGAGCGAGGTGAGGTCGAGGCCGGTCACGCCCTTGACGCTGCGGTGACCGAAACGCATGAGGCGTCCGTCGGCGAGGACGACGTCGACGCCGAGCACCGCATCGCGCACGACGCCGTACTTCGCGCACAGGAGTCCGCCGGCGCCGGTGGCGATGTTGCCGCCGACGGTCGAGATCTCGCGGCTCGCCGGATCGGGTGCCCACCACACGCCGTGCGGTTCCAGTCGCGTGTTGAGCTCGGCGTTCAGGATGCCGGGTTCGACCACGGCTAAGAGGTCGTCGGGGCGGACCTCGAGCACACGGTCCATACCGCGCACCGAGAGGCTGATCTCGCCACCGCCGGTGTTCGCTCCGCCGGCGAGACCCGTGCCGGCTCCGCGGGGGACGACGGGGGTGCGGGTGGCGGTGGCGATCCGCATCACCGCCTGGACATCGGCGACGGATGCCGCGTGCACGACGGCGAGGGGCAGGCCCTCGGCGGCGTGGCCCGACTTGTCGGCGCGGGCCGCCTCGAGGGCGGCGGGGTCCGTGTCGACGCGCGCGCCGAGCTCGGCCCGGAGCAGCGCGACGACCTCGGCGGTCATGCCAGGCGCCGTCGCCCGTTCAGCGCGCCGAGGACGACGGCGACGATCGCGAAGACCAGGCCGATCCAGGCTTGACCCATGCTCCACCACGCGACGGTGGCGGCGGCGTAGACGAACAGCTCGACGAGCGCGCGCACGAAGGGGTGCACGGCGAGCACGGCCCGCGGTGAGACGAACAGCGCCCACACCAGGATCGCCAGGGCCGGGGCGCCGATGCCGGCGACGATGTTCCACGGGAACGGCCACGCCAGGAAGCCCCAGATGGCGAGGGTCACGAAGGCGAACAGGCCGCAGATGACACTGCCGATCTCCAGCGCCGACGGCCGGGGGCGCATGCCGGGAGCGAGAGGCGCCTGGGCGCGGACGTTGCGGGAGTCGGTCACTCCGCCATTTTACGCGGGCCTCGGAGCCCGGCATCCGCGATGCCTCGGCGTCGAGTGGACCGCGCGCTCCGAGATCTCCCTGTGGAGGAACGGTGGATGCCGAGATGCGTGGGGCGGCGGCGGGTTTACCCGCTAAAGTGGCACCGTCGCGACTGGCGTTGAGGTGGGGAACCACCGGGGAGCGACCGCTTGACGGTATTCGACCGCACGCCTGGGTCGGTGCGGTATCTACGCGGGCTCGCCGAGCCCGCGGCATCCGGAACCATCGTCAAGGAGATCGCATGACCGATCCGTACTTCAACGCCCCTCTCTCGGAGGTCGACCCCGAGATCGCCGAGGTCCTCGAGCGCGAGCTCAACCGCCAGCGCGGCTTCCTCGAGATGATCGCGTCCGAGAACTTCGTTCCCGTCTCGGTGCTGCAGTCGCAGGGCTCGGTGCTGACCAACAAGTACGCCGAGGGCTACCCCGGTCGCCGGTACTACGGCGGTTGCGAAGAGGTCGACGTCGCCGAGTCGCTCGCGATCGAGCGGGCGAAGACCCTGTTCGGCGCCGAGTTCGCCAACGTCCAGCCGCACTCCGGTGCGTCGGCCAACGCCGCCGTGCTGCACGCGATCGCCCGCCCCGGCGACACGCTGCTCGGTCTCGCCCTCGACCAGGGCGGTCACCTGACCCACGGCATGAAGATCAACTTCTCGGGTCGTCTGTACGACATCGTCGCCTACGGCGTCGACCCCGAGACCTCGATCATCGACATGGACGAGGTGCGCCGCCTCGCCGTCGAGCACAAGCCGAAGGTCATCATCGCCGGCTGGTCGGCATACCCCCGTCAGCTCGACTTCGCCGCCTTCCGCGCGATCGCCGACGAGGTGGGCGCGCTGCTGTGGGTCGACATGGCGCACTTCGCCGGTCTCGTCGCCGCGGGCGTGCACCCCTCGCCGATCCCGCACGCGCACGTCGTCTCGACCACCGTGCACAAGACGATCGGCGGCCCCCGTTCGGGCCTCATCCTCACCAACGACGAGGCCCTCGCGAAGAAGATCAACACCGCGGTCTTCCCGGGCCAGCAGGGCGGCCCGCTCATGCACGTCATCGCCGCCAAGGCGACGGCGTTCAAGCTGGCTCTCACGCCGGAGTTCAAGGAGCGCCAGGAGCGCACCCTGCGCGGTGCCTCGATCCTCGCCGACCGCCTCACCCAGGACGACGTCAAGAACGCCGGCATCGCCGTGCGCTCGGGCGGCACCGACGTGCACCTCGTGCTCGTGGACCTGCGCGAAGCCGAGATCGACGGCAAGCAGGCCGAAGACCTGCTGCACGACATCCACATCACCGTGAACCGCAACGCCGTGCCGAACGACCCGCGCCCGCCGATGGTGACGTCGGGCCTGCGCATCGGGACCCCGGCGCTCGCGACCCGCGGCTTCGGCGACGCCGAGTTCACCGAGGTGGCCGACATCATCGCGCTCGCGTTGATCCCCGGCGCCGACGTCGAGGCCCTGCGCGCACGCGTCGCGAAGCTGGCCGACGCCTTCCCGCTCTACCCCGACCTGCAGCAGTGAGCCCGGCCGGGGCGGGCGTCGCGCGTGCGGCCCCGTCCCGGTACCCGGTCCCCGCGTCCGCGCGGGGTCTCGGTGCCCGGTACCCGCGTCCGCGCCGGGTCTCGGTGCCCGGCCCCCGCGCCCGCGCGGGGTCTCGGTGCCCGGTCCCCGCGTCCGCGCGGGGTCTCGGCATCCGCCCCGTCCGGTCGCCCCGGGGCGCCGAGCCCGGCCCGTGCACTCCACGCAGAAACGCGATCCGCGCACGCAAACGCGGGGAGAACGCGTTTCTGCGACTGGATAGCGTTTATGCGTGACAGCGGATGGCCCCGGTCCGGGCACCCGCCGCGGCGTCCCTGCGGCGCCGGATCGCTGCCCGCCCGCCCCACCCCACGCAGAAACGCAATTCGCGCACATAAACGCGAGGAGAGCGCGTTTCTGCGACCAGACAGCGTTTATGCGTGCGACACCTCACCCGCACGACCCCGATCGATACCCAGGAAGAGGAATGCCATGACGGCGACGATTCTCGACGGAAAGGCCGCGTCGGCGGCGATCAAGGCGGAGCTGGCCGAGCGTGTCGCCGCTCTGCGCGAGCGAGGCATCGTGCCCGGCATCGCCACCGTGCTCGTGGGCGCGGATCCCGCGTCGCAGCTGTACGTCGGCATGAAGCACAAGCAGTCCGAGGCGATCGGCATGAACTCGATCCAGGTGGAGCTGCCCGCCGAGGCGACGCAGCGAGAGGTCGAGGCCGTCATCGACCGCCTCAACGCCGATCCCGCCTGCCACGGCTACATCGTGCAGCTGCCGCTGCCGAAGCACCTCGACACCGACGCGATCCTGGAGCGGATCGACCCGGCGAAGGATGCCGACGGCCTGCACCCCACCAACCTCGGGCGTCTCGTGCTCAACGTCAACGCGCCGATCCTCACGCCGCTTCCGTGCACGCCGCGCGGGGTCATCGAGCTGCTGCTGCGCAACGACTACGACCTGAAGGGCAAAGAGGTCGTCGTCGTGGGTCGAGGTGTCACCATCGGTCGCTCGATCGGCCTGCTGCTCACGCGCCGTGAGATCAACGCCACCGTGACCCTCACCCACACCGGCACCGCCGACCTCGCCAAGCACCTGCGCGAGGCCGACGTCATCGTCGCCGCCGCGGGCGTGAAGCACATCGTGCGTGCCGCCGACGTCAAACCCGGCGCCGCGGTGCTCGACGTGGGCGTCACGCGCGAGACCGACCCCGAGACCGGCAAGTCGCGCGTGTACGGCGACGTGCACCCCGACGTCGCCGAGGTCGCCGGCTTCGTCTCACCCAACCCGGGCGGAGTCGGCCCCATGACGGTCGCCCTGCTGATGACCAACGTCGTCGAGGCCGCGGAGCGCGCCACCGCCGTCTGATGGTGAACCGCGGCATGCCGCCGGTTGAACAGACGGAGCGTCGCACGCAATGGGGAGGCGCGAGCGCGACCGACGTGGCAAGGTTTTCTCATGACTGAGTCTGTGCTGAACGACCTCCTCCGCCGCGTCACCGAGAGCGGCCTGCTCGAAGACGCCCAGATCGACGAAGACAGCGTCATCGGTTCCGGACACCTGGATGCCGCCGGCGTCGAGGTGGAGGTCGACCTCGACCCCGAGCTCGACGAGGACGAAGAGCCCGATCTCGACGCGATCATGAGCAACCTGAAGGACGTGCTCTCGGTCGGCGAGGAGCGCTGGCGCGCGATCGTCGAGGAGATCTCGAGCGACATCGAGGACGCGCTCGACGATGACGAGCTCGACACCGATGTGGACCTGCGCACCGACCTCGAGGCGATCGGCGTGGGCGTCTTCGCCGACGCGATCATCGTCGTGTTCGCTGGGCAGACCTCGTTCCCCGACGCCCTCGTGCACGTGCAGCTCACCCCCGAGCTCGAGGTCGAGGACATCGAGATCATCGGTGACGACGACGAGGAGTGATCCTTCCCACGTCAGAGAGGGACCGGGCCGTTTCGGCCCGGTCCCTCTCTCGTTGAGGCCCTGCGATCAGACGATCGCGGCGCGCAGCGCGGCCGCCGCGGCACCCACGTCGGGGGCGCTGTAGATCGCGCTCCCGGCGACGGCGACCTGGGCGCCCGACTTCTGCACGTCGGCGATGCTCGAGGTGTTGACGCCTCCGGCGACGGAGAACGGCACACCGGCCGCCTCGCCGTCGCGCAGCAGCGTGCTGAAGGTAAAGCCTTCCTCGGCCTGCTCGTCGAGGCCGGCGTGCATCTCGACGAACTCGGCGCCGAGGGCCACGACCTCCTTGGCGCGGGCGGGCTTGTCGGCGACGCCGATGAGGTCGACGACCACGCCCTTGCCGTGCTTCTTGGCGGCCTTGACGGCGCCGGCGATCGTGCTGTCGCCGGCCGAGCCGAGGACGGTGACGAGGTCGGCACCGGCGCTGAAGGCGATGTCGGCCTCGAGCTCGCCGGCATCCATCGTCTTGAGGTCGGCGAAGACGATCTTGTCGGGGTGCGCGCGCTTGATCGCGGTGATGGCGGAGAGGCCCTCGCTCTTGATGAGCGGGGTGCCGAGCTCGAGGATGTCGACGTGCGGCGCCGCGGCGGCGGCGAGGTCGAGGGCGGCTTCGGTGGACAGGGTGTCCATGGCGAACTGCAGCTTCATGAGGGGGTCCTTCTTCTCTGCGGGGTGGGTCATTCGAGGTTGGCGTGGCGCGGCCAGATCTCATCGGCCGAGAGGCCCGAGCGGTGCCAGAGGGCGTCGAAGATCGCGTCTCCCACGAGCACGACGGCCTGCTCGAAGAGGCTGCCCGCGTACTGGGTCGAGGCGGCCTCGGAGCGGTCGAGCTTGGCGGCGGCGGGAACGGTGACGAGGGCGTCGGCGGCGCGCCCCAGCGGCGAGTCGGGCGCGGTGGTGATCGCGACGACGCGGGCGCCGACATCGGCCGCGGTCTCTGCCGCGCGGACGATGCCTCCGGTGGTGCCCGAGCCGCTGGCGGTCAGCAGGGCGTCCTTCGCGCCGATCGCGGGTGTCGTGGTCTCGCCGACGACGTGCACCTCGAGGCCGAGGTGCATCAGGCGCATCGCCGTCATGCGCAGCGCGAGGCCCGAGCGCCCCGCGCCGAGGACGAAGACACGATCCACCTCGGTGAGCACGTCGAGCACGTCGTCGAGGTCGCCGGGCTCCGAGACGAGGCGGTCGACGACGGATGCCAGCTCCCCGGCGATGCGCGAGAGGGAGGACTCGACGGTGGCGTCGTCGCGGGACATCATGACCCCATGCTGCGCCGGTGCGGACGCCGCACGGGCCGGTCGACCGCAGGGGGCCACCTACCCGAATGGGTAGGTGCACGCCGTGGTCTAGGTTGAACACGTGACGTCCGTACCCGCCCTCGCCTCCCCGGCATCCCGCGCGCTCGTCACCGAGCACGAACGCATCGTCGCCGAACAGGCCGATCGGCACGCGGTCACGCTCGAGTCCGTGCTCGCGGTCCTGCGCTCATCGCGGCTCGACGACCGCGCGGCCCGGACCCTCGCCACCGAGACCGCGGCCGCGGCTCTGGTGGTGCTGCGCACCTCGACCGACCAGCAGCACGGCGTTCTGCTCGAGCCGGTCACCGGTGCCTTCGCGCGCCTACGCAGCGACCTGCGTCCGCTCGTGCGCCACGGCGACCTCGACGTGCAGTTCGTCGAGCCGCCGACCACCGGGCGCGCCCTTCCCGGTGAGGTCGCGCACGAAGCGCGCGCGATCGTCCGCAGCGCGGTACTGGCCCTGCTCGACCGTGGAGCGCCGCACCGCGTGCGCATCCAGTGGGATTGCGACGGCCTGAACCTGCTCATCGGTATCCGCGACGACGGCGAGGGGCGGCTGACCGCGCACGACGATTCGTTGCGCCCGATCGTCGAACGGGTGAGCGCGCTGAACGGGGCCTTCGACGTCGCCTCGACGCCCGGGTGGGGCTCGGAGGTGTCGGTGCGGCTTCCTCTCGACCCGCCGGCGCGCCCCGAGTTCCTCGACGACGCGGTGGATCTGAGCCCGCGAGAGCGAGAAGTGCTCACGCTCGTCATCGTCGGCTCGCGCAACCGCGCCATCGCGACGCAGTTGGGGATCAGCGAGAACACCGTGAAGTTCCACGTGTCCAACCTGCTGCGCAAAGCCGGGGTCGCGACCCGGGCGGAACTCGTGGCGCTGGGTGCGTCTCGCGTTCCCTAGCCTCGCGCGGGGGAGCCGTCAGTAACTGTCGCGCTCGCCCGAGGCCACCCGCGCGGTGACGAACCGCGTAGCGAGCGCCTCGGAAGCCCGCGCGAGCAGGGCGACGTCCGCCCCGACGGCGACGAAGTCGGCGCCCGCGTCGAGGTAGGCCTCGGCCACCGCGGGGTCGAACGCGTTCACGCCGACCGGGGTTCCGGCATCCCGGGCCGCGGCGAACACGGCGTGCACGGCGGCGACCACGTCGGGGTGCGTCTGCTGTCCGAGAAGACCCATGGATGCCGAGAGGTCGGAGGGGCCGACGAAGACGGCATCCACCCCCTCGACGGCGGCGATATCTGCCGCGGCGGCGACGCCGTCGGTCGTCTCGATCTGCACGGTGAGCGAGACGTGCTCGGCGGCGTCGGCGAGGTACCCGTCGATCCGGTTCCAGCGCGCGCTGCGGGCCAAGGCGCTCCCGACCCCGCGAACCCCGGCGGGCGGATAGCGAGTGGCGGCGACCGCGGCGCGGGCCTCGTCGGCCGAGGACACCATCGGGACGATGAGGCTCTGCGCGCCGAGGTCGAGCACCTGTTTGATGACGACCGGGTCGTTCCACGGCACGCGGACGACGGGGGTCACCGGGTACGCGGCGCTCACCTGCAACAGCGCGAGCACGGTTTCAAGCGAGGTGGCGGAGTGCTCCATGTCGATCAGCAGCCAGTCCAGGCCCGAGCCCGCGGCGATCTCGGCGCTGACGGTGCTGCCCGAGCACACCCACATCCCCGCGAGAGGTCGATCGGACGCCGCGAGCGCGGCGCGGAACGTCGGGGTCAGACGAAGCGGCACGAGATCGTTCCCATCGGTCCGTAGTCGCAGAGGACGTCATCGCCCCGCGACACCCACATCGGGCGCGTGAACGATCCTGCCAGGATGATCTCGCCCGCCTCCAGGCGCGCGCCGTGCTGGGCGAACTTGTTCGCGAGCCAGGCGACGCCGGTAGCGGGATGGCCGAGGACACCGGCCGCGACCCCGGTCTCCTCGATCTCGCCGTTGCGGCTGAGCACGCCCGGCACCCACCGCAGGTCGATCTCGTCGGGGCGCCTGTGCACCTCGCCGAGCACCATGGCGCCGTAGGCCGCGTTGTCACTGATGGTGTCGACGATCGTGCGGCCCTCAAGCTCGATGTGCGAGTTGAGCACCTCGAGGGCCGGCACGGCGTAGTCGATCGCGGCCAGTGCGTCGTCGAGTGTGCAGTCGGGGCCCTCGAGTGGCTTCTTCAGCACGAAGGCGAGTTCGACCTCGATACGCACGTTCGAGAAGTGATCCACGGGGATCTCGGCCCCCGAGCGGTACACGGTGTCGTCGAACATCACGCCGTAGTCGGGCTCGGTGATGCCGGTCGCCTGCTGCATGGCCTCCGACGTCAGCCCGATTTTGCGCCCCACGAGGGTGCGACCCGCGGCGAGCTGCGTATCGCGCCAGCGGCCCTGGATCCGGTACGAGTCGTCGACGGTGGCATCCGGGTACCTCGCCGTGATGCGCGGAATGACCGCGTGCGTGCGGTCGGCCTCGGCGAGCTCGGCCGCGATGGCGTCGATCTGTGCGTCGGTGAGCATGTCAGAGCTGGTTGCCGAGCTTGAACTCGGCGGAGGGGGCGGATGCCGATTCCTCCGGCGCGCGGGTGTAGCTGAAACCGTCGGCGCCGATGGTGACGGCCATCTCGCTGGAGTGTTCGCGCGCGCGGACCGGCTGGGGGTTGCCGTCGAGGTCGAGCACGAGCGAGCCGTCGGTGTACCAGCTGGGGACCACCGGGTTGCCCCACCAGTCGCGGCGCTGATTGTCGTGCACGTCCCACGTGATGACCGGGTTGTCGGGGTCGCCGGTGTAGTAGTCCTGCGTGTAGATCTCGACGCGGTGCCCGTCGGGGTCGCGCAGGTACAGGTAGAACGCGTTCGAGACGCCGTGGCGGCCGGGACCGCGCTCGATGGCATCCGAGCGGCGGAGCGCGCCGAGCTTGTCGCAGATGGCGAGGATGTTGTGCTTCTCGTGCGTCGCGAAGCAGACGTGGTGCATGCGGGGGCCGTCGCCGCCGGTCATGGCGGTGTCGTGCACGGTGGGCTTGCGGCGCATCCATGCGGCGTAGACCGTGCCCTCCTCGTCTTGGATGTCCTCGGTCACGCGGAAGCCCAGCGACTGCATGAAGTTCACCGCGCGGGGGACGTCGGGCGTGATCTGGTTGAAGTGGTCGAGGCGGACGAGCTCACCGGGGGAGTGCAGGTCGTAGCGCCACGAGAGGCGCTCCTGGTGCTCGGTGTCGAAGAAGAACTCGTAGGGGAATCCGAGGGGGTCGACCACGCGCACCGAATCGCCGATGCCCTCGGTGAACCCGCCCGGCTCGCGGCGGACGTCGCAGCCGAGCTCCTCGTAGAACGCCACCGCCTTGTCGAGATCTTCCGCCGACCGCACGCGATACGAGAACGCGGCGACCGCGGCCACGTCGCCCTGACGCAGCACGAGGTTGTGGTGGATGAACTCCTCGGTGGAGCGGAGGTAGATCGCCTCATCGTCCTCTGCGGTGACGTGCAGTCCCAGCACGTCGACGTAGAAGACCCGGGATGCCGCGAGATCGGTGACCACGAGCTCCATGTACGCGCAGCGCAGGATGTCGGGTGCGGGAGACGTGGGGGTGGGGATGGGATCGTCCGAGGCGATCGGGGCCTCCTGGGTCACCCAGAACCCGGAGGAGGTCTTCTCTTCTTCGGTGTGCTTCGTCATGGGGTCGCGTCCTTGCGTGTGTGTCTGCGTCTGCGTGCGCGGGTCGGGGTCTCGCTCAGTGGGCCGGGCTCGGAGCCTTGCCGAAGGTGGGGTTGTGGGCGGGCCCGAGGGTGATGTGCACCGCCTGCTGGTCGGTGTAGAAGTCGATCGAGCGGTAGCCGCCCTCGTGTCCGAGGCCCGAGGCCTTCACCCCGCCGAACGGGGTGCGCAGGTCGCGGACGTTGTTGGAGTTCAGCCACACCATGCCCGCCTCGACGTTCTGGGCGAACAGGTGCGCGCGCTTCAGGTCGTTGGTCCAGACGTAGGCGGCCAGGCCGTACTTCGTGTTATTCGCCAGAGCGAGGGCTTCTTCGTCGGTGTCGAAGGGCGTGATCGCGACGACGGGGCCGAAAATCTCCTCCTGGAAGATGCGCGCGTCGGGCGCGACGTCGGCGAACACCGTGGGCCGCACGAAGTTGCCCTCCGCGAACTCCTGCGGCCGGCCGCCGCCGGCGACGAGACGTCCCTCGCTCTTGCCGAGCTCGACGTACGACATGACCTTCTCGTAGTGCTCGGGGTGCACGAGCGCCCCGACCTCGGTCGCGGGGTCGTCGGGATAACCGACCTTCACGCGGTCGGCCTGCGCGGCGTAGCGCTCGACGAAGACGTCGTACACCGAGCGCTCGACGAGGATGCGGCTCCCCGCGGTGCAGCGCTCGCCGTTGAGCGAGAACACGCCGAAGATGGTCGCGTCGATCGCGGCATCCAGGTCGGCATCCGCGAAGACGATCGCCGGGCTCTTGCCCCCGAGCTCCATCGACAGACCCTTGAGGAACGGGGCGGCGTTGGCGAAGATCAGCTGGCCCGTGCTGCTCTCGCCGGTGAACGAGATGAGCGGCACGTCGGGGTGCTTCACCAGGGCATCGCCGGCGTCTTCGCCGAGGCCGTTGACGAGGTTGAACACGCCCTCGGGAAGCCCCGCCTCCTCGAAGATGCCCGCCCACAGCGACGCCGACAGGGGCGTGAACTCCGCGGGCTTGAGCACCACGGTGTTGCCGGTGGCCAGGGCGGGACCGAGCTTCCACGACTCGAGCATGAAGGGGGTGTTCCACGGCGTGATGAGGCCGGCGACGCCGATCGGCTTGCGATTGACGTAGTTGAGCTGGCGTCCGGGCACCTTGAAGGCGTCGTCGGTCTGCGCCACGATCAGGTCGGCGAAGAAGCGGAAGTTCTCGGCCGCGCGGCGGGCCTGGCCGAGCGCCTGCGTGATCGGGAGCCCCGAGTCGAACGACTCGAGCTCCGCGAGACGCTCGTCGCGCGATTCGACGAGGTCGGCGATGCGATGCAGCACGCGCGAACGCTCGCGGGGGAGCATGCGCGGCCAGGGGCCCTCGGCGAAGGCCGTGCGGGCGGCGGCGACCGCGAGGTCGATGTCGGCTTTCTTGCCGGCGGCGGCCGAGACGTAGGTCTGGTTGGTCACCGGGTCGAGCACGTCGAACGTGTCGCCGTCGACGGAGTCGACGAACCGGCCGCCGATGTAGTGCTGGATGCGCTCGGGCAGCTCGGCGGGGATACGGCGGGTCATTGATGCTCCTTCTTCGGAGGGGGCGGATGGCGATGGCATCCGGAATCAGAAAGCGGGCAGGCCGAGCACCTGGTCGGGGTGCTCGTGGATCATGTAGGCGTCGAGAGTCGCCGAGCGATGGCGTCGCGAGACCTTCTCGATCTCGGCGAGTGGGGCGCCGTTCTCGATCAGCACGAGGATGTTCTCGTGCTCGCGCACGGACTCGGCGGCGCGACCGGGCACGAAGCTGAAGGTGGAGTCGCGCAGGTGGCCGAGGCGCGCCCACTCGGCCTGCACGAGCTCGAGCATGCGCGGGTTGGCGCACTTGGCGAACAGGATCGCGTGGAACTCCTGGTTCAGCGCGGTGAAGGACCGCGGATCGAAGTGCTCGAGCGTCTCGACCATGAGCTCGTTGACTTGGCGCGCGCGTCGCACGTCGTCGGTGGTCAGCGCGCGGGCCGACAGCGCGGTCGCCGCGCCCTCGAGCAGGCTGAGCGCCTGCATGCTGAAGCGGTAGGCGGTGTCGTCGACCATCGAGACGCGGGCGCCGACGTTGCGCTCGAACATGACGAGCCCCTCGGCCTCGAGCTGACGGATCGCTTCGCGCACCGGCACGACGCTCATGTCGAGTTCTCCGGCGATCGAGCCGAGCACCAGCCGGTAGCCGGGGGTGAACTCCTGAGAGGCGATGCGGTCTTTGATCCACCGGTACGCCTGCTGCGACTTGCTCTGCGTGCGAGCCGAGGTGCTGGCATCCATCAGGCGTTCTTCTCGCTGTCGAAGCGGGCGCGCCAGGAGGCGTTCATCGGGAAGAGGCCCTCGACGGGATGACCGGATGCCACCTGGCGGGCGATCCAGGCATCTTCCTCTTCCTGTGCGAGGGCGGCGTCGGCCACCTCGTCGGCCAGGGCGGGCGGGATGACGATGACCCCGTCGCCGTCGCCCACGAGGATGTCGCCGGGCTCGACGGTGGTGCCGCCGCAGCCGACGGCCACGTCGGTCTCCCACGGCACGTGGCGCCTTCCGAGAACGGCGGGGTGGGGGCCCGCGGCGAAGACGGGGATTCCGACGGCGGCCACGGCCTCGGCGTCGCGGACGCCCCCGTCGGTGACGATCGCTGCGGCGCCGCGGGCGTGCGCGCGGAGGGCGAGGATGTCTCCGAGCGTCCCGGATCCGGTCTCACCGCGCGCCTCGATGACGATGACCTCGCCCGCCTCGACCGCGTCGAAGGCGCGCTTCTGCGCGTTCTGGCCGCCGCCGTGGGCCGCGAAGAGGTCTTCGCGGTGCGGGACGAACCGCAGGGTCCGGGCCGTGCCCACGAAGCGGCTGCCCGGGGCCAGCGGGTGCACCCCGTCGATGGTCACGTCGTTCAGGCCGCGCTTGCGCAGCTGCCCGCTGAGGGCGGCGACGGGGACGCGCGAGAGCTTGTCGCGCAGGGCGGGGGAGAGGGAGGGGGGCGTGGCGGTCACGAGAACAGGGGATTCGGCGGGGACAGGCTGATTCGCGGCGGATCGCCCTGTTCCGGTGGCATCCCCTGTTCCCGTGGCAGCTGCGGCTGCGGCCTCCGGCGACCCCCACGCCTCGGTGCGCTGGGTGTCGTCCGCCGCGGGCAGCGAGCCGATCGCGGCGTCGAACGCCCGGTCGCCCTGGACCACCGTGGTGCGGAGCTTCCCTGTCGAGAGGGCTCCGGCATCGACCTGCACCTCGACCACCTGGCCCGGCGTGACGACCGAGGATCCCGCGGGGGTGCCGGTCAGGACGACGTCTCCGGTCTCGAGGGTGAAGTGCTGCGAGAGGTCGGCGACGATCCGGGCGAGGGGGAAGATGAGGCCCGCGGTCGAGTCGTCTTGAACGAGCTCTCCGTCGACCCAGGTGCGCAGCCGCAGGTTCTCGGGGTCGACCTCGCGGGCATCGATGAGTGCGGGGCCGAGCGGCGTGTAGCCGTCGCCGCCCTTCGACCGGACGTTCGAGCCCTTGTCGTTGGCCCGGAGGTCGTAGAGGCCGAAGTCGTTCGCGGCGGTGACGGATGCCACGTGCGACCACGCGGCATCCGGAGTCACCCACCGTGCGGGCTCGCCGATGACGAGCGCGATCTCTCCCTCGAACGCCAAGAGCTCGGTGCCCGCGGGGCGCACGATCTCGGCCCCGGAGGGAGCGAGCGAGCTCGACGGCTTGAAGAAGTACGACGGGGCGGCCGGGCGACGGCCGCGCTGATCGGCGCGCGAGGCGTACGAGAGGTGGACGGCCACGATCTTGCCCGGGCGACCGCCGAGGGCGGTGAACCGGGGGTCGGTGCTGTCGGTCATGGATGCTCCCTTGCGTCGTATTCGAAATCGTATATGATCCGAAAGGCGGGGGCAAGCACGGCCCCGCCCCCCTCTCGACAGCGACGTCGCGGTCTCGACGATGACGTCAAAGGAGCCCACCCATGTCCACCGCATCTCCTCGCCCCTCGGACGGTTTCACGCCGACCGGCACCATCTCGACCTCCGGCGATCGCCGCCGCGTGGTCTTCGCCACCGTCGTCGGAACCACCGTCGAGTGGTACGACTTCTTCCTCTACGCCTCGGCGGCGGGTCTGGTCTTCGGCCAGCTCTTCTTCGCCCCGGCCGGACCCGGGGTCGCGCAGATCCTGTCGTTCCTCACCGTGGGGCTGAGCTTCCTCTTCCGCCCCCTCGGCGCCTTCCTCGCCGGCCACCTCGGCGACAAGTACGGCCGTCGGGTGGTGCTGATGATCACGCTGATCCTCATGGGCGCCTCGACGACCCTGATCGGAGTGCTTCCGACCTTCGACGTCATCGGCGTCGCGGCCCCCGTGCTGCTGATCCTGCTGCGTGTGCTGCAGGGCGTCTCGGCCGGAGGCGAGTGGGGCGGCGCGGTGCTCATGGCCGTCGAGCACGCCCCCAAGGCCAAGCGCAGCCTCTTCGGCGCCGCTCCGCAGCTCGGCGTTCCCCTGGGTCTGCTGCTGGCGAGCGGCATGCTCGCACTCATGGCGGTCATCGCCCCCGGCGACGCCTTCTTCGCGTGGGGCTGGCGCGTGCCGTTCCTGCTGTCGTTCGTGCTGATCCTCATCGGGTACTACGTGCGCCGGAAGGTCGAGGAGAGCCCGGTCTTCCTCGAGCTGGCCGAGCGCAAACAGAAGACGCGGATGCCGATCGTGCAGCTGTTCCGCAAGCACGCGCTGCTCGTGCTCATCGCCGCGCTCGTCTTCGCCGGCAACAACGCCGTGGGGTACATGACCACGGGCGGCTACATCCAGCGTTACGCCACGAACCCCGACGGCCCGGTGGGCCTCGCGACGGCCGACGTGCTGGGAGCCGTCACCATCTCGGCCGTGTCGTGGCTCGTCTTCACCTGGATCGGCGGGTGGATCGGTGACGTCATCGGTCGTCGCACCACCTACCTCATCGGGTGGGCGGCGCTGTTGGTCGGTGTCTTCCTGCTGTTCCCCCTGGTCAACACCGCGAGCATCGGCCTGCTGACCCTGGGGCTCGTGGTGCTGACCGTGGGCCTCGGCCTCACCTACGGGCCCCAGGCGGCGCTCTACGCCGAGCTGTTCCCGGCATCCATCCGCTTCTCGGGGGTGTCGATCTCGTACGCGCTCGGCGCGATCCTGGGCGGTGCGTTCGCCCCGACGATCGCCGAGGCGCTGGTGCGCGAGACGGGGTCGACCGCGTCGGTGACCTGGTACCTCGCGGGCATGGTGGTGCTCGGCGCGATCGCCACGCTGGTGCTCCGCGATCGCAGCGGCATCCCGCTGGGCCCCGACCACGAGGCCGAGCAGGCGGTCAGTCCGGTGCGGGGGCTCTCGAAGGTCTGAGTCCGTCCGGTTCGGCCCCGTCGCGCTCCGGTGCGGCGGGGCCTTCGGCATGGGGGAGGTGCCCGGCTCCCGGGTTCTGCGGGCGTACCGAACTCCTGAGATCCGGGCCGCCGCGGCTCAGGCAGCCGTTCTCCGGACCTCGCAGCCCGAGATGTTCAGGAGTTGGGTACGCGTCGGGGCGGGTGCCCGCCCCGGCTTCTCGCGGTCCGGTAGTCCCCGGACGCGCCGGATTGTCCGGAGGCCCGTACCCGCGCGCTCAGCGCGCCGCGATCTCTTCCCAGTACGGCGCTACGACCGCCGCGCTCACGCGGAGGTCCAGCAGCAGGAAGCCCCGCTCGGAGGCCGGGCGAGCGACCCAGGATGCCAGGGCCTCGAGGTCGCCGACCGACTCGACGACCACACCCTCGGCGCCGAACCCGCGCGCGACCGCGGCGAAGTCGACCTGGGGGATCAGCATGGGGTCGGGATGCAGGCCCTTCACCCCGTAGTTGAGGACCTCGGCGCCGTACTGCGCGTCGTTCCAGACCACCGCGATGCCGCGGCCGCCCGCGACCCGAACGGCGGTCTCGAGGTCGGCGAGGGCCATGAGCCCGCCGCCGTCGCCGGTGGTGAGCACGATCGTCGAGTCGGGGCGGGCGACGGCGGCGCCGGGGACGCTCGGGAAGCCGAGGCCGATCGACTGATACGCCGTTCCGACCATGATCATGCGGTCGGGCGAGGTCACCGGCCAATACATGTTCGACCAGCCGAGGAAGTGCCCGCCGTCCGAGACGATCACCCGGTCCTCGGGCAGGAGTTCCGCGATGCGGGCGGCGGCGGTGCGCGGGTCGAGGCGTCCGTCGGGGCCCGTGCCCTGGCCCTCGGGCTGTCGGCGGGCCGCGGCGAGGTCGAGGCCCCGGCCCCAGGTCGAGCCGGTCGCACCGCGCTGGTGCAGGCGTCGCGTGATCTCGGTCGCCACGTCGGCGGCATCCCCCCGCACGTATCCGCCGATGTTCGCGTGCGTCGCGGTCGGCGCGAGATCGACCTGGAAGACGCGCGTGCCGGGGGCGAAGAGCTCACCGAAGCGCATCGTGAACTGGTTCAGACCCGCGCCGAAGACGACGGCGACGTCGGCCTCGCGCACGAGCTCCATCGCACCGGGGGCGCCGAAGCCGCCGGCGACACCGAGGTCGCGCTCGGGGTCCGAGAACAGGCCGCGGCCCAGGGCGCTCGTGGTGGTCAGCGCCCCGGCGGTCTCGGCCAGGCCGTCGAGGGCCGCTCCTGCGCCGGCGAGCCACGCCCCGCGACCGCCGAGCAGCAGGGGGCGCTCGGCCGATGCCAACGCGTCGACGATCTGATCGATGACCGCGTCGGCGTAGGCGCCGAGCGGGGGGTGCTCGGGAGTGACCTGGGGCGCGGCGCCGGGGGCGTCGGCATCCGGGACCGGTCCCGCCTCGCGGGTCGCGACGTCGTAGGGGATGCCGAGCACGACGGGCAGGCGATAGGTCAGGGCGTGCTCGATCGCGATGACGATCGTGGCCGCGGCGTCGCGGTGACCGACCGTATAGGTGCGCGCGCCGACGGCGGCGGCGAGGGCAATCTGGTCGACGCCCCAGGGGCGCGGGCCCGAGGTCGGCTCGTCGCCGACGATCAGCACGAGAGGGGTGCGCGCCTGCACGGCCTCGGCCAACGCCGTGAGCGTGTTGGTGAAGCCGGCGCCGTACGTGGCGGTGGCGGCGGCCAGGCGCCCGCACGCGCGGTAGTGCGCGTCGGCGGCGACGACTCCCGCGGCCTCATGGCGCACGGCGACGAAGCGCGACGAGGTCTCGCGCCCGAGAGCATCGAGGAAGTAGGCGTTGCCGTTGCCCATGACGCCGAAGACGGTGTCGATGTGGCGGGCGAGGGTGTGCGCGACGTGCGCGGAGACGGTGGGCATGGCAGAGGAAGCCTTTCGAGACGGGACGGATGGTTGCCGTATGTGTCTCGCGGGTCCTCCGCTACGTGCCCTTTTTTCGAGCAGCGACGCACGGCCCCGTGCGCCTGACGGGATCGAGTATAGGGGCGCGGGGCGACCGCTCCCGTCACCGCGGAAGGATCCGCTGGCGCGGGCGGCGTCCCCCAGTATTATCAAGCGATAACCTCCCGGAAGGAGAACGGATGCCGAGCCCCCGCCGCCGTACCGCGCGCGACGACGAGCTGCTCACGGCATCCGTCCGGGCCTTCGCCGCTCGCGGGTACTTCGGCACCTCGACCGCTCAGGTCGCGAGCGAGATGGGGGTGTCGCAGCCCTACGTCATCCGCACCTTCGGGTCGAAGCTCGAGCTGTTCGTGCGCACGCACGCGCACGCCGGAGCGGAGATCACGCGTGTCTTCCGCGAAGCGACGGGCGAGGGCTTCGACCCGGACCGCTTGGGCGGTGCGTACCGCTCGCTCGTCCTGTCGCGACCGGACGCGGTTCTCGTCTGGGCGCACGCGTTCTCGGCCGCGACGGCGGAGCCCGAGATCGGTGTCGAGTCGCGTCGACAGTTCGACGAGGTCTATCGCACGCTGCGCGAGGCCGGCGCCTCCGACCTCGATCTGTGGGCCTTCATGGGCCGCGGAATGCTGATGAACAACCTGCTCCTCATGCAGGCTCCCGACTTCGGCGATCGATATGACTTCGGACCTCTCGTCGACCTCGTCTTCGGGCCGCGGCCCGAATCCCCCCACGGCGCCGACGGCGCCCCTCGCCTCGATCAGGAGTGACATGAGCGACCTCGTCCCGTTCACCGACAACTTCACCGACCTGTCCAACATGGACGGGTTCCAGTTCGAGTTCCGCTGCGAACGCTGCGGCAACGGCTACCGGTCGGCGTTCCGACCCGACCCGCGGGCCGCGGGACAGAAGCTCGCCCGCGGCATCGGAAACCTCTTCGGCGGGCCGGTGTCGCAGTTCGCGTCGATGGCCGACCGGTTCCTCGACCGCGGCACCAACTCGCCGGCGAAAGACGAGGCTCTCCGCGCCGCGACGGCGGAGATCGCGCCGCGCTTCCACCAGTGTCGGGGCTGCAGCGACTGGGTCTGCGGCGACGGCTGCTGGAACGACGGGGTGGGCCAGTGCGTGCGCTGCTCGCCGAACGCCACGGAAGAGCTCGCTCAGCTGCAGGCCGAGGCGCGACGCCGCCAGGTGCAGGAGCGGCTCGAAACCGTCGACCTGCTCGGCGGTGCCGATCTCAAGACGCAGGCCCGCCCGCGCTGCGGTGCGTGCGGCGCCCAGTCCCACGGCGGCAAGTTCTGCGGTGAGTGCGGCTCGCCGCTCGCGGTGGTCGCGTCGTGCGGTGGGTGCGGCTCCGAGAATCCCGCGGGTGCGCGCTTCTGTTCCTCGTGCGGGACCGGCCTGACGCGCTGATGTCCTAGAGCGCGCGGCGGATGGCCTCGGCCGCCGCCTGCAGTCGCGCGGCGATCTCCCCGTCGTCGCGGTCTGTCGCCACGTGCACCGCGGCGACGGCGGCGGGCTCGCGGCCCTGCACGCTGAGGGGCACGGCGACGGCGCGCAGGGTCGGGATCACCTCGTCGTGGCTGGTCGCCCAGCCGCGCTCGGCGGCATCGGCGACCTCGGCCGCCAGTCGGGCGTCGACGGCGTCGGGCCAGCGGCGCGGAGGCAGCAGCGCGAGGATCGCCCGCCCCGGGGCCCCTCGGGTGACCGGATGCCGCGTCCCCGGCCGCTGCGCGACGGTCGTCGTCGCGTGACGTGGTTCGACGCTCGTGAGGGTCACGCACTCGTCGTGGTCGAGCACGACGAGGAAGCACGTCATGCCCAGCTCGTTCGCCGCGGCCGTGAGCTCGGGCAGGGCCTCGGCCTGCAGGTCGGCGGCGACCCCCGCGGCGAGAGCCGCTAGGCCCGTTCCCAGGCGCACCGCGCCCGCGGCATCCCTCGTCACGAGTCCGTGGTCCTCGAGCGTGCGCAGGAGTCGATAGGCCACGGAGCGGTGAAGCCCGACGCGGGTGGCCAGGTCGTCGATCGTCAGCGGGGTGCGGGCGTCGGCGAGTTCTTCGAGCAGGCGGATGCCGCGGCTGAGCGTCTGCGAAGCGGGCGTTGCGTCTTGCCGCGATGACATGGCTCGACTAGCCTCTCGTTCGATACCGGAACGTCGTGTTCGAATATAGAACACTACGGTTCGGTGAGCAACCCCGACATCGACGTCAGGAGAAACAGTGCAGTTCCACCACCACGGTTACGTCTCGGGTGACCCGCGCGTGCAGAATGCCGCCGGGACCGGCATCGATCGGCCCGAATGTCTCCCCGACGAGGTCGACGTGCTCATCGTGGGCTCCGGTCCCGCCGGAATGCTGCTCGCGGCCCAGATGTCGCAGTTCCCGCAGCTCACGACCCGCCTGATCGAGAAGCGCGAGGGGCGACTGGCTCTCGGCCAAGCCGACGGCATCCAGCCCCGCAGCGTCGAGACCTTCCAGGCGTTCGGGTTCGCCGACCGCATCACCGCCGAGGCCTACAACATCGGCTGGATGAACTTCTGGGCGCCCGACCCCGAGAATCCCGAGCGCATCGTCCGCACCAGTCGCACCGAGGACTACGGCTACAAGATCAGCGAGTTCCCGCACCTCATCGTCAACCAGGCGCGCGTGCTCGACTACTTCGCCGAGGCGGCGGCTCAGGGCCCCGCGCGCATCGTTCCCGACTACGGCGTGGAGTTCCTCGGCCTCGAGGTGCAGGGCGACCACGTCGAGGTGCGCGTGCGCACGGACGAGGGGGAGCGCACGGTTCGGGCGAAGTACGTCGCCGGGTGCGACGGCGCGCGCAGCGGCGTCCGTCAGGCGATCGGCCGCACGCACGTCGGCGCGGCCTCCCGCCACGCCTGGGGCGTGATGGACGTCCTCGTCGAGACCGACTTCCCCGACTGGCGCATCAAGTGCGCGATCAACGCCGCGGCCGGCAACATTCTGCACATCCCGCGCGAGGGCGGCTACCTCAGCCGCATGTACATCGGCCTCGGCGAGGTCGCCGAGGACGACGACCACCGCGTGCGCCAGACGCCGATCGACGAGGTCATCCGGCGGGCGAACGAGATCCTGCACCCGTACTCGATCGATGTGAAGCAGGTCGCGTGGAGCAGCGTCTACGAGGTGGGCCACCGGGTGACCGACCAGTTCGTCGACGACCTGCAGAACCCGCGGGTTTTCCTGACGGGCGACGCCTGCCACACACACAGCGCGAAGGCCGGCCAGGGCATGAACGTCTCGATGCAGGACGGCTTCAACCTCGGCTGGAAGCTGGGTCACGTTCTCACCGGTCTCGCCCCCACCGAGTTGCTGCGCACCTACGACGCCGAGCGCCGCCCCGTCGCTCAGCAGCTCATCGACTTCGACCGCGAGTGGTCCTCGCTCATGGCCCGCAAGCCCGGCGAGATCACCGACCCCGACGAGCTCGCGACCTACTACCTCGCCACCGCGGAGTTCCCCTCGGGCTTCGGTACGCACTACGCCTCGTCGCGGATCGTCGCCGCCGACGCGGCCCAGGAGCTGGCATCCGGATTCCCCGTCGGAAAGCGCTTCCACAGCGTCGAGGTCGTGCGGGTGTGCGACGGCAACGCCGTGCACCTGGGCCACCACGCGAAAGCCGACGGGCGGTGGCGTCTGTATGCCTTCGCGGATGCCGAGGGCTCGGCGCTGCGGGAGTGGGCCGAGGCCGCGCGGGCCGTGGTCGAGCGATTCACCCCCGGAGGGGCCGACCCCGACGCGGTCTTCGACGTCAAGGTCGTGTTCCCGGGGCGTTGGGAGGACGTGGTCGAGGTCCCCTCGCTGTTTCGCCCCCGGTCGGGGCCGCTGGGTCTCACCGACCTCGAGAAGGTCTTCGCCGCCGCGCCCTCGGCCTGGACGACCAGCGACGTCTTCGCCGAGCGGGGCATCGGCGCTGCGGGGGCCGTGGTGCTCGTGCGCCCCGACCAGTACGTCGCGCAGGTGCTCGCGCTGGACGATGCGGCGGGGCTGGAGCGCTTCCTGGCGGGCGCGATGGCGGTGCCGATGGCCGCGGCATCGCGCTGACGCCCCGGCCCGGCATCCGCCCCACCCCACGCGGAAACGCGATCTCCGCGCAGAAACGCGAGCACCTCGCGTTTCCGCGTGCGGGAAGCGTTTCTGCGTGACCCCGGCGGTGCGCGGATGCTGGAGCGCCCGGATGCCGGAGCGCGGATGCCGCAGTCGCCCGGATGCCGGAGCCGCCCGGATGCCGGAGCGCGGATGCCGGAGTCGCCCGGATTTCGCAGCCCGGCGTCGTGAGGCATCCGCCCCACCCACGCAGAAACGCGATCCCCGCGCAGAAACGCGAGCACCTCGCGTTTCCGCGTGCGGGAAGCGTTTATGCGTGCGTGCAACGCCGGCCCGCCGGCCGTGCGCACACGAAACGAACATCCATACGGCGCACGGACTCGCCGTGACGGCGACCGCAACCACCCCCTTGTACGCCAGGTATATCGGCACGCGCCGGCGTGCTGAGAAGAATGGGCGGTATACCCCCGCCCCGATCCAGGAGGATTCATGACTGATTCGCGCGAGAGCGAGCTGCTGGCATCCGTGCCCACCGGTCTGCTGATCAACGGCGAGTGGCGCGCAGCCGAAGGCGGGAAGACCGTCGCGGTCAACGACCCCGCCACTGGCGAGGTCATCCGCGAGATCGCCGACGCGAGCGTCGACGACGGTGTCGCCGCGATGGATGCCGCGGCCGAGGCGTTCCCGTCGTGGGCGGCGACCCCGGCTCGTGAGCGTGCCGAGATCCTGCGCCGCGCCTTCGACCTGCTGCAGGAGCGCAAGGAAGACGTCGCGCTGCTGATGACCCTCGAGATGGGCAAGCCCCTCGCCGAGGCGCGCGGCGAGGTCGGCTACGGAGGGGAGTTCCTCCGCTGGTTCAGCGAGGTCACCGCGCACACCCAGGGTCGCTACGGCGCGAACCCCGAGGGCACCGGTCGCATGATCGTGACGCAGCACCCCGTGGGGCCCTGCTACCTGATCACCCCGTGGAACTTCCCCCTCGCGATGGCCACCCGCAAGATCGCGCCCGCGCTCGCCGCCGGGTGCACGGTCGTCATCAAGCCGGCCACCCTCACCCCGCTCACGACGCTGTTCTTCGCGCAGATCCTGCAAGACGCGGGGCTGCCCGCCGGTGTCGTCAACGTGGTCACGACCACGAACACCGGCCCCGTCTCCGAGCGCATCATCTCCGACCCGCGGCTGCGCAAGCTGTCGTTCACCGGCTCGACCCCGGTCGGCGTGAAGCTGCTGCAGCAGGCCGCACCCGGTGTGCTGCGCACCTCGATGGAGCTCGGCGGCAACGCGCCCTTCGTCGTGTTCGACGACGCCGACCTCGACAAGGCGGTCGAGGGGGCGATGCTCGCGAAGTTCCGCAACATCGGCCAGGCCTGCACCGCCGCGAACCGCTTCATCGTGCAGCGCTCGATCGTCGAGGAGTTCACCGCGCGGGTCACCGAGCGCGTGCGGGCGATGAGGATCGGCCGCGGCACCGAGGAGGGCGTGCAGATCGGCCCCCTCATCGACGACCGTGCCGTCGACAAGGCCAAGACCCTCGTGGGGGATGCCGTCGAGCGCGGAGCCACCGTCACCACCGGCGGCGCGCCCGTCGACGGCCCCGGCACCTTCTTCGAGCCGACCGTCGTGGCGGACGTGCAGCCCGGCAGCGACATCCTGCGTGAGGAGATCTTCGGACCGGTCCTCGCGATCGTCCCCTTCGACGACGAGGACGACGCCGTGCGCCTCGCCAACGACACCGAGTACGGCCTGGTCTCGTACGTCTTCACCGAGTCGCTTGCTCGCGGCCAGCGCATGATCGACAAGCTCGAGACGGGGATGATGGGCCTCAACGTCGGCGTCGTCTCCAACGCCGCCGCCCCCTTCGGCGGCTGGAAGCAGTCCGGCCTCGGTCGCGAGGGCGGCGACGAGGGCATCCACGAGTACCTGCAGACGAAGTACACGCTGACGGCGAACCCCTACGCCTGACGACACCGGATGCCGCGATCCCGGCGCCCCGCGAGGGCTCGGGGCCGTGGCATCCGTCGTTCTCGTCCCCTCGACCGCCCGAGACTCCTGAGTCTCCGGGGAGTGGAGCGCGGTGTGGGGTGATCTGCGGCGGTCCAGCCCTGTTCGTCAGGAGTTTGGCTCACCCGGACCCACCGAACGGTAATCAGCCGTTCGCGTGCCGATCCAGGAAAGCGAACACCTCGGCGTCGTCAACGCCCGGGAACATGCCGCGGGGCAGCGGCGAGAACATGTACTGGTGCACGCGGGCGCTCGGCCACGCCTTGCCCGACCAGCGCTCGGCGGCCTCCGTGTCGGGGCGACGGCAGCACGACTCGTCGGGGCAGTGCGAGATGCCGCGCTTCGTGGTCTCGCGTCCGCGGAACCAGCGCGCGTCGTCGAAGGGCACCCCGACGGTGATCGAGAAGTCGCCGCTCGACGTGCTCCCCGTCTGGGTCGAGCACCAGAAGGTTCCGGCCGGGGTGTCGGTGTACTGGTAGTGCTCGGTGGTGCGGTTGTGCTCGTCGAACGCCGACCTCGCCGAGAACTTCTTGCACACGATCTGCCCCTCGACCGACCCGGTGACGTCGGTGGGAAGGGGGAGGTCGTCGTTCTCGTAGACGCGCGAGATGGCGCCGTCTCCGTCGACGCGCATGAAGTGCAGGCGGATGCCGAGGTGCACCGTCATGAGATTCGTCATGCGCATGGCCGCGGCCTCGTGGGTCACGCCGAACGCGTCGCGGAAATCCTCGACGGCGAGGTTGCGGTCCTTCTTCGCCTGCGTGAGGAACGCGACGGCGCTCGTCTCGGGCATCAGGCAGCAGGCCGCGTAGTAGTTGATCTCGAGTCGCTGCTGCAGGAAGTCCGCGTAGTCGGTGGGTGGGCGATGCCCCAGCAGGCGATGTGCCATCGCCTGCAGCGCCATCGAGCGCAATCCGTGCCCCCCGGGGATCGAGGCGGGCGGGAGGTAGATGCGGCCGTTCTCGAGGTCGGTGACCGAACGGGCCGAGTGGGGCAGGTCGCTGACGTAGATGAGCTCGAAGCCCAGCTGCTCGGCCATGATGCTCACCGTGCGGTGGGTGAGCGCACCGGTGGAGTGCCCCGCGGCCTTGAGCTGCTTCTCGGCGAGCCGCTCGACCTCGGGTAGGTGGTTCGACATCTCGCGCATGCGCAGGCGCAGTTCGGTGTTGGCGCGGCGGGCTTCCTCGGGGCTCGCGATCGTCTCGCGCTCGCGGCGCTGCAGCTCGCGGTGCAGGCCCAGGACCGCTTCGATGGTGTCGTCGCTCGTGCCCTTGGTGACCTTGACGGGAGGGATGCCGAGCTGACGGAAGAACGGACTGGTCTGAGCCCGCTCGAGCTCGATCTCGAGCGCCGCCCGACGGTTCGGGGGTTCGCGGGAGAGCAGTTCGGTGACCTCGGTCTCGGTGGCGCGGGCGATCTCCTGGAGGAGAGAGAGCTTGGGCTCGCGTTTGCCGTTCTCGATGAGGCTCAGCTGGCTTCCGGCGACTCCGACCATCGCGCCGAGTTCGTCGAGCGTGTAGCCCCGCGCGAGGCGGTGGTGCCGGATGCGGTGACCCAGGGTCGTGAGCTCGAACGACGATGCCATTCCTTGACCATATCGAAAAATCGGCGATTCTTACCGCTCGAATTCTCGGAAAGAAGTTGTGACGACGCGCACCATGGAGGAAGACCACCGATTTCGCTCTCAACCGAGGAGAACGACATGGCACTCGCCGACATCTTCAGCTCCACCCCGCGCACCGCCGCGCCCACCGCCCGCGCCGCTCGCGTCCAGCGCCCCGGCCACGGTGAGTTCCCCGCCGTCCAGGGTCCGGGCCTCGCCGCCCTCACCGCGTGGGTCGACCAGGTCGCCGCCCTCACCCAGCCCGCCCGCATCCACTGGGTCGACGGCTCGGCGGCCGAGAACGACGCGCTGCTGCGCGAGATGGTCGACGAGGGCAAGCTCATCAAGCTCAACCCCGAGTGGCGTCCGGGGTCGTACCTGGCCCGCTCGCACCCCGGCGACGTCGCCCGTCTCGAGTCGCGCACCTACATCGCCTCGAATCGCGAAGAAGACGCCGGTCCCACGAACAACTGGATCGCACCCGCCGAGATCCGCGAGACCCTCGACGGCGTCTTCGAGGGCTCGATGCGCGGGCGCACGATGTACGTCGTCCCCTTCTCGATGGGCGCGGTGGGCGGGCCCCTCAGCCACATCGGCGTGCAGATCACCGACAGCGCCTACGCCGTGGCATCCATCGGCGTGATGACCCGCGTCGGCACCGCTGTCACGGAGCGGATCGCCCAGGGTGCGCCCTGGGTCAAGACCGTGCACTCGGTGGGTGCGCCCCTCGCCCCGGGCCAGGACGATGTCGCGTGGCCCTGTAACGACGAGAAGTACATCGTGCACTTCCCCGACACCCTCGAAGTGTGGTCGTTCGGTTCGGGCTACGGCGGCAACGCGATCCTCGCGAAGAAGTGCTTCGCGCTGCGCATCGCCTCGGTCATCGGTCGCGACGAGGGGTGGCTCGCCGAGCACATGCTGCTCATCCGCGTGATCGACCCGAAGGGCACGGCGTACCACGTGGCCGCGGCCTTCCCCTCGGCCTGCGGCAAGACGAACCTCGCGATGCTCCGCCCCACGATCCCCGGCTGGCGGGTCGAGACCCTGGGCGACGACATCACCTGGATCCGCCCCGGCGAGGACGGACGCCTGTGGGCGATCAACCCCGAGGCCGGCTTCTTCGGCGTCGCCCCGGGCACGGGCGAGTCGACCAACGTCACCGCCATCGAGACGCTGTGGGGCAACACGATCTTCACCAACGTGGCGCTCCGCCCCGACGGCGACGTGTGGTGGGAGGGCCTGACCGATGAGGCGCCCCCGCACCTGACCGACTGGGAGGGCAATCCCTGGACGCCGGCGTCGGGCCGCCCGGCCGCGCACCCCAACTCTCGCTTCACGGTGGGTGCCGCGCAGTGCCCGCAGATCGCCGAGGACTGGGAGGCCCCCGAGGGCGTTCCCCTCGACGCGATCCTCTTCGGCGGCCGTCGCGCGACGAACGTGCCGCTGGTCGTCGAAGCCACCGACTGGTCGCACGGCGTCTTCATCGGCTCGACGGTGTCGAGTGAGAAGACGGCGGCGCAGGAGGGGACGGTCGGCGAGCTCCGCCGCGACCCCTTCGCGATGCTGCCCTTCTGCGGATACAACATGGGCGACTACTTCGGCCACTGGCTGAAGGTCGGACAGAAGCTGCGCTTCGATCGCGCTCCCCGCATCTTCCAGGTCAACTGGTTCCGCAAGGGCGACGACGGCCGGTTCCTCTGGCCCGGGTTCGGCGACAACGCGCGCGTGATCGACTGGATCATCCGCCGCGTCGACGGACAGGTGGATGCCGTGGACAGCCCGATCGGCCGTCTGCCCCGCCTCGAGGACCTCGAGTTGTCGGGTCTCGACCTGCCGGCCGCCGACCTCGAGGAGCTGTTCTCGATCGACACCGCGTCGTGGCTGGCCGAGGCCGACCTGACCGAGGAGTTCTACGCCACCTTCGGTTCCCACCTGCCGGCCGCCCTGCGCGCCGAGCTCGCGGCTCTCCGCTACCGCCTGCAGCGGTCCTGAGACCGCTCGCCCCCGCGCCGTTTCGCGCGGACCGGGCGAGCATGTGAATCGACGCCCCTCCCGTTCCTGGCGCGCGGGAGGGGCGTCGGTGCGTATCGGTCAGGTCAGCGAGACTGCATCCCGCTGACAACTCGGCGTCACGCTGCAGCCGACGTGTCAGCGAGATGCAGTCTCGCGTTGCGAGGGCGCCGAGCGGTGCAGAGCAGCGGCGAGCGGGGCGAAGCCGCGGGACGCGTCGGCGCTGGAGCGCCTCACGCGGCCAGCCCGCCGGCTACACCAGCAGCTGGTGCTTGGCCAGGTCGCGATACAGGGGAGTGGATGCCACCAGCTCGCTGTGCGTGCCCTGGCCGACCACCCGGCCGTCGTCGAGCACCACGATGAGGTCGCTGTCGACGACGGTCGACAGACGGTGCGCGATGACGAGGAGCGTACGGTCGGTCGCCACCGCGTCGATCGCTTCGCGCATGCGCTGCTCGTTGACGCCGTCGAGCGACGAGGTCGACTCGTCGAGCAGCAGGACCGGGGGAGCGGCCAGCAGGGCGCGGGCGATCGCGAGACGTTGGCGCTCTCCACCCGAGAGCATGACGCCGTCCTCGCCCACCGGGGCATCGACGCCGAGCACGTCGCGCTCGACGACGTCGCCCAGGTTCACCGCGCGAAGCACTCGCTCGCAGTCGGCGTCGGTGGCGTCGGGCGAGGCGAGACGCAGGTTGTCGGCGATGGTGCCGGCGAGGGTCGGGGCATCCTGCTCGACGTATCCGAAGCGAGCGCGCAGCTGCTCGCGGGGAAGGTCGCGCGCATCGGCTCCGTCGATGATGATCGCCCCGCCGGTGGGGTCGTAGAACCGCTCGACGAGAGAGAGGATCGTGCTCTTGCCGGCTCCCGAGGGACCGACGAGCGCCACGCGCGCGCCGCGTGGGACGGTGAACGACACCCCGCGCAGCACCTCGTGATCGGTCTCGGGTTCCGCGTCCCCGGGCTCGTTCGCCTCGAGGTGCACCTCGGCGAGCACCGAACGTGCCTCCTTCGCCGCGGCCTCGCGCGCTCTGACGACGTGATCGGGATAGCGGAAGTGCACGTCGCGGAACTCGATCGCCGCGGCATCCGGGGTCGCGGTCGTCGCGGACGGCCGGTCGCCGTCGTCTTCGAGCGGAAGGTCGAGGACCTCCTGGATGCGCCCGAGCGCCCCCAGCGCCTGGTTCACCGAGGTGATCGCGCCGATCGCCGAGGCGAGAGGCTGCACGAGCAGGAACAGGAAGATCACGAACGTGACGAGCGAGGCCACGTCGATGGCGCCGGATGCCACGCGGTATCCGCCGACGCCGAGCACGACCAGCAGCGACACCTGCAGGGCGACGAACGCGATGGGCACGATGAGCGCCGACACCCGCGCGATGCGCACCCCTGCGGCGTAGGCTGCCGTGGCGTTCTCGGTCACGGCGGCGATCTCACGCTCGGTGGCGCCCGATGCGCGGATGGTCCGGATCGACCCCACCGCGCGCTCGACGCCCGACGACAGCTCGCCGACCTTGGCCTGTTGGACGGCGGATGCCGCGCGGATGCGCGTGCTCAGCAGCACGACGACGGCGAGGGAGGCGCCCACGACCACGACGATGAGCGCGAGCAGCAGCGGGTCGATGAACGCCATCGCGATGACCGCGCCGACGAGGATGAGGGCGTTGCCCACGGCATCCGCGAATCCCTGGGTGAGCACCGCGTACAACAGCGTCGTATCGGTTCCCACGCGCGAGACGAGGTCGCCCGTGCGGCGCGCGTCGAACTCGCTGATCGGCAGCCGCAGGATGCGTCCGATGAGCCGCCGCCGGCTCGAGAAGACCACCGCGGTGCCCGTGCGCTGCAGCAGATAGTGCTGGAAGCCCGAGATCACCGACGACAGCACGACGAAGGCGACGAGCAGCCAGACGAGAGCGCCGAGGGGGACGCTGTTCTGCACGCGCGAGATGACCTCGCCCACGACCAGCGGCTGCGCGAGCGTGGCGGCGGCGCCGAGCACGCTCAGCACGCCCACGACGACGAGTGTGCGCGTGTGCTCGAGCAGGAACGGCAGCAGCTGACGGAACGACGCGCGCGGGCCTTCGGGCGCGCGCCGGCCGCGCCGACCACGCGCGGGAGCGGAAAACGACATGCTCACCTCGGGAAAGGAATGGGGTGCTTCGACCGTACCCCGCCCCACCGACACCGCCGGTCGGTCCCCTCGATGGCGTGCGAAACTCCGGAGAAATCCCGCGAAGCGCCGTCGTTCCCGGGTGAAGACCCCCGGGGCGCACCGATCTTCAGGAGTTCGGCCCGCCCGCCGACGAAGCCCGATCGCAACGACGGATGCCACGAGGCCTGGGCCCCGTGGCATCCGGTGTCGAGAACGAACCCGTTACGGCGCGGTCGCTCCCGCGGCGATGTTGTCGTCGTAGTCGACGTCCTTCGTCTCGGGCGAGAGAACGAGTGCGACCAGGGTCAGCACGCCCATCGCCGAGAGGTACACGCCCACCAGCCACGGGTTGCCGTCGCCCGCCGCCCACAGGGCCACGGCGACGATCGGTGCGAGGGCCGCGCCGAGGATCGACGAGACGTTGTACGAGATGGCCGAGCCGGTGTAGCGCACGTTCGTCGGGAACAGCTCCGGCAGCACGGCGCCCATGGGGCCGAAGGTCGCGCCCATCAGCAGGAACCCGAGGATGAGGAACGCCTGCACGAGCACCCGCGTGAAGCCGGGGTCGGCGTGCGGCACGAGGAAGAACGAGAACGTCAGGCCGAACACGATGATCGCGGCGGTGACGCCGATCAGCAGGCGCTTGCGGCCGATGCGGTCGGCGATGGGGCCCGACAGCATCGTGAAGATGCCGAAGAACACGACGCCGATGATCTGCATGATCACGAAGTCCGTGTACCCGAAGCCGAGGCCGGGCACGTACTCGGCGGCGTTGAACGGGGTGCCGGCCTTCTCGGCTGCGGCCTGCGCACCCTCGAGGGTCGCCTTCGTGCCGTACGAGAGGGTGAAGCTCGTCATCAGGTAGAACAGCACGTAGGTCGCCAGCATGATGAACGTGCCGAGGATGAGCTGCTTCCAGGTGCGGCGCACGGCCTCACCGAGCGGGAACTTCTTGATCGCCCCGGTCTTCTCGGCCTTGGCGAACGACTCGCTCTCGACCAGACGGAGCCGCACCCAGAGGCCGACGATGACCATCACGGCCGAGAACAGGAACGGCACGCGCCAGCCCCACGCGAGGAACTCGGCCGAGCGCTGTGCGGTGCCGTCAGGGTGCGGCAGGGCGAAGTTGATGAAGAGGAACACGCCGTTGGCGATGATGAAGCCGATCGGAGCGCCCAGCTGCGGGAACGTGCCGAACAGCGCGCGCTTGCCCTTCGGGGCGTTCTCGGTGGCGACCAGTGCCGCTCCCGACCACTCGCCGCCGAGCGCGAAGCCCTGCGCGAGACGCATGACCAGCAGCAGGATCGCCGCCCACACGCCGATCTCGTTGAAGGTGGGGAGGCAGCCGATGAGGAAGGTCGCCACCCCCATGGTCAGAAGGGATGCCACGAGCGTGGCCTTGCGGCCGAAGCGGTCGCCGAAGTGTCCGAAGACGATGGCGCCGAGGGGGCGGGCGACCATGGCGGCGCCGAAGACGCTGAACGACAGCAGCAGCGAGGTGGTCTCGTTGCCGGTCGGGAAGAAGAGGATCGGGAAGACGAGGACCGCGGCCGTGGCGTACGCGTAGAAGTCGTAGAACTCGATCGTGGTGCCGATCAGGCTCGCGGTGATGACGCGCGAACGCGGGTTCGCGGGGGCCGAGGCGGATCGGGTGGAGGGGGATGAGGTGGTCATGACTGCCTGACGAGAAGGTCGATCAATCGCGTCCGGGATGGGGCGCAGCGGTGGCGCGCCGCGATCACGGGGGTGGGTGTGAGCGGGCGCGCGAAGGAGCACCGGAGACGTCCCCGAGTGAGGGGCGTCCAGACCCTCCAGTCTATGCGTGCGCTGAGTGCGGGGCCCGCGGCCTCAGTGCCAGATCACCGCGAGACCGGCGTTGAGCAGAGCCAGGATGCCGATGGGCCAGAAGATCGCGGGCGACAGCGAACCCGTGCGCTTCTGGCGGGCGGAGCCGATGCCGAGCAGAGCGCCGATGACGAGGAGCACCACGAGCTTGATGCCGATCTTGGCGTAGTTGAGGTCGTGGTCGAGGCCCCACGGAGCCGACAGGGCGAGGCCCGTGACGAGGGAGAGGAGCAGGGCGTAGTTCATCAGCGGCGTCACACGCACACGGCGGGCGACGGCCTCGACGACCCAGGCGCCGAACAGGACGGCGAAGCCGACGAGGTGGACGAGGACGACGACACTGCGCAGGATCTCCATACCGGTCAGGGTAGGGACGCGGCGCACCGCCCGCCAGGAAGGCGCGCCTCACCGCGCGGCAGCCCGAGCCGCCACGCGCGGTCCCGGCTCGCGGCGCGCGGTCCCTGAGCCGCGGTGCGAGGCCCCTGAGCCGCGGTGCGAGGTCCCTGAGCCTGTCGAAGGGTCCGCCCCGCCCCGCAGACGACGACGGGCCCGGCGACCGCGGAGGTCACCGGGCCCGTCGGAGGAATGCCTCAGCCGCGCAGCTCCCGCAGCACCAGGGCGGTGCGGATCGCGGCATCCGCGGCCTCCTCGCCCTTGTCTTCCTTCGATCCTTCGAGACCCGCGCGGTCCAGGCCCTGTTGTTCGTCGTCGAGGGTCAGAACGCCGAACCCGACCGGCTTGCCCGTGTCGAGGGCGACCCGCGTCAGGCCGTCGGTCGCCGCCGACGAGACGAACTCGAAGTGCGGCGTCCCACCCCGGATGATCACGCCGAGCGCGACCACGGCATCCGCCCCGGCGTCGAGAGCGGCCTTGGCCGCCACGGGCAGTTCGAACGATCCGGGTACCCGCACGACCCGGTAGGTCGCGCCCGTGGCGTCGAGCACGCGCTTCGCGCCGGCGATGAGACCGTTCGTGATGACCTCGTGCCACGTTCCCGCGATCACGACGACGTTCAGGCCCGACGCATCGATGCCGCCGGTCTCGGGTGCTCCACTGCCAGCCATCAGGCGCTCTCTTCCTTCATGTGCGCGAGGGCGTCGCGCAGGTCGTCCTCGGCGATGACGTGGCCCATGCGGTCGCGCTTCGTCTCGAGGTACTGGTGGTTGTTGGGTCCCACGCCCACGAGCAGCGGAACCTGCTCGACGACGTCCAGACCGAAGCCGCGCAGCTGCGCGACCTTGTCGGTGTTGTTGGTCAGCAGGCGCACCTTGTCGACCCCGAGGTCGGACAGGATGCCGGCGGCCGCGGCATAGTCGCGCGCATCGGCGGGCAGGCCCAGAGCGAGGTTGGCGTCGACGGTGTCGAGGCCGCGCTCCTGCAGGTTGTACGCGCGCAGCTTGTTGATGAGGCCGATCCCGCGGCCCTCGTGACCGCGCATGTAGATGACGATGCCGCCGTCGCGGTCGATCGTGTCGAGCGCCGCCTCGAGCTGGGGACCGCACTCGCACTTGAGCGAGCCGAACGCCTCGCCCGTGAGGCACTCCGAGTGCACGCGCACCAAAGGAGCCTTCTCGGTGAGGTCGCCCGAGACCACCGCGAGGTGGTCGGTGCCGGTGATGCGGTCCTTGTAGGCGAGGAAGCGGAACGTGCCGTGCGAGGTGGGGACGTTCGACTCGGCGCGCAGGCTCACGCGGCGTCGCGCGGGGGCGGTCGCCGGCAGCGGGTCGGTGTCGTTCAGGTAACCGATGAGCTGCTCGATCGTGATGACCGGGATGCCGTCGCGCTCGCCGAGCTCGAAGAGCCCGGGCAGGCGCATCATGCTGCCGTCCTCGGCCACGACCTCGGCGATCGCGCCGACGGGCTCCAGGCCCGCGAGGCGCATGAGGTCGACCGCGGCCTCGGTGTGACCGGCGCGTTCGCGGACGCCGCCGTCGACGGCGCGCAGCGGCAGGACGTGACCCGGGCGGATGACGCTCGTCGGGACCGATTCGGGGTCGGCCAGCACGTTCAGCGTACGCGCGCGGTCGGCAGCGCTGATGCCGGTGGTCACACCGGTCGCGGCGTCGACGCTCACCGTGTACGCGGTGCCGCGGGCATCCTGGTTGACCTCGACCATGGGCGGCAGGTCGAGACGGTCGGCCCAATCGGCCGGCATGGGCGCGCACACGTACCCGCTCGACCACCGCACGGTCCACGCGAGGGCCTCGGGGGTGGCCAGCTGCGCCGAGAGGATGACGTCTCCCTCGTTCTCGCGGTTCTCGTCGTCGGCGACCAGGATCGGGCGACCCTGACGAAGGGCCTCGAGGGCCTCGGGGATGGTGGACAGGCTCATCGGGAGCCCCTCTCGGTCTGTGCGGCGGTCGCCGCGGGATTCTCTGTCGTACGGAAGGCGAGCATGCGCTGGACGTGGCGCGCGAGGATGTCGGTCTCGAGGTTGACGGGGGTGCCGGCCTCGGCGCGGCCGAGCGTCGTCGCCTCGAGGGTCTCGGGGATGAGAGACACCTCGAGCCAGGGCTCGACCTCGTCGGCCTCGCTGACGGCGCTCACCGTGAGCGAGACACCGTCGATCGCGATGGACCCCTTGTCGACCACGAGGGGAGCCAGGTGGGCCGGGATGCCGACCCGCACGACGCTCCACTGGGCTCCGGGCCGCACGTCGCGCACCACGCCGGTGCCGTCGATGTGCCCCTGCACGATGTGACCGCCCAGGCGACCGTGGGCCGCGGTGGCCCGCTCGAGGTTCACCGGGCGCCCCGGAGCGACATCGGCGAGGGTCGACATGTCGAGGGTCTGCTTCATGACGTCGGCGGTGAACCAGTCCTCGCCCTGTTCGACGACCGTGAGGCACACGCCGCTGACCGAGATCGAATCGCCGTGGCCGGCATCCGATACCGAGAGGGGGGCGCGCAACGTCAGCCGCACGCCGTCGCCCGAGGGTTCGACGGCGGTGACGGCACCGATCTCTTCCACAATTCCGGTAAACATCAGGATTCTCCCTCTCGATCCGAGCTGGGGTGGGCGACGATCAGCAGATCGTCACCGAGGTTCTGGACGGATGCCACGGCCAGCCGACGGGCATCCGCGATGGTGGGCACTCCCACGTCGCCGAGGGCGAGGCGCGAGCCGCCCAACAGCACGGGGGCGAGGTAGACCAGCAGTTCGTCGGCGAGACCGGCGCGGACGACGGCGCTCGCAAGCGTCGGCCCGCCTTCCACGAACACCCGCTGGATCCCCTTCTCGCCCAGGTCGGCGAGCACGGCGGCCAGGTCGTGCGAGTCGTAGAACAGGGGCGTGCGCGGGTGGCGGCGGACGGCGGCATCCGGGGCCGTCTCGCTGCGACCGACGACCACGGGCACGGGCTGTGTCTCGAGCAGGGAGCCGTCATCGGCGCGCGCGGTCAGTGCCGGATCGTCGGCTCGCACGGTTCCCGTACCGGCGACGATCGCATCGGCCCGGGCGCGTCGGGCGTGCACGTCGCGACGCGCGGCGGGACCGGTGATCCACTGGCTCGAGCCGTCGGCGGCGGCGGCGCGACCGTCGAGGCTCTGCGCCCACTTGACGGTGACGTGCGGGCGACCGGTGCGCTTGAGGACGGCCCAGTCGTGCACGAGCGCTTCGGCCGCCTCGCGCTCCGCCCCGCTCTCGACGTCGACCCCGGCCGCGCGCAGTCGGTCTGCCCCACCCGACGCGGCGTCGGTCGGGTCGTCCAGGGCGTAGACGACGCGGCCGATGCCGGCCTCGATGAGCGCGAGTGCACAGGGTCCGGTGCGACCGGTGTGATTGCAGGGCTCGAGGGTGACGACGGCGGTGGCGCCGCGCGCGGCATCCGGCGACAACCGCGAGAGGGCGTCGACCTCGGCGTGCGCGGTGCCGGCGCCGCGGTGGTAACCCTCGGCGAGGATCTCACCGGCGGGGGAGAGGATCACGGCACCCACCTGGGGATTCAGCCCGCGCGGCCCGCGCCGGGCGAGCTGCAGCGCTCGCCGCATGGCGTCGATCTCGACGGCGGATGCCATTTCCTTGTCCTTCCCGCGGAATCGGGGCAGGGCCAGCGGGAAGGCGCGTCGCGCCATCCGTGCTGCCTCCTATCCGGACTAGCGAGAGCTGACCCTCGCATCACCGTCGGTCCCGGAATTCCACCGGATCGGCCCTCCCGCGTGAGCGGCAGGGTTCGCGGACTATCACCGCCGGTTCGGATTCTCACCGACCCCGGAGCACGTTTTTGCACTTCTGATCCTACTCAACGTGCCCTCCGCGGTTTCATTCCCGGTCATACGGCGACGTTTCGAGCAGTCGACGGTCGGTGCCCCTAGCTACTTGAGCAACCGCGACAAGCGCCGGTCGGCCAGGAGCTTGCCGCCGGTCTGACAGGTGGGGCAGTACTCGAGGGAGTTGTCGGCGAAGAACACGCTGCGCACCTCGTCGCCGCACACCGGGCACGCCTCACCTCGGCGGCCGTGCACGCGCATGCCGCGGCGCTTCGCGTCTTTGAGTTCCGCAGGCGGCTTCCCCCGTGCGACGGTGATCGCTTCGGCGAGAGTCGTGGTCATGGCTGCGAAGAGGTGATCCACCTCTTCGTCGGAGAGGTTGGCCGCCAGGGCGTACGGCGACATCTTGGCCGCGTGCAAGATCTCGTCGGAGTAGGCGTTTCCGACCCCCGCGATGATCGTCTGGTCGCGCAGCACTCCCTTGATCTGCGTGCGGCGCCCCGTGAGCAGCGCGCCGAACTCGGCACGACCGAAATCGTCGTCGAGCGGGTCGGGGCCGAGACGGGCGATGCCCGGTACCTCAGCCGGATCGGTCACGGCGTAGACCGCCAGCGACTTCTTCGTTCCTGCCTCGGTGAGGTCGAAGCCCGATCTGTCGTCGAAGCCGACGCGCAGCGCGATCGGAGTCTTGCCGGGTTTGATGAGGGTCGTCGGCAGTGCGTCGTACCACCGCAGCCAGCCCGCCTTGGCGAGATGGAAGACGAGGTGGATGCCGCCGTCGGTCGCCACGTCGACGAACTTGCCGTGCCGCTCGACGGCCGTCACCTGGGCGCCGACCAGATCGGTCAGGGGCGGGTCGTACGTCTTGAGGGCGTTGATGGCCGACACGGTCGCTCTCTCGAAACGGAGCCCCGCGAGTCGCCCCCGCAGGAACTCGACGAGCCCTTCGACCTCTGGCATCTCCGGCATGAATACATGGTGCCACCGCCCTCCGAGATCGGGTCGGGCCTTGCGCCGGTGTCCCGGAAGGGGCTCAGCCCACCGGCCAGCTCACGGGTCGGCGGTCGTCGCCGCGCAGCAGGCCGGCCACCCACAGGTCCGAGCGACCGAGCGAATTGACGTGCGCCTGGCGCAGCAGCCCCTCGTAGCGGAAGCCGAGAGACCGCGCGACGCGCGCCGATCCGAGGTTGCCGACGGCCGCGCGCCACTCGACGCGCGCCAGTGCCGGACGCGCGGGGGAGAAGGCCCAATCGATCACCGCTCGTACCGCCTCTCTCGCGACGCCGCGCCCGCGCACGCTCGACGACACCCAGTACCCGATCTCCGGGGCGCCGCTCGGCAGCTTGGCCAGGCCCACCATCCCGACCAGGCGTTCGTCGAGCCGGATCGCCCAGGTCGCCTCCGAACCCTCGGCCCACCACCGGTGGGCGAGCTCGACGAACGCTTCGGCATCGGCGAGCAAATAGGGAGACGGAACGGTCGTGAAGCGCTGGATCGCGGCATCCTGGCACTCTTCGTGAATGGCGGCGACATCGCCGGCGCGGGGCGTGGACAGCTCGAGGCGGGACGTGCGCAGGGTCTCCGGTTCCATTCGGCCACGCTACCGGCGGGCGTGGAGCCTGCGCCTCGCAGGACCGGATCGGCGCGCCAGAACCGGATGCCGACGAGCCCGGGGTCCGATTCTGGTGCACCGATCCGATTCCCCTGCCACACGCCAAGGGACCCGGACACGGGAACGACGACGCCCGCACGACCCGGGAGGGCGTGCGGGCGTCGGAGGGGATGGGTCAGCCGCGGCGCAGCAGACCGATCCGGTCGTACACATCCGTGAGGGTCTTCTCGGCGACCGAGGCGGCCTTGCCGGCGTTCACGGCCAGCACGCGGTCGAGCTCGGCGGGGTCGTCGAGGAGCTCGAGGGCTCGGGTGCGCACGGGCTCGAACTCGTTCACGACGACCTCGGCCAGGCCCTTCTTGAAATCGCCGTACCCGCGCCCGGCGTACTCGTCCTCGATCGAGGTGACGTCGCGACCCGTCAGGGCCGAGTAGATCACCAGCAGGTTCGAGACGCCCGGCTTCTCGTCGCGGTCGAAGCGCACCGCGCCCTCGGAGTCGGTGACCGCGCGCATGATCTTCTTCGCGCTGACCTTGGGGTCGTCGAGCAGCCACAGCACGCCCGCGTCGGACTCGGCCGATTTCGACATCTTCGACGTCGGGTTCTGCAGGTCGTAGATGCGGGCGGTCTCGCGCCGGATGACGGGCTTCGGAACCGTGAAGGTCTCGCCGAAGCGCTGGTTGAAGCGCTCGGCGAGGTCGCGCGTGAGCTCGATGTGCTGCTTCTGGTCGTCGCCGACGGGCACGACGTCGGTCTGGTACAGCAGGATGTCGGCGGCCATCAGCACCGGATAGGTGAAGAGGCCGACGTTGGTGGCATCCGTGCCGTAGCGCGCCGACTTGTCCTTGAACTGCGTCATCCGCCCGGCCTCGCCGAAACCGGTGAGGGTCGACAGCACCCACTGCAGTTCGGCGTGCGCCGGCACGTGCGACTGCACGTACAGGGTCGAGCGAGAGGGCTCGATACCGGCGGCAATGTACTGGGCGGCGGTGCGACGGGTCTTCTCGCGGCGTTCGGCGGGATCGCCGGGCTGCGTCAGGGCGTGCAGGTCGACGACCGAGAAGAAGGCGTCGTACTCGTCTTGGAGGTCGCGCCACTGCAGCAGGGCCCCGATGTAGTTGCCGATCTGGAGGCTGTCGGCGGAGGGCTGCATTCCGGAGTAGAGGCGCTGCTGGGTCACCCCTCGATCCTAGGTGCCGAGGCGGCAGCCCCTCCGCCCCCGGTCGATCCGCCCCGGTGGGCCGACGGCAAGAGGACGGGCAGGCGAGTGGATGCCGGCCCCCGGCGTCCGCGAGCTGCCGTCAGCCCCCGAGCGTGTAGTCCACGATCACCGGTGCGTGGTCGCTCCACCGGGTGTCGTACGAGGGGGCACGCTCGACCGTGTACGACGTCACCCGCTCGGCGAGGGATGGCGTGGCGACGTGGTAGTCGATGCGCCAGCCGCTGTCGGTGTCGAATGCTTTGCCGCGCATCGACCAGAACGTGTAGGGCCCGTCTACTTCGCCGACCGCGCGGCGGCCCACATCGATCCAGCCCAGGCCCGTGCCGATCGAGCCGTCGACGCCCTCGACCGTCTCGCCCTCGGGCCCGAAGAAGCGGTCGAGGTACGCGCGCTCGCGGGGGAGGAAGCCGGCGTTCTTGCGGTTGCCTCGCCAGTTCTTGATGTCGAGCTCGCGGTGACCGACGTTGAGGTCGCCCACCACCAGGGCCAGCTCTCGCTCGGCCTTGAGCTCGGGGAGGCGACGCTCCATCGCATCGAGGAACAACCACTTGGCGTCCTGCTTGGGGGTGTCGACCTCGCCGCTGTGCACGTAGGCGCTGACGATCGTGACGGTCTCGCCGTCGATGTCGAAGTCGGTCTCGATCCACCGGCCGGAGGCATCGAGCGGCTCGGGACCGAGGTGCGTTCGGGTCTCGACGCCGGGCAGGCGGCTGATGATGGCGACGCCCGCGCGGCCCTTCTGCAGGGCCTCGTCGTTGACGATCTCCCACCCGGGCAGGGCCTCGGCCAGCTGATCGGCGGTCGCGCGCACCTCTTGCAGAGCCACGATGTCGGCGCCCGAGGCGTCGAGCCACTCGGTCATGCCCTTGCGGACGGCGGCACGGATGCCATTGACGTTGACGGAGACGATACGTACGGAACGGGCCACCCTCCGAGCCTAACGAAGGCCTCCGACATCGAGATCGCGCGGGGGAGGACGCGAGCCCCGCTCAATCGGGGATGAGCGACACGCGGCGCGGCGCGGGGACGTCGGCCCGTGCGCGTGCCAGCTGCTTCTCCGCCGCGTCGAGCTTTCGCCTCGCGCTCCAGCGCCACGGCCAGCGCGACAGCGCGAGGTCCTTCTCGGCCTCGCGCACCCCGACCTGGGCGGCGATGACGAGAGCCGCCTGTTCCATCGCGAGCCGGTCCTCGGGGGAGCGCAGGGGAACGTCGCGGTCGCTCGCGGCGACGGCGATCCAGGCGGCCGAGACGAGGATCACGATCCCGATGAAGCGGAACCACAACAGGAACCCGATGAGCACGGCGAAGGTGGCCAGCAAGGGGTTCGACGGCGTGTAGACGAAGAGGAAGCCCGCGGCGACCTGCAGCACGACCATGCCCGTGGCGCCGACGATCGCGCCCGGCCACGTGCGACGCCAGGTCAGCGTGGTGCCCGTGAGGAAGCGGAAGAGCGAAGCGAGGGCCACGGTGTTGACGCCGAAAGCCACCACGAGCGAGACGATCCGCGCGCCCGCCGACCAGCCGAGGGTCTCGCGGTCCCACCCGATGAGACCGAACACCAGGTCGACGGCGCCGGTGGTGATCGAACCCAGCAGAGCCCCCACCAGCAGGGCGATCCCGAACAGGAGCGAGGCGACGAGATCACGGGCCTTCAACAGCACGTAGTTGCGCAGGTCGAAGGGGAGTCCGAAGGTGTCGCGTACCGCGCGTCGGGTGAAGGTCACGAAGCCGATCGCCGTCCACACGACCACGACGACGGCCACGATGCCGGTTATGGTCAGAAGCCGCCCGCTCTCCTGCGCGACGGCCTCCACCTGCTCGCGATCGACGAGACCGTTCTTGCTGATGATCCCGGGGATGTAGCTGTTGACGATGTGGATGAGACCGTCGATCGCGGTCTTGCTTCCGCCCAGCCAGATCCCGACACCCGCGAACGCCAGGTACAGGGCCGAGAACACGGCGAACAGGCCCTGGTAGCTCATGCCCGCCGCGAGCAGGAATCCGTTGTGCTGCAAGAAGTGCCGCCACACCCGGATCGGGAACCACTGCGCGATCTTCGCCGCACGGGCAATGGGCTCGTCGAGGCGTTCCCGAACGGCGGTCTGCGCCGCCTCGAGCCGCTCGCGCAGCGAGGCGTCGTCGTCGCGCACCGCGGGCAGCGGCCGCGGGTCGTGGCGGTTCTCGGTCACTGTGAAAGCCTAATGAATGGATGCCGCGACTCCCGCTCCGCGGACAGGCCACGGCATCCGCGATCCGTGTGCGACCCCCGAGAACGCCGAACGGCGGGGCGCCGGAGCGCACCCGCCGTTCGAGGGAGTGAGAGTCAGCGACCGCCGCGGAGGACGGCCTGCTTGACCTCGGCGATGGCCTTGGTGACCTCGATGCCGCGGGGGCAGGCCTCGGTGCAGTTGAAGGTCGTGCGGCAACGCCACACGCCCTCTTTGTCGTTGAGGATGTCGAGGCGCACATCTCCGGCGTCGTCGCGCGAGTCGAAGATGAAGCGGTGCGCGTTGACGATCGCGGCGGGGCCGAAGTACTGGCCGTCCGTCCAGAACACGGGGCACGACGAGGTGCACGCGGCGCACAGGATGCACTTGGTGGTGTCGTCGAAGACCTCACGGTCGACGATCGACTGCACGCGCTCCTTGCCGGGCTCGGGCTTCGAGTTCGAGATCAGGAAGGGCTGCACCTCGCGGTAGGAGGCGAAGAACGGCTCCATGTCGACGATGAGGTCCTTCTCGAGGGGCAGGCCCTTGATCGCCTCGACGTAGATCGGCTGCGAGATGTCGAGATCCTTGATCAGCGTCTTGCAGGCGAGGCGGTTGCGACCGTTGATGCGCATCGCGTCGGAGCCGCAGATGCCGTGCGCGCACGAGCGGCGGAACGACAGCGAGCCATCGACCTCCCACTTGATCTTGTGCAGCGCGTCGAGCACGCGGTCGGTGGAGTACAGCTCCACGTCGTAGTCGACCCAGCGGGGCTCGTCGTCGACCTCGGGGTCGAAGCGGCGGATGTTGAAGGTGACGAGGAACGACTGGATCCCCGTGTCTTCGGGGGTCTCGGCGACCTCGTCCGAGGTGTCGACCTGCTCGATGACGGTGGATGCCATCTCAGTACTTCCTCTCCAGGGGCGGGTAGCGCAGCTCCCCGGCCTCGTTCTTGGTGAACACCACGGGCTTCCAACCGAGTTCGATGTGATCGGCCGGGTGCGACGAGTGGGGGTCGCCCGACAGGTACGCCATGGTGTGCTGCATGTAGTTCTCGTCGTCGCGCGTCGGGAAGTCGTCGCGCATGTGACCGCCGCGGCTCTCTTCGCGGTTCTGCGCCGAGTACACGACGACCTCGGCGAGGTCGAGCAGGAAGCCGAGCTCGACGGCCTCGAGCAGGTCGGTGTTGAAGCGCTTGCCCTTGTCGTCGACGTGGATGTTCTTGTAGCGCTCGCGCAGGTCGGCGATGACGTCCATCACGTGCGCGAGGGACTCGTGCGTGCGGAAGACCTGCGCACCCTTGTCCATCTCGTCCTGCAGCGTCTTGCGGAGCACGGCGATGCGCTCTGTGCCCGAGTTGCTTCGCAGGCCCTCGATCAGGCCGCGCACCTCGGCGGCCGGGTCTTCGGGGAGCGGCACGAAATCGGCGGTCTTGACGTACTCGACCGCGTTGCGGCCGGCGCGCTTGCCGAAGACGTTGATGTCGAGCAGCGAGTTGGTGCCGAGACGGTTCGAGCCGTGCACCGAGACGCACGCGCACTCGCCGGCGGCGTAGAGGCCGGGGACGACGGTGTCGTTGTCGGCCAGCACCTCTGCCTTGATGTTGGTGGGGATGCCGCCCATCGCGTAGTGCGCGGTCGGCATGACCGGGACCGGCTCGACGACCGGGTCGACACCCAGGTAGGTGCGGGCGAACTCGGTGATGTCGGGGAGCTTGGTCTCGAGGACCTCGGCACCCAGGTGCGTGCAGTCCAGCAGCACGTAGTCGCGGTGGGGGCCGGCGCCGCGGCCCTCGGCCACTTCCTGCACCATGCAGCGGGCGACGATGTCACGCGGCGCGAGGTCCTTGATGGTCGGGGCGTAGCGCTCCATGAAGCGCTCACCGCTCGCGTTGCGCAGGATCGCGCCTTCGCCGCGGGCACCTTCGGTCAGCAGGATGCCGAGACCGGCGAGGCCGGTCGGGTGGAACTGGAAGAACTCCATGTCCTCGAGCGGCAGGCCCTTGCGCCACACGATGCCCACGCCGTCACCGGTGAGGGTGTGGGCGTTGGAGGTGGTCTTGAAGATCTTTCCGAAGCCGCCGGTCGCGAAGATCACGGCCTTGGACTGGAAGACGTGCAGCTCACCGGTGGCCAGGTCGTAGGCCACGACGCCGGCGACCTGCGTCTTGCCCGCGGCATCTTTCACCGTGACGAGGTCGAGCACGTAGAACTCGTTGAAGAAGTTGATGCCGAGCTTGACGCAGTTCTGGAACAGCGTCTGCAGGATCATGTGGCCCGTGCGGTCGGCGGCGTAGCACGCGCGGCGCACGGGGGTCTTGCCGTGATCGGCCGTGTGACCGCCGAAGCGACGCTGGTCGATCTTGCCCTCGGGGGTGCGGTTGAAGGGCAGGCCCATGTTCTCGAGGTCGATGACGGCGTCGATGGCCTCTTTGGCGAGGATCTCCGCGGCGTCTTGGTCGACGAGGTAGTCGCCGCCCTTGATGGTGTCGAAGGTGTGCCACTCCCACGAGTCCTCTTCGACGTTGGCGAGCGCCGCGGCCATGCCGCCCTGCGCCGCGCCGGTGTGCGAGCGGGTGGGGTACAGCTTCGAGATGACGGCTGTCTTCGCCCCCGGGCCGGCCTCGATGGCCGCGCGCATGCCGGCGCCGCCGGCGCCGACGATCACGACGTCGAACTGGTGGTAGTGGACGCCGTCCTTGACGATCGAGTCCGAAGCGGTCTGAGTGCTCACGTGTGCAATACCTCTGCTGTCAGGGGAAGAAGGGATGCCGCCGGCTCAGGCCGACTGGCACACGTCCCACAGGGAGCTGCTCTCGGTCACACCGAGGCAGGGGTCGAAGGTGAAGACGACGAGCGTGCCGAGCAGGATGAGGAACCCGGCCGACGTCCACAGCGACCCGATGAGGATCTTGCGGACGGTGGCGTTGCCGACGTAGTCGTTGACGATCGTGCGCATGCCGTTGGCGCCGTGGATGAGGGCCAGCCACAGCATGAGGACGTCCCACCACTGCCAGAACGGCGAAGCGAGCTTGCCCGCGACGAAGGCGAAGTCGATCTGATGGATGCCCTCGCCGGTCATGAGGTTGACGAAGAGGTGGCCGAAGATCAGGACGATCAGCAGCACGCCGGAGGCGCGCATGTAGATCCAGCCCCACTTCTCGAGGTTGGAGCCCTTCTTCCGCACGCTGGGCGTGCGGGGCGCGGGGATCGTGGCGGCTTCTTGGGCGACGGACATCAGTGGCTCCCGGTGACGGCGCTGAAGACGTTGATGAGGTGGCGCGGCGTGAAGCCGAGCATGGTGACGACCCAGAGGCCGAGCACGCCCCACCACAGCTGGCGCTGGTGGCGCGTGGCCCAGGGCCAGAAGTCGACGAGGATGATGCGCAGGCCGTTGAACGCGTGGTAAGCGATCGCGCCGACCAGGGCCACCTCGCCGAGACCCATGATCGGGTTCTTGTAGGTGCCGATGACAGCGTCGTAGGCCTCGGGGGAGACCCGGATGAGCGCCGTGTCGAGGATGTGCACCAGGAGGAAGAAGAAGATGGCGACACCGGTGATGCGGTGCAGAACCCACGACCACATGCCTTCGCGGCCCCGGTAGAGAGTGCCGCGGGGCCTCTTCGAGGTGGTCTCTTTCACCGACGGCGTGGCACGTGCTGGTGCTGACACGGTCGTCCTCCCTGATCGAACACGGTGTGGGGCCCGCACGGGCTCCCAGCGTCACACGGGCGCCACTGAATACTACGTCCGGCCTATGAACGGCGGGGATTAGGGCCGCCTAAGACTCTCTCGATATCGAGATATCTGCGGATGCCGCTCGCGTCGGCGCCGGCCCGTGCGGAGCCTCCGTGCGCTCGCAGGTGCGACCGCTAGGGTCGGAGCCATGGCAGACCCCGCTATCGACGACTTCTACGCCGTGATCCCCGCCGGAGGGATCGGCAGCCGCCTCTGGCCCCTCTCGCGCGCCGACGCGCCCAAGTTCCTGCACGACCTGACCGGGTCGGGGCAGACGCTGCTGCGCGACACCTGGGACCGGCTCGCCCCGCTCTCGGGCGAGGGTCGCATCGCGGTCGTCACCGGCCGTGCCCACCGTGCCGCCGTCGAGCGCGAGCTTCCGGGTGTGCCCGACCACAACGTCTTCCTCGAGTCCGAGCCGCGCGACTCCTCGGCCGCGATCGGCCTCGCCGCGGCCATCCTCGTCCGTCGTGAGCCCGACGTCATCATCGGCTCGTTCGCGGCCGATCACGTCATCCGGCAGACCCGCCAGTTCGAGTTCGCCGTGCGCCAGGCCGTCGCGGTCGCGCGCGAGGGATACATCTGCACGATCGGCATCCAGCCCGCCGAGCCGTCCGTCGGATTCGGCTACATCAAGCAGGCCGGCGAGCTCATCGTCGACGGCGCCCCCGAGGCCTACCTGGTCGAGCGCTTCGTCGAGAAGCCCGACCTCGACACGGCGAAGGAGTACTTCGCCGACCGGGCCTACCTCTGGAACGCGGGCATGTTCATCACCCGCGCCGACGTCCTGCTCGCCGAGCTCGCCGTCAACGAGCCCGAACTCCACGCGGGTCTGCTCGAGCTCGCCGAGGCGTGGGACGACCGCGATCGTCGCGGCCCCGCCGTCGACCGCATCTGGCCGGGGCTGAAGAAGATCGCCATCGACTATTCCGTCGCCGAGCCCGCCGCGGAGAAGGGCCGCCTTGCGGTCATCCCCGGGCACTTCGACTGGGACGACGTGGGCGATTTCGCGAGCCTGTCCAAGCTCAACTCGTCGGGCGGTCGGAACGAACTCGCCATCCTCGGCGAAGACGCGCGCGTCCTCTCCGATGCCTCCAGTGGCATCGTCGTCTCGCAGACGAAGCGCGTGATCAGCCTCATCGGCGTGCGCGACATCGTCGTGGTCGACACCCCCGACGCCCTGCTCGTGACCACCAGCGAGAACGCCCAGCGCGTGAAGGGCGTCGTCGACGCGCTGAAGCTGACGGGCCGGGGCGACGTCCTCTAGCACCGCGTACCCGCAACATTCTGAGACCGGATGCCACGCCTCGTGGTATCCGGTCTCTCTTTTTCGCGGGGCGTGTGGCGGGGGGATGACGCGAGATTGCGTCTTTGTAACCATTGCCGCGCGCGGGGGCTCCCGGTGCGCAAGCGCGGCGACACAGTGGGTAACGTGACGGGATCGTCCCTCAAACCCGTTGGGGGCATCCGTCTTGGAGGACCATTCGTGAAGACCACGAAGAAGGCCGTCGTCAGCGGCCTCGCCATGATCGGCGCCGCCGTGCTGCTCGCCGGTTGCGGCGCCGCGCCCGAGAGCAACGGCTCGACCGCTGCCGCCGGGGGAGACCTCGTCGAGGGCTTCACCCCCTGCATCATCTCGGATGACGGCGGCTGGAACGACCGTTCGTTCAACCAGTCGGCCAAGGAAGGCATCGACAAGGCCGCGAGCGAGCTCGGCGTCAAGGCCATCGAGGTCGAGTCCAGCTCGGCGAACGACTACGCCCCGAACCTCGAGAACCTCGTGGCCGAGGGCTGCACGTTCATCGTCGCGGTGGGCTTCAAGCTCAGCGCCGACACCGTGGCCTCGGCCAAGGCGAACCCCAACCTCCAGTACGCGATCATCGACGACCGCGCCGACACCGACAACGACGGCAAGACCGACGCCCCGAACATCAAGCCGCTGCTGTTCGACACCGTCCAGGCCGCCTACCTCGGTGGATATGCCGCCGCCGCGTACTCCGCGGAGAACGGCGTCAACAAGGTCGGCACCGTCGGTGGCATCCCGATCCCGCCCGTCACCATCTTCATGGACGGCTTCGTCGACGGCGTGAAGAAGTACGACGAGGACAAGGGCGCCAGCGTCCAGACCTTCGGGTGGGACGTCGCCGCGCAGAACGGCTCGTTCACCGGCGGCTTCGCGGCCAACGACGCAGCCAAGCAGGCCGCGCAGGGTCTGCTCGACCAGGGTGTCGACGTGCTCCTGCCCGTGGGTGGCCCGATCTACAGCAGCGCGGCCGACGCGATCCGCGACAGCGGCTCGAAGAGCGTCATGCTCGGCGTCGACTCCGACCTCGCCAAGGCCGACCCGAACGTGTCGGACCTGGTGCTGACCTCGATCCTCAAGCGCATCGACACCGCCGTGTACGACTCGGTGACGCAGGCTGCCAAGGGCGACTTCGACGCGACCCCCTACGTCGGCACGCTCGAGAACGACGGCGTCGGCCTGGCGGACTTCAACTCGAAGTTCACCCTGCCGGCCGGTCTGGCCGACGAGCTGTCCGCTCTGCGCGAGCAGATCGTCTCCGGCTCGCTGAAGGTCACCTCGCCCAGCTCCCCGTAAGCACCACCTCTCGCGCCGCGGTCGCTCGGACCAGGAGTTCGAGCGGCCGCGGCCGCGAGCCCCAGAGAACCAACCGCGGTCACTCGGACCAGGAGTCCGAGCGACCGCGGTTTCTTTCCGTCTTCTTAACGTCTTCGAATAGGGTGCACAGCATGAAGCTCGAGCTCCGCGGCATCACCAAGCGGTTCGGGTCCCTGGTTGCGAACGACCACATCGATCTGGTCGTCCAGCCTGGCGAGATCCACGCTCTCCTCGGAGAGAACGGTGCCGGTAAATCCACACTCATGAACGTCCTCTACGGCCTGTATCAGGCCGACGAGGGCGAGATCCTGCTGGACGACGTCGTCCAGCGCTTCCGCGGCCCCGGCGATGCCATGGCCGCGGGAATCGGCATGGTGCACCAGCACTTCATGCTCATCCCCGTCTTCACCGTCGCCGAGAACGTCATGCTCGGCCACGAGAGCACCAAGGCCCTGGGCGCGCTCGATCTGAACGCCGCCCGCAAGCACGTGCGCGACGTCGCGCAGCGCTTCGGCTTCGAGGTCGACCCCGACGCTCTGGTCGGCGACCTGCCCGTCGGCGTGCAGCAGCGCGTGGAGATCATCAAGGCTCTGTCTCGGGATGCCAAGGTGCTCGTGTTCGACGAGCCCACGGCCGTGCTCACCCCGCAGGAGACCGATGAGCTCATGGGCATCATGCGGCAGCTGCGCGACGAGGGCACCTCGATCGTCTTCATCACCCACAAGCTCCGCGAGGTGCGCGAGGTCGCCGACCGCATCACCGTCGTTCGCCTGGGCAAGATCGTCGGCGAAGCCGAACCCACTGCCAGCAACGGCGAGCTCGCCTCGCTCATGGTCGGCCGCGCGGTCGAGCTCACCGTGGTCAAGGACGCCCCGAAGGCCGCGGCATCCGGGGGCCTGTCCATCCGCAACCTGCGCGTGGTCACGCCCGAGGGAGCCGTGGTCGTCGACGACGTCGATCTCGACGTGCGTCCCGGCGAGATCGTCGCGATCGCGGGTGTGCAGGGCAACGGTCAGACGGAGCTCGTCGAGGCCATCGTGGGCCTCGCCGAGGGGGTGACCGGCACCGTCGACCTCGACGGCACCGAATTGGTCGGAAAGAGCGTGCGCGCCATCCTCGACGCGGGCGTCGGCTTCGTCCCCGAGGACCGAAAAGAGGACGGCCTGGTCGGAGGCTTCTCCGTCGCCGAGAACCTCATCCTCGACCGTTCATCCGACTCCGCCTTCGTCTCCGGCGGCACGATCAAGCGCGCCGCGCTCACCGCTTTCGCCCGCGAGCGCATCGCCGAGTACGACATCCGCACCCAGTCGGCATCCACCCCGGTCGGCACGCTGTCGGGCGGCAACCAGCAGAAGGTGGTCATCGCCCGCGAGATGAGCCGCCCGCTGAAGCTGTTCGTCGCCGCTCAGCCCACCCGCGGCGTCGACGTCGGCTCGATCGAATTCATCCACAAGCAGATCGTCGCCGCGCGCGATGCGGGCGTGCCCGTGATCGTCGTGTCGACGGAGCTCGACGAGATCGCCGCCCTCGGCGACCGCATCGCGGTGATGTACCGCGGCGGCATCGTGGGCATCGTGCCGGAGAACACCCCGCGCGAGATCCTCGGGCTCATGATGGCGGGCGAGCAGCCCGCGGAGGAGACAGCGTGAGCGGCCACATCCCGAGCACGGGCCCGACCGGAGACGCAGGTCTGCCGCCCGAGCAGCTGCCGACCGCATCGGGGCCGCTGACCGGCCACACCCCCGCCGAGACGCCCGCGCCGCCGCGCACGAACCAGTTCCTCACCGAGTTGCTGCGCTCGTCGTGGATCACCACGCTCCTCGCCGTCGTCGCGGCGATGATCGTCGGCGGCATCCTGATGGCGGCCACCAACGACCAGGTGCGCGAAACCTCGGGCTACTTCTTCGCGCGTCCCGGCGACATGCTGGGTGCGATCTGGAACTCCGTCTACGGCGGCTACGAGGCGCTGTTCCGCGGCGCGGTGTTCAACTCCCGCGTCTCCGACTTCGGTGCGCAGATCCGCCCGCTCACGAACACCCTCGGGTTCGCGGCTCCGCTGATCGCGGCCGGTCTGGGCGTCGCTCTCGCCTTCCGCGTGGGTCTGTTCAACATCGGCGGACGCGGCCAGATCCTCATCGCCTGCGCCTTCGCCGGTCTCGTCACCTTCAACCTCGACCTGCCGATGATCATCCAGCTGCCGCTGACGCTCATCGTGGGTATCGCGGGCGGAGCGCTCTGGGGCGGCATCGTCGGTCTGCTCAAGGCGCGCACCGGCGCGCACGAGGTGATCCTCACGATCATGCTCAACTACGTCGCCTACTACCTGGTGACGTGGATGGTGCGCACCCCCGGTCTGCTGCAGCGCCCCGCGGGCGACCAGCCGATCTCGTCGGCGACTCCCGCGAACGCCCAGTTCCCCGAACTGTTCGGTCCGCAGTTCCCGCTGCTCGACCTCGGCTTCGTCTTCGTGATCGCGGCGACGGTCTTCGTCTGGTGGCTCATGGAGCGCTCGAGCCTCGGCTTCCGCCTGCGCGCCGTGGGCGAGAACCCGCACGCGGCCCGCGCGGCCGGAATCTCGGTACCCCGCATGTACGTCTACGCGATGCTGTTCGCCGGAGGCCTGGCGGGTCTCGCGGGTATGAACCAGATCCAGGGGGCGGTGACCACGGGCTTCGACGGTCTCATCGACTCCGGCATCGGTTTCGACGCCATCACCGTGGCCCTCCTCGGCCGCAGCCGCCCGTGGGGCGTGTTCGCGGCCGGCATCCTGTTCGGCGCCCTCAAGTCGGGCTCGTTCACGATGCAGGCCTCGCAGGGCATCCCCGTCGACATCGTGCTGGTCGTGCAGGCCCTCATCGTGCTGTTCATCGCGGCCCCGCCGCTGGTGCGCACAATCTTCTTCCTCCCCAAGAGCGAGGCCGAGCGCGCGGCCAAAGACCGGGCCAAGGCGGCCAAGAAGGCGGTGGCGGCATGACCGCGACGCATCTCGCGGATGACGCGATCCAGCTGACCACGGTGCGCGTGCGCCACATCAAGCTGGCGGTGAGCCTGACGGTCGTGACGGTGCTGCTCGCTCTGCTGTTCGCCCTCGTCCCGCGCGACGGGCAGAGCACCTTCCGCCTGGGCGACCCGGCCTCCGACATCGACCTCGGCAGCGTCGCGGTGCCCACCGCGGCCACGAGCTGGGGCGTGCTCGTGCTGCTCGTGCTCCTGACCGCCTGGTCGGTCTGGGATGCCGTGAGCTACCGCCGCACCCCGCTGTGGCTGCCGATCGCCTTCGGCGCCCTGGCCGTCTTCGCCTTCCTCGTGTGGGCCGCGGCCGACGGCCTCGTGCCGGTCACCGGCCTGCTGTTCGGAGCGCTCTCGCTCTCCGTCCCGCTGATCTTCGGCGCGCTGGGCGGCGTGATCGGCGAGCGGGTCGGCGTCGTGAACGTCGCCATCGAGGGACAGTTCCTCTTCGGCGCGTTCAGCGCGGCTCTGGTGGCATCCCTCACCCGCAACCCCTTCCTGGGGCTCGTCGCGGCCATGATCGGCGGCGTCCTCGTGGCCTTCGTGCTCGCGGCGTTCTCGATCAAGTACCTCGTCGACCAGGTGATCGTCGGTGTCGTGCTCAACGTGCTCGTCACCGGTCTCACGGGCTTCCTCTACGGCGCGCTGCTCGTGCCGAACGAGGACGTGCTGAACCGCCCGGAGCGCTTCCCCCGCATCGAGATCCCCCTGCTGGGCGACATCCCGATCATCGGACCGGTGCTGTTCAACCAGACCTTCATCGTCTACCTGATGTACGCCGTCGTCGCCGTGGTCGCGTGGGGCCTGTACCGCACCCGCTGGGGTCTTCGCCTGCGTGCCGTGGGCGAGCACCCCCAGGCCGCCGACACCGTCGGAATCAAGGTCAACTCGAGCCGCTTCTGGAACGTCTCGCTCGCCGGTGCGATCGCCGGTATCGGCGGCGCGTACTTCACCCTCGTGTCGGTGGGTCAGTTCACCAAGGAGATGACCGCGGGCCTGGGCTTCATCGCCCTCGCCGCCGTCATCTTCGGTCGCTGGGACCCGATCCGCGCGACGCTCGCGGCACTGCTGTTCGGCTTCGCGACGAACCTGCAGAACCTGCTCACGGTGCTGCGCACGCCCATCCCCAGCGAGTTCATGCTCATGCTGCCCTACATCGTGACGATCATCGCGGTGGCGGGTTTCGCCGGCCAGATCCGGGGGCCCGCAGCCGCCGGAAAGCCCTACATCAAGGGCTGACCCCCTTCCCTTCACGAGAGGATCCACCACTCCACGATGACCGACATCGACTGGGACGAACTTCGTTCGGCCGCCACGGATGCCATGCACCGCGCCTACGCGCCCTACTCGCGCTTCAAGGTGGGCGCCGCGGCGCTCGTCGCCGACGGGCGCATCGTCTCGGGGTGCAACGTCGAGAACGCCTCGTACGGCGTGACGTTGTGCGCCGAGTGCGGACTCGTATCCGACCTGCACATGAGCGGGGGCGGCCAGCTCGTGGCCTTCGTCTGCGTCGACGGTGAGGGCCGCACGCTCATGCCGTGCGGACGCTGCCGACAGCTGCTGTTCGAGCACGCGATCCCGGGCATGCTGCTCGAGACCGTCAGCGGCATCCGGACCATCGACGAGGTGCTCCCCGACGCCTTCGGGCCCCGCGACCTCGAGGAGGCGGCACGATGAGCGCCGAGCAGTACGACGCCGTCGACATCATCCGTGCGCAGCGCGACGGACGCGCCATCACCGAGGGCGAGATCCGCTGGCTGGTCGACGCGTACACGCGCGGCTACGTCATGGACGCGCAGATGTCGGCGTTCACCATGGCGGTGCTGTTGAACGGCCTCGGTCGCGACCAGATCCGCGTGCTCACCGACGCGATGATCGCCTCGGGTGAGCGCATGGACTTCGGCTCGCTCGGCAAGGTCACCGTCGACAAGCACTCGACCGGCGGCGTAGGCGACAAGATCACCCTTCCGCTCGCCCCGCTGGTCGCCGCCTTCGGCGTCGCGGTACCGCAGCTCTCGGGCCGTGGACTCGGCCACACCGGCGGGACGCTCGACAAGCTCGAGTCCATCCCCGGCTGGCGTGCAGCGCTGTCGAACGACGAGATCATGGCGCAGCTGCGCGACGTGGGCGCGGTCATCTGCGCCGCCGGCACGGGCCTGGCCCCCGCCGACAAGAAGCTCTACGCGCTCCGCGACGTCACCGGTACCGTCGAGGCGATCCCGCTGATCGCCTCGAGCATCATGTCGAAGAAGATCGCCGAGGGCACCGACTCACTCGTTCTCGACGTGAAGTTCGGCTCCGGCGCCTTCATGCAGGACATCGACCGCGCGCGCGAGCTCGCCGAGACGATGGTCGCGCTCGGCACCGACTCGGGAGTGAACACCACCGCCCTGCTGACCGACATGAACACCCCGTTGGGCCTGGCCATCGGCAATGCCAACGAGGTGCGCGAGTCGGTGGAGGTGCTCGCCGGGGGAGGACCCGCCGACGTCGTCGAGCTGACGGTGGCACTGGCCCGTGAGATGCTCACGCTGGCGGGCAGGCCCGACGCCGACGTCGAGGAAGCGCTGAAGGACGGCCGTGCGATGGACGTCTGGAACCGCATGATCCGCGCGCAGGACGGAGATCCGGATGCCGCTCTCCCCGAGCCGCGTGAGACGCACACGGTCGTGGCCGAGCGTGCGGGCGTCGTCACGCGCGTCGAGGCTCTGCCGTTCGGCATCGGCGCCTGGCGCCTGGGCGCGGGTCGCGCACGGGCCGAGGACGCCGTCGTGCACGCCGCGGGAATCGACCTGCACGTCACCGTCGGGCAGTCCGTGACCGCCGGTCAGCCGCTGTTCACCCTGTCCGCGGACGACGAGTCGCGCTTCGAGCGTGCGCTCGGCGCCGTCGAGGGCGCCCTCGAGATCGGCGACACCGCCCCCGCGGCATCGCCCATCGTTCGCGAGCACATCACCGCGTGATGGCATCCGGAAAGAGGGAAACCGTGGCATCCGAAGAATTCCGCATCGGCCGGACGAAGATCGCCGATCTGCCGAAGGTCTCGCTGCACGACCACCTCGACGGCGGGCTGCGCCCGCAGACGGTGCTCGAGCTGGCTGACGAGATCGGGCTCGACCTGCCCGCCGACGACGCGAAGGGCCTCGAAGGGTGGTTCTCGGACCACCTCGACGGAGGCTCGCTGGAGGATTACCTCGAGAAGTTCTCGGTGACCGTCGGCGTCATGCAGACCCGTGAGGGCCTCGTACGCACGGCCAAGGAGTTCGTCGAAGACCTCGCGGCCGACGGCGTCGTCTACGGCGAGGTGCGGTGGGCCCCCGAGCAGCACCTCACCCGCGGTCTCAGCCTCGACGACGTCGTGGACGCCGTGCAGGAAGGCATCGAGCAGGGCGAAGATGCCGCCGACGCACGCGGCCGCGACATCCGCGTCGGACAGCTGCTGACGGCCCTCCGGCACAACGACAACGCGCGCGACATCGCCGAGCTCGCGGTCTCGTGGCGCGGGCGCGGTGTGGTCGGCTTCGACCTCGCCGGACCGGAGGACGGGTTCCTGCCGCAGCGGCATCGCGAGGCGTTCGACTACCTGGCCGAGCAGTTCTTCCCCACCACCGTGCACGCGGGAGAGGGGGCGGGACTGGCATCGATCCGCTCCGCTCTCCTCGACGGACGGGCGCTGCGTCTCGGTCACGGCGTGCGCATCGCCAACGACCTCGATGTCGTCTCGCGCGAGGGCGAAGAGGTGCAGGTCACTTTCGGTGACCTCGCCCGCTGGGTACGCGATCGCGAGATCACGCTCGAGCTGTCGCCCACGTCGAACCTGCAGAGCGGGGCCGTCACGGCCTGGGGCGACACGATGGACGCCCACCCGTTCGACCTGCTGTACCAGCTCGACTTCTCGGTCACGGTGAACGTCGACAACCGCCTCATGAGCGCCACCACGCTCACGCGCGAGCTGGGTCTGCTCGCGCAGGCGTTCGAGTACGACCTCGACGACCTCGAGGCGTTCCAGCTGAACGCGGCGGCGGGGGCCTTCCTGCCGGTCGAGGAACGCGAGGAGCTCATCGAGATCATCTCGGAGGGGTTCCACCGCTGACGCGGTGCGGGCGGCGCTCACCGGTTTCGGTGGGCGCCGTCGTCGTTTCCGGGAGCGGCGGGGAGGGGCGCGCGGCGTGCGAAACTCCTGAGATGTGCGCATGACGCGGCGGCGCAGTGCCCTGCCCAGGCGCGATCGCACCGTTTCTCAGGAGTTCGGTGCGGTCGGGGTCGCCGTCCGCGCTGCGGGCGGGGGAGCCGAGCGTGAGACGGAGGGACGGCGTGCCCGGGCGTGTGGCGTGCGAAACTCCTGACTTGTGCGCCCGCACGCCGTCACGTGGGCCGGTCGCGGCGCTGTGGGGTCGAAGACTCAGGAGTGCGGCCCGGAGCGCCGTGCAGCAAGATGCGCTCGAGAGCGGCGCGGACACGGTCCGGGTGATACAGGATGTCTTCGGCTAGCAGTCGCAGCGTGGCGTAGCCGCGTTCCAGAGCGGCCATGTCGCGGCGCCGGTCCTTCTTATGGACTGGCCAGGAGCCGTGGAACTGCTCGCTGTCGCACTCGACGATGAGCCATCCGTCGACGAGCAGGTCGACACGGCCCACGCCATCGATACGGACCTGCAGCTCGACGCGGCAGCCCAGCTGACGCAGAAGCAGACGAACCAGCGACTCGGTCCCCGCTTCCGCACGCGAATCCAGCAGTGGACGCAGGGCCCGGAAGCGATGGGGGACGCGCGCGAAGACTTCGGCGATGTCTGCTTCATCGACAAGCCCGAGGTGCCAGGCGTTGTCGAGGGTGGCGACAGCGGACCGCGGCGGTTGGCATCGGATCGCCTGGGCGAGCGCCTCGACGACATCGACTGCGGCACGATCGCGTGGTGCCGACGATGCACGCCAGTGGTAGACGACGTCGCGGGGTGCCGGAGGTCGACGGCTCGCCAACGGGTCCTGCTGCACGTGGCGGTGCGAATGATGATGGACGAACACCCCGCGCATGGCCAACAGGCTGATGCAGTCCAGCCGCCCGCCCAGACGCGCAGCCGCGACGATGTCGCCGTGCGTTCCGGCCGCGACGAACCGCCCCTGCCGCACACGCGCAAGGCTGCCGTCTGCGACAGCGCGAGCGAGAGCGCGCCGCGACCATCCGGCGGCCAGGAGTTCGCGCGTCGTCCACACCGTCTCCTGGTTCTCTTCGGAAAGGGGAACGAGGGACGTCACCCGGACACCCTGGCCGATCTGATCGCCGTCTTCGTTTGGCGAGCGCCCGAGCTGTGGATGACGGGTGCCGGGGAGGAACGGGCGGCACCGAGCTCGCCCGTGCCGAACTCCTGACCTTCCGCGCTGCACGCGCCGTGCCTCGGCGGCGATGGTGCCTGAGCGGCGAGGTTCTCAGGAGTTTCGCTCGCGTGGCCGTCCGCGCGACCGCGGGCGGCGTCAGGGCCGCGGCAGGAAGCCCGCGAGCTGCTCGGCGATCACCCGGTCGACCTCGGCGGGGTCGGCCGTGGGGGTGCCATCGCCGGGTTGCGGACCGTAGGAGCCGAACGAGGCGTGCGAGGCGCCGGGGATCTCGACGAAGGTGGCGGTCGCGGGCAGCTCGCCCTTGGCATCCGCGATCTTCTGCGGGGTGGACAGGCCGTCTTCGGATCCCGAGAGGCTGAGGACGGGAAGGCCGGATGCCGAGAGGTCGTTCGCGCAGTACGAGGCGAAGAGCACGAGAGCGTCGGCGTCGCCGGCGAGCTGGCAGGCGCGGACGCCGCCGAGGGAATGACCGCCGACAGCCCAGGTCGACACGTCCGGCGCGAGGTCGGTGAACGTCGACAGGGGACGGGGATCGAAGAAGGCCAGGTTGAGCCAGGGGCGCGTGATCACCACGGTCACACCGTCGTCGACGACCGTGTCCGCGAAGGTGGCGATGTACCCCTCCGCCTCGACCTTCGCGCCCGGGATGAAGACCAGCCCCTGCCCGGTCGCCCCCGTCGCGGGGGAGAGGACGATGCCCGCACCGTCATCGGTGATCGTCAGAGCCGGGTTCGCCCGGGCCTCGGCGAGCGGGCCGGGTTCGGCGCCCATCACTCCCACCTGGGTGTAGACCAGGATGCCGACGACCAGCAGCACGACGAGAGCGCCCAACCCGCCGAGAGTCCACCGCAGCCATCGCCGGCGACGGCGAGGAGCGCGCGCGGGAGGGGGATCGGCGGGGGTCTCGCTGGGGGTCACCTCTCGAGCGTATCCTCGCCGGTCGGCGTCGAGGGCGCGGGACCCCCCCGCCGAAACGCCTCCGCCGATGTGGCGCGCGGGGCGTCACATCGGCGGAGGTTCGGAGCGTAGCGGGTGTCAGGCGGGAAGGGCAGCCTTGCGGGCCGACACGATCTCGACGATGCGCGCGTACAACGGGTGCTCGACGTCGAGGCCGGTGACCTCGGCGGTGAACGTCTCGGCGTCGAGCTCGCGCAGCATCCGCTGCAGGTCGACGGCCTGGGCGTCCTCGGCATCCGAGAACTCGAGAGCCGCGGCCATCGCGGCCACCAGCGCGTCGACGGGAAGACCCCGGTCGACGGCTTCGGCCGCCGGGCCCACGAAGCGCTCGTGTCGCGAGAGTTTGCGCAGGGGCTGGCGGCCCACCCGCCACACGGTGTCGGGGAGGGCGGTGTTGCGGAACCGGCGCAGGATGGTCGCGCGGTACTCACCCTGCACGTCGGCGTCGAGCTCGTGCTTCTCGACGAGCAGAGCGCTGGTCTCCTCGAGGGCCGCCTCGACCTTGGCCGCGATCTCGGGGTTCGACAGAGCGTCCGAGATGCGGTCGATCCCGGCTTGCGCGCCGAAGTACGCCGTGGTGGCGTGCCCGGTGTTGACCGTGAAGAGCTTGCGCTCGATGTAGGGCTCGAGGTCGTCGACGAAGTGCGCGCCGGGGATGCTCGGCGGGGTGTCGCCGAACGGCAGACGCTCGATCGCCCACTCGTAGAACGGCTCGACGGTGACATCGACACCGCCACCGGACTGCGCCGGGACGATCCGGTCGACCGCGGTGTTGGCGAAGACGGCACGGGATGCCAAGGCATCCCACGACTCGCCCGCGAGCTCGACCACGTGCTCGCGCAGCTGATCGGTCGCGCCGATCGCGTTCTCGCACGCCATGATCTGCAGCGGGGGGAGCGCCGGATCGCGCAGGGCGAGACCCGCCACGATGTGCGGGGCCACGAACTTCAAGATGGTGGGGCCGACGGCGGTGGTCACCACGTCGGCGGTCGCGATCTCGTCGACGAGCGCCTCGGCGTCCACGGAACTGTCGATCGCGCGGAAGCCCGTCACCTCTTTGTCGACGCCGCCCTCGCCCACCTCGTGGACGGTGTACGACGACGCCGAGTTGATGGCCTCGACCAGAGCGGCCGAGACATCCGAGAAGACCAGCTCGTAGCCGCCCTCGTGCAGGAGCAGGCCGACGAAGCCGCGGCCGATGTTGCCGGCGCCGAAGTGGACGGCCTTCATGCGTTGACGGATCCGGAGAGGGCCTCGAAGAGCTCCTCGGGGGAGGAGGCGGCCTTCAGACGCGCGACGTCGTCCTCCTCGGAGAAGAGGATGGCGATCTGCGACAGGATCTCGAGGTGCTCGTCGCCCTTGCCGGCGATGCCGATCACGAACGTGACGGGCTCTCCGCCCCAGTCCACGCCGCCGTCGTAGCGGACGACCGACAGGCCCGAGGTGAGGATGGCCTGCTTGGTCTCGTTGGTGCCGTGGGGGATGGCGAGCTCGTTGCCCATGTACGTCGACACGGTCTCTTCGCGCTGCTGCATGGCGTCGAAGTACTCGGCGGTGACGGCACCGGTGGCCTGGAGCAGGTCGGCCGCCTCTTTCATCGCCTCCTCGCGGGTGGCGCTGCCGGGGTGGATGCGGACGGATTCACTGCGGAGGACGTCTGACATGGTTCTCGCCTTTCTCGTCGTGCTGTCCAGCCTCGCAAAACGCGGGCCGGACGGGAAGACGCCAGGGGTCGGGCTGACGCACCGACCCCTGGCGTGCTAGGGGATTACTTGGCCTCGTGCTGAGCGCGCACCATCTCCACGACCTCGTCGTACTTCGGCGAGTTCATGAAGTTGTCGACCGACACGTGGAGCGAGTCGGGCGACTGCGCCTTGGCGCGGTCGGTGAGCTGGTTCTGCGTGATGACCAGGTCGGCGGAGCCGTCGAGGTTCGCGATCGCCTGGTTGGTGACCGTGACGCCGTCGATGCCGGCCTTCTTGATCTTGTTGCGCAGGACGCTGGCGCCCATGGCCGAGGAGCCCATGCCGGCGTCGCAGGCGAACACGATGTTGTTCAGCTGCTTGGTCGCCACGGTTCCCGCGGCGCCGCCGAGGACGGCGTCGACATCGCGGTCGGCCGCCTCGGTCGTGCCCGAGCCGGTCGTGCCGGCGGCACGGGTGCGGAGGGCGCCGAGGGCCGAGGACTCCTTGCCCTTGTTGGCCGCGGTCTGGTCGATCGCGGCGGCGAAGCTGTCGCCCTCGGCCTCCTGGTCGCGCTTGCGCGAGGCGCGGAGGATGACGCCGGCCACCAGGAAGGTCACCGCGGCGGCCACGACGACCGACAGGTAGACCACGAGGAGGTTGGCGGGACCGGCGCCGATGGCGGCGACGGTGACGGCGATGATGCTGCCGGGAGCGGCAGGGAAGGCCAGGCCGCCCTGGAAGATCATGTTCGTCGCGACACCCGAGGCACCACCGGCGATCAGCGCAAGGATCGTCATGGGCTTCGCGAGGGCGTACGGGAAGTAGATCTCGTGGATGCCGCCGAGGAACTGGATGATGATCGCGCCGGGGGCCGACGCCTTCGCCGCGCCGACACCGAAGAAGGTGAAGGCGAGCAGCAGACCCAGGCCGGGGCCGGGGTTCGCCTCGATGAGGAACAGGATCGACTTGCCCGACTCCGCCGCCTGCTCGATGCCGAGAGGGGTGAAGACACCGTGGTTGATCGCGTTGTTGAGGAACAACACCTTGGCCGGCTCGACGATGATCGACAGCACCGGGAGCAGGTTGAACTGCACGAGGAACGCGACGATGCTGCCGAGGACCGCGCTGATACCGAGGAAGACCGGGCCGAAGGCGAAGAAGCCGACGATCGCGAGGATCATTCCGAGGATGCCGGCGGAGAAGTTGTTCACGAGCATCTCGAAGCCGGGGCGGATCTTGCCGTCCCACAGCTTGTCCATCTGCTTGGTGACCCAGGCCGCGAGCGGGCCCATGATCATCGCGCCGAGGAACATCGGGATGTTGGTGCCGACGATGACGCCCATCACTGCGATCGTGGCGACCACGCCACCGCGCGCGCCGTAGACGATGCGCCCACCGGTGTTGGCGATGAGCAGCGGCAGCAGGTACGTGATCATGACGCTGACCAGGCCGACGTAGCCCTGGTAGGTGCCGCCGTCCGCGTTCGCGGTCAGCGCGGTCATGGCGCCCGGCCAGTTGATGGTCGCGGCGTCGCCGCCGCCGCCGAGGATCTCGGCGACCGGAGCCCAGTGCCAGCCGAAGGGGCTGTTGGCACCGAAGAAGCCGGCGGGGATGAAGAGCATGGTGATGAAACCCCATGCGATGAATGCCGCGATGTTCGGCATGATCATGCCGGAGAGGAACGTGCCGAATCGCTGAACCGCGATCCGAGCCCCTCCCGGCTTCTTGGTGGGTGACGTCGTCGTCATTGCTGTGTCTCCTTGACTGGCTGCACGGCCGGAGCCGCGGTGGGGGGCGGCTTACGCCGCCGAGTGGGCGGAGGCTGCCTGGGCGGCCTCTCGGGCAGAGGCCGCGTCATCCGCGGCCAGGGCGGCCTCGGCGATGCGACGGGCATCGTCGAGAGAGTGGGTGAGCAAGGTGGCGCGCACGTCGGCGAGGGCCGTGGGAGCCATCGACAGCGTGGTGGCGCCGAGACCGACCAGCACGACAGCGAGCAGCGGGTCGGCCGCCGCCTCGCCGCAGATGCCGACGGGCTTGTCGTGAGCGCGACCGGCGGCCCCGACCTCGCGGATGAGGCGCAGCACGGCCGGGTGCCACGGGTCCTGGAACGACGCGACCGAGCCGAGCAGGCGGTCCGCGGCGAGCGTGTACTGCGTCAGGTCGTTGGTGCCGATCGAGGCGAAATCCGCGATCTGCAGGATCCGGTCGGCCAGCAGCGCCGACGAGGGCACCTCGACCATCACACCGGTGGTCTTCAGGCCGTAGTCCTTCGCCAGTGCGGTGAAGTAACGGGTCTCCTCGACGGTCGAGACCATCGGCGCCATGACCCAGAGGTCGGCCGGGCCCGCCTCGGAAGCCCGGGTCGCGGCATCCGCTTCCGCCAGGGCGGTGAGCTGCTCGCGCAGGATGTCCTCGCTCGCGCGGAGGGCGCGCAGGCCCCGCAGGCCCAGCGCCGGGTTCTCTTCGTGCGCGTCGTTGAGGAAGGGCAGCGGCTTGTCGGCGCCAGCGTCGAGCACACGCACGACGACCTTCTTGCCGGGGAAAGCGCTGAGCAGTTCGATGTAGGCGGCGCGCTGCTCCTCGACGGTGGGCGCGGAGCTCGAGCTGAGGAAGAGGAACTCGGTGCGGAACAGACCCACGCCCTCGGCGCCGAGCTCGACGGCCTCGGCCGCGCCGCCGGGCTTGCCGAGGTTCGCGAGCAGGGGGACCTTCGTGCCGTCGGAGAGGGCGCCGTCGGTGATGGGGGCGGATGCCGCGGTCCTGCGGGCGTCGGCGCGGTTCTGCGCGCGGGCGAGGTCGTCGTCGGTGGGATCGACGGTGACGACACCTGCGGCGGCGTCCACGATGACGGACTGCCCGTCGACGAGGTCTTTCGCGCCGGCCGCGCCGACGACGGCGACGATCGACTTCTCTCGGGCCAGGATCGCCGTGTGCGAGGTGGGACCGCCCTCGGTCGTGATCAGGGCGAGCACCTTCTCGAGGTCGAGCAGGGCGGTGTCGGCGGGTGCCAGATCCTTGGCGACCAGCACGAAGGGGTGGCCCGGATCCGGGATGCCGGGAGCTGCGACCCCGCGCAGACGCGCGATGACCCGCTGGGCGACGTCGTCGAGGTCGGCGGCACGCTCACCCAGATAGCCGCCGAGGGCCACGAGCTGCTCGCGGAAGGAGGAGAAGGCATCGTGCACGGCGAACTCGCCGGTCTTCCCGGCCGCCAGACGGCTGTCGACCTCGGCCTCGAGCGTGGGGTCCTCGGCGATCATCGCCTGCGCCTCGAGCACGTCGCGCGCAGCTCCCCCGGCCTGGGCGCCGCGGGCTTCGAGCTCACGGGCGACGGCGCCGATGGCCTCGCGCACGCGCGCGGTCTCGTCTTCGACCGAGAGCTCGCTCTTCGCGTCCTTCGGGGCGGGCAGGGGCTCTGCCATGCGCGCGATGGGTCCCTGGGCGACGCCCAGTCCGATTCCGACTCCACGGAGTTCCGTCATGGTGCTGTGTTTCCTTTACTCGGCGTCGTGGTCGGTGGTCAGAAGCTCCGCGAGGCGCTCCAACGTCGCTTCGGCGGTGTCGCCGTCGGCGGTGAGGGTCACGTAGTCGCCCTGCTCGAGCCCGAGAGCGATGATCCCGAGGATGCTCGCGGCGTTGATGGGCTTGCCGGCGTCTTTGGCGAGGGTCACGGGGATACCGGAGTCCTTCGCCGCCTGGGCGAAGAGCTTCGCGGGGCGCGCGTGCAGGCCGTGCGACGATCCGATGCGGACGGTGCGGGTCAAGTGGGGCATGGTGTCCTCTCCGTCGTTTTTCAGATCGTGTCCGCGGGCTGGCGGGATCGCAGGGCGTCCTCGACCAGGGCGAGGGTTCGGGTGCCGCTGTGGTCGGTGAAGACATCGTCGGGAAGCAGCACCACGCTCACGCCGCGGGGCGTGGCTTGGAGGCGGATGTCCTCGAGCTCGAGGGCCAGGTGCGGACCCACCAGCACGATGTCGGCCGCGTCCAGGTCGATCGGGAGGGACTGCGAGGTTCCCGCCGACGCGGAGTAGTCCAGGCCCTTCTCGTGGGCAGCGCGACGAACGCGTTGCGCGACGAACGTGCTCGACGCACCCGCTCCACACACCACGAGGATCTTCATCGACCGGCCTTTCTTCCTCTCGATTGTCCGCACCCCGCTCACAGCGGACAACCAGGTTCGTTTCCCACCCCCCGGAACGCGGATGCCGTGACCTTTCCGCTGCGAGCGTGCACGCTCCTGCGCCCGGTGCGGGAGGGCGTGAAAGGATGGACGAATCGCCGCTCACCGGTGCGGCGCGGAGGACGGATCGTGACGACGAAAGCTCGCCAAGACCGCCTGCTGGCCCTGTTGCTGCGGGACGGGGAATGGTCGACCGCGGCATCGCTCGCCGACGCCCTCGGGGTGACCCCGCGCAGCATCCGTTCCTACGTCACGGCGATCAACGCGCGCGTCCCGGGCGGCGCGGCGATCGAGTCCGGTCCGCTGGGCTATCGCGCGGGGACGGCGGCGGCCGCGGCCCTTCGTGCCCTCACCGGAACGGATGCCGGCACCCCCCGCGACCGCCTCCACACCCTCGTGCGCCGATTGCTGGATTCCGCCGAGGGGATCGACGTCTACGACACGGCGGACGCCCTGCACGTCAGCGCGGCGACCCTCGAGGCCGACCTGTCCCGGGTCCGGGGACTGCTCGGCGGAACCGAGCTCACCCTCGAGCGCTCGGCATCCACCGCTCGCCTGCGCGGAACCGAGGTCGCCCAGCGCCGCCTGTTGTCGAAGCTCGCCCACGACGAGATGGACGCCGGACTCTTCGACCTCGACGCCCTGCGCCGCACGCTCGGCGAGCAGTCGGTCGGGGCGCGCGCCTTCGGGCCGTTCAAAGCCGAGCTCGTCGCGGAACTCGGGGCGCTGGGCTACTACGTCAACGAGATCGGCATCGGCGACGTCGTGATGCACATCGCGATCGCCGCCGACCGCACCACTCGCGACCGCGCCCTCGGCTCTCCCGGCGGCGACTCCTCGGACGCGGCGGCCGCCGTGGTCGACGTGCTCGACCGGCTCACCCTGAAGCACATCGGCGTCCAGCTCGGCTCGGGCGATCTGCGGCATCTCGCGACCCTGGTGCTGACGCGCATCGTCGCCCCGGGATCCCCGGGCGGAGACGGCGTGCGTGCTCGCCTGGATCCCTCGGTCGAGACGGCCGTGCGACGGGTCGTCGAGAATGCGGCATCCGAGTTCCTCGTCGACATCGCACACGACGACTTCATCCTGCGCCTGGCGCTGCACGTGCAGAACCTGCTGCACCGATCGCGTGAGCAGGCGTGGTCGCGCAACCCGCTGACGCGGTCGCTGAAGTCGACGTACCCGATGATCTTCGAGGTCGCGGTGTACATCGCGAAGGGGCTGCAGGACGGTCTCGGCATCCCGATCCTCGACGACGAGATCGCCTACATCGCGATGCACGTCGGCGGGCGACTGGAGCGCAGTCGTCGGGCCGATCAGCTGCTGACGGCGACGATCGTGTGCCCGGGGTACTACGAACTGCACGAGCTGCTGCGTTCGAGCGTCGACCGCTCGCTCGGTCAGGCCATCGAGGTCGTCGGCGTCGAGACCCGCATCGACCCGGCGTGGGACTCGATCGAGACCGACCTCGTGCTCACGACCATCGATCCGCCACGTCCGGGGGACCGGTTCGTACGTATCCAGCCGTTCCTCACCGACGCCGACGTCGAGCGGGTGCAGGCCGCGGCCGGGCGTATCCGCCGCGGTCGCCGCCTCGCCCGTCTCCGGGCCGAGCTCGAGCGGTACTTCACGCCCGAGGCTTTCGTGCGGGGGGTGGATGCCGCCGAGGGCGAGGCGGGCGTCATCCGGCGTCTCGGCGGCATGCTGGTCGAGCAGAACGTGATCGACGAGGCGTACGTCGCCCGGGCGGTGGAGCGCGAGGCGATCTCGTCCACGGCGTTCACCGACGCTCTCGCCGTTCCGCACGCGATGGGCATGACCGCGACCCAGACCCGCATCGCGATCGGCATCGCCGACCCCTCGATCGCCTGGGGCGAGGGCCGCGTGCAGGTGGTGGCGCTCGTCGCTTTCAGCGAGACCGACCGCGAGGCGTTCCAGACGGTGTTCGAGCAGTTCGTCGAGGTCTTCAGCGAGCGCGACAGCGTGCAGCGCATCGTTCGCCGCGGCACGGACTTCGCGGCTTTCCTGGACGAACTGGTCGCGGTGATCGACGGCTGACCGCGCGCGGCCGGCCGGGGCTCGGACTCCGCCGGTCGGCGGACGCGATGCGCTTGCGGGCGGGGAGAGCTCGTCCGCGATCGCGGGGCGCTCCCGCGAGCGTCAGCCCGCCAGGGCATCGGAGCGTGCGACACCGAGCAGGCGCTCGATCGCGTCGGCCGCTCGCGGGGCTGCCCGGCCATCGCCGTAGAGCTCCCGGGCACGAGACATACGGGCGTGTGCGGCGGGGTCGTCGAGCAGGGTGGCAAGTTCGGCGGCGACCACCTCCCGGCGTGTGCCGATGAGCCGCGCGGCTCCGGCCTCGACCCCCTCTCCGCGCTCGGTGGTGTCCCGCACGACCAGGGCGGGCACGCCGAGCGCGGGAGCCTCCTCCTGCACCCCGCCCGAGTCCGTGACCACGCAATGAGCGCGGGCGAGCAGGCGACCGAACTGGGCGTAGGGCAGAGGTTCGCACAGGATCACGCGATCGGTGTCGCCCACAGCCGAGAGGACCTCGCGGCGTACGCGCGGGTTCGGGTGCATCGGCAGGATGGCCACGACGCCGGAGCGGGCGGTGACCGTCTCGGCCACCGCGGCCACGACGCGCGCGAGCGGGCCGTCCCACGACTCGCGCCGGTGGACCGTGACGAGCACGATCCTTTCCCACCCGTTCGCGATCTCCTCCATCGCGGGATCGTCGAAGCGCTGCGGATGCGTCCTCTGCCAGCGGAGGGCATCGATACCGGTGTTGCCCGTGACCACGATGTCGTCGGGGGCGACCCCCTCGGCGCGGAGGTTGGCGGCCGCGCTGTCGGTCGGTGCGAGATGAAGCGAGGCCAGTGGCGCGATCAGCCGGCGGTTGCCTTCCTCGGGGAAGGGCGAGCGCAGATCGCCCGATCGCAGCCCGGCCTCCAGGTGGATCACGCGCGACCCCGCGTAGTACGCCGCGACGGCGGCGAGCGCGGCACTGGCGGTGTCTCCCTGCACGACGACGGCATCCGGGGCCGCCTCCGCCCAGCGGTGCGCGAGGGCGGCGAAGATCGCGGACGATGTCTCGGCGAGCGATGCCCCGCTCCGAAAGACATCGAGGTCGACGTCGGGCGCGATACCGAACGACGCGTTGACCTCGTCGGCCATCTGCCGGTGCTGACCGGTGACGGTCACGGTCGTGCGCGCGGAACTGCGTCGCCGGAGTTCCGCGACCAGCGGCGCGCACTTCACCGCCTCCGGGCGGGTGCCGTACACGACATCGATCCAGGGACGACTCATCGGCGGTCCTTTCTGCCCGGTCCGGTACCGGTGCGGCGTCGGTCGCGGCGAAGGGGTGCCGCAACATCGGGGTGATCGGCGGGGGGCGTGGCACTTCTGGCCGTCGACGTGGTCGTGGAGCCGTCTCGTCGGACGGGGTGCGAGGCGCCCCCGGCGCGTGCGCGACCTCGTCGTCCGACGTCGGGATCCGCAACGCCTCGCCGCGGGGACTCGCGCAGGGCGATGCGCAATACGAGAAGGATCGCGGCGATGAAGCCGGCGATGACGAAGAGCGAGCCGAGGTAGCGATGCACGAGGTCGAAGCCCTCGCGCCCGTATCCGCTGTACGCCCACGCGGCGGAGCCGAAACGGATCATGTTGCTGGCCACGGCGACGGCCACGCCGACGGCGAGACCCAGAACGACCCGCGCGGAGCGTGCGCGCGTCACCCCCAGCACGGCGGCGGCCAGGAGGACCAACGGAACGACGAGGACGGTCGTCGAGCACAGAGCCGTGATCGAGAGTCCCGCGACCTCGGGGGTGCCGATGCCGAAGTACACGATCGAGCCCGACGCGACCGCGCGACCGGGGGTGAGCGCGGCGACGACGGCGCGCGCGAGCTGTGCCTCGGCCCGACGCGTGTCGGCTTCCGCGATGACCAACAGTGCCGCGATCGCGAGCAGAAGCGCCACCAGTAGCGTGCGATGGGCCCGACCCGCGCGGGGGAGGGAGACGGCCGCGGCGACGCTCACGACTCGACCGCCAGCAGAAGGCGTCCGGCCTCGGCGTTGCGGCGTGTCTTCGTCCACCCGCGCCGCCCCGTCAGCATGCGGCCGAACGCGCGGATCACGCAGACGTAGCTCTGGTACATGTACAGCCAGTAGCCCAGCCCCCACACCGCCGCACGCCAGAGCGGGTGTCGCTCCTCGCGCAGCACGTACACGAGCGGCCAGAGCGAGAACGGCAGGATGCCGGTGAGCACCCACAGCGGCAGGATCCACGTGGACGACGAGACCCAGCTGAGGATGCCACCGGGCGCGAGGGCCCCCGAAACGAGCATCGCCACGGCCACGCTGGGCCACAGCACCGATCCGGCGAGCTGGATATAGGGGATCGCGAGGAAGTACGCCGCCTCGAGGGCGCCGGCATTGGTGAAATGACGTGACGAGAAGATGCGCGGGAGGTACCGTGCGCACTGCAGTCCGCCCTGGCACCATCGCGTGCGCTGCGTGAGCAGTCGACGCGCCGAGGGGAGTGCTTCCTGTGAGACCCACGTGTCGTGGACGTACACCGTCCGATATCCGGCGAGCATGATCCGCAGCCCCACCTCGTAGTCCTCGAGCAGCGCATCGCCCCACGGTTCCCCCTTCGCCGACGAGGCCGCACGGAGGGCACTCAGACGGGTGAACTGCCCGTTTCCGCCGAGACCGACCGAGACCGTGCGCATCCGCAGGACCTGCATCGCCGCGATCGTGGTGCGGAACTCGATGTCCTGCATCCTCACGAGGTAGCGAGCCCACGCCTGAGCGAGACGACCCCGTCCCCCCAGGGGTGCGGGGTCGTCTCTGTTGCTCATCCGCACCGCGACCTGCACGGCACCGACGTCGGCTGAGCCGAAGGCGGTGGGGCCCGACGCCTGACGGAGGGCGTTCGGGGCGAGGGATCCATCGGCGTCGAGGACGATCACGATGGTGCGATCGTCTTCGACACCGCCCTCGCCCCGGGACGCCCGCCAGTGCATCAGCTGCGCGTAGGCGGCGTTGAGGGCCGCCCCTTTGCCGGTGCGAGCGTCGGGGAGGCGGCGGATCACCGCGTGCACGAAGCAGTCGCCGGCGGCGACGGTCGAGACGATGTCCCCGGTGCCGTCCGTGCTCGCGTCATCGATGATCCACACGTGCACGTCGGGGAACCGCTCCCGCATCCTCGTCAGCGTCTCCGCGATCACGGTCGCCTCATCCCGGCAGGGGATGAAGGCGTGCCACTCGAACTCCCGACGGTCGCCGCCGCGAGCGCGCCTCCGACGAGCGAACGGGACGACGATGAGCGTCGTGTAGGTCAGGAACATCACCAGGAACACGAACGAGAGCGAGAAGAGGATGTCGAGAGGGTTCACGAGTTTCGTCGGGCCTCTCCGGATGCCGCCGCCTCGTCGCCGTGACCGCGCAGCCACGCCGAGCGCCACGCCAGGAGTGCGCCGAGCAGGGCCGCGCCGGCCCCGACGACGACGAGCGTCGCCGTCGGGGCCGTCGAGCCGGTGACCGCAAGGATCGCGGCCCCTCCGCCCATCGCGCCGTTGCGGTACATCGCGTCAGCCCCGGATGGATGCCGCACGGGCACGACGACGCAACGCGATCCCGGCCAGAACGATCGCACCGACGCCGATGAACCCGCCGGCCAGGGCTGACGACTCGGGCCCGGCGACCGGAACGGCGAGCTGTCCGGCGTTGGGACCGACCGTCGCGTTCGCGAGGTTCACGCTGGCCACCGACCCGGAGGGACCGAGGCCCAGACGCAGCGCGGTCTGCGTGAACGAACCGTCCGAACCGGTCGACTGCACGTTGACCTGCATCTGTGCCAGTTGCGTCAGCGCATTGCTGAGCGGGGTGACGACGGTGCTGCTGATCCCGTTCAGCGCCGGCACGATCGTCGCCTTCGCGGTGTCGACGGCCGCTTGCAGGGCGATGCCCGCAGCCGCGGTGAAGATGTTCGACCGCAGGTTCGTGGCGAGGGCGCTCGCCGCGTTCAGCACACCGTCGACCTGGCTGACGATCTTGTTCGCCACGGCCTGCGGGACGTACGAGAGCAGGTCGGTGCCCGGCGGCAGAGCGTTGACGCTGGAGACACCGGCGGCCGAGGTCAGGTCGTCGAGCGTCAGCTGGACCGTGCCCGACGAGAACGGATTCGTCAGTCCCGCACCGCTGGTGTTCGCGAGCGCGATCAGCGTGTTCAGCGCCGGGTTGATGATGCCGAGCACACCGGAGACGATCGTGCCGTCGACCACGAAACCGGCGTCGGAGAGGACGTACTGACCGGTCTGCGTGCCGTCGGCGGCTTGCTGGGCGGAGGCGGCCAGCACACCCAGATCGACTTTCAGCCCGACGGGCGCCGACGACGATCCCAGCCGGAAGGTCGCCGACTGGTTCGCGGACGGCGAGCCGACGTTCGAGGGCGTGACCGTGCCCGCGCCGATGAGGCTGGGGGCAGCCGAGACGGCACCGGAGAACGCGGAAGAACTGCCGTCGTCGCGCGCCTGGGCGTACTGGCCGACAGCGCCGAGCTGGATGATCCCGTTGTCGCCGAAGAGGTTCGTCGATCCCGCCGACAGGCCGACGAGGCCCGCGATCGCCGAGGCGTCGAGCGGCTGGTCGGTGGTGACGTCGCCGCTGGCATCGGGGTTGACCGCCTGCGCTCCCCTCAAGGCGAGGGCGTTGTCGAGCACGTTCGTCCCGAGCAGGGACGTCTCGACGAGCCGCCCGGTGCCCTGTGAGACGACGGCTGCAGCTTGGGCGCTGGTCGCCGGGATGAGCAGAGCGGCGGCGATGGCGACCGCACCTGCGGTCCGCGTCGTGCGCCGCACCCGGCCGTAGGACGTTGATGATCCGGTGGTCATGGTGTCTTCTTCCTGGTCAATCCGCGCGCCGTGGAGCCCGCGATCGGGTCGGGTCATGCGGGTCGTGGTGACGCTAGGGGCTCGCAGAGATCGGCACATCGGTGTGGCACACGTAACGTTCCGGAGGGGGCTCTCAGCGTGGTGCTCGGTATGGCTGCGCAAACACTGATGCCTCTCAGTGACCAGGGAGACGCGCGGAATTCGGTGTAGGAACGGAGGGGGGTGCCGCCTCGCGTACCCCTAGTACAAGGGGGTTGCAAACAATGAGTGGTGCTCGAACATTCGTAGGGCGCTCGGTGGAACGAGCCCTGGCGGTAGCCGCCTTCAGCCGGAATCGGAGCGTGTTCGTGACAGGCCCCAGCCGGAGCGGGCGCTCAACGCTCCTGACGTCGGTCGTGAGGGATCTGGCCCGGCCCACGGTTTTCCTGGAACGTCGTCCGAACGGCGTGACACGGTGCGGTCCCCGCACGACGGACCGGCATCCGGTGACGGGGGAGGACGATGTCGCCGCTCTGATCGACGCGCTCGCCCACGACATCCCTCTCGTCGTCGACGACCTGGACCTGCTCCCGTACCCGGTGCTGGCCCCGCTCATCGACGCCTTCCGCACGACGCCGACCGTCTTCCTGGCCGCCATGTCGCCTCGTCATGTCGTGGCGTCGGCGAGTGCGGAGCGATGGGAGACACTGCGCCCGATGTTCGATCAGTCCGAGGCCCTCGCCATACCCTTGCCGCCGCTGTCTCTGCGCGAGACGGCGGATCTCGGCGATGCCCTGCGCACGGCCCGCTACGGGGCCGATCGCGCGGACGACGCCTGGCACATGGCGCTGCACCACCTCAGCGGGGGGAGCCCGGCCCTCGTGCGCGAGATCGTCGAGGCGGCGGCGGCCCGCGGGCGTCTTCATGCGCTTCTCCCGATCGATCCCCAGACTGACGCTCTCCCGGGGGCGGTCGTGGCATCCGCGATGAAGATGCTTGCTCCCCTGGACGCTCGTGAGCGACGGATCCTCGCGGCCCTGGCCGAGCTCGGGCCCGTGCCCAACGGGCATCTCGGGTCGATCGTTGCCTCTGACGTCCTTGCGCGGCTGCACGACGGCGGCCTGCTGTCGGCGGGGGCGGATCCCAGTACCTCCGCCGTGAGCGGTGTGATCGCGCGGATGGTGACCGATTCGAGCGATCTCGGCAATTTCGACGACGAGCGGCGAGCGCTGGCGCGAGAATTGCTCCTTCTCTCCCGGCACTCGTCGCGTCTGACGCCGGGGGAGGAGAAGTTCTGCGCGCGGTGGGCCGACGCCGCGGGCGACGCGTCGCTCGAGAAGGCCCTCGCCCGGATTCTTCCGCGGGCAGCGCTTGCGCTCGCGCGGTCGAGTTCGCCCTGTGAGGCCCTGCCCGTCGCGGAAAGAGTGCTCGAGGCGAAGCCCGATGCGACCGCGTTCTCCGCGCTCATCCTCGCCCGCGTCGCTCTCGGGGAGTACTCCGAGGCCGAACGTCTGCTGGATCACTACCCCGTTCCCACGACGAAGGAGGAGCGCGAGGGGGCTCTCCACGTGCACGTGAGCGTCCTGTTCGCCACCTGCACGGGGATCGACGCGGCCCTGGAGCGGCTGCGGACCTTGGCCGACTGGGCCCCTGACGACGAGGCATGGCGGCTTCGGCTGGAGTGCTCGGTCAACGCCCTGTCGTTGTCCAGCGGGTCGGCCCCCGATCTTCCGGACGACCTGACCATGCTGGACCCCCACGCGGACGAGGAGACGGTCAGTCTGACCGAGGCGTGTCAGGCGGCCTTCGAGGCCTCGCGCGGCGACAGCGCGAGAGTGCACGAGCTCCTGCACCGACGGCATCAGACGCACGGGATGGACGTGGAGTCCAACTTCACGGTCTTCCGGCTGCACGCCTTCGCCCTGATGATGCTCGGAGAGGATCTGGACCTGGTCCAGAGGGCCACGCGGCGTCGCCTGCTGGTCGCACGGTGGGAGGACCGGCAAGACGATGTGGCGCTGCTCGCTCTCACGGACGCGTCGATCCAGGTCATCCGGGGTCGACCTGCGGACGCCCTGCTGAGCCTGGGACTCATCGACGGGAGCCCCACGGAGCCGGTACGCATCTGGTGCGAGGTCGTCCGCGCGGCGGCGCTCGTCGTCAACGGCGATCTCGTGCACGCCGCCGCCGCCATCGAGCGCATCGACGCCGTCTCCGAGGACTGGGGTCGTGGGGGGTTCGGTGCCGTTCGCGACACCGTGTGCGCGCTGTTCGACGCCGCGAGTCGTCGGCCGCTCGCGGCCGCTGCGCGAGCGGAACGGGTGCTCGAACAAGCCCAGCGGACGATGCCGATCCTCGTGCCCGTGCTCCTGCGCTTCCAGTTGCAGAGCGGAGTCCCGGCCGAGGAGGTTCTCGAGCGTGCCGAGCTCCTCACCCAGCAGCTCGACATCGCCTCGCTGCACGCCTTCGTGGACGAGTTGCGAACGATGACCGGACGCGACGTGGCGCGCTTGGAAGTGTTGACCGCGCGCGAGAGGGAGGTCGTCCAGTTCGCCGCGTCGGGGTTCTCGAACGCCGAGATCGCCGCTCGCCTGAGTCTGTCGGTCCGAACCGTCGAATCCCACCTGCACCACGCGCGAACACGACTGGGGATGGGGCGTTACGAGAGGTTCTCGTCCGTGCCCGCCTCACTGGCGGCCGGCAGCCGCTGAGTCGACGGCGCCTACGGGGCGCACGCCGACCGACGTGGTGGTCCCGGGGCCCGCGATCGGGGGGGGGGGGGGGCTCCCTTGGTTTGGGGGGGGGCGGGGGAGTTCCTGGGGGCGGGGCGGCGATAAAGCGGGGGCGGCCAGGGGGGCGGGCGCAGCCGATCCACACCCCCCGCCCCCGAAACCCGGGCCGCGCCACGACGCTCGTCAGCTACGTGCGGCGACGAGCAACTCCTCGGCGCCGGCGCGCAGCGCCGTCAGACGACGATTGGCCTTCTTGGCCGAACCCGCGTGTACATCGAGGTACAGCTTGAGCTTCGGCTCGGTGCCGCTGGGGCGAACGATCAGGCGCGAGCCGTCCTCGAGCCACAGGCGCAGCACGTCGCCGGGCGGCAGCCCGTCCACCCCGAGGAGCAGATCGTCGATGCGGCTCACGCCGACCTCGCCGACCGCGACGGGCGGATGAGCACGCAGGGATGCCATGATCCCGGCGATCTCGCTCACATCGGTGACCCGGATCGAGATCTGGTCGCTCGCAAAGGCCTCGAACGTCTCCCGGAACTCACGGAGCAGGTCCGCGACGGTACGGCCCTGGGCTCGGGCGTCGGCGGCCATGCCCAGCAGTGCGATCGCGGCGGAGATCCCGTCCTTGTCGCGGACGACGTCGGGGTTCACGAGGTAGCCCAGCGCCTCCTCGAAGCCGAAGACGATCCCCGGTGCACGCGAGATCCACTTGAACCCGGTGAGTGTCGCGCGGAAGTCGAGACCGTAGTGCTCGGCCACCGCCTGCAGACCGGGCGACGAGACGAGAGAGCAGGCCAGAGTGCCGCCCGTTCCGGCCGAGGCCGCGGCGCGCGCCGCACGCCAGCCCAACAGCAGACCGATCTCGTTGCCGCTCAACCGGCGCCATCCGCCCTCGGTCTCGGCATCCGGGATCGCGACGGCGAGGCGGTCGGCATCCGGATCGTTCGCGATGACCAGCTCGGCGTCGGACACCCGCGCCGTCTCGAACGCGAGGTCCATCGCGCCGGGTTCCTCGGGATTGGGGAAGGCCACCGTCGGGAAGCGTCCGTCGGGGTGGATCTGCGCCTCGACGAGCACCGGCGCGGGGTATCCGGCCTGCGTCAGCACGCGCGAGAAGGTCTCCCATCCCACGCCGTGCATCGCGGTGTACGCCCAGCGCAGTCCCGAGGCTCCCGCGGGCGCCGGGGCCACCTCGGCGGTGGACGCGATGTACGCCTCGACGACGGACTCGGGGGCGTTGGCGTACCCGACCGAGCGCGGTAGCACCGTGACGTCACCGGCGTCGGCGATGCGCTGGATGTGGGCGGCGATCTCGGCGTCGGCCGGCGACACGATCTGAGCGCCCTGGTCGTCGCCGCCGAGGTAGACCTTGTACCCGTTGTCGTCCGGCGGGTTATGGCTGGCGGTGACCATCACGCCGGCATCGGCGCCCAGGTGCCGCACCGCGAAGGCGAGTACGGGAGTGGGCAGCAGTCGGGGCAGCAGGATCGCATTCAGGCCCGCCCCGGCGAAGATCTCGACCGAGTCGCGCGCGAACACGTCGGAGTTGCGCCGACCGTCGTAGCCGACCACGACGGTCGGCGCCTCGCCGGACGAGCGCTCGTTCAGGTACGCGGCGAAGCCCGCGGCGGCCTGGGCCACGAGCACACGGTTCATGCGGTTCGATCCCGCCCCGAGAGTGCCGCGCAGCCCGGCGGTGCCGAAGGCCAGACGGGTCGCGAAGCGGTCCTCGAGGTCGGCGGTCGCCTCGGCATCCCCGCCCTCGACGCGTGCGATGAGCTGTGTCAGCTCGTCACGGGTCACGGCATCCGGGTCCTGCGCGAGCCAGGCGCGGGCGGCGGACAGGTACTCGCTCACAGCGAGCCGATCACGCGGGCCAGCAGCGCCGAGATGACCGGCTCGGCCTCGCGGCCGGCTTCGAGCACCTCGGCGTGGCTGAGCGGGGTCTGCTGGATGCCGGCGGCCAGGTTCGTGATGAGCGAGAAGCCGAGGATCTCCATGCCCGCCTGGCGTGCCGCGATGGCCTCGAGGGCCGTGGACATCCCGACGATGTGGCCGCCGATGGCCTTGGCCATCTGCACCTCGGCGGGGGTCTCGTAGTGGGGCCCTCGGAACTGCGTGTAGACGCCCTCGTCGAGCGTGGGGTCGATCTCGCGCGCGATCGCGCGCAGGCGCTTGGAGTACAGGTCGGTGAGGTCGACGAAGGTCGCGCCCTCGAGCGGCGAGTCGGCGGTGAGGTTGATGTGGTCGCTGATGAGCACGGGTTGACCGGGCTTCCACGTCTCGCGGATGCCGCCGGCCCCGTTGGTGAGGATCATCGTGGTCGCGCCCGTCGCCGCGGCCGTGCGCACGCTGTGCACGACCCGTCGGACGCCGTGGCCCTCGTAGTAGTGTGTGCGCGCGCCGATGACGAGCACGTTCTTACCGCCCGGGGTGCGGACGCTGCGGAGCGTGCCGACGTGCCCCTCGAGAGCGGGCTTGCTGAAGCCGGTGACCTCGGTGGCCGGGAACGACGCCGTCTCTTCGCCGATGAGTTCGGCGGCGCGGCCCCAGCCCGACCCGAGGGTCACGGCGATGTCGTGGTGCTCGACGCCCGAGAGACGGGCGATGTCGGCCGCTGCGGCCGTGGCGACCTCGAACGGGTCGACCGCCGGGTCATCGAGCGGGTGAGAAGTGCTGTTGGACATTCCCCCACTCTAGAAACTGCGGGGCCCGCGGGCCAGACGGCAGGCAACCGTGTCGATCGTGTCGGGCGGGCGGGGTGGCGCATCGGCACCCACCCGGCGCTGACAGAATGGATGCCATGGTGCAGAGCTTCGAGCGCAAGCAGTCCGTCGCGATCGTGGGCGGCGGCCCCGGCGGGTACGAGGCCGCTCTGTCGGCGGCCCAGCTCGGTGCCGACGTCACCCTCGTCGAGCGCGCCGGCGTGGGCGGCTCGGCCGTCATCACCGACGTCGTGCCCTCCAAGACCCTCATCGCCACCGCCGATGCGGCCGTCGCCATCCGCAACGCCAGCAGCCTCGGCGTGCAGCTGTTCGCCAAGGACGACCGGGGCAAGCCCCTGACCCCCGAGGTCGCGATCAACCTCGCCGCCGTCAACCAGCGTCTGCTGTCCCTCGCCCGTCAGCAGTCCGACGACATGCGCTCCTCGCTCCTCGAGGCGGGCGTGCGCATCATCTCCGGCCACGGCCGGCTCGACGGCAACGGCGCCGTGGTCGTCTCGACCGAGGCCGGCGGCACGGACTTCGATCGCATCGAGGCCGAGACCCTCGTCGTCTCGGTCGGTGCCTCGCCCCGGGAGCTCCCCTCGGCCCAGCCCGACGGCGAGCGCATCCTCACGTGGACGCAGCTGTACAACATGAAGTCGGTGCCCTCTCACTTGATCGTGGTCGGCTCGGGCGTGACGGGTGCGGAGTTCGCCTCGGCCTACATGAACCTCGGCGCGAAGGTCACGCTCGTCTCGAGCCGCGACCAGGTGCTCCCCGGTGAGGATCAGGATGCCGCGGCCGTCCTCGAACGCGTCTTCCAGCGCGGCGGCATGACGCTGCTGTCGAAGGCGCGGGCCGATTCGGTCGTGAACACCGGCGACGGGGTGGTCGTCACCCTCGCCGACGGACGCACGATCGAGGGCAGCCACTGTCTCATGGCGGTCGGCTCGATCCCCAACACCGCCGGCCTCGGTCTCGAGCAGGCGGGCGTGCAGATGACCCCGTCGGGGCACATCCGCGTCAACCGCGTCGCCCGCACCTCGGTGCCCAACATCTACGCCGCCGGCGACTGCACGAACTTCTACCCGCTGGCATCCGTCGCCTCTATGCAGGGGCGGCAGGCGATCTTCCACGCCTTGGGCGACATCGTCATCCCGCTCGAGACCCGCCGCATCACCGCGAACATCTTCACCGCGCCCGAGATCGCCACGGTCGGCTTCAGCGAGCAGGACGTCATCGAGGGGCGCATCGCAGGCAAGGTGCGCAAGCTCCCGCTCTCGGCGAACCCCCGCGCCAAGATGCAGGGCATCACCGACGGCTTCGTCAAGCTCATCGCCCGCGAGGGCAGCGGCACCGTCATGGGCGGCGTGATCGTCGGCCCCAAGGCGTCGGAGCTCATCTACCCGATCGCGATCGCCGTCGAGCGTCGCCTGACCGTGGACCAGGTCGCGCGCGTGTTCGCCGTGTACCCCTCGCTCACGTCGAGCATCACCGACGCCGCCCGCGCCATGCACATCGTCGACCGCGACGACCCCGGCGAGGACTGAGCGGTGAGGATGCCGTGGGCTTACGGCATCCGTCGTCGGGTGGTCGTCCCGCGGGCTCTGGCTGACGCATAAACGCTTCCTGCGGACGGAAACGCGGCGTGCTCGTGTTTCTGCGTGGGGAGAGCGTTTCTGCGCGGGGGAAGGCCCCGGCGACGACTGAGCGCGGATGCCGTGGGCTGACGGCATCCGTCGTCCGGTGGCCGTCCCGAGGGGTTTGCCTGACGCATAAACGCTTCCTGCGCGCGGAAACGCGTTGTGCTCGTGTTTCTGCGCGCGGAGAGCGTTTCTGCGTGAGGTGGGGCGGCGGGGGACGACGCCGGAGACGAACGACGGCGCCGCACCCCCGGGGGAGCGCGGCGCCGGTCGATCGGAGCGCGACGTCAGCTGATCAGCAGCAACTGGTGACCGGCCGAGACGGTGGTGCCGGGGGCGGCGTCGATGCCCGCGACCGTGCCGTCCTTGTGGGCCTGGATCGGCTGCTCCATCTTCATCGCCTCGAGCACGACGACCAGGTCGCCCTTGACGACCTGCTGGCCCTCCTCGACGGCGACCTTGACGATCGTGGCCTGCATGGGCGACTTGACCGCGTCTCCGGTGGCTCCGGCGGTGGGCGACGCCCCGTGCGAGCGGCGCGTGGGGGGAGCGACGGCTGGGCGGCCCACCTGGGGAGCGGCAGCGGTGATGCGGTCGGGCAGGCTCACCTCGAGGCGCTTGCCACCGACCTCGACGACCACGGTGTGGCGGCCGGGTGCGGCGGCGGGAGCTTCGAGCTCGCCGTCCCACGCGGGAATGTCGTTGACGAACTCGGTCTCGATCCAGCGCGTAAAGACGCCGAACTCGCCGTCCTCAGCGGTGAAGGCGGGGTCGCGAACGACCTTGCGGTGGAAGGGGATCACGGTCGGCATGCCGGCGACCTCGAACTCGTCGAGGGCGCGGCGGGCGCGCTCGAGGGCCTCGGCGCGGTCGCGACCGGTGACGATGATCTTCGCCAGCAGAGAGTCGAAGGCGCCCGAGACGCTGTCGCCGGCGGTCACGCCGGAGTCGAGACGGATGCCGGGACCGCCGAACGTCTTGAAGACGTGGATGGGGCCGGGCTGAGGCAGGAACCCGCGGCCCGGGTCCTCGCCGTTGATGCGGAACTCGATCGAGTGGCCGGTCGGCGCGGGGTCGTCGTAGCCGAGCTCCTCGCCCTCGGCGATGCGGAACTGCTCGCGCACCAGATCGATCCCGGTGACCTCCTCGGACACGGGGTGCTCGACCTGCAGGCGCGTGTTGACCTCGAGGAACGAGATGGTGCCGTCCGCGCCGATGAGGAACTCGCAGGTGCCCGCGCCGACGTAGCCGACCTCTTTCAGGATGGCCTTGGATGCCGAGTACAGCACCGCGTTCTGCTCGTCGCTGAGGAAGGGGGCCGGGGCCTCCTCCACCAGCTTCTGGTGACGGCGCTGCAGCGAGCAGTCGCGGGTCGAGACGACGACGACGTTGCCGGCGGCATCCGCGAGGCACTGGGTCTCGACGTGTCGCGGCTTGTCGAGGTACTTCTCGACGAAGCACTCGCCACGACCGAAGGCGGCGACCGCCTCGCGCGTGGCCGACTCGAACATCTCGGCGACCTCGTCGAGCTCGCGGGCGACCTTGAGCCCGCGTCCGCCGCCACCGTATGCGGCCTTGATGGCGATGGGCAGGCCCACCTGCTCGGCGAAGGCGATGACCTCGTCGGCACCCGAGACGGGGCCGGGGGTTCCGGGGGCCAGCGGTGCGCCGACCTTCTCGGCGACGTGACGCGCCGTGACCTTGTCGCCGAGGGCCTCGATGGCATCGGGGGAGGGGCCGATCCACACGAGGCCGGCACCGATCACGGCGCGGGCGAAGTCGGCGTTCTCGGCGAGGAAGCCGTAGCCGGGGTGGACGGCGTCGGCGCCGGAGCGGCGGGCGACCGAGAGGATCTTCTCGATCGAAAGGTAGGTGTCGGCACTCGTCGCCCCGTCCAGGGCGTACGCCTCGTCGGCGAGGCGGGTGTGCAGAGCGTCACGGTCCTGATCGGCGTAGACGGCGACGGAGGCCTTCCCCGAATCACGGGCGGCGCGGATGACTCGGACGGCGATCTCGCCGCGGTTGGCGACAAGGACCTTGGCGATCTTCGGCATCCTCCCAGCCTAGCGAGGGGGCACCCCTGCCTTTTGACCCTCCTCGACAAGAAACACCGAAAAACGTGTGGGGGAGTCTACGAACGGTTCCACAGCGCGGTCCACGAACCGCCGAGTTCCCGCACGAGACGACGGATGGTCGACAGCGACATCCCGACCACCGTGGAGGGGTCGCCCTCGACGCGCTCGATGAAGGCGCCGCCGAGGCTGTCGACCGTGAAGGCCCCCGCCACCAGCAGGGGCTCGCCGCTGGCGACGTAGGCGGCGATCTCGTCCTCGTCGACGTCGTCGGCGAAGGTCACCGACGCCTCCGCCACGGCGTGTGCCTCACGCGGCTCGCTACCGGGGGAGAGGCGGAACACGCTGTGGCCGGAGTGCAGCACGCCGGTGCGCCCGCGCATGTCGAGCCAGCGTGCGGTCGCCGCCTCGGGTGTGTAGGGCTTGCCGAGGATCTCGTCGCCGAGCGCGAACATGGAGTCACCGCCGATGACGAACCCGTCGAAGTCGGGCTCTTCGGCGTGCAGTCGCCGGGCGACGTCCTCGGCCTTGCGGCGCGCGAGCAGCAGGACGTGCTCCGTCGCGGGCAGACGTCGCCCCTCGGCGGCCTCGACCTCGGCGACCACGGCCTCCTCGTCGACCTGAGGTGCGCGCGCTTCGGGTTCGATCCCCGCATGCCGCAGCAGCATCAGGCGGGCGGGAGAGGTGGATGCCAGGCACACGCGCATACGACAACGCTACCCACGAGCGCGCTCGGCGTCGGCGGTTCGCGCCGGCTCGCGACCCCGTCGACGCGGGCGCGAGCCCTTTTCGGCGGCCTCGGCGCGCTGTCTCGCCCGACCGCCGGGTGCTCTCCCGGCCGCATGTGACAGGCTCGGAGCATGCACGACGGCGACCTCATCGAACTCGACATCACCGGTATCGCCCACGGCGGTGTGTTCGTCGGGCGGCACGAGGGGCGCGTCGTCTTCGTATCCGACACGCTGCCGGGCGAGCGCGTCCGCGCGCGGCTCACCGACACGCGCAAGAAGGCGTTCTGGCGCGCCGAGGCCGTCGAAGTCGTGGATGCCGCTGCCGAGCGTCGTCCGCACGTGTGGCGTTCGGCCGGCATCGACGTCGATCCCGCGGAGCGCGTGGGCGGTGCCGAGTTCGGCCACATCGACCTGTCGCATCAGCGCGTGCTGAAGGAGCGTGTCGTGCGCGAAGCGATGGAGCGCGTCGGCCGCCTCGAGTTGCCGATCGATCTGCGTCCCGCGGGAGACGCGGATCGCCCCGAGACCACCGATGGAACCGGATGGCGCACCCGCGTGAGCCTCCACGTCGACGACGAAGGTCGCGTCGGCGCGTACGCCGCACGCTCGCACCACGTCGTCGAGACCCCCGACCTCCCCCTCGCGACCGAGGCGATCGCCCGCGCGGCCGCCGAGGTCCGCGCGGGAGCACGGCCCGGGCGCATCGACCTCGTCCAGCCGACCGACGGACGCGTCCGCGTGCTTCCCCGTCCCGACGGCGAGCGCTCGAGCGCCGCACCCGAGGTCGTCGAAGAGATCGTGGGCGAGCGCGTCTTCCGGGTCGATGCCGGGGGCTTCTGGCAGGTGCACCGCCTCGCCGCGCACACCCTGACCTCTCTCGTGAAGACGGAACTGCACGCTTCGGTGGGCGAGCTCGACCCCGAGGCGACGCACCTCGACCTCTACGGCGGGGTCGGGCTCTTCGCCGCATCCCTCGCCGAGCTGGGCGGGGCGTCCACGCGCGTGGTCAGCGTGGAGTCCGACCCCCGTGCGACGGAGCACGCCGGAGAGAACCTCGCCGAGTGGGTCGGCGCGCGCGCCGAGACCGCGCGGGTCGACCGCTACGTGAAGACCCTCGCCGCCGGTGCGTCGGAGCGCGAGCGCGCGCGCCTGGAGCGCGGCGTCGTGCTGCTGGATCCGCCGCGTGCGGGTGCCGGCCGCGCGGCGGTGGAGGGCATCGCCGCGCTCTCTCCCTCGGCGGTCGTCTACGTCGCGTGCGATCCCGTCGCCCTCGCCCGTGATCTGGCGCTGTTCGCGGAGCTCGGTTATCGGGCGGAGCGTGGCATCCGGGGTGTGGACCTGTTCCCGAACTCGCATCACGTCGAAGCCGTCACGGTCCTGCGCCGCTGACGCGCCGGACCGCGAGATCGCTCCCGCCCCGCCTGCCCCCGCGCCGATACGATGTGGGGATGACGCGCGTCGCCTTGATCGATGACCACGAATCGGTCCGACTCGGGCTGGAGGCCGCTCTCGCGCGCACCGAAGCCACCGAGGTCGTCTTCTCGGGCGCGAACGTCGCCTCGTACCTCTCGTGGAGGCAGGCCGCCGCGGCCACCCCCGCCGACGTCGTCGTGCTCGATCTGACGCTCGGAGACGGCACGACCGTCTCGGAGAACGTCGACCGTGTCGTCCGCGACGGCTCGAGCGTCATCATCCACAGCGTCGCCGACCGCGCTGCGGCGGTGCGCGAGGCGCTCGCCGCCGGAGCCGCGGGGATCGTCAGCAAGTCGTCGCCGACGCACGAGGTGCTCGGCGCCATCAGCACCGTGGCCCGCGGAGAGGTGCTCGACAACGTCGAGTGGGCCAGCGCCGTCGAGGGCGATCGCGAGTTCGCCGACGCGCAGCTCTCGACCCGCGAGCGAGAGGTCCTGCGTCTGTACGCCGCCGGTCTGCCGCTGAAGGCGGTCGCCGATCGACTGGGCGTTGCGTACTCCACCGCCAAGGAGAACATCACCCGCGTCCGCGTGAAGTACGTCGAGGTGGGGCGTCCGGCACCGACCAAGGTCGATCTGCTGCGACGGGCCATGGAAGACGGCATCCTGCAGGACGCACCCGATGACGCTCCACTCCATGGCTGAGAACCATCGGTCCGTGCTCGACGAGGCGTGGGGACGCATCCCGCACACGCGCGAGGGGCAGGCGGAGCAGGGGGCGTTCACGCAGACGCGCATCGAGCGCGTCATCACCCTCATCGTGGGGCCGGGCTCGCTCGTGCTGGGGCTCCAGGCCTTCGTCGCGGCGTTCGGGCCCGGAGACGAGGCCGCCGGATGGCACATTCCGCTCGTGCTCTCGGTCTTCGTCCCGCTGGTGGCCATGATCGCCGCGTGCACCGTGGGGCGCTTCGCGCGAGTGTTCTCGGGCGTGTTCGCGGTCGTCTTCATGCTCGCGCTGACGCTCTGGCCGGTTGCCACGGCCGGGGGACCCACGCCCGTCCCCACCGAGAACCCGTGGATCTTCTACCTGGTCAACGTCGCCACCGTCGCGACCGTGGTCGCTTTCCCCCTGTCGTTGCAGGTCGTATGGACGGTCGCGGCGCCGCTTCTGTTCGGCGTGGTCCGCCTGCTGCAGGCCGGCGGACGCAGCGAGTTCTTCGTCCCGATCGCCCTGGACGTCTCGTTCGCGCTCATCCTGGGCAGCGTCCTGGTGACGCTCGGCTGGATGTACCGCTCCATCGCCGCGAACGTGGATCAGGCCCGCGCCTCGGCGGTGACCAGCTACGCCGCAGCGGCCGCCACCGCCGCGACGGAGCACGAGCGCGTCGCCGTGGCCGCCCTCATGCACGACAGCGTGCTGGGGGCCCTGCTGGCGGCCGACCGCGCGACCACCCCCCGTGAGCGCACGCTGGCGGTCAGCATGGCCCGCGAGGCGCTGACGCGACTGGCCAACGCCGAGAAGGACTCTCTGGAGGGCAGCGACGAGCCCGTCTCCGCGCTGCGTCTGGCCGAGGACATCGAGGCGTCCGCTCGGGACCTCGGGGTCGATCTGACCGTGGTCCGTCACGTCGACGAGGGCACGCCGCACGTGCCGGGCCGCATCGCGCGCGCGCTCGTCCTCGCGGCGATGCAGGCGGTCGCGAACGCGGTACAGCACGCCGACGCGCAGGGCCTCACCGTGCAATTGACCGGCTATGCCTCGCCGGGGAGCGTCTCGGTGCGGGTGCGCGATACCGGACCCGGTTTCGACATCGCTTCAATCCCGGCCGATCGGCTCGGCATCCGCGGCTCGATCGACGCGCGGCTCGCCGCCGTCGGCGGTCGCAGCGAGATCGACTCCCACGCAGGCGGAACGACCGTGACCCTCGAGTGGGAGAGCGGTGACCGCTGGTGACCGTCCGCTCCATCCTCTCGGTCATCGGCCTGGCCTTCACCGCCTATCTCGCCGCGCGCGGCCTCATCTGGACCTCGCCCGAGACCGTCGTGCGCGGATGGCTGATCGTTGCGGCGCTGGTGATCTACCTCCCCGTGACGTGGTTGTGGATCTTCGCGATCGGTGCCCGCGACAGGCGGGGGCAGTCGTCGTCGGCGACGCGGGCGCGGCTCCCCGCGTGGGGCGTCACCCTCGCCCTCTTCGTCGCGGTGATCGTCTCGAACGCGCCGTTCCTCGCCGTCACCGAGGCCGGTCGCACGCAGCCGTTCGTCACCTGGGTGATCGGCGGCGTCGGTGCGCTCATGACCATCGTCATGGTGCGGCGCCGTCCGATCGTCGCCTGGGTCGGCACGCTGGTCCTGACCGTCTCGACGTCCTTCTGGCTCGGGCCGCTCCAGGCGCTCAGCCTGGGCCTCGTGGGCTCGATCGTCTGGGTCACGGCGGCGCAGCTCGTGACCATCGCCCTCGATCGCGCGGCCCGCGACGCCGAGCACCTCGCGGAGCTCCAGCAGGCGGCATCCGCCTGGCAGGCTTCGCAGAGCGGTCGTCAGCGCGAGCGTCGGCTGCACGTGCAGCGGGCCCTGCAGGCGGCGGGTCCGATCCTCGCCCGCACCATCGAGAACGGCGGCAATCTGCGTGCCGCGGACAAGCAGGCGGCCCGGCGTGCCGAGGCGAGCCTGCGCGATGAACTGCGCGGAAACCGGCTCCTCGACGACGGCGTCCGCGCCGAGATCGACGCCGCGAGGCGCCGCGGCTCCGCGGTCAGCCTCTTCGACGAGGGGGGTCTGGAGGGGCTCGGCGTCGGCGCCCTGAACGGCATCCGTGCCGAGCTGGCCGAGATCCTCCGCGAGGCGTCGTCGGAGCGGGTGATCATCCGCACGTCGCCGCACCACGAGATCGCCGTGACGATCGTGGGGCGCTCCGCCGGCGACAGCGCCGGGGGAGACGACGATCAGGTCGACCTCTGGCGAGAGATCCGTCGCCCGCGCTGACGGCGACCCGAGGGGTGCCGTTCGCTGATCCGAGAAGACCCCGCGCCGCACACGTCGAACTCGCACTGCGCGCGGCCGGCGGCGGCGACGTGAGGGGGGTCCGTCGGCGCCGCCATGCCCTCCGCGGGGGAAGAGGATGAGGGTGAGGGGCGGCGAATGCGCCAGCCCCTCACCCGGGCGAACGGTTACCCGAAAACCGTCCGCACGGCCGAATCCGGCTCGAGTGAGCGGTCCGACCGAACGCGTGATGCGTTCCAGCTCCTCCAGTATTCGGCAGTGTCTCCCGTCCGTCTGTAGGTATTTCGGGGGACATTTCGAACAGGTCTCAGCCGGTGAAGCCGTGCCATCCCGCGGTGCGGTTCAGCGGGGCGCGCAGGCCCCGCGCGGATAGCTCCCAGCGCGAGCGCGGAGTGTCGTCGGGGACGGTGGCGTCGGCCACCTCGCGGACGTACGCGTCGCTGACCACGACGATCGCCGCGGCCAGCTCCTCCTCGGTGGGCGTGCCGCGAACGACCTCCGCCACGAACGGGCGGGGGTCGTCGGTGCGGGGGGCGTCGCTCACAGCGGGATGTTCCCGTGCTTCTTCGCGGGCAGGCTCGCGCGCTTGTTGCGCAGGGCCCGAAGCGCCTTGGCGATCGACACGCGCGTCTGCGCCGGCTCGATGATCCCGTCGAGCTCGCCACGCTCGGCGGCCAGGAACGGGGATGCCACGTTGTAGGTGTACTCGTTCGCGAGGCGCGTGCGCACGGCGGCGACGTCTTCGCCGGCCTCCTCGGCGCGCTTGATCTCGCCGCGGTAGAGGATGTTCACCGCGCCCTGGCCGCCCATGACGGCGATCTCGGCGGTGGGCCACGCGAGGTTGATGTCGGCGCCGAGCTGCTTCGAGCCCATGACGATGTATGCGCCGCCGTAGGCCTTGCGCAGGATCACGGTGACCAGGGGCACGGTGGCCTCGGCGTAGGCGTACAGCAGCTTGGCGCCGCGGCGGATGACGCCGGTCCACTCCTGATCGGTGCCGGGGAGATAGCCGGGCACGTCGACGAGGGTCACGATGGGCACCGAGAACGCGTCGCAGAAACGCACGAAGCGGCTGGCCTTCTCGCCCGCATCGATGTTCAACGTGCCGGCCATCTGCGAGGGCTGGTTGGCGATGATGCCGACCGTGCGCCCCTCGATGCGACCGAAGCCGATCACGATGTTCGGCGCGAACAGCGGCTGCACCTCGAGGAACTCGGCGGCATCGACGATGCCGTCGATGACGGTGTGGATGTCGTACGGCTGGTTCGGGGAGTCGGGGATGACCGTGTTCAGAGAGCGATCGGCATCCGTCGTCTCGAACTCGAACGGGGTGTCGTAGACCGGGATCTCGGCGAGGTTGTTGTCGGGGAGGTAGCTGATGAGGCCGCGGGCGTAGTCGATCGCGTCGTCCTCGTCGTCGGCCAGGTAATGCGCGACGCCCGAGCGGGTGTTGTGGGTGTGGGCGCCGCCGAGTTCTTCCATGCCGACGTCTTCGCCGGTGACGGTCTTGATCACGTCGGGGCCGGTGACGAACATCTGGCTGGTCTTGTCGACCATGATGACGAAGTCGGTGAGGGCGGGGGAGTAGACCGCGCCACCGGCGGCCGGGCCCATGATGATCGAGATCTGCGGGATGACGCCGGAGGCCGCGGTGTTCAGCCGGAAGATCTCGCCGTACTTGCCGAGCGCCACGACGCCCTCTTGGATGCGGGCGCCGCCCGAGTCCAGGATGCCGATGATGGGGATGCCGCTTCGCAGGGCCAGCTCCATCACCTTGATGATCTTGTCGCCGGCGACCTCGCCGAGAGAGCCGCCGAAGGTGGAGAAGTCCTGCGCGTAGACCGCGACCGTCCGACCGTGGATCGTGCCCGTGCCGGTGACGACGGAGTCGCCGTAGGGGCGGGACTTGTCCATGCCGAAGGCGGTGGTGCGGTGGCGCACGTACTCGTCGAGCTCGACGAAGGAGCCGGGGTCGACCAGCATCTCGAGGCGCTCGCGGGCGGTGAGCTTGCCCTTCGCGTGCTGCTTGTCTCGAGCGGCGGCTTCGGCATCGACGACCGCCTCCTGGAACCTGCTGCGGAGGTCCGCGATCTTGCCGGCGGTGGTGAAGAGATCGGGCTGGTCGGTCACGCTTTCCACCCTAGCGACCGCATCGCCGCCCGCGTTGGAGGGTGCGCACAAGCGAATGCGCGGGGCGCTGTGGCATCCGCCTATGCCCCGCCCTGTCGCGCCGCGGAGGAGAACGCAAGCGGATGCCGGGAACCCGGCCGTTCCCTAGGGTGTGCTCATGCCGATCCCCGCCGCTGGATACCCGCAAGCCGCCGCCCACAGCCCCCGCGTGCAGGTTGTCGAGACGACCGACTCCACCAACGCCGACGTGATCGCCGCGGTCGCGGCCGACCCCGGCGGCTGGCCGCACCTGTCGCTCCTCGTCACCGACGACCAGCGCGCTGGGCGCGGGCGCCTCGACCGAACCTGGACGGCCCCGGCCGGAACCGCCCTCGCCGTCTCGGTCGTCGTCGATGCGACGATGATCCCGGCGGAGCAGCGCGGGTGGATCCCGCTCGCGGCCGGTGCGGCCATGACCCGCGCCGTTCGCGCCCAGCTCACCGGCCACGGGGGGACGGCCGAGTTGAAGTGGCCCAACGACGTGCTCGTCGACGGGGGCAAGATCTGCGGCATCCTGGCCGAGGTCGTCCCCGGGGCACCCGACACCGTCGTGGTGGGGGCGGGCGTCAACACCCGGATGGGCCGGACCGATCTTCCGGTGACGACCGCGACCTCGTTCGCCGCGATCGGTGCGGAGTGCGACGACGACCGACTGCTCGCCGACTACCTCGAGAATCTCGGCAAGACCCTGGCCCGTCTCGTGCACGACGACGTCGAGCGCGTCCACCACGAGATCGAGAAGCTCTGCGCCACCGTCGGCCGAGAGGTCACCGTCGCCCTGCCCGACGGGTCGACGCTCCAGGGCACCGCCGCGCGTCTGGACCGCGACGGACGGCTCGTCGTCGAAGCCGGCACCATCGAGACCGTCGTCTCGGCCGGCGACGTCGTCCACGTGCGCTGACGGCGCGGCACTCCGCGTGGCGGCGGCACACGGGCGCCTCCGTCTCGCAGAATGAGACCGTGACCCAGCCGTCGAACTCGATCGGGCGCCCGCGCACGCCGGCGCCGGGCACGGCTGCGCCCGAGTTGCGCATCGCGCGCCTGCGCTCGCACGCGCGGCGGCTGTTCTGGTCGGCCCTCGTGCTGATCGGGGTCGCCGGGGCCACGGCCTACTACTACGACAACCTTCCCGCCCCCTACGAGAACTGGATGCTGCTGACGGCGGCGGGCCTGCTCGTGCTGCTGCTCACCGTGATTCCGTACCTCGTGTGGCTGTCGCACACGTGGACCATCACGACGCGCCGCGTGATCGAGCGCTCGGGACCGTTCGGAGCGAACCGTCGCGAGATCTCGCACGTACGCGGATACGCGATCCAGATGCGCCGCGGCATCCTGCAACGGATGTGGGGAGCCGGGACCCTCTCGCTCTCGAACGGCGTCGAGCCGGTGCTGCGGCTGAAGAACATCCCGCACGCGGCTCTGGTGCACGAGACGCTGGTCGACCAGGTCGAGGTCAACCAGATCCTCGCCCACCGCGACGCGCAGACCTTCGGCTCGGGGGCCGTCGGCGGCGTCTGAGCCGAGCCTCGCCCCTCAGAGCCCCAACCGTCGCCGGCAGGCAGTTTCGTCGCGGAAGCCGTGTCGGCATCCGTCCGGCTCGCGTCCCCGCGGGCGGCCAGACAGAATGGATGCCGACGGAAGGAGCGGCATGGCGCTGCGAGTCGGAGTGGTCGGTGGCGGACAGCTGGCGCGGATGATGATCGCGCCCGCCGTGGAGCTCGGGGTCGAGATCCGCGTCCTCGCCGAGAGCGAGGGCATGTCGGCCGCGCTCGCCGCGACAGCGGTCGGCGACTACCGCGACGCCGACACCGTGCTGGCTTTCGCCCGCGACGTCGACGTGATCACCTTCGACCACGAGCACGTGCCGCAAGATGTGCTCGCCGCCCTCGTCGACGCCGGTGTCAGCGTCCACCCGGGGCCGGCACCCCTCGGGGTCGCGCAGGACAAGCTGGTCATGCGCGCCAAGATGGCCGAGCTGGGGCTCCCGCAGCCCGACTGGGCGGCGGTGTCCGCGGCATCCGAGCTGCAGGACTTCCTCGACGCCCACGGCGGCCGCGCCGTCGTGAAGACGCCGCGGGGCGGATACGACGGCAAGGGCGTGCGGGTCGTGTCGGCCGCGACCGAAGCCGACGACTGGTTCGCCGCCCTCGCCGAGGACGGCAACGGCGGCTCGCTGCTGGTCGAGGAGCTCGTCGATTTCACGCGCGAACTCGCCCAGCAGGTGGCACGTCGTCCCTCGGGCGAGGTGCGCGCCTACCCCGTGGTCGAGACCGTGCAGCGCGACGGCGTGTGCGCCGAGGTCGTCGCCCCGGCTCCTCGCGCCGACGCCCGCGTGCAGCGCGTGGCCGCCGAGATCGGCGTCGCCGTCGCCGAGGGGCTCGGTGTCACGGGCATGCTCGCCGTCGAGCTCTTCGAGACGAGCGACCAGCGCATCCTCATCAACGAACTCGCCATGCGCCCCCACAACAGCGGCCACTGGACGCAGGACGGAGCGGTCACGAGCCAGTTCGAGCAGCACCTGCGCGCGGTCCTCGATCTGCCCCTCGGATCGACGGATGCCGTGGCACCCTGGTCGGTGATGATCAACGTCCTGGGTGGGCCTGCCGAAGGCACCCTCGACGAGCGGTTCTCCGCGGCGATGGCCGCGCACCCCGCCGCGAAGATCCACACCTACGGCAAAGCCCCGCGTCCGGGCCGCAAGGTCGGTCACGTCAACGTCATCGGTGAGGACCTCGACGACGTCGTCTACGAGGGCCGCGCGGCCGCCGCGTTCTTCGACTGAGCGCGCCGTTCCGAGATCTTCCAGCGAGTCCACCTACCCTGGACCGGTGACCCGGCCGCTGCATTCTTCCGAGACGCCCGTGGTCGGCGTCGTCATGGGCTCCGACTCCGACTGGCGCGTGATGAACGCCGCCAGCGAAGTGCTGACCGAGTTCGGCATCCCGCACGAGGTCGAGGTGGTCTCGGCGCACCGCACACCCGACAAGCTCATCCGCTACGGCCGCGAGGCGCGGGGGCGCGGGCTGCGCGCCATCATCGCGGGGGCCGGGGGAGCCGCGCACCTGCCGGGCATGCTGGCATCCGTCACCGCCCTCCCCGTCGTCGGCGTCCCCGTGCAGCTGGCGACGCTCGACGGCCTCGACTCGCTGCTGTCGATCGTGCAGATGCCCGCGGGCATTCCCGTCGCGACCGTCTCGATCAACGGGGCGAAGAACGCCGGTCTCCTCGCCGCGCGGATCCTCGGCAGCGCCGACGCCGCCCTCGCCGAGCGCGTCGAGGCCTACGCGCGCGACCTCGAAGCGCAGGTCGAAGAGAAGAACCGACGTCTGAAGGACTCCCTATGACGCTCGCGGCCGCTCGTCCACGATCCCAGGCGCACGTCGTCGAGCAGCGTCCCCTGCGCAACCCCGACGCCACCTCGACGGCCGTCATGACGCGCCGCGGCTGGTGGCTCGTCGCGTTGAACTTCCTGCTCCCGGGCTCGGCCCAGGTGCTCGCCGGCAACAGGCGGCTGGGGCGGTTCGGCCTCGCAGCGACCCTGCTGATGTGGACCATCCTCGTGCTCGCGGGACTCGGTGCGCTGCTCATGCCCAGCGGACTGTTCGCCCTGGCGACCGGATCGTTCATCCCCGACTTCCTGTCGTGGTTCCGCCCCCTCCCGCTGACACTCGTGCAGATCGTCCTCGTCGCCTACATCGTGCTGTGGGTCGTGCTCACGATCGACACCCTCCGACTGGTCCGACTGGTCCGTCTGCGCGCGTTCTCGCGCGTGGGCGTGGCGTTCGTCTCCGTCGCGCTCCTCGTTCTCTCGGGCTCGGGCGCGGCGTGGGCCGCGCAGACCGCGGGCACGACCCGAGACACCTTCTCGGAGTTGTTCGCGCAGTCCGCCCCCGTCGTGCCGCCGTCGGACGGGTACTACAACATCCTCCTTCTCGGCGCCGACTCCGGTGAGGGGCGGGACTCGATGCGCTTCGACAGCATCTCGGTCGTTTCGATCAACGCCGACACCGGAGCGACCACCATCACCGGCATCCCGCGCGACATGCCGCACTTCCCCTTCGCTCCGGGACCCATGCAGGACAAGTACCCGAACGGCCACACCGGCTATGCCAACGCGACCTGCGGCTGGGGGAGCGGCATCAATCAGCTCCGCACCGAGGTCGAGGTCTGCCAGGACGGCAACGCGCTCTACCCGGACGCGGTGTCGCAGGGGTCCGAGCCGGGTATCGAGGCGACGAAGGACGCCGCCGAGGGGATCATGGGCATCCAGATTCCCTACTACGTGCTGATCGACATGAAGGGCTTCGCCGACCTCGTTGATGCGCTCGGCGGCGTCGACATCGACGTGAAGGAGCGCCTCCCGAAGGGCGGCCCCGCCTACGACGGTCAGCCGGTCGACGACTGGGCCTTCGGCTGGGTCGAGGCCGGACAGCAGCACATGAACGGCGACACCGCGCAGTGGTACGCCCGCTCGCGGTACACGACGAGCGACTTCGATCGCATGCGCCGTCAGCGCGAGCTGCAGGAGGCGATCCTCGCGCAGACCACCCCGCAGAACGTGCTCGCGCACTTCCAGGACGTCGCGGGTAGCACCACCAATATCGTCCAGACCGACCTGCCGCAGGGCCTCATCGCCCCGACCCTGGTGAATCTGGCGCTCAAGGCCAAAGACCAGCCGGTCGGCACCCTCGAGCTCACCCCGGCGGGCGGCGTCGACGAGTTCGACCCCGACTACGCCCAGGTGCAGCAGATGGTGCACGACAAGCTGCACCCGCCGACCGAGACGGAGGCGCCCTCCTCGTGACCGTGACCCTGCGCGTCGTGCTGGATCAGCTCGTCGCCCCGACTTCCCGCGACCTCGCCGAAGCCTCGGCCTCGCTGACCGAGGCCCTCATCGCCACCGCCCCGCGCGGCTGCGATGTCGGGGCCATCGTCCCGTCGCCGGGCATCCCCGACGACGATGCCATCGCCGGTCTCAGCTCCGAGACGCGTCTGTCGATGCGTCGGCGCGAGCTCGCGGCATCCTGGCAGCTGGGGGTGGCTCCCGGCATCGGCAAGGGACTCATCCACTCGCCGACCCCGCTGGCGCCGCTCGTGCGTCATGACCGCGTCAACGAGACGCACCAGATCGTGGTGACGGTGTGGGACCTGCGGGCGTGGGAGACCCCCGAGGAACTGCCCAAGGCCGAGGTCCTCGCCGCTCGAGCGTTGCTGTCGCGAGTGGGAAAGCACGCCGACGCGGTGATCGTCCCCACGCACGCCATGGCCGAGCGCCTCGCAGAGGTCGCGAAGGCCAAGCTGGTGAAGAAAGTCCGTGTGATCAACGGGGCCCCGGCAGCGGGGCTGCGCGTCCCGTCGGATGCGGTGGGGCGGCTCCGCGCCCTCGATCTGCCTCAGACCTTCGTCGCCGCCGCCGGAGGGAGCGCGGCCTCCGACGCCCTCGGCGCGGCTTTCGCGGCCGTGGTCGCGTCCGGCTGGGAGGGCGACGTCGTCGTCCTCGACGTCCCCGAGGGGGAGGCGCCGGCCGTCATCGACATCGCCTCGGCCGCGGGCCTCGCCGAGACGCGGATCCATGCCCGCGGCTCGCTCGACCGCTGGGATCGCGCAGCGATCCTCTCGCACGCCGCGGCCTTCGTCGCCGCGAGCCCCCGGGCCGACTGGCCGTGGCGGGCGGTCGACGCCCTCGCGGTGGGTGTCCCCATCGCCGCCGTCGATACCCCGGTGCTGCACGAAGTGCTCGCCGACGCCGCCGCCTTCGCGACCTCCGACCAGCTCGGTGCCGCCCTCGAGCGTGCCCTGGGCGAGGACGCCGAGCGACTGCGGGTCCTGGCCGGCGACCGCGCCAAGGGCTTCGCGTGGAGAGCGTCGGCCGAGCGGGTGTGGGCGCTGCACGCGGAGCTGTGAGGCCGACGGCCCCTATGCTCGACAGCATGACTGCGCGCGTCGGGATCGTCGTCCGTACCCGGCGGCGGCCGGACTTCCTCCGACGGGCGCTGAGCGACATCGGCGCTCAGACCTTCGTCGACCACCGGGTCATCGTGGTGAACGACGGGGGAGACCCCGCCGAGGTCGAATCGATCGTCGCGGGGGCCGGCCTCGACGTCTCCGTCCTTCACATCGCGGACGGTGAGGGCGGTCGCTGCGTCGCTGCGAATCGGGGTGTTCGCGACGCTGGTACCGAGTACGTCGTACTTCACGACGACGACGACCGCTGGCATCCCGAGTTCCTCTCTCGAACCCTCGCGTGGCTCGATGCGACCCCTTCTGACGCGGCCGTCGCCGTGCCGACAGAGATCGTCTACGAAGAGAAGCGCGACGGTGCGTGGGTCGAGGCCGGGCGGGCGCCGTTCTGGGCGGGTATGCAACGCATCTCGCTGACCGAGATGCTCAGCGTGAACCGGGCCGTCCCCATTTCGGTGCTCTATCGGCGGTCGATCCACGACGAGATCGGTTGGTACGACGAGTCGCTCGACGCCGTCGAGGACTGGGATCTCTACCTTCGGATCCTTCGGCACGGGGGGATCGGCTTCCTCCCGGGAGAAGCGCTCGCTTTCTGGACGCAGAGACCGGATGCCACGGGCCTCGACGCCAACAGCATGTTCGCCCTCACCGAGGCGCACGCCATCGACGATGCGCGGGTACGTGATCGCGCGCTCGCGGAGTGGATCGGGCGAGAGGGGGAGGGGCTGCCGCTGTACCTCGCTGACCTGCACACGGAGCTCGCTGCGCACATTGACGAGCGTCTCGCTCAAACCGCGGCCCGGATGCGTAAGGAGATCCGGGACGACCTCCGGCAGGAACTCGATGCGCATCAGCCGCTGTGGTCGCGTCTGCGGCGTCTGCGGCGTAGAGTCGTCCGTCGATAACGACCTGGTGTCTCGCGGCGTGGGTGGAGGCGAGTCGGCGCTCGCGCGCGCATAATATTGCCGTGAAGAACGCCATCGACGCTGCCGTACCGTCCTCCCTCCGGCGCACGCGCGTCGTGATGCCCGTGCTGCTCCTGGCCGGGGCTCTGTCGTTCTCCGGATGCGCCGGGGCTACCGGCTCCGCAACCCCCGCCCCGAGCCCGACCGCGTCGACCGCGACGCCCACGATGTCGCCTGAGGCCACCGGCACACCGTCGCCGGCCCCGACTGAAGGGGGGGGCGCAGCCACGGATGCTCCGTACAACGGTCAGATTCTGATCATTACTTCCGAGGTCCGCGACGGCACCCTCGAGGTCTCGGCGATGGTGCCGGGGGTCTCGGAGTCCGGTGGGACGTGCACGCTCACTCTGGTGTCCTCGGGGGCGAAGGTCGACTCCACGGCTAACGAGGGAAAGGACGTGACCTACTGCGGTCTCATGTCCATCGCCGTCGGCGACACGGCCGACCCGGCTTTCCAGGTCACCTACTCGTCGCGCACCACATCGGCCACGTCCGCGGTGACGACGGTCGAGCCGACCTCGTGATCCGTCCCACCCGCCGCCGCCGCTGCCGCTTCGCGGCGATGGTCGCGGTCTGGGCTTGCGCGCTCGCTCTGCTCGTGGCCGCCCCTCTCGCACTCCCCGCCACGATCGCCCCCGTGGATTCCGCCGCGGCAGCCAATGCCGCGGACTGGAACCCGGGCAATATCATCGACGATTCCGTCTTCTACGACGGCAACGCCATGGGTTCCGCCGAGATCCAGGCTTTCATGGAGCGCCAGGTGCGCAACTGCCAGTCGGGGTACACCTGCGTCAAGGATTACCGGCAGAACACGGACAACAGGCCCGCCGACAAGTACTGCAACGGCTACTCCGGTGCGGCGAACGAGAGCGCCTCGACCATCATCGACAAGGTCGCTCGCTCGTGCGGCATCAGCCAGAAGGCTCTTCTGGTTCTGCTGCAGAAGGAACAGGGTCTCATCACCTCGACGGCTCCGTCGTCGTGGAACTATTCCGCGGCTACCGGCCAGGGATGCCCGGACACGGCCCCGTGCGACAAGGCGACCGCCGGTTTCTTTTACCAGGTCTACTACGCGGCGCGTCAGTTCGAGGTCTACCGCCTCAATCCGACGTGGTGGGGTTACCAGTCCGGTCGATGGAACAACATCCTGTACAACCCCGATGGCGGGTGCGGCACTCAGCGTGTGTACATCGAGAATGCCGCAACCGCCGGCCTTTACATCTATACCCCATACGTGCCCAATCGGGCGGCCCTGAACAACCTCTACGGCACGGGCGACGGTTGCTCTGCCTACGGCAACCGCAACTTCTGGCGCACATTCACAGACTGGTTCGGATCGACGCGCGAGCAGAACCGCCGGATCGTTTCCGTGGCCAACGACATCTATCTCGTGTCCGGCAATCGTAGGTACCACATGCCGCCCCACGCGTGGGCGCAGTGGCGAGCGGCATTCGGTGACCCTTCGGCAGTGACGCGTGAGTACCTCGACCGTTTCGCGGACGGCGGCGATGCGAGCCTCTATGTGCGCAACTCGACCACAGGGGCCGTCTACTACCTCGATTCGCGGGAACTGCACTACTTCGATAGCTGCGACCTCATCGCCCTCTGGGGCGGGAATTGCCAGAATCTCATCATCGACGTGACGGGTGCAGACCTCGCGTCCCTGAGTGTGGGCAAGCCGATGAGTCCTTTCGGGCGAACCGACTCGGCCGCGACGGTTTATCGGATGGTCGGCGCCGAGATGCAGCCGATGTATGACGACGCGGTAGCCGCGACGTACAACCTCGGGACGGTGCCGTACGCGGCGCTCCTCCCGGGATCGGTCGTGGCGCGGTACCGCGTGTCGACGCAGACCCGTTTCGCGAACGGCCAGTTCATCATGTTCGCCGGTGACAGTCGTGTGTGGCTGCCCACAGGCGACGGTCGTTTGTTCTACCTGCCCTCCTGGACGCGTGCTGCCGAATTCGGCCTCCCCTCCGGCGTCTTCAGCACGAATGTCCCCACCTCCGCCGCTTACAACTGGCCGCAGATCGGCAACCTCGAGCCGTTCGTCTCGTGCGGTGGGAGTTCCTTCTATGTGGCTTCGGGGTCCCTGCGGCCCGTAACTGCCGCGGCGACTGAGGGTTTCGTCGTCGCGTCGCTCGACCCGTCCACATGCTCCGCGCTGGCCATCACGACGGAGGGCGCGGGTCTGGTTTTCATCCGCCCCGCCGATGACACTCGGATTTTCTACGCCGTGGGGGGTGCATACCGTCATGTCACCTCTGTGCCGCAGCTCCAAAAGATCGCGGGTACACCCTCGCCACGAGTGCTCACCATCAGTCGCGAGGCTCTCGCTCTGCTCAAGATCGGCCCCGCGTACTGACGTGCCGGTCGAGGGACGCCGAGGCCGGGACAGGGATGTTACGCAATGCCACCTAAACTTGGGTGGTCTGTGGTCGAAAGGATCGTGAATGTTGGATCGGTTGCCTCGCGCGGTGTCTCGCCGTCTCGCGCGCCTCATCGAGCGCGTGTCGGCGGCGCTGTTCCAAGCCTCGCTTCTGGTAGAGCTCGGCCCTCAGGCCTTCCGCGTACGCCGTCGTGCGCTCGGTCAATGGCGAGCGGTCGAGGGACTGACGTTTCCGAACGGCATCTCCACCGCCTTGACCTCGCAACGTGCCGCGGGCTGGTACACGATCGTCCGCCCCCAGCTGGTGATTGCCCTGTATGGCACCCCGTCGCCCTCCCTCGGGGCGTGGATGACGCGTACCGCGAGCCGCATGAACGTTCACTTCCTCGTCGGCGACGCAGCCGTTCCCTTCACGCGCAGCCTCTCCGCCGAGACCTGGACCCGCACCGGAGTGCGGGGAGCGGCGGAGTTCGACCTCACCGAGGTTCTGGCCTACATGCACGGGCGGCGGCGCAGGTGGGACCTCCTCCTGCTCGACGCGGGTCAGCCTCTCCCCGAGATCGCGGAGCTGATGCAGCTGCAATTCGCAGCCCATGAGTACCAGCCGGAGAAAGAGACGGGCTTCGTCACTCCCGCCTACCGCGTCGACGGTGTGGTGACAAGCGGGTTCCAGTTCGATCGACGCAAGGGCGAGTACGTTCCGAGCCCGAGCAGCGTGAAGGACTACGGCCAGGATTCCATTCCGCGCTACGTGCTCACCGCCCCCGCCCATGGCTTCTACGCGACCTCCTTCGCGCTCGACCGCGTCGACGTTCCCACCCGCCATCTGTCCGGTACGCGGCTCGACGTTCAGGTCGCGGAGCTCGTGCGCAAGGGCTGGGCGGGCAACATCCGCACCCTGTGCTTCAGCCCCGTCGTCTTCGATGTGAGAACACTCCCCAGCTTGTCCGTGAGCTCTGATGCTCGCGAATGGCTCATGCGGCGTACGGTGTCGGAAGACGGTGAGCGGGTCCGGGTGATCTTCGTCCTCACGGCAACATCGATCAGCGGCGGGATCCGCGCGGTTTTTCAGATCGCCAACGGATTGGCCGCGCGGGGGATGGACGTCGAGATCTGGTCGTTGCAGACGGCTCCCACCTGGTTCGAACTCCACGTCCCCGTCCGCACGTTCGACAGTTACGGCGATCTGCTGCTCTCCCTGCGCAATGCCGATGCCATCAAGGTGGCGACGTGGTGGGAGACGGCCGAGATCGTGTGGTTGGGATCGGTCAACCACGGCCTCCCCGTCTATCTCATCCAAGAGTTCGAGACGTGGTTCTTCCCCGATGATCAGGTCGTCCAGGCAGCCGTCGTCGCGGGCTACCGCAGCGAGTTCCTCGGCATCACGGAGGCGAGCTACCAGGTCGGCGAGCTGGAGCAGATCGGAATGACGGCGACGCTCGTGCCTCACGGTTATGACGAGACGGTCTTCCATCAGCTCGCCGAGGTCCCTCGCGAGGAGGACACGGTGCTGGCTATCGGTCGGTCGTTCTTCCAGAAGAACTTCGCGATGACCGCTCGCGCCTGGCGGGCGATGGGGGAGCGCCGCCCGCGGCTGCTGATGTTCGGAACGGAGCCCGACATTCTCGAGGACGAGCGGACGGAGTACGTCGTCCGCCCCCTGGATCCGCACGTGAACGAGCTCTACAACACGGCGACGATGTTCGTTCAGACCTCGCGCCACGAGGGTTTCTGCCTCCCGGTCCTCGAAGCGATGGCGGCCGGGTGCCCCGTCATCACCACGGATTCTCACGGCAACCGCGATTTTTGCATCGACGGCGAGAACTGCATCGTCGTCGGGCAAGACGACGATGGTGCCCTCGTGGCGGCTATCGACCGTCTCCGTTCCGATCCGGACGAACGGGAGCGCCTCCGGCGGGGCGGTCTCGAGACAGCGGAGCGGTACCACTGGCCGCGCGTGCTGGACATCGTGGCGGACTTCTACTCGCGGGCCGCGAGTTCCGGCCTGACAGCGACGCCGTTCAGCGACGTGGGCATCGACCAGTCATCGCCGAAATCCAACTGACCCGCGGCATGGTGCTTCCGGCGAGTGCTGGGCACCGTCCCGTGGGGTCGCCCCGGAGGTGAGAACCTCGGGGGCGCATCGCGTGGCCTCTACGGCATACCGTCGGCAGACTCGGCCGTGGCGTTTCCGGGCACGAGGAGGACGTCCCAGTTCTCGACCACCATGCGGAGTGGACGGGTTGTTTCCGACCATCTCCAGGCGTCGCGAACAGCGTCGATGTGACGCCCCATGCGGCGCCGAGCGCGGCGGTGTGTTAACTCGATGATGCCGGCTTTCATGGCCGCCACGTCCTCGCAAGCCACGACGACCCCCAGGTCTTCGTCGCGGATGTACTCGGCGAACCAATCCCCTTCGGTGACGACGCTGGGGAGACGGGCCCAGAAGTGGTCGAGGATCCGGGTGCGGAACGCGTAACGCGTTTCGAACGAGGGCCGGTGCGCCGACACCGCGGCATCGGCCCCCACGAGATAATCCGCACGGTCGTCGGCGGGAACCCAGCCATCGACGAAGTACACGCCCTGGTCGAGGACGCCGAGACGCTGAGCAAGCGATCTCGCCCGCTCGACCGACGGCGGGGCTCCGATCAGCTCGTTCGGGTGCGTCGTTCCGTAGAAAGCCAAACAGACCGGATGGCCCTCGCCACGGAGCTCGGCGACGGCGCGAATAGGGGTCTCCGCGTCGAACCAGTCCCAGATGCCGCCGGCCCAGACGAGAAGGAAATCCTTATCCTGCAGTTCGAAGTCCTCGCGTAGGGCGGATCGTTTGGCCACCGGGTCGTCGTCTTGCATACCGAACGGGACGAGCCCGATGATGTCGGCCACTTCGCGACCGCGGAGGGTGCTCGGACGAAGAGCGCCGGATGCCAGCGCGTAACCGATCCAGAAATCGCGCTGTCTGTCGTTCGACGTGACAAAGTATGCCCCGATGCGCAAGGCCACTCGGAACTGATGGAGCACATCGTCGAAGACGCGGTCCTTCTGTTGCGCATCAGTGAACCCCCCGATGTTCTCGGCCCCGATGGCCTCGGCGGGGAGGGCGTTGTACAGGTCGAAGATGAAGCGGACCCCCGTCGCGGCGCCACGTGTGATGACGTCAGGGTCGAGGGTTTGGCTGTAGACGACATCGTGCTCCCCCATCATGCTGACCAGCTCGTCGCCGTCGCCGTAGGTGCGGACGGTGAACGGTCCGGCGCTCAGGAAGGGAACCGAAGCCACGTCGCCCGCACTCACGGCAAGCGTCACCGTGGACACGCGAGAGAGTTGCTCTGCGATTCGGACCGCTCGGATACCGGGGCCCGCCATGCGCTCGCCGACGACATCCGTTGCGACCACCAGCAACCTCGATCGGGCGACGTCCGCGTTCGTGATCGATATCATTGGGTTTCCTGACTCGCTGATGGACGTAGACCGACATGTTGCAGATTCTTCACGGCGCCGCCAGACGCCTCTACCGCTCGATGCCGGAAACGTGGAAGGTGAAGTACCGCGACCGCCGTACCCGCCGTTCCTATCTTGCCAACATGATCGGCGGCCCAGTCGACGAAACGACTCGGGTGGCGGCGGGGACCTGGTTCCGGGACAATGCCCGACCGGTCACGATCGTCATCCCCAGTTACAACGACGTCGACCTCATCCGGGAGGCGGTCGCGAGCGTGGAGCGCACCTGCGAGCATGCCGAGTGGGAGATCGTCATCGTCGACGACTACATCGACGTCGAGGTCGTCGCCCAACTGCGACAGCTCGAGAACTCGCGGGTGCGTGTCATCGAGAAGAGCGAGAGGCGCGGGTTCTCCGGGACGGTCAACGTCGGTATGTCCGAGGCCCCTGGCGACATCATTCTGCTGAACAGCGACATCGTCGCCCAGCCCGGCTGGCTCGAGATCCTGCAGTACAGCGCGTACGCGATCGACCCCCGAATCGGCCTCGTCAGCCCTCGCCTGGTCTACCCCGACGGTCGACTGCAATACGCGGGGCACTATCACGCACGTCAGCATGCCCCGCAGTGGTGGAGCCATTTTCACACCGGTGCCCCGGCGACACGGCCGGTCGCCAACGTCGCTGGCTACAATCGTGGCGCCTCCGGGGCATGCCTCTATGTCACGCGCGAGGCGTTCGACCGTTTGGGGGGGCTCGATGACGAGTTCTGGCTGGGTTTCGAAGATGTCGACTACGCGATGCGCGCGTGGAAGCTCGGCATCCGCAGCTACTATCAGCCCGCAGCCCTGCTCGTGCACCACGAATCCGCGAGCCGCGGGTACAGCCAAGGGCACCGCGAACTCGCCTCCATGCGGCGCTTCTGGGCGCGGTGGGAGGATCAGCTCCTCACGCGCCGTCTGCCTGAAGACGCCCCGCTCGACGTCGTCCTCGGTCCGGCCTCGGGTTCACTCTGGGAGGCCTACGTGCGGCGCATCTGCGATGCACAGTCCGGCCGCGCCGTGTCGTATCACCGCGTCTCCGGTGTGGCACCCGACGAAGAATTGATCCAGCGGCTGTCCGACGGCACCGGGATCGTCATCGCGGCCGATTGGACGGCGTCCGAGACGGTCTGGCTGTCCACCGCTGGGGGCGGGCTCCCTGTATACGTCCTCCCGGGCGTCGAGAGCGCGTTCCACCCCGAAGACCCGGCGCTCCAAGCGCGGATCGTCGCCGGATACCGTCCCGACTTCGACTATGTGGCCCCCAACCCCTGGGTGCAGCGTCAGCTGCCGATCGACACGGCGTGGGAGGCGCGGGCTCGCGTAGCACCGGCTCTTCCCCCGAGGGAGTTGTCGGCCGAGAGCGAGAGGGTCGTAGTGGTCATCGGCGCGACGGCGTCCCAGCGCGAGCGACTTCGGGCGACCGCCCGTGAATTCGCGCATGTCGTGATGCCACTCGATGACATTGATTCGCAGGCCGATCTCGACTCCGTGATCGACCGCCGGCCGCGCGTGATCGTGGATTTCGTAGCGCGCGGAAACTCTCTCGTCCCTCTCGCGTTGATGTCGTGCGGCGCTGTATATGTCCTGCCTCATGAGCCCGTCCTCGGACATGAGGTGTTGGATGGCTACAACGCGCTGAGGTTCGACCCGGGCGCCCTCGAGACGCTCGACCGCTCGCTTGCCGATTCTCTTGCGATCGACAGCGTCTGGTCGGAGGTGCGTAGCAACGGGCATGCGACCGCACGACGAATCGCCGAGCTGGCGCCGGTGGAATTCGGGCGCGCTCTGGCGACGTTCTCTGCGTCCGCGATCTGAACCGGCGCGGCCCGGGTGAGCGTCAGCGCAGTTCGAGTGCGCGATCGAGGAGTGTGCGGGCACGCGCATCGAAGGAGTGCGCCGCGCGCACTTCAGCGCCGATGCGCGCGAGTTCCTCGGGCAGGGGGAACACCTCCTCGGAAGGGCGGCGCAGCAGCGTCAGCAACTCGTCGATCGTCCGATAGGTCGCAACCGCTCCGCCGAAGATCTCGCCGACCCCGTCCACCTCGTCGCTGATCGCACGTCCGCCCGCGGCAACGACATCGAAAAGCCGGTTCGAGATGAAGCCCGCCCGCTGCATGGCCGGCCAGTGGTCGTTCATCACGATGTCGGCACTCTCGTACAGGGCGGGCAGTGCTGCATTGGGCACGCTTCGCGCGACCACCGTATGGGCCGGGATGTAGCCGGTCCAATCGGGGCCGTACACGCTGAGTTGCAGGCCCGCCTTCACGGGCTCGACCACGGACGGACGGGCGATACCGCGCGCGGTGCCAACGAACACCCGCTCCGAGGTGCGCGGCAATCCCCGCGGGTGGAAACGCCGCGTGTCGGTGCACTGCAGCAGAGTCCTCACCTCACGGCCCCACGAGACGCTCGTCTCGCGGGCCCATGACCGGGACGCCGCGAACACCGCATCGAAGCTCGCCGCCTCGCCAGCGGTCAACTCATCGGGGTGGCTGATGACCCAGAGCAGAGAGACAGCGTCATCCTGAGCGTCGATGGGTTCAGGCCCGCGAAGCGCGAGGACCACATCGTCGAGCCGTGCGGACGGACGTTTCCGCGCCTCGTAGGCGTCAATCACGACGTCTTGGCCGAGACGTCGAAGTGCGTCCGCCAATCCCCGGGCGAAGTGAGTGTCGCCCCAGAACTCCCCGGGTCGGCCCGGGGGGGCTGCGATCTTCAGAGCCCATCTCAGCCGGGGAGTCGCTCCCGCAGAGGTGGCGTCGGGGAGTCGCCGTTCCACGCGCGGCCTTCCCCCCGCTCCCGCGACGGCGACGAGACCGGCCGGACGCAGATAAGGGTCCACATCGGTGTCAGGTCCGGGCGCGGACTCGATCGGCGGAGACAGGCGGGGAGCGCGCACGACGGCGCCCAAGAGCGTCCGCCCCGGGCCGTTGGGGCTACTCCCCAGCGGGTGGGCGAAGGTGGGGGCGGCGATGCGCGGCACGGCAATCCACTCGCCGGCCGCTTGCGCATCCTCGGCGGGGTGACCGCTCAGCAGATGCCGATACCGTCCGCCGCTGACGACGAGTCCGGCGGAAGCGATGGCCCCGGTCTCGTCGAGCCACAGAGGAGCGACGGGCCCTTCGGTTCCGGCTGTCGCGAGAGCATGGAGATCGGCGGACGAGATCTCGTTACCGGCGCCGCGCACGACGACCACTCCGTTTGGCGCCACGGGGAGGCTGTCGATCAGACGGGCATCTCGGGTCTGCACGCGGACCCGAGGGTGCCAAGCCCACACCAGCGTACAGGCGAGCCATGACTCGACCTCGTCGCTGTCGAGGGCGATGACGAGGTCGGTAGCTGCCTGGGCCGCGGTGTCCAACACGGCGTCGAGGGCGTAGGCGAGGTCGGGTTCGTCCTTCCCTACCTCACAGACCACGATACGCGCGACCGACGACGAGGCCATTGGTCCGCTCGGCTCTCTCCGCGCGGAGCGTCCCATCGCCGACACAACGGTCGACCAGGGGACGCTCGTCGTCTCCCTCTTCGTGCCGAGCGCGATCCGGCCTTCCGCCCGCGCGAGCCGCCAGCGGTGGCCGAGCGGACCCGCAGGGTCGGAGAGGGCTTCCGGATGCGCCTCCGCCCAGCCCACCGCGTCCCAGTTCACGCTGACGCGGATGCGACGGGGGTCGTTGACCAGATAGGCGTAGAGCGCCGGGACCCGACCGACATCGGAGAGCTGCGAGGCGATAAGGCGTTCCATTGCGAGCGGGTTCAGCGTCACCCCGGTGCGGAAGCCGCCGCGCACGTAGGCTCGCAGCGCGGCGCGCGGGGTGCGGAACCCCTGCGCACGGATCAGGTCGTCGTCGATCAGGTCGGCGCGACGGATCACCCGCGCCCACCAGACGCGGTCGAGAGCGTGAACGACCGGGCGCGCGAACGCGGAACCCCTGAATCGCCGGAGGCTCTTCCGCGCGAACGTCGCGAGACGAGGGATTCGCATGCGGGTCATTCGAGTGCGCCGACGTAGTCGGTGATTGAAGAACGCCAGTCGATCGTGGGGACCCAGCCGAACTCGTCGCGCAAGCGAGATGCGTCACCGCGGACGTCCGCGACGTCACCGGGACGCAAGAGCCCCGTGTCGATGCTCGTCGGAGGAACGGGCACATCGAGTGCGGAGGCAAGTGCTTCGAGCATTTCGGCGCCCGTGTGCGATCGGCCTGAGCCGACGTTGTACGTCGCATATTCGTGCACCGAGGCCGACGCGAGGGTGACGTATGCCGCCGCGACGTCACGTACATCGGTGTAGTCGCGCGCGGTGGAAAGATTGCCCGTCTGCAGTGGCTCGCCGGGCACCGCGGACCGCAGCTTCCGCGTCAGGTCCGGGATGAGAAAGCCTGGTCCCTGGCCCGGACCGATGTGATTGAACGGACGCGCCACCACGGTGTCGACTCCCCGTCGCGAGTAGTACTCGGCCTGGGTCTCGACGAGCAGCTTCGCCACGGCATAGGGCGATGTCGCGGCCATCGCGTGGGCCTCGTCGACCGATCTCCCCTCGGACGGAGGGGCGTACACGGCGCCCGAGCTGACGACGATCACACGCGCGCCCTCGGACCGTGCGAGGAGGGTTTCGCACATCACGGTCATGATCGAGCTGTTGACTTCGAGGTAGCGCTGCGGCTCCGAGAACGACCGCCCGACGGCGGCGAGCCCGGCGAGGTGCACCACGGCGTCGACCCCGACCGGGAACGGCCAATCACCTGTCAGGTCGGTTCCGTAGTAGGCGTCGCAGAACGGAGCGAGCCGCTCGGCCGGGTCCGCCTCACGGCCCGCGGCCCACACGCGCATTCCCGCTCGCTGTGCGAGCTGGGCGACGTGCGGGCCGACGAATCCGTTCGCCCCCGTGATAGCGAGGGTGAAGGTCACGCGGGGTTGCTCAGCAAAGCCGACTGCTGCTGCAGGTCGTGGGCGACCATTCGCGCCACCAGGCCCGGGAAATCGACCTCGCGGCGCCACCCGAGTTCGTTCTCGGCCTTGGCAGGGTCGCCGAGCAGGATGTCGACCTCGGCGGGACGCATGAACGCGGGGTTCTGCACGACGTAGGGCTTCCAGTCGTCGACGCCGATCTCGGCAAAGGCAAGAGTGAGGAACTCCTCGATGGAGTGGGTCTCGCCGGTCGCAAGGACGAAGTCATCGGGGGTTTCGTGCTGCAGCATTCGCCACATGCCTTCGACATAGTCTCCGGCGTAGCCCCAGTCGCGCTTGGGCCACAGGTCGCCGAGTTCGATGTGCGGCTGCAGGCCGAGCTTGATGCGGGCCACGGCGTGTGTGATCTTTCGCGTGACGAACTCGACGCCGCGGCGCTCGCCCTCGTGATTGAAGAGGATGCCGCACGAGACGTACATGTCATAACTCTCGCGGTAGTTCTTGGCGATCCAGTGGCCGTAGAGCTTTGCGACGCCATACGGGCTGCGCGGGTGGAACAGGGAGTTCTCGTTGTATCCGGCACCGGGCCGGTTGTAGTCGAGACCGCCGAACATCTCGGATGTGGAAGCCTGGTAGAACTTGGTCTTCTGGGCTCGCCCGGTGATGCGGACGGCCTCGAGAGCGTTGAGAACGCCCTTCGCGGTCACGTCTGCGGTGAGGGTCGGGTTCTTGAACGAGTAGCCGACATGGCTGATGGCCGCCAGGTTGTAGAACTCGTCGGGGTCGCTCGTCTCCACAGCGCGGACGAGCGATGTCGGGTCGGTGAGGTCGCCCTCGATCAGGGTGACGTACGGGAACTCGCTCTGCGTCGCTTCACGGCGGGGGTTGTTCTGACCACGAATGAGCCCGAACACCTCGTATCCCTTGGAATGCAGGAGGCTCGCGATGTGCCCGCCGTCCTGTCCCGTGATTCCGGTGATCAATGCACGTGGGGAATCTGCCATTATGCCTCCAGTCGAACTGCTCGTTCCATGCTACTCGGCGGCGTGCAGTGGTCCCGTCGACGCACGTGCCCGCCGACGGGGTCAGACTCCGAGCAGCGTCGCGAGAGAGTCGGCAGCCGGTGTCGTCCGGAAGCCCGTGGCCTCGAGTTTGGACAAATCCAACACGCTGCGACGCGGGCGGGGGGCCACCGGGGCGGTGGCGGCGGCGAAGTAGTCGTCGGTGGAGACGCCCGTGACCCGTGCGCTGTCGTGACCAGTGAGGTCGAATACCCGGCGAGCTACCTCGGCCCACGACATCGGCTCGCCGCTTCCCGTGAGGTTGTACACGCCATGGGGCGCGTCGCTCTCGATGAGATGGCGGATACCGGCCGCGATGTCACCGGTGAAGGTCAAGCGCCCCACCTGATCGTCTACGACACGCGGATCGACGCCTCGGTCGGCCAAAGCTGCCATCGTGCGGACGAAGTTCTTGCCCTCGCCGATCACCCACGAGGTCCGGACGATGTAGTGCCGAGGCACCGTCGAGACGAGCGCATCACCCGCCGCCTTGGTCTGTCCGTACACGCCGAGGGGGCACACGGGGTCGTCCTCACGGTAGGGCCGATCGATGGCGCCGTCGAAGACGTAATCGCTGGAGACGTGGACCAGGGTGAGGCCGTTTGCGGTCGCGATCCGGGAGAGGGCCGCGACTCCGGTCACATTGGCGGCCCACGCGGCACGACGACCGTCGGGCGTTTCGGCGGTGTCGACGGCGGTGTGGGCGGCGGCATTGATGATCACGCCATAGTCTCGCCAGCGGCGAGCGCCGTCGATGTCGGGGGCGTTGAGGTCCAGGTCCGTTCGAGTCGCGTACTCGACATGCGACAACCCGGCGAATTCCTGCTGGAGGGCGAGGCCGAGCTGACCGGATGCACCGACGACGAGGATCTTTCGCGGGGGAATGGGCGTCACGTCGCGCAGACGCGGGTGGGCGAGGTCCTTGACGGAGATCTCCGCGTCGGCGAGGGGTATCGGCCAGTTGATCGCCGAGGTCTCGTCGGCGAGGTTCAGGAACGAGTACTCGGCGCGGGGTGACCAGTGGTCGTTGACGAGGTAGGTGTACGCCGTATCGGGCTCGAGTGTCTGGTATGAGTTACCGACCCCGCGCGGAACGAAGATGGCTCGCGACGGGTCGAGTTCGGTGGTGAAGACCTCGCCGAACGACGGTCCCTCGCGAAGGTCCACCCACGCACCGAAGATCCGGCCCGTAGCGACGGAGACCCACTTGTCCCAGGGTTCGGCGTGGATGCCGCGGGTGGTGCCGACGGCGTCGTTGAACGAGACGTTGTTCTGGACGGGGCCGAAGTCGGGCAGACCCAGAGCGCTCATCTTCTCGCGCTGCCAGTTCTCCTTGAACCACCCGCGACTGTCGCCGTGGACCGGGAGATCGAAGACGACGAGACCCGGGATGTTGGTCGATGTCACGCTCAACTGCTTGCCGAAGGTGGCGGCCATCACTGGCCCTTGCTGGCGTAGAAGGCTTCGACGCCGTCCTTCGCGGGTGTCCACCACGACTCGTTGGCGCGGTACCAGTCGATGGTCGCCGCCAGCCCGGCCTCGAAGTCGCCGTAGGCGGGGTGCCAGCCGAGCTCCGTGCGCAATTTGGTGGAGTCGATCGCGTATCGAAGGTCGTGGCCGGCTCGGTCCGTGACGTGGTCGTACGCGTCGGCGGGCTCGCCCATGAGGGTCAGGATCAGCTCGACGACATCCTTGTTGTTCTTCTCACCGTCGGCGCCGATGAGGTAGGTCTCGCCGATCTCGCCCTTGTCCAGGATCGTGAGGACGGCGGACGAGTGATCGTCGGCGTGGATCCAGTCGCGGACATTCTCGCCGGCGCCGTAGAGCTTCGGCCGAACGCCGCGCAAGACGTTGGTGATCTGGCGAGGGATGAACTTCTCGACGTGCTGGTACGGGCCGTAGTTGTTTGAGCAGTTGGAGATCGTGGCCCGTACGCCGAAGGAGCGTACCCACGCCCGGACGAGGAGGTCGGAGCCGGCCTTCGTGGACGAGTACGGCGACGAGGGGTTGTAGGGAGTGCTCTCGGTGAACCGCGCGGGGTCGTCGAGTTCGAGGTCGCCGTACACCTCGTCGGTGGAGATGTGGTGGAACCTGCGGTCGTACCGGCGGGCCGCCTCGAGCAGGGTGTACGTGCCGATGATGTTCGTGTCCAGGAACGGGCGGGGGTCGTGCAGGGAGTTGTCGTTGTGCGACTCGGCGGCGTAGTGCACCACGGTGTCGGTCTCGGCGAAGAGCCGATCGACGAGCTCCGCATCCGCGATGTCGCCTTCGACGAGGCTCACCCGGTCCTCGGGCAGACCGGCGAGCGAGGCGCGGTTGCCCGCGTAGGTCATCTTGTCGAGGACTGTGACCCGGTGGTCGGTGTGCGCCACGACGTGGTGTACGAAGTTGGAGCCGATGAAACCGGCGCCGCCGGTGACGAGGAGATGCATGTTCAACGCCCTCTTTCCAAAAGTTCGAGCAGGTACCCGCCGTAGCCCGACTTCACCAACGACTGCGCACGTTCGCGCAAATCGTCATCGGTGAGGAATCCTTGCCGCCACGCCACCTCTTCGGGTACACCGATACGCATGCCCGTGCGTCGCTCGATCGTGCGCACGTAGTCGGCCGCATCCGTCATCTGGTCGAAGGTGCCGGTGTCTAGCCACGCGGTCCCGCGGGGAAGCACCTCGACACGGAGCTTGCCGGCGTCGAGGTACGCCCTGTTCACGTCGGTGATCTCGTACTCGCCGCGCGGTGACGGAGCGAGCCCGCGAGCGATCTCGACCACGTCATTGTCATAGAAGTACAGGCCGGGCACCGCGTAGTTGCTGCGGGGCCGCGCGGGCTTTTCTTCCAGGGACACCACGCGGCCGGTGTCGTCGAACTCCACGACGCCGTAGGCCGTGGGCTCGGACACCCAGTAGGCGAACACCGCTCCGCCCTCGACGTCGGAGTACCGTTTGAGCTGCGTCCCGAGCCCCGGTCCGTACAGGAGGTTGTCTCCCAAGACGAGGGCGACCTTGTCGTCGCCGATGAAATCCGCGCCGATCGTGAACGCTTGGGCGAGTCCGTCCGGCGACGGCTGCTGCGCGAAGGAGATGTTCACGCCGAAGCGAGAACCGTCTCCGAGGAGGCGTTCGAAGAACGGGCGGTCGTGGGGGGTCGTGATGACAAGGATGTCCCGGATGCCGGCCAGCATGAGCGTCGACAGCGGATAGTAGACCATCGGCTTGTCGTAAACGGGGATGAGCTGTTTCGAGACCCCGAGAGTGATCGGATGCAGCCGTGTCCCCGAACCGCCGGCAAGAATGATTCCCTTCACACGGTGATCTTTGCACACCGGGATCCTCGAGCTGTGCGCCCGAGTCGCGCGTGCAGGAGGGAGGACGTCGCTCCCCGGGGCCTCCCAGTGAGCGCCGCATATACTGAGGCTCCTCAGTTCCGAGTGACGAAAGCCTGAGTACTACTTTGACGGACATTGCCCGGGCGCGCTTCGAGCGGCTCTCTCGCGAATCCCTCGTTCAGACGGGCGGCGGAGGAACATCATTCCTTGGCACGTGGAGTTCGTTCCGGGCGGTCTTCTCCCACAGGGAGCTCCTCGCCCTCCTCGTGCGGCGCGACATCAAGGCCCGGTACAAAGACAGCGCGTTGGGTCTGCTCTGGACCCTGATCAACCCCATCGTCCAGCTGTGCGTGTATTACCTGGTGATGGGAGAGATCCTGGGGGCCGCGCGCGGGCTCCCCGACTTCGCCATCTACGTCTTCTCCGGTCTGACGATCTACGCTCTGTACTCCGAAACGCTCTCGGCGTCCACCGGCTCCATCGTGGCCAACAGCGGATTGGTGAAGAAGGTCTACGTTCCGCGCGAGATCTTTCCACTGGCGAGTGTGGGGTCGGCGCTGTTCACGTCGGGTGTGCAGATGGTCGTCCTCGTCGTGGCGTGCTTCGTGCTCGGAGCGCCGCCGCTCGGCTGGGAGATCGTCTATGCGATTCCGTCCATTCTTCTGGTCGTATTGTTCGCCGGATCATTCGGCATCCTGCTGTCGGCGCTCAATGTCTACCTGCGAGACGTGCAGTACCTGACGCAGATCGTTCTGATGCTGTCGCTCTGGGCCGCGCCTATCGTCTACGGCTGGAACATGGTGAATGACGTCATGACCCGATACAACCTCCCGGCGTGGGTCCTGGAGGTCTATACGAACAACCCCCTCACCTTGGCGGTCCTCGGCTTCCATCGGGCGTTCTGGACGGCCGGGAGTCCCGCCGACTACCCCCCGCAGATGGCGATGCGCATGGCGATCGCAACCCTCGCCGGGATCTTGCTGCTGTGGGTGTGTCAGCGTGTTTTCGCTCGCCTGCAGGGCAACTTCGCCCAGGAGCTGTGACATGAGTATCGAGAACGTCAAGACGGTCGATATGCCCGAAGTGGTCGTCGTGGACCAGGTGTCCAAGTCCTTCACCATTCGAAAGGACAACTCGCTCAAGGAGCGCGTCGTCACCCTCGGCAAGCGAGGACGCGTGCACGAGGAGAGATTCGAAGCGTTGAAGGGTGTGTCTTTCGCGATCCGCGCCGGCAGCTCCATCGGCTTGATGGGCAGCAACGGCTCGGGCAAGAGTACGCTTCTCAAACTCATCGGCGGGATCATCGATCCCAGCGAAGGGCGCATCATGCGTCGTGGGCGTCTCGCCGCGTTGCTCGAGCTGGGCGCAGGATTCCACCCGGACCTCACGGGGAGAGACAACATCTACCTGAACGCCGCCATCCTCGGTATGTCGAAGGAAGAGACCGATGAGCGTTTCGACAGCATCGTCGCTTTCTCGGAGATCAGCGAGTTCATCGATACCCAGGTGAAGTTCTACTCTTCGGGGATGTACGTGCGTCTGGCGTTCTCGGTGGCGATCCACACGGACCCCGACATTCTTCTCGTCGATGAGGTGCTTGCGGTGGGCGATGAAGTCTTCCAGCGGAAGTGCATGGACAAGATCCGTCAGTTCCAGCGCGAGGGTCGCACCATCATCCTCGTCTCCCATTCGCCCGAGCAGGTCGCCGAAGTCTGCGATGTCGCGGTAGTCCTGAGTCACGGCAAGGTGGCCTTCTCCGGCTCCGTGGGCGAGGCGACGAAGGTCCACCGTGAGATTCTGGAGGGGCGTCGCCGCGAGGTGCGCGCAGAGGAGGACGCCGCTGAAGACGGCACTATCCAGACCGTCACCCCCGCGCCCGCGAAAGTCACGGCCGTCCGCGTCTTGGACGCGTCGGATTCTGTCGTCGATCTAATCGAACCGGGTGACTCGGTGACCGTCGAGCTCGACGTCGAGTTTGAGGCGTCCGTCGGTGAATGGAATTCGAGCATCAGCATCGAGACTCCACAGGGCCACCAGGTTTTCGGCACCGGCACCCGCCGGATGAAGACCGTTCACCGTCCCTCACCCGTGGGAACCTCGACGATCCGGTACAAGATCGGGTCTCTCCCGCTCGCGGGTGGGCAGTACTTCATCAACTGCGAGATCGCGGACGCGTGGGACACCCCGTGGTCAGTGCTGTTCCAGGGCACGATGTTCTTCGTTCCCAGCGAATTCCGACAGTCAGGAATGGTGCACGCGATCGCGAGCGTGTCGCAGAACTGACCCGCGGACCCATCAGCGGTGGCATCGCTCCGCCGCAGACGTCGGACGTGCGCTTGGTCTGCAGCTGCCCACGTGCCTGCCCGGGTGTGAAGACTGCGTGCGGGGCAAAACCCTTGTGATGACGGCTCCGAACCGTCGCCACAATTCAGGAGGCGAGAACCCGGCGGAAGTACTCCACCGTGCGTAGGCCTCGGACGTAGAGGCCAGCAGGATCGGCACCCGGAGGCGCTCGGCCAGGCCGAGCATGTTGATAAGGCCATCGACATCGAGGTCACTGCCCCTTGCTGGCGTAGAAGGTTCCGACGCCGTCCTTGGCGGGTGCCCACCACGACTCATTGTCGTGGTGCCAGTCGATGGTGGCGGAGAGTCCAGATTCGAAGTCCCCGTATGTAAGGGTTCAGCCGAGTTCTGCGCGCAGCTTGGTCGAATCGATCGCGTAGCGCATGTCGTGACCGGCGCGATCGGTGACGAGGTCGTAGGCGTCTTTCGGCTGACCCGTGATCTTCAGAACCAGCTCGATGACGCTCTTGTTGTCCTTCTCACCGTCGGCGCCGATGAGGTGAATCTCACCGAACTCACCCTTGTCCAGGATGGTCAGTCGGAGCCGCCAGCGAGAATGATGCCCCTCACGCTTTCATGTTGTCACACCCTGCCCCGCGTCCCGAGTGCGGAGCGACCCCGTCCAGTGCGACTCGATCAGTCCCGGGCCGCCCAGTAACCGTTGCTGCGCATCTTCATCGACGTTCGCAGGCCGATAGTTTCGTCGATCGCGTCGAGCGGTAGGGCGACACGGGGTGCCAACGCCCCCCGGCGCCACCCCTCCCACCGCCCGGCAAGCGACACGGCGTCGCGACGCAGCACGAGCCGAGCGCCCGTGACGATCACCTCGACGAGGAGCGCCCGCAGGCCCCACCGCGAGCGCAGGACGCCGTACTTGCGCAGCAGGTATCCGCGCGCGAACCCGGACAGACGGCGCTGACGCACCGACTCCTTGCCCGCGCTGGCCCCACCCAGGTGCGTTCCCAAGGGTTCGGGGATTGCGACGCACGACCACCCGGCCACCCGCAGGCGGAAGGCGAGGTCGAGCTCTTCGCCGTACATGAAGATGTTCGTGTCGAACAGGCCCACCTCCTCGAGGGCTGCGCGACGGTAGACGGCCACGGCGCCGTAGGGTCCGAGCACGGGCGGGTGCTCGGCATCCGCTCGTGAAGGCTCGGCGCCGTGGAAACGGACGAAACCCGCCCCCGTCACGTCGGCCACGATGCCATAGGAGTCGACGGTGCCGTCGGGGGCGAGCAGAAGGGTCGCGGCGCTTCCGATGCGAGACGACGGGTCGTCGGGGAGCGCGCGAAGAGCCGCCGCGACGGCGTCGGGTTCGAGGACGACGTCGCTGTTCACCAGCATGACGAGGCGACCCTGACCCGCTGCCATTCCGACGTTGCACGTGCGGGCGAACCCGAGGTTCACCTCATTGCGGATAAGGGTCACGTCGGGGAACTCGACGCTGACCCGATCAGCGGTGTCGTCGGGGGACAGGTCGTCGACCACGATGACGCGCGCCGGGACACTTTGGGCGAGAGCAGCTCGAATGCACGATTGCACGAACTCCCACCCACCGTGGACCGGGATGACGAGATCGACCTCGGGAGCAGCAGTCATTCGCGGTCGGCCTTCCGATGGGGGGCGAGCCTCCGGCCTTCGTGCGCATCCGCGAGAGGTACGCTGCGACGCCGACGAGGACGGGACGCCCAGTTTAGCGTCGGACGCTTTCGGCGACGGCGATCGATAGCATGGACAGGTCTCCCCGACGCCCTCGCCATGACTGCATTCGAAACCGCCCCCGCCCCCGGCTACGTCGTCCTCGCGGCGTACCAGCCGCCCGAGGCGCTGTTCACTCGTCAGCTCCGCTCGATCCAGGAGCAGACACTCTCCGACTTCCACTGCGTCATCGTCGCCGACGGCGGCGCCGACGATGTGCGGGCTATGGTGCGCCAAGCGATCGGCGACGACGATCGTTTCGAGGTGGTGGGCTTCGACGAGCGCGTCGGCTTCTACGCCAACTTCGAGCGCGGGCTCGCCGAAGTCCCCGTCGACGCGCCCTGGGTCGCCCTGAGCGATCAAGACGACGAATGGATGCCGGACAAGCTCGCCGTCCTCGTCTCGCACCTCGACCGAGCGGCTCTGGTCAGTGGCCAAGCGCGCGTGGTGACTTATCCCGAAGGCGTCGTCGTGGCGGCAACCACTCATCGACGATCGGTGTCCGCTCCAGCCCTTGTCCTCGAGAACCAGTTCTCGGGGGCGCTCTGCGTCTTCCGCGGATCGCTCCTGAAGACCGCACTGCCGTTCCCGCGCTATCCCGGACCCGCTCAGGTACACGACCACTGGCTCGCCGTCTGCGCGGCGGTCGCGGGGGGCATCGACGTGGTCGATCGAGTCGTGCAGGACTACGTCCAGCATTCCTCGAACGTGCTCGGTGAGGCGGATGCAGCTCGACTCGGCTGGCGTCAGACGCTGCGGCGTCGGCGCGACGCCCTGCGGGCCGAGACCGGCACGCGCGGTCTTCGCGCGGTCGCGAGGTCGGTGTACGTCGTGAACGCGGGATGGGCGAAGGCGATGGTCGACACGCTGGCCGCGCGCGTTGACGGAGAACGGGCGCAGCGACTCGCGGCCGCGTTCGGGGGGCATCGACGGGCAGGGCGCACGCTGCGGACGGTGGCCGCCGCGGTGCGACGCGGCGAGATCAGCCCGCGCACGGCCGCGGTCTATCTCGTCGGTGGCGTGGCATGGAATCTCACCGGCGGGCGGCGTTCCGAGCGCTGAGCCCCGGCGGGCACCGTCTCAGGTGTGAGCGACGAGCGCTCGCTGGCTGAGGATCTCCTTCGTCGCCGCGATACCGACGATGGTGAGCACGACGACCTCCGACGCGGCCAACCCCCACACCACCGCGGTCGTTCCGACGGTGGCCCCCAGCAGCACCATGACGGGCAGTCCGACGCACGCCGACGAGATGATCGCGGCGAGGACGACGCGGTTCCGATTCGCGGGGACGAGAACGTTGCGGATGAGCGGCGTCGTCAGCGAGATGATGAGGTATGTCACCCCGTAGGCCGGGAACATCGACGGGGGAGGCGCGACCGCCGATCCGAGAAACGCCGCCGTCAGCCAGGGGCCGAGAAGGATCAGCACCAGCAGGCCCACGATCCCCACGACGAAGTGCAGCGCGAGCGCCACGAGGTGCCGCCGCGTCCGGCCCTGCTCCCACGAGGCCTCGAGGACCCATTTCTGCAGGGTGTTGCCGACGATGAGGATCGCGGTCAGGCCGACGCGATAAAGCTTGTCGGCTGAGGTGAGCTCGGCGGCTGCCTGTGTCCCCACCAGCCCCTGGGTGATCGGCACGGGGGCGGTCGTGTAGCTGCCCCCCAAGCCGTCCGCGCTCGCGAGAGGAAGGTTCTGTCGGAAGCTCCGGCCGATGCCGGCCAGGTGGAACGGGGGGATGACCCGGCCGAACAGATGCACGTGGAGGGCGGCGAGTCCGACGAGGGTGCCGGCGATCATCAAAAGCGGATACGCCACGATCTGGCCGGTGAGCTGCATCACCAGGGCGCTTCCCGCAGTGAAGACCGCCATCGGGATCGCCTCGTACCACAACACCATCCGCGCGCGACCCGTGCCCACGGCGTACCACGACATGGTGAGGCCGGTCAGACCCGTCGCCAGTACGACGAGTGCAGCGACTCCGCCGAACGCTCCGCCGACAAGGGCTGCGGCGATCCACGCCGTCACCCCGCCCACGACGGCGAAGACGGCCAGACGCGACCAGAAGCTGTGTGCGTAAACCTCGCGCCGCGCGTCGTCGTGCTCCGCCATGGCGATGCGGGCTCCACCGGCGACGTTCCAGCCGTAGCTCGAGATCATCGCGAGGAGGCTTCCCAGCGCCTGGCCGGTGCCGATCGCCGCCCACCCGTCGGCTCCCTGGATACGCGCCGCAATGGGCAGCACCAGCAGCGGCACGACGGCGACGATCATCGGCGCGGTGCCGAAGCCGATCAGACGAGCGAGAAGGACCTTCACCGGCCGCGCTCCGATAGCACCTTGTCGAGCACTCGCGCCGTCGCCTCGGCCGCGGCGTCCCAGGTGAAGCGCGACGCCCACCGCTGGGCCTCGGACCGTGCGGCGTCGTCGGCGGGAGTCCGCAACGCCGCCGTGATCGCGGCGCCGAAGGCGTTGGCATCCGTCGCATCGGCGTAGTGAGCCGCGTCGCCGCCGACCTCCCGCAGGACGGGGACATCGTGGGCGAGGACGGGAACCCGCCGGCGCAGTGCGTCGACGACGGGGAGGCCGAAGCCCTCGGCGAGGGAGGGGCAGACGTAGAGAGCGGCGGCTTGGTAGAGCGCCTCGAGCTGCTCGTCGCTGACCCAGCCGGGCAGGATCACGTCGCGCTCGAGGCCCAGCCGCGTCACGTCGCCGGCGAGCGGATCGGGCAGGCGGCTGCCCGCGATGACCGTCACGGGTCGATCGGCGGGGGGGATGGTCGCGAGAGCGGCGAGCAGCCCCGGGAAGTTCTTGTGCGGCATGCGGTTGCCGACGCTCAGCACGAGGGGTCGGCCCGCCGGCAGCGCGAAGGGCGACAGGATGCCGTCGGGCTCGGCGACGGGTCGCGGTTCGGAGCTGCCGTTGTGCACCACCGAGATGAGACCGGCGGGAACGCCGAGAAAGCGCTCGATGCTGTGAGCCGCCGCGTGCGACACCGTGATCACGCGGTCGGCGGTCTGCGCCGAACGACGCATGAGGGTCGACGTCACCGCGCGCTGCGCGCGCTGGGCGAGGCCGCCGGGCACCTCGTCGTAGATCGCGTCGTGCACGGTGACCACGCGCTTGACGCCGCGGAAGACGGGCCCGAAGTTGGCCGGTGCCCACACCAGGTCGGCCCGGCCCCGCCGCGCGAGCAGGTCGGTCGACGTGACCGCGCCGAGGGCCCACGTCGCCGGGCCGGAGCCCACCCACGGCACCGTCTGCACGTGGCCGGGGAAGAAGGCCGACACGCGGTCGGTGCCGGCACGACCGGTCACCGCGGCGAAGCGCGTCTCCGGCAGAAGACCGGCGATACGCGGCAGCAGTTCGCGGACGTAGGTCTCGGTGCCCCCGCGTGAGCCGGTGAACCCGAGGAGGTCGACGAGGATGCGGCGCTCGGCCATCAGCTCTCGATGACGGCTTCGGGGCGCTGCTCGCGCCGGGGCGTGGTCAGCACGCCCGAGAAGAAGCTCATCATCGCGGTCTGGAAGCCGAGGATGATCAACAGCGCGCTGGGGACGGCGATGCGCACGGCCTGGGCGGCGTTCTGCGCCCCGAAGTCGAGGTTCCCCCACAGAGCCACCTGCACGATGCCGATGACGATGCCGAGGAAGAACAGGCCCACACCGATCAGCAGACCGCGCTCGGCCGACCACTTCGCCACGATGCGCCGGTATCTCTCGCTGGTGGGGAGGAACCCCTCTTGCGTGGCATAGAGCTTGGTCAACCAGAAGAACAGCAGGGACTGGAACCCGATCACGCACAGCGCGCTCGCGTAGACCATGGTCGTCACGTCGAAGCCCACGTCGCCGATGCGGACACCACCGAACGACAGCACGCCGACCGCGATGGCGCCGAAGAAGAAGGCCACGAGGCCCGGGTAGACGAAGAGCCAGCGCGGAGCGAACAGCAGGAGGAAGCGCAGGTGACGCCACCCGTCATGCCAGCTGCGCAGGTGCGGCGGGCGCGAGCGACCGTCTTTCTTGAGGGTCGTGGGCACCTCTTCGATGCGGAAGCGGGCGAGCGAGGCGCGCACGACCATCTCGGAGGCGAACTCCATGCCGGTGGTCTGCAGGTCGAGCTCGCGGATACGGGCGCGGTTGAATCCGCGCAGGCCGCAGTGGAAGTCGCGGATGCCGGGCTTGAAGAACAGCTCACCGATGAACGAGAGCACCGGGTTTCCGAGGTACTTGTGCAGCGGGGGCATGGCGCCCGGCTCGATACCCCCGCGGAAACGATTGCCCATGACGAGGTCGGCGCCGGCGCGCAGGCGCTCGACGAAGGGCTCGAGGTTCTCGAAGTCGTAGCTGTCGTCGGCGTCGGCCATGATGATGTACCGGCCGCGGGCCGTCTCGATGCCGTTGATGAGAGCGGCGCCGTATCCGCGACGCGGGGCGTGCGAGACGCGCGCGCCGAGACCCTCGGCGAGGGCCTGCGAGCCGTCGGTGCTGCCGTTGTCGGAGATCAGGACCTCGCCCCGGATGCCGCTGCGCTCGAGGAAGCCCTGCGCCTTGCGGATGCAGACCTCCAGCGTCTCGACCTCGTTGAGGCACGGCATGAGGATCGTCAATTCGACGTCGGACGGTGCGGGAGTGGTCACGGGGTGTCTTCTTTCGTCTTCACCGCGGTCGGTGCGGGCAGCGCGAGGGCTGCGCGGATCCCGTCCACGGTTCGGCGGATGGTGCGTGTGCCGACGGCGGTGTCATACCAGGCGCGCGAGGTGCGGCGCAGGTCGTCACCGCCGGCGGCGACGTCCCGGATGGCCCGGGCGAGATCGGCGGGGCGGGTGGTGGGGGAGACGACGCCGTTGACGCCGTCGTCGATGAGTTCCGTCGCGGCGTTGCCTTCGTCGGCGACGAGGATCACGGGCGTGCCATGGGCGTTGGCCTCGACGACGACGAGGCCGTACCCCTCGCGGCGTGAGGGATTGGCCAGGGCGAGCGCGCCGTGCAGGAGCGTCTCGAGTTCGGCATCCGACACGAAGCCCGGAAAGTCGGTCCAGTCCTCGCCGCCGACGCGTCGCACCTCGGCGCGCACCGCCTCGGAGCTGGGCCCGGTGCCCAGCACGACCAGGTGGAGGTCGGGGAGGTTCTCGCGCGCCGCCGCGACGGCGGCGGGGAGCACCTCGACGCGCTTGTCGGGGATGTGGCGGCCGACGTACAGCACGTACGGCGGAGTCGCGGCCGACGAGGGGGGAGTCACCTCGGCGGCGCCATCGATGAGCCCGGGGCTGACGAGGGGCGCATGACGCAGCCCCTCACGACGAAGACGCGTGGCGGAGAGCTGGGAGTGGCAGGTGGCCAGCGGGGTGATCGCGATGGCGGCGCGCTGCAGGACCCAGGCGATCGTGCCGGTGACGACGCCCGAGTACTCGATCCACTGACGGCGGTGCCACACCTCGAGGTAGTCCACCACGAGGCGCGTCCCGGAGCCGAGCAGGGCGAGTCGAGCCGCGAATACATTGAAGATGGGCAGGCCGCTGACGATGACGGCCGCGTAACGGCGGCGGCGGCGCAGGAGTGCGCCGAACAGTCCCGCCGCATAGCGCAGCGCGGCGGGGATGCGGCGGACCCCATCGGCGGAGTAGAGCGAGAGACGGCCGGCGACCGGCACGACGCGGAAGTGCTCTTCCCCCGGGGTCGCGGCATCCCACTGCACGGCGGTCAGGTAGTCGACGTCGAGGCCCGTGCGGCCCAGCTCGTCGGCGAAGGCACGGTACTGTCGCTCGCCGCCGCCCGTGGAGTACGGGAACAGGCAGTCGTAGGCGACCGCCACGGTCGAGGAGCGCGACACGTCAGCACCCCTCGATGCGGAAAAGCCGCGCGGCGGGACCCTGGGAGTCCACGAGCACGAGGCGCGTGCCGGCAGTGAGGTCCTGGATGCCGTTGTATGCCGCCGCGCCCGCCGGATCGATGACGTCCTGGGTGCCGAAGTCGAGCACGTAGTCGATGCCGAGTTCGTCGACCGCGCGGCACACGGCCGGGTCGGAGTCGATGTCGCGGAGGTGTGTGTTGAGGAAGAGCAGTTCGGGGGAGGGGTTGCCGAAGACGTGCTTCTGGGTCACCTGGCGGTCGGCGAAGGCGAGAGCAAGAGAGGCACCCGTCCGGGGGCTCCCGGCGATGAGGGCGTCGGGCGGCGTCTCGTCGTCGAGGCGTTCGAGCAGGGCCTCTTCGTCGGACGACAGGATCAGGGAGCTGTCGGTGTAGGCGTACGCCTCGTGCACCTGGCTGAGCGCGATGCGGACGTTCGGGCCGACGGCCACCGAGAACACGGCGGCGACACCGACGACGACGGCGCCGACGTGGAGCCATCCCGGCACGCGTCGACCGCGAACCCCCGCTCGGACGAGATCGACGATCGCGAGAGCGCCGAGGGTAGCGACGGGGATGGCCACCAGCGGCAGGAGCGCGGCGAGCCGGTTCGAGTCGTTGTACCAGGGGTTGGTGAGCAGCTGACGAAGGGGGCTGTCGATGCGCAGCCCCGAGGCCACGGCGAAGAGCGTCACCGCTACGGCGAAGGGAGCCAGCACCGTCAGCAGGCGCGGGCGACGGGCGACGGCGACGAAACCGGCGATCAGCAGCAGGGATGCGACCACGGTCGGGGTGAACCCGCGGGGCGCGGCGAACAGACCCTCGCCGAGCGACTGCGACAGCTGCTGCCACGGGGCCCAGCCCGAGTGCTCGGCCCCCGTGCGGAAGACCGCGACGGTGCCCGCCATCGCCACGGCGAAAGCGACGACCGAGATCAACAGCCCGAGAAGAGCTCCGCGGGTGCGGTCGGTGATCGCGCGCACCGCGAAGGTGGTGACCACGACGGCGGCGGCGAAGAACAACAGACTCAGGAACGCGTTGGGGTGGCCGAGGAAGGTCCCGCCGGCCAGCAGGGCGACGAGGAGAGCCGAGCGCACCAGGGCGGGCGCGCCGCGCTCTGGCAGCATCGTCACGATGACCGCGAGGGCCGCGGGGAGCATCGCATAGCCGACGAGGTTGGGGTACAGCACGCCCCAGTTGAAGAACAGGGCGGGGAAAGCCCCGAACCCCGTCGACAGCGCGGCGGAGACGACATAGGCGGTGCGCCGCTGGGCGAAGAATGCTCCGGCGAGAGCCATGACCGAGGCGGGCCAGAGGATCGACACGATCGCCAGGTTCGACCCGTTCACCGCGACGGGGACGCTCGCGCCCGTCAACTCGGCGCCGAGGGTGGTGAGGGCGTGCCAGGCGTTCGGATAGAAGCCGATGTCGGAGGTCGACCCGATCTGGAACGGCGAAGCACTGCCATTTCGCAGGCCGAGGGCGATCGCGTTCAGGTGGACGATGTTGTCGAAGCGCTGCGCGATGTTGCCGGGAGCGCCGAACGCGCGAGCGAACATGACGGCGCTGACGAGGGCCGTCGCCGCCAGCGACAGCAGCGCGACCAGGCCGGTCCGGCGTGCGGCGGGAGCGGCGTCGACCCCGGCGAAGCGGCGGAGGGCGAGCGCGATGCCGACGACCAGGAGCGTGACCAGGGCGAGGGGGATCAGGTTCCACCGCAGACCCACGAGGGGAGCGACGGATGCCGCGGCGGCGGCGATCGTGACCGAGATGGCCGGGGCGAGGAGCAGGCGCTGAGGGCTCCGCCAGCCCCAGCCTGCGACGACCACGGCGGCGCCGGGGATGATCAGGACGGCAGCGACCGCGACGTACGCCGGAATCGCGCTGATCCAGTCACCCATGCAATTCCGTCTCCGTCCGCGGCCGTTTCGACACGCCATCGTATCGGACGGTCTCTGCGGGGCCGCTGAGCGCGGCCGCGGGGGCTCGGATGCGCCCCGGGTAGTATCGAGCGGACGTCTCCCGCGGGGTCGTGCCCCCACCCTCGACACGAAAGACGCAGCATTTCATGGACCTCCTCATCGTCGGTTCCGGCTTCTTCGGCCTCACCATCGCCGAGCGTGCCGCCGCCGCGGGCCGCAAGGTCACGGTCATCGACCGCCGTCACCACATCGGCGGCAACGCCTACTCGGCGGACGAACCCGAGACGGGTATCGAGGTGCACCAGTACGGTGCTCACCTCTTCCACACCTCCAACCCGACGGTGTGGGAGTACGTCAACCGCTTCACGCAGTTCACGAACTACGTGCACCGCGTGTACACGACCCACAAGAATGTGGTCTTCCCCCTGCCGATCAACCTCGGCACCATCAACCAGTTCTTCCAAGCCGCGTACACCCCCGACCAGGCACGCGCGCTCGTGCACGAGCTCGCCGGGGAGTTCGATGCGAAGGATGCCGCGAACCTCGAGGAACGCGGGATCGCCCTGATCGGTCGGCCCCTGTACGAGGCGTTCATCCGCGACTACACCGCGAAGCAGTGGCAGACCGATCCGAAGGACCTGCCCGCCGAGGTCATCTCGCGCCTGCCCGTTCGCTACACCTACGACAACCGCTACTTCAACGACACGTGGGAGGGTCTGCCCGTCGACGGCTACACCGCGTGGCTGGAGCGCATGGCGGACCACCCGAACATCGACGTCAAGCTCTCCACCGACTACTTCGACGAGTCGCAGCCGCTGAACAAGAAGGCGACCGTCGGCCAGGTGCCCGTGGTCTACACCGGGCCCGTGGACCGCTACTTCGACTACGCCGAGGGCGAGCTGTCGTGGCGCACGCTCGACTTCGAGCAGGAGGTGCTGCCGATCGGCGACTTCCAGGGCACCAGCGTGATGAACTACGCCGACGCCGACGTGCCGTACACGCGCATCCACGAGTTCAAGCACTTCCACCCCGAGCGCGCCGACCGGTACCCGACCGACAAGACGGTCGTCGTGCGCGAGTACTCGCGCTTCGCCACGCGCGCCGACGAGCCGTACTACCCGGTCAACACCGCCGACGATCGCGCGGGCCTGCTGGCCTACCGCGAGCTGACCAAGGGCGAGCGCGACGTGCACTTCGGTGGGCGTCTGGGCACCTACCAGTACCTCGACATGCACATGGCCATCGGTTCCGCCCTGTCGATGTGGAACAACCAGCTCGCGTGATGTCCTCGTGCATCTGACCCTCGGGTCGCCCACCCGCCCCGTGCCCGCACAGCGGGAGACCGAGGGGCGTTGGGCGTACCGTCGCGACATCGACGGGTTGCGCGCCGTCGCCATCCTGCTGGTCGTGTCGTACCACGTGTGGTTCGGCCGGGTCTCGGGTGGCGTCGACGTCTTCCTGATGCTCTCGGCGTTCTTCCTCACCCGCGGGTTCGTGCGCCGGATGGCGGGCCCCGCCCCGGTGCGTCCGATCCGACACCTGCTCGGCGTGTTCCGGCGGTTGCTGCCGGCCGCGGCCGTGACCCTGGTCGGCATCCTGGCGGTGGTCTGGACGCTCTACCCCGAGACCATGCACCGCTCCATCGCCGAGCAGGCGTGGGCCTGCCTCGGCTACGTGCAGAACTGGTTCCTGGCCGCCGACGCGGTGGACTACTACGCGCGCACCGATGTGCCGAGCCCGCTGCAGCACTTCTGGTCGATGTCGGTGCAGGGGCAGGCCTTCGTGTCGTGGGTGATCCTGCTCTGGGCGTGCCAGATCGTGGTCCGGCGTCGCGGATGGTCTCCCGATCGCGTGGTGGGGGTGGTCTTCGGCGCCGTCTTCGCGATCTCGTTCGTCTACTCGGTCGTGCGCACCGCGTCGGCGCAGCAGCTCGCCTACTTCGACACCGGGGCGCGACTGTGGGAGTTCGCCGCGGGATCCCTGCTGGTCATCGCGTTGCCCCGTGTGAGGTTCGCCGCGATCGCCCGCACCTTGATCGGGTGGGCGGGCCTCGTCGGACTCCTCGTGCTGGGTGCCGTACTCGACGTCCAGGGCGGTTTTCCCGGGTTCCTGGCACTGTGGCCGGTGCTGTGCGCTGCGGCCATCGTCGTGTCGGGATCAGGCGAGACCGGGCGGTTCTCGCTCGCGCGTGTGCTGTCGTCGCGCCCGCTCCAGGCCGTGGGGCGCGATGCCTATGCGCTGTATCTCGTGCACTGGCCGATTCTGGTGACCTTCCTCGTCGTGAACGGCCGCACCGAGGTGGGCTTGGTGGGCGGCGCGGGGATCATCGTGCTGTCGCTGCTGCTCGCGCGGCTGTTGACCTGGGCCGTCGACCGTCCCGTGCGTGCCTGGCGGAGGACCGACACTTCCGCTCTGGTACCGGTGGTGGTCCTCGCGGTCGCCGTCGCCGTCGTGGCCGTTCCCGTCGGAGCCTGGCAGGCGTCGGCCTGGGTGCAGGAGCGCGCGATCGAGGCTCGGGCGCTGCAGGCCAATCCCGGGGCCGCCGTGCTGCGCGATCCTTCGTTGTCGAAACCTCCGGCCGACGCCCCGCTGCTGCCGCTTCCGACCCTGATCGACGACGAGTGGGTCCACCTGGACCGCGAGTGCTCGGGGGAGTGGGCGAACGACGTCGAGATGCTGCGCGGGACCTGCTCCGAGACCACCGGCACCCCGCGGGCCCGCCACACCATCGCCGTGATCGGCGACTCGCACGCGCAGCAGGTCACGAGCGCCCTGCTTCCGGTGGCCGCGGCCAACGGGTGGGGCGTGGTCTTCCTCATCAAGGGGGGCTGCTCGATGGGTCTCGACGAGCCGGGCATGGACGAGCGCTGCGACGGGTGGCGCGAGGCGGCCATCGAGCTCGTCGAACGAGTGCGACCCCATGCGGCGTTGACCGTCGTGACGCGCTCGGATGCCGGAGAGGACGACGAGCGTCTGCGCCCGGGAATCGAACGCTTCCTCGACCGGATGGACGGCGCGGGGGTGCCGGTGCTGGGCGTCCGCGACAACCCGCGTTTCGCCTTCAACATGTACGACTGCGTGGTCGGGTCCGACGATCCGCTCGACTGCGCGGTTCCGCGGTCGGCGTCGCTCGCCGATCGGAACCCCGCCGACGACCTCGACCGCCCGGGTCTGCACCTCGTCGACCTCACGCCGTGGATCTGCCCCGACGACCTCTGCGTCGGCGAGATCGGGAACGTCGCGGTCTATCGCGACGACAACCACCTCAGCCGCCTCTATGCGCGAACGCTCAGTCCGTCCCTGGCCGAGCAGCTTCCGGCCACGATCGGCTGAGCCGTGGATGCACAGGCGTCCCGCGTCGCGTCAGCGCGGACGAGTCAGCCGACGGGTTGCGACTGCTCGAGCGGCGGCATCGGCTTCCAGGAGGAGTCGCGCAGGATGCGTCGGCCGTCGCGGAGCCCGCGGAACAGGTGGCTCGTGCCGGTGATCTTGCGTTCGACCACGACGAGGCGGATGAGTTCCTTCACGAAGGTGAGCGTCGTCCCGAGCGTGAAGGGCAGGGCGCGGTAGACGCCGAGCGCGCGGTAGTACTTCTGCAGGTAGGCGCGATTGCGCATGATGTAGTACCGGTACGCGTCGCTCGACGCGTTCATGTGCCGGATACCCATGTCCCACTGCTTGATCTCGCGGGTGCGACGCAGCACGAACTCGTTGACGATCACCGAGGGCGTCTGGCGCGAGGCCAGCCAGCCGTACAACTGGTCGTCCCAGTAGATGAAGAAGCGGGGATCGGGCAGACCGATCTTCGCCACGATGTCGCGGTGGATGAACATGCCCTCGAAGCAGCCCGAATTCATCGGCTTGAACCCGGAGTCGTCGAAGGCGGCGGGGGCGAAGGGGATCGGGATCGCCATCGACTCGGCCACGCGATACTGCCAGTAGAACTCGCTGCCGTCGTAGTCGTAGCGCCGGCCCTGGATGCTGCGGAAGCGCGGCGTCCAGTGCCCCATGCGAGCGAGCCCGTCGGTGACCACCTCGACGTCGTCGTCCATGAGCCAGATCCATTCGGATCCGAGCTCGTAGGCCGTGCGCATCCCCTCGCTGAACCCGCCCGAGCCGCCGGTGTTGGTCTCGAGCCGCCGGTAGACCAGCTCGGTGGGCAGGCGATCGCGGAACGACTCGACCACCGCGGTGGTGTCGTCCGTCGAGGCGTTGTCGATGACGACGAGGTGACCGGGCGCCGGGTCCATGCGCTCGATGCTCTCGAGGAGCCGCGTCAGCAGGTGCGTGCGGTTGTAGGTGACGACGACGATGGTCGCGGTCTTCGGGTCGAACGGGGCCGTGGTCACGGACGCTCCTCGAAGGTCGCGCGCCAATTGGCCTCGGAGACGAGGTCGGGCAGGGCGCTGCGGTACTGACGGGACAGGCGGGGCCACTCGCGCTGGAGGCGGCGGTGCAGCTTCCAACTGTCGACGAGCATCCGACGGAACAGGGCGCGATCGCGCGTGTAGATGTTCTTGCCGGAGCCGTCTGCGGCGCTCACGAGGGCGCTGTCGTAGAGCGGGACGCGCCACCAGTGCGCGTCGCCCTTGCCGAACTCCACCTCGGGCTGGCTGACGTTCTCGGGCTTGGGGGTGTGGAACCAGTGCGAAACGAGCGTGCGCGCGGTGAAGGTGCGCAGGTCCAGACCCGTCGGGCTGTCGAACTCGTGCTTCTTCAGGCGCTTGAACACCTGGCGTCCCCGGCGCGAGCGCAGGGGCACGCCGGAATCCTTGTGCACGACGGTCTCGGGGTGCTTCTTCGCGACCGTGCGGGCGTCGGGCATGGCCGTGGCGAGATTCGCGCGCATGTGGTCAGGGCCGGAGAGCACGTCGCGCAGGGCGCGGTGACGCAGCTCGACCGGGTAGTACTGCATCATCATGAGGTGCTTGAGGTCGACGCGTCGACTGTGCCGGATGAGGGTCCCGCCCTGCGGTGAGCGCGAGTGCAGGAGCGCGGCGACGATGCGGTTGCGGGCGTGGAAGTACGCCTGCCAGTCGATCGAGTCGTCCTTGCCCAGCCACGAGACGTGCCAGAGCGCGACACCGGGCATGGAGACCGTGGGGTAGCCGGCATCCCGAGCCCGAACGCAGAACTCGGCGTCGTCCCACTTGATGAAGGCGGGCAGCGACAGGCCGATCTCGCGCAGGATGCTGGTGGGGATGAGGCACATCCACCAGCCGTTGTAGTCGGCGTCGAGGCGCATGTGCAGCAGGGGGCTCTGGCGCAGGTTGGCGACGCTGAAGTCGTGGGGGAGGCGCTCCTGGAACAGGGCGCGCCACATGAAGGGGGCGTCGTCGACGACCTCTGCCCAGGCGTGGAGCTTGGGACGGTCGAGCAGGTCGAACATGTGGGCCCCGACGATCGTCGGCACCGAGGCGTACCGACCGAACACCACCGAGCGGCGGATCGACTCCGGCTCGATGCGCACGTCGTCGTCGAGCAGCTGCACGAAATCGCTGCCCTCTCGGGCGAGGGTCTCGACCATGGCGCGGGCGAAGCCGCCGGAGCCGCCGAGATTGGGCTGGCGCAGCACCTGGAGGGTGTCGCCGAGGCGCTCGGCGACCGCCGGGTAGCCGTCTTGCGCTTCGACCAGGTCGGTGCCCTGGTCGATGATGAACACCCGGTCGACGACGTCGAGGACATCGGGGGAGTCGGCGAGGGCGTTGAGCGTCTCGACGCAGTAGTCGGGCTTGTTGTAGGTCGTGACGCCGATGCTCGCCTTGCCGCCGCGGACGGGCTCCTGCTCGGTGGTCCACTCGGCGCCCTCGAACATCGCGTCCGCGCGGTCGGCGGCGACGTCGAACCAGATCCAGCCGCCGTCGCTGTACTGATCCAGCACGAGGTTGAACGAGGTCGCGACGGCGTCGCCGCGCACCTCGCGGGTCTCGATGCGCTGCTTCGTGCCGCCGCCGTTCGAGCGGTACACGAGCACCGTGGCATCCCCCGAGGTGCGCACCGTCAGGCGTACCTGGCGCACGGCCGTCCAGTGCTGCCAATACGAGGCGGGGAAGGCGTTGAAGTAGGTGCCGAACGAGACGCGTCGGCCGGCGACGATGCGGGCGCGGTGGCGGTCGAGGATGTTGCTGAGCTGGGCGACGTTGGTGACCCGCACCGGCTCCTCGTCGATGGTCGACCACGTCTCGGGGTCGACGTACAACGGGAGGAGGTCGGGGTCGCGGTCGAGCGGCAGCACGGCGTTCTGCAGGGTGTACGTCACGAAGAGATCTTTCGGTCGAGGAGCCGCGGCCGCGGACGGCCAGCGGGCAGTCTACCGGGCACGCGTCCCGTCACCCTGAGCGTTCGACGCCCCCGCGCGCGGCTCAGGGCGTCGGCCGTTGCAGCTCGCCGCGCTCGATCGAGATGCTCTGCTCGCTGGGCCCGACGCCCACGAGCGGGGTCTGCTTGATCTTCGCGCCGAAGAGGATCACGAACATCCAGCCCCACAGCAGCAGGGGGCCGGAGTCGGTGAGCCCCTGCACGACGAGCAGCGCACCGACGAGGGTCGGCAACAGGGTGAGGGGGGAGTGCGGTCGATCGTCCCGCAGATCCCAGCGCGGCCGGTCGACCGCGAAGAACCACGAGCGCCACAGGTACGCGAGGTACACGAGCGCCAGCAGCGCCACCCCCACGGCGCCGAGCTGCAGGTAGGTGTCGAGCCACATGCCGTGCGCCTGGGTGACCGGCTGCCCGCGGTCGACGATCCACCCGCCGAGGAGCGGTTCCGAGGTGACCCACGGCGTGGAGAAACCCCACCCGATGAGCGGATGCCGATCCGCCCGGGCCAGCACGTCGGCCCAGATCCCCTCGCGGCCGATGAGGTCGGCACCGCGGCCCAGCACGCCGAAGATCGTGTCGCGCCCGAACCACAGCGTCGCGCCGCCGCCGAGGCCGATCGCCGCGTACAGGAGGTACCAGCGCGTGCGCTCGCCGGGGCGGCGCGCGGTGCGCATGACCAGCACCGTGCCGAGCACGAGCGCGACGAAGGCCGCGGCGATGACCCCCGTGATCGACTGCGCGCGTACGAAGAGGAAGCCGGCGACGACGATCCACACCACCAGCAGTGCGCGGCGCGGCGCACCGACGGCCAGTCGCACGCCGAAGACGATGACCGCGACGAGCATCACCGCGGCCAGCAGGTCGGCGTCGCCGAAGATGCCCTGGATCCGGCCGCCCGTGAGCAGGGCGCCGCGAGACCAGGGGGCGACCACGGGCTCGGTCGCAACGACGAACCCCGGCAGCAGTGGACCCCGCACGATCACCGACACCGCGAGCTCGAACAGCGCCGAGAGCCCGACGACCCACTTCGCCGCCGACGCGATCGCGCGCACGACGTCTCTCCAGGTGAGCACAGCCCCCACGAACAGCGCGTGGAGAGTCGTGACCCACAACAGAAGCAGTGTCAGCACGGATGCCGCGGGCCAGGCGCTCCACAGCACCGACGCCGTCGACCAGACCAGGTAGCCCGCCGCGATCCACGGCAGACGCCGGACGGCGTGGGGCGGGCGCACGACGACCCAGACGACGACGGACACGACGGCGGTCGCCGCGACGACGACGGCGGTGGCGACCGGGCCCACGGCGTTCACGAGACCCACGCCGCCCAGGGCGAGGACGAGGAGGAACACGCACCATGCCCGCAGCAACAGATGCCCCGTCGTCTCGCGCGCGGGCGCCGACGGCAGCGCCGACACCGGGTGACTCGTGTGCATCGCCATGGTGTGTTCAGGGTAGCGGTCGGCATCCGTCGTCGTCGGGTGGGCGCATTATGCTGACGCCGTGCTGATCGCCATCTCGAACACCCCCCGCGACTACGCCTGGGGCAGCCCGACCCTCATCGCCGACCTCGAGGGCCGCGAGCCCACCGGGGCGCCCGAGGCCGAGGTGTGGTTCGGCGACCACCCGGGCTCACCGGCCGAGGTGCACGACGGCTCGGGTCGCACGCTCGACGCGTGGCTGCCCGCCGCCGCGTCCGAGCGGGGCGTCCCCGGGAAGCTGCCCTACCTGCTGAAGCTGCTCGCGGCCGGCGCGCCGCTGTCGATCCAGGTGCACCCGTCGAAAGAGCAGGCGGCCCGGGGTTTCGCTCGCGAAGAGGAGGCCGGCGTCCCGCGCGACGCGGGCGAGCGCAACTACAAGGACGACAACCACAAGCCCGAGGTGATCGTCGCCCTCAGCGACACCTTCACCGCCCTGGCGGGGCTGCGCGATCTGGAGCGCACGCGTTCGCTCGTGGATGCCCTCGGCGACGCTCCCGCGGTGCGGGCCTTGCGCGCCCACCTCGCGGGTGACGACGCTCTGCGCTCGGCGATCGGCTGGCTGCTCGGGGGAGCCGAGCGAGCCGAGATCGAAGAGATCGTGGATGCCGCGGCCTCTGCCGAGGCGCCCGGTTTCGCCGCCGAACTGGCCCTGACGCGGTCGCTGCACTCCGCCTACCCCGCCGACCCCGGCATCGTGGTCGCCCTGTTGATGAATCTCGTCGAGCTGCGACGCGGCGAAGCGATCTTCGTGCCGGCCGGCGTGCTGCACGCCTACGTCGCCGGTCTCGGCGTCGAGATCATGGCCGCAAGTGACAACGTGCTGCGCGGGGGGCTGACCCCCAAGCACATCGATGTCGAGGAACTGCTCGGTCTCGTCGACTTCCGTCCGGCCGAGCCTCCGTTGCTCCGTCCGACCGCGTCGGGGAAGGGCGCCGAGATCTTCGCGCCGGGGATCGCCGACTTCGCACTCGGTCACCTCGAGGCGGGCGGTGCGGGCAGCCTGGAGCTGCGTGGCATCGCAATCGCGCTCGGCGTGGCGGGCGAGACCGTGCTCACCGGAGCCTCGGGAGAGAACATCACCGTGCGTCCCGGCGAGGCCGCGCTCATCACCCCCGACGAGTCTCCTCTCGCATCGGACGGCGGCGGCGAGGTCTTCGTGGCCATGCCGGGCGCCTGACGTCCGCGACACGCCGGGGCTGTCCGTGAAGGTTCATCTCGCCCTTGAGGGTTTACGATCCGCGACTTGACTCAGCGGAATGACACGGGTGTAATTATGACTGCGCGGAATCGCGTCATGGGGGCGTGAGCGAGGCGGAGGACGATATGGCGACATCGCAGTACCGGTCCGGTGTCCCGGAGAACTGGTTCGTCGACCCGGTGGACCTCGGTGTCCCCGGAGTCCGTCGCGACATCGACTCCACCGAAGAGAACACCCTCGCCTGGCAGACCGATGCTCTCTGCTCGCAGACCGACCCCGAGGCTTTCTTCCCCGAAAAGGGCGGTTCGACGCGCGACGCCAAGCGCATCTGCACCTCCTGCGACGTGAAATCCGAATGCCTCGAGTACGCGCTCCAGAACGACGAGCGCTTCGGTATCTGGGGTGGCCTCAGCGAGCGCGAGCGCCGCAAGCTCAAGCGGCGCGCCTGACCCCGTCTTCCGCGGTCCACTCCCTGAGTGATCCGGCAGCCGACGGCGCGGCGTTCGTGATCGCGGGAGCGCGCACCTAGGCTGATCCGCGTCATGCCCGACCGTGTTCACGCCATCCTCGTCGTGCGTCCCGAAGGACGCACTCCTGCAGCGAACCATCTGGAGCGCACTCTGGCGGCTCTCGCCGCGCAGACCCGCCCCGTCGACGCGCTCACCATCGTCTTGTGCGGCGCCGACGCCGCACTGCGCGATCTCGCCGCATCCTCCGGCGCGGAGGGCGTCATCACGGCCCCGGCCGGCACGTCGTTCGCCGCGGCCACGGCGCTTGCCACGCCCCGCCTGACCGGCGACGCCGTCTGGCTGCTCGCGCAGGACACCGCTCCCGACCCCGACGCGCTCGTACGTCTCGCGGGCGCCCTCGAACTCTCCCCACCCCTCGTGGTCGCGGCCCCCAAGCTCGTGGCGTGGGACGACCGCGACGCGATCCTCTCCCTGGGCGTGAGCATGAACCGCTACGGCGGCACCGTCGAACTCGCCGCCGGCGAGCTCGACCAGGGACAACGCGACGGGGATGCCGACGTGCTCGGCGCCGACGTGCGGGGGTTGCTCGTGCGGCGAGACGCCTGGACGGTGCTCGGCGGTCTCGACCCCGCCCTCGGCGGTGCCGACGAGGGACTCGATCTCGGCGTGCGCGCCCGCCTCGCCGGTCATCTCGTCTCGCTCGTGCCCTCCGCCCGCGTCGCCGTCGCCGGAGACGGGGTGGCCGCCATGGCCCGCGGTCGACGTCGCGCTCGCCGCCGCGCCTTCGCGACGCGCACGGCCCAGCTTCACCGCCGACTCGTCTACGCCCCCGCCCCCGCGGTCGCCCTGCACTGGCTCTCGCTGCTGCCGCTCGCCCTGTGGCGCACGATCCTGCACCTGGTGACGAAAGTCCCCTACCGAGTCCTGCCCGAGTGGGGGGCGACGCTGCTCGTCATGGTCCGGCCCGCCGCCGTCGCCCGCGCCCGGGGCCGCATCCGCTCTTCGCGGAAGGTGGGGTGGTCGCGGCTCGCGCCCCTGCGCGTCACGCGCGCCGAGATGCGCCTGCGATGGGAGAGCGATGTCGCCGACCCCGATGCCCCGGTGCGCTCGGAACTGCGCTTCTTCGTCGGCGGGGGTGCCTGGGCGGTTCTCGGTGCCCTCGCGGTCTCGGCCGCCCTGTTCGCCCCGCTGCTCGCGTGGCCCGTCCTGGGTGGGGGCGCTCTGGCGCCGCTGCGACAGAACGTCGCCCAGCTCTGGCAGGACGCCGCCTGGGGGGCGCGCCCCCTCGGGCTCGATGCCGTCGGGCCGGCGGATCCGTTCTCGGCCCTCGTCGCGGTCATCGGCTCGCTCTCGCCGGGGGAGCCGTCGCGCGCCTTCGTCGTGCTGTGGGTGCTCGCCCTGCCCCTCGCCGTCCTCGGCGGGTGGTTCGCGGCGACCCGCGTGACGGAGTCGTCGATGCTGCGCATCGTCGCCGGGTTCGCCTGGGCCCTGGCCCCGACCTTCCTCGCCGCTCTCGTCGAGGGCCGGCCGGCCGGCGTGCTCGTGCACCTGCTGCTGCCCTGGCTCTTCTACGCCGCGAGCGTCGCCCACCGGTCGTGGGCCCCGGCGGGAGCGGCATCCCTCCTGCTCGTCGCCGTCCTCGCGTCGGCGCCCTCGCTGGCTCCGGCTGTCGTGGTGCTGTGGTCGGCGGCGCTCGTGGTCGTCGCCCTCGTGGCCGGTCGCGGCATCGCTCGGGTCGTCTGGTTGCTCGTCCCCTCGATCGTCGTGTTCGCCCCGCTCGTGTGGACGCAAATGCGCGCGGGCAACCCCTGGGGCCTGCTCGCCGACCCCGGCATCGCCTATGCGGGGGCCGAGGCCTCCGCCACGCCGCTCGGTCGCGCACTGCTCGCGGCGGGCTTCCCCACCTCCGACCCGGGCGGGTGGGCGAGCCTGACCGGGGGACCGGTGTGGTGGGTCGGCCTGCTCGTCGCGCCCCTCGCCGCTCTGGCCGTTCTCGCGGTCCTCACCCCGCGGTGGATCACGGCATCCGCCCTCATCGTCCTCACCGTGGTGGGGCTCGCCACCGCTTTCGCCGCCGTCGGCATCGCCGTGTCGTTCGATCACTCGGTCGCCGTGCCCCTGTGGCCGGGGGCGGGCTTGAGCCTCGCGTGGATCGGTCTGGTCGGTGCGGCCGTCATCACCCTCGATGCCGGGATCCCCGCTCGCGTGCGCGTCCTCCGACCGGTCGGTGCCCTGCTCGCGCTCGCGGCCCTCACCGTCTCGGTCGCCCCCGCTCTCACCGCCCAGACGGCCGGGACCGACAGCGGGCGCTCGGTGCTCACGAACGGGCCCGTCTCGACCCTCCCGGCGTTCGTCGCCGCCGAGGGGCGCGGGTCGCTCGACATCGGCACGATCGTGCTCGACCCCCGTTCCGACGGTCTGCGTGTGCAGGTCGTGTGGGGCGGCAGCGCCACCCTCTCGGGTCAGAGCACCGTCGAGGCCACGCGCACGACGGTTGACGACCAGGACCTCGAGCTCGCCGCCCTGGCGGCGGATCTCGTGACCCCCTCGGCCGACGACGTCGTCTCGCGCCTCGCGGAGCGCGGCATCTCGTTCGTGCTGCTCGAATCGGCTCCGGCCGGCGAGGACGACGTGATCCGCGGAACGCGACTGGGAGCGGCCACCTCTCTCGACCAGCGCGACCTGCTCGACCCGGTGGGAGCGACCGCACGCGGCGACCTCTGGCGCGTGAACACCGCCGTCACCCCGCGCCCGCCGCTCGACGAGCACCGCCTCACCCTGCAGCGTCTGGTGGCCTTCGGCTCCCTCGCCGTCGTCCTGATCGCCCTCCTGCTCGCCGTGCCGACCGCAGCGTCCCGACGGGTCGCACGCCGCACGCCCCGCATCGTGGGCCCGAACCCGGGAGGAGCCCGATGAGCGAGCGTCGTCTGCTCCGTGTCGCCGCCACGAGCGCCCGCGTCATCGCCGGTGCGGCCGTGGCCACCGCCGCCGTCATCGGCACGGTCGTGGGAATCGCGGCCCCCTGGCCGCAGTACTCCGCAACGCCGGTGCGTGTGCAGGCCACCCCGACCCCCGGAGACACTCTCCTCGCGTGCGACGGTCCTCTGCTGGCCCTCGGGCGCAGCGCCGACTCCGCGGGCTCCCTGAGTGCGGCGGCCGCCCAGCAGGTCGTCAGCGGCCCCGCCGACGCGGACGCGACCACGACAGCCCTGAACGGGGCGACGGCCGACTCCTCCGGCGACGCCGAGGCCCTGCGTGCCGCGCCCCGCGATCGCCTTCAGACGCCGCTGGCCGCCGCCGGGTCCGCCACGGCCGCCGCGAGCGACCTGATCGGGTTCGCGGCATCCGCCTGCCGACCCCCTCTCGCGGAGTCGTGGCTGGTCGGGGGTGCCTCCACCACGGGGGCGAACGACCTCGTCGTGCTGGCGAACCCCGGCGACGTCCCCGCGACCGTCCAGCTGTCGGTCTACGGGGCGCAGGGCGTGTCGAGCCCGCCGAGCGGTCAGAATCTCGTGGTTCCCGCGGGCGGACGCCGCGTGGTCCCTCTCGCGGGACTCCTCCTCGGCGAGGAGAGTCCGGTCGTGCGCGTCGTCTCGTCGGGTGCACCGGTTCACGCCTCGCTCCAGGCCACGCTGACGCGCCTGCTCCTTCCCGGCGGCGCCGACCAGGTCGCGCCGCTCGCTCAGGCGGACGCGCATCTGGTCATGCCGGGGGTGCAGGTGCTCGCCACCGACGCCAGCCAGGCGGGCACGGTGCTGCGTCTGCTGTCGCCGGGATCCGACGCCACCGCGACGGTGACAGTGGTGCCGAACGACCCCGCGGTCAGCGCACCCGCGCCCACCGACGTCCCCCTCACGTCGGGCCTTCCGACCTCGCTGAACCTGTCGGGGCTCGCCGCCGGTTCCTACACGGTGGACGTGACGGCCACGGCTCCCATCGTGGGCGCCACCTGGTCGACGACCGGCTTCGGCGAGGGAGCGGACTTCGCCTGGTACGTCCCCGCTCCCGAGATCTCGGCCCCCAGCACGATCGCGGTCGCCGCGGGCGTGGGCGCGAACCTGGTGATCGCCGGCGCCTCGAGCGACACGACCGTCACGCTCACCCCCGCAGGCGCAGGCGCGCCCGTCACCACGACCGTCGCCGCCGGAGCCAGCGTGGCCGTGCCGGTCGCCACGGGCGTCTACCGGCTCGAGGCCGATTCTCCCGTGCGCGCGGCGGTGTCGTACGCCGGGGCGGGAGCGCTGGCCTCGTACCCGCTGTGGCCGGCGGATGCCGCGGCTTCGGCGCTCACGATCCTGCCCTAGCGGTCCCGACGCCCGGGGCCGGTCAGAAGAAGCGGAACCGCTCGGGGCCCAGGTCCCACGGGTCGCGATCGAGGTACTCGGCGGCGGCGCGGAAGACCGCGCCCTCGATCATCATGCGGCGGTGCAGGTCGTCGTCGTGGTGGGGGTGTCCCAGGCGCTCGATGGGCACTCGGTACAGGATGATGCGCTTCTCGTCGCGCAGGACCGTCCATCGAGGGATGCCGTCGGCGGCGGCGGGCGGCATGATCCCGATCTCGAACGAGACTTCGCGCAGATCTGTCCATGCCGAGCGGAGGAACTCCGCGGCCGCACCGACCGCGATGTCGAAGCGCTCGACGCGGGTGTCGATGGGGGGCAGCGGCGGTCGGACGACGGGGCTGCGGTTCTCGCGGCCGTGACGACCGTGTCGCGAGGGGCGGGCCACCGGCCGCGCTTCCCGGGATCGACGACGCATCATGGGCCCATCCTACGTTCGAGGCAGCGGCCCGCTCGCGCCCGTGCCGCGGCGCGAGTGCGCTCGAGGCTCCGGTCGCGCCGGGGGCCGGCATCCGGGACCCCGGCGCGGCGTCGGGGCCGTGTCGGAGGGGCTGGCTAGGCTGATCCGCGATGCGCGACAGACTCTGCTCGAAAGTGGGATGCGCCCGCGAGGCGATGAGCACTCTCACCTACGATTACGGCGACCAGATGGCGGCCCTCGGTCCCCTCGGTCCCGCGGGCGACCCTCACGCGCACGACCTCTGCGCGATCCACGCCGACCGACTGTCGGTTCCCAAGGGCTGGGTGGTCGTACGGCACGAGACGCTCCGCACCTGAGGCGCGGCGCTCTCGCCCGAGGGAGTCACGCGCGCCCGGTCAGGGCGGCGGCGCGCTCGTTCTCACGCAGCAGCGCGCGGTACTCGCGGTCCCGTCGCACCGACGACACGGCGCGGACGAGCCCTTCGGCATCCGACGGGGGAATCGGCGAGACGAAGGGGCGCACGGCTTCGGCGAGGGACGCCGCGACCCGGGTGCGAGCGGCGGGCTCGAGGGCGTCGGCGCCGCGCACGAACTGCGCCACGCGGGTGGCGAGGCGGTCGGGAAGCCGCGAGACGTCGGCGATCTCGGCCCAGGACTCCCAACCCGGCGGCAGGCCCGGCGCGGGGGGAGGGAGGCGGCGGGTACGGGTGCGCTCGCTCGCCGTGCCGGCGAGCAGGTCGCCCAGTCGCTGAGCGCGCGGGGTGAACATCCCGACGACCGCGGCGATCGCGCCGAGGGCGAACCACAGCTCGAGAACACCGGTCAGGGATCGGATGAGGGCCTGACGGAAGCCGGCGGCCCCGCCGTCGGTGCGTACGATCCGGGCTCCCACGGCGAGGCGACCGAGGCTCCGGCCGCGAGAGAGCGTCTCCACCGTGGTGGGGATCACGACGGTCACGAGCACGAGCAGCGAGATCACGCCGATGCGGACGGCGGCTTCCGGAAGGGTTCCCGCCGCGACCATCGTCGTCAGCAGCAGCGCTCCGCCGATCAGCAGTACCGCCCCGATGAGGAAGTCGATGAGCGTTCCGAGCGCGCGCAGGAAGAAGCCGACGGGTTGGACGTCGAGGGCGACGGCCTCTCCGGTGAGCGTCTCGTCCGCACCCGTGTGCACGAGGGCGACCGCGGGAGAGGGGGTCGTCGACGAAGCCATGCGTACAGTTGACCACATGGACCTCGATGCCCTCACGGCCGCCCGGCGCGAGGAATGGGCGCGGCTCGACGAGCTGGGTCGTCGCAAGCGCCTCAGCGGTCCCGACGTGGACGAGCTGGTGACCCGCTATCGTGCGGCGTCGGCCGACCTGGCCGACATCAAGACCTCCGCCGGACGCACGCCCGAAGGCGACTACGTCTCGATCCTGCTCGCGCGCACGCGCCTGCGCCTCACGGGCGTCCGCGACAACGTGCTGAAGCAGCTGCCGCGCTTCTTCGTCCTGCAGCTTCCGGCGGCGTTGTATCGCGTGCGCTGGAGCACCCTGGCTGTTACCGTCGGCTTCCTCGTGGTCTCGAGCCTCGTCGCCCTGTGGATCTCGAGCGACCCGGCCGCCGTCGCGGCCCTGGGTGAGAAGAGCCAGCTGCAGAACTACGCCGACGAGCAGTTCGTGAACTATTACCGCGAGAACCCGAATGCGATCTTCGCGGGGTCCGTCTGGACGAACAACGCCTGGATCGCGGCGCAGTGCGTGCTGTTCGGCGTCGCCGGACTCTGGCCCCTCGCGGTCATGATGCAGAACGCCGTCGGGGTGGGGACCTCGGCGGCGATCATGTTCTCGTTCGACCGCGGCGACCTGTTCTTCCAGTTCATCCTTCCCCACGGCCTGCTCGAGCTCACCGCGATCTTCGTCGCGGGCGCGGCGGGCCTGCAGATCTTCTGGGCCTGGGTCGCCCCCGGGCGGCGTTCGCGGGCGGCGGCGCTCGCCGCAGCGGGTCGATCGCTGGCCACCGTCGCCGTGGGGCTCGTCTTCGCCCTGGCCCTGTCCGGTCTCGTCGAGGGGTTCGTCACCCCGCGCGAGTGGCCGTGGCAGATCAAGATCGCGATCGGCGCTCTCGCCCTCGGTGTCTTCCTCTTCTACATGCTCTGGGTCGGTCGACGCGCGGTCCGCGCGGGCGAGACGGGCGACCTCACCGAGTACGAGGCCGGGACCCCCACGCTGACGGCGGGATGACGGCATCCGGATGCCGTGTCGTTCGGCCCGGGAGGTGAGCGTTCCCGATCGTTCCCCGGCGTGTCATTTTTGATTCACTCAAAACTAGGTACGCTGAATGCATGCTCGACAATCGACCGGAAGCCCCCGCGGATGCCCTCATCCGCGGAGCGGGTCTGCGGGTGACGGCGACGCGGGTCGCCGTCCTCGAAGCCCTTCGCGCCCGGCCGCACGCCACCGCCGACGCCGTCTACGACGGCATCGTCGGCACGCTCCCCGGAACGAGCAAGCAATCGGTGTACAACGCGCTCGGCGATTTCGCCGACGCGGGTCTCGCACGTCGCATCGAACCCGCCGGCCACGCCGGCACGTTCGAGTTGCGCGTGGGCGACAACCACCACCACGTGGTGTGCACCGGGTGCGGCCGGATCGACGACGTGGACTGCGTCGTCGGCGCGGCGCCGTGCTTGCACATGCCGGAGGGCAGCGGCTTTCTCATAGAGACCGCTGAAGTGACGTTCTGGGGCGTGTGCTCCGATTGCCGAGCGAAGTCCGAAGCCGAAAAACCGAGAGGATCCCGATGAGCGACGCTCTGAACGGGTGCCCCGTCTTCCACGATGGAGCCGCCCCCGACGACAACCGACTGCCCGTGGGCGAAGCCCCCGCCGACAGCGAGCCCGCCGGCGCCCTGCCCCACCCCACCCAGGGATCCGCCAACCGCGTGTGGTGGCCCGAGACCCTGAACGTCAAGATCCTCGCGAAGAACAACGCCCTGCGCGACCCGCTGGACGAGGGGTTCGACTACCGCGCGGCGTTCGAGGCGCTCGACCTCGACGCCGTCAAGCAGGACCTCAAAGCGGTCATGACGACCTCGCAGGACTGGTGGCCCGCCGACTTCGGCCACTACGGCCCTCTCATGATCCGCATGGCCTGGCACAGCGCCGGCACCTACCGCGTGACCGACGGTCGCGGCGGCTCGGGCGCGGGCATGCAGCGTTTCGCCCCGCTGAACAGCTGGCCCGACAACGTCAACCTCGACAAGGCCCGCCGGCTGCTCTGGCCCGTGAAGAAGAAGTACGGCCAGTCGATCTCGTGGGCCGACCTGATGATCCTCGCCGGCAACGTCGCGCTCGAGGACATGGGCTTCCCGACCTTCGGCTTCGCCGGTGGCCGCACCGACGTGTGGGAGCCCGACGACGACGTGTACTGGGGCCCCGAGACCACGTGGCTCGGCGACGAGCGCTACACGGGCAACCGCGAGCTCGAGAAGCCCCTGGCCGCGGTCCAGATGGGTCTGATCTACGTCAACCCCGAGGGACCCAACGGCAACCCCGACCCGCAGCTGTCGGCCAACGACATCCGCGAGACGTTCGGGCGCATGGCCATGAACGACGAGGAGACCGTCGCGCTCATCGCCGGTGGTCACACCTTCGGCAAGACGCACGGTGCCGCGAGCGACTCGCACGTGGGCGTGAACCCCGAGGCCGCCGACATCAACGACCAGGGCCTGGGCTGGAAGAACAGCCACGGCACGGGCAAGGGTGACGACACCATCACCAGCGGCCTCGAGGTCACGTGGACGTATCACCCCACCCGCTGGGACAACGAGTTCTTCCACATCCTGTTCGCCTACGAGTGGGAGCTCTTCCAGAGCCCCGCGGGCGCGCACCAGTGGCGTCCGGTCAACGGCGGAGGCGAAGGCCTCGTCCCCGAGGCGCACTCCGACGGTCGCCGCGAGCCCCGCATGCTCACCAGCGACCTGGCGCTTCGCGTCGACCCGGCGTACGAGAAGATCTCGCGCCGTTTCGCCGAGGACCCGGCCGCGTTCCAGGACGCCTTCGCCCGCGCGTGGTTCAAGCTGACCCACCGCGACATGGGCCCACGTGAGCGCTACCTCGGCTCCGAGGTCCCCTCCGAGGTGCTCGTGTGGCAGGACCCCGTGCCCGCCGTCGATCACCCTCTGATCGACGCCGCCGACGCCGCAGCGCTGAAGAAGCAGATCCTCGACAGCGGCCTGTCGGTGCAGCAGCTCGTCACCACGACGTGGGCCGCCGCCTCGACCTTCCGCGGCAGCGACAAGCGCGGCGGCGTGAACGGGGCGCGCATCCGCCTCGAGCCGCAGAAGAGCTGGACGGTCAACAACCCCGAGCAGCTGGCATCCGTGCTCGACGTGCTCGAGAAGATCAAGGGCGCATTCGACGCGCAGGGCGACAAGAAGGTGTCGATCGCCGACCTGCTCGTGCTCGCGGGCAACGCCGGTGTCGAGCAGGCCGCCCTCGCCGGCGGCGTCGAGGTCGAGGTGCCCTTCACCCCGGGCCGCACCGACGCCACGCAGGAGCAGACCGAGATCGAGTCGTTCCGCTGGCTCGAGCCGATCGCCGACGGCTTCCGCAACTACGCCTCGCGCGAGGCGCGGCTTCCCGCGGAGTTCCTGCTGCTGGACAAGGCGAACCTGCTCACGCTGACGGCTCCCGAGATGACCGTGCTCGTCGGCGGCCTCCGCGCGATCGGCGCGAACTGGGACGGCAGCGACTGGGGCGTGTTCACCGACACCCCCGGTGCCCTGACGAACGACGTGTTCGCGAACCTTCTCGACCTCGGCACGACGTGGAAGCCGCTCGACAGCGGCAAGCACGCCTTCGAGGGCACGAAGGACGGATCGGGCGAGAAGGTCGGGATCGGCACGCGCGTCGACCTCGTGTTCTCGTCGAACTCCGAGCTGCGCGCGCTCGCCGAGGTCTACGCCTCGGACGACGCCAAGGAGAAGTTCGTGCGCGACTTCGTCGCCGCGTGGCGCAAGGTCACCGAGCTCGACCGGTTCGACCTGGTCTGAGTTCGGCGAACGCTGCGGCTCGGTAACCCGCGGCAACCGGAAGGCCCGTCCCCTCGCGGGGCGGGCCTTCCGTCGCTCGTTGCGTCCTGGGCGGTTCTCTCGTGCCCGCCCGCGTCGCGCGCCGTGTCCCGTGCGCCGTGTCCCACCCCGTGCCGGACCGAGCTCCGACTCACGCACCTTCGGGACGAGCGAGCAGAAGACGCGTGTCCCACTTGGCGCAGGCTCCGGCGCGTTTCCCCGCACGGAGGCGGACACGCGCGGGGGCGGCGCGGCTCAGGCGCGAGACAGGCGGCGCAGACCCTCGTCGATCGACACCGACGGCGCCCAGCGCAGGTCGCGGCGGATCGCGGTCTGATCGAACCAATGCGCGGTGGAGAGCTGCTCGGCGAGGAAACGCGTCATGGGCGGCTCGTCCTGGCCCGGGCGCACGGCCCACACCCGCTCGATCAGCGATCCCGCGGCCTTCGCCACCCCCGCGGGCACGCTGAAGCGCGGCGGGGTGACGCCCGACGCCCGGCAGATCCCGGCGAGCAGGTCGCCGACCGGCCGCGGTTCGCCGTTCGTCAACACGTACGCGCGCCCGCTGACCTCGTCGACGCGGTGCAGGGCGGCCACGATCCCGGATGCCGCGTTGTCGACGAACGTGGAGTCGATGAGAGCCGTCCCGCCGTCCAGCAGGGGCAGGGTGCCCCGACGCGCGCGGGCGACGACGCGCTCGATGAGCTGGGTGTCGCCCGGGCCCCACACGATGTGGGGGCGGATCGCGACCAGAGCGGTGTCGCCGCCGGCGCGGGAGAGCGCGAGCACTTCGGCCTCGGCTTTCGTGCGGGCGTATTCGCCGCGCGCGGCATCCGGATCGGCGGGCTCGGCCCCCACACCCGCGAGGGCGTGGCCGGCGTGCGCGACCGACGGCGACGAGACGTGCACGACGCGCGTCACGCCGGCCGCCTCGGCGGCATCGAGCAGAATGCGGGTGCCCTCGACGTTGACGGCGTGGAACTGCGCCGGGTCGCCGGCGAGAGAGACCTTCGCCGCGAGATGAACGATCCCGTCGACCCCCTCGAGGGCGGAAGCCACGGCATCCGGATCCGTGACCGACCCGAGCCGGTCGTCGGCGCCGTCGACGCCCGACCGGCGACGCTGCAGGGTGCGCACCTCGTGCCCCGCCTCCTGCAGAGAGCGCACGACGGCCCGGCCGAGGAAGCCGGACGACCCGGTGGCGAGGACCCTCACGGCGCCGTCGGCTTCTCTCCGGCCAGCACGCGCTCCGCCCAGCGGGCCACGCGCGCGCGGTCGATCTTGGAGTTGTGGCGGATGTCGGTCGGAAGCGTGGGGACCACGAGCACGGCGGCGAGGCGCTGGGCGGTGGCCGCACGCACCTGATCGGTCAGATCGGGGGATGCCAACCCCGGGCGACGGGCGCCCGCCTCGACCACCGCGACGACGACCTGGCCGCCCACCGGGCCCACGCCGACGGCAGCGGCGCGTTCGACGGCGGGCACCGTCTCGACGTCCTGCTCGATTCCCACGGGAGTGACGGGGCCGTCGGCGGTGGTGATGACGTGGGGCAATCGCCCCTCGATCCAGAGCCTGCCCTCGGCGTCGAGGTGTCCGACGTCTCCGGTGCGGTGCCAGCGCTCGGGGAGTCCACGCTGCGCTTCGCGGTCGGTGAGGTACAGGCGGAAGTATCCGCGCTTGAGGTGGGGCGCCGAGATGACGACCTCGCCGGTGACCCGCGGCTGCGTCGACGGTGCGCCGGAGGCGCGGCCGTCGGCGTCGATCGCCGAGATGCGCACCTGGCCGCTTCCGAGCGGGCGACCGACGCACACGCCGCGGTCGCCTCGCGCCTGTTCGATCTCGGGCAGAGTGATGTCGGCGACGAGCAGGCACTCGGTCATGCCGTAGGGGGTGTGGGCCGTCGCGTTCGGCATGAGCGCCTGCGCGCGGCGGAGAAGATCGACGCCCACGGGGGCTCCGGTCGACAGGAACGTCTCGACACCCTCGAGAGCGGCGCGGTCGTCGGCGGTGAGGGCCGACGCGGTCGCGACGACGTTCGACACCGCCGCGGGAGACAGGAACACGATCCGCGCGTCCGAGGCGCGAACGGCCGCGGCGACGGCGGCCGCCGTCAGGGTGCGCGGAGCCGAGACGTCCATGTCGGGCGTCGCGGAGCGCGTGCCCAGCGCCGGGCCGAGGAGCGCGAAGGGGGCGAAGCCGGTGACGAGACCCGTCTCGGCGGTCACGCCGAAGTGCGCCGCGAGGGTGTCGCGCAGCGCGGTGAGCTGGGCGTGCGTGTAGACGACGCCCTTGGCCGGTCCCGTCGAGCCGGAGGTGAACAGCACCGCAGCCTCGGCCTCGGGGGCGGGGGGAGGGGGAACGGCACGACCGCGCCCGGCCCGAGCGAGGTCGGACAAGCTCGCCTCGACGCCGAGCGCGCGGGAGGTGACCGCCGGAAGAGACGCGGCCGAGATGCGGCGACCGGGCCAGGCGAGCGCGCGTGCGGCCGCGAGCCCCGCGACCTCACCGATCACGACGTCGGGGACCGCCCCGCGTACGGCGCGGGAGAGACCCCGGATGCCGAGACCCCGATCGGCCACGACGACGACGGCGCCGATGCGCAGGCAGGCATACAGGGCGGCCGTCAGGGTCGGACCCGGCTGCACGAGGAGCGAGACGCGGTCGCCCGCGCGCACCCCGAAGGCATCGAGCCCCGCGGCGAGCTCCTCGACACGGGCGGACAGCTGGCGCCAGCTCACGCGGAGCGGCTCGCCGTCGCGGGCGGAGGTCATGTCGATGACGGCGGTGCCGTCGTCGTCGCGGCGGGCATCGAGGGCGTCCCACAGGTGACCCGACGGGGCCTGGGGCGAGTCGGAAGGGGCGGGCGCGGGCGCGGCGGCTGCGCGCTTCGCGGCGGCCGAGCGACGCGAACGGGTCGCGGGCGTGACGGCATCCACTACCTTCTCGTCGAGCCAGTCGAGAACGACGTCGGCGTAGGGGCGCTCCTCGGCGAGGAGGTGCCCGGCGCCCTCGAAGCGGTGCACGTCGGCCTGCGGGAGACGATCGGTGAGGTCGTCGAGGTGGTCCTCGCCGAAGACCGGGTCCTTGGGGCCCCGCAGCAGCAGGGCGGGCACGGCGAGCTCACGCAGCCCCGACGACATGCGGTGCAGGGCCGGAGTGCTCTCGTGCTCGGGTGTCGCGGGGATGTCGGCGACGAAGCCGCCGATCCCTCGGCGGCGCGCGACGGTCGCGTACGGCGCGCGGAACGCGGCCTTCACGGCCGGGTCGAGCTCGGCCAGCGCGAGGGTGGTGTCGAGGAACGCCGTGGTGCCCGTGGTGCCGGCCGCGAGCATGCCGCGAGCCGTGGCGACGCGGAGGGCGAAGGGAAGAGAGGCGCCGTCGGGGTGGTGCACGGCGGTGTTGAGGGCGATGACGGCCGCGAGGCGGTCGCGGTGCTCGACGGCCCAGCCGAGCGAGACGGGCCCGCCCCAGTCATGACCGATGGTCACGATGGGACCTCGGATGCCGAGTCCCTCGACGAGAGCGTCGAGGTCGGCGATGCGCTGGGCCAGGGTGCGCCGCAGCGGGGAGCGTTCGGAGAAGCCCATCTCGAGCTGGTCGACAGCCACCACGCGCCAGACGGCCGCTCCGGCGTCGGCCCGCGCGAGAGAGGCGTTCACGAGGGCGCGCCAGAGGTACGACCACGTGGGATTGCCGTGCACGGCGACGATCGTGCCGATCGGCTCGAGGCCGCGCTCGACGAGGGCGTCCCCGGTGTCGAGCACGTGCCACAGGCGCGTGGCGCCCGCGTCGGCGAGGACGCCGTCGACGCTCACGAGGCGCGACAGGGCCGGGTCGAGCCCGGGCAGGCCCGCGGGGGGAAGAGTGGCCTGCGGTCCCGTGACGCGCGGGAAGCTCACCAGGCCAGCTCCAGCATTCCGGTGTTCAGGCCGGAGCCCACTCCCATCAGCAGGACGCGATCACCTCGGCGCAGCGTCTTCTGCTCGGCGGCGAGGGTGATCGGGATGGAGGCAGGACCGACATTGCCCAGGCTCGGGTAGGTCACCGGCACGCGGTCGCGGTCGAGCTTGGCGGCGCGGACGATCGCCGAGGTGTGTACCGACGAGACCTGGTGCGTGATGTAGCGATCCATGCCCGTCCAGGAGAACTCGCCCTTCGCCTCTTTCCACGCCGACACGACGAGGTCGAGGCCGCCCTTGAGCAGCGCCTTGGCGTCGGTGAACATGCCGTCGACGCTGCCGACGCAGAGGTCGTAGAACTGGGTCGCGGCGCGCGTGACGCCGCCCACGATGCGGTGACCCTCGGGGTGGTCGCTCGCCCGGCCGAGGACGGCGGCGGCGGCTCCCGAGCCCAGGGTGAGGGAGGCGAACTCCTGCATGAAGGCATCGCGGTCGAGGTCCTCGCGCACGAGGCGGTTGATGGTGTTGACCTGGATCTCGTCGGCATCCTCGCCGTTGACGATCAGGGCGTACTTGACCTGGCCCGACTGGATCATGCCGGCGGCCAGGCTCATGCCGTTGATGAAGCCGAGGCAGGCGTTGGCGACGTCGAAGTTGATCGCGGAGCTCGGCAGGCCCAGACCGTGGTGCAGCCGCACGGCGACCGAGGGTTCGAGATGCTTTCGCGTCACCGACGTGTTGATGATGAGCCCGATCTCACTCGGGTCGACGCCTGCCTCGGCGAGCGCCTGCTTGCCCGCGGCGATCGTGGCTTCGTCGGAGGACTCGCCCTCGGCCCAGTTGCGGCGCTCGTTGACGCCCGCGACGCGGCGGAGCAGGCCCGGCTTGAGCTTGAGGCGCTGCAGAGCCGGGGCGAGGCGCTCCTCGATGTCGTCGGACGTCGTGACGCGGCTGGGCAAGACGCTCGCCACCGAAACGAGGGCCACATCGTCGAAGTGCGTGGTGGCGTTACCTGGCAAGAGATCTCCCGCATCCTGTGCGTAGACGGCGCAGCCGGGCGCGGAGGGGACGCATCGACGGCTGGAAGGGTACCCCCCAGGATAAGCCGCGAGATATGTCGCAGGCTGCATGAGGGGTGGGTGTGCTAGAGCCGACCGGCCGCTTTGAGGGCGAGGTAGCGGTCGGCCACGAGCGGGGGCAGATCGTCGGCCGACGCCGACACCGCATCGCCTCCCGCGCGGACGATCGCCGCGGCAACCCGCTCGGCATCGTGCCGGGCGCGCTCGACGGCGGCGGCGGCGTACACGTCGGACGCGTCCCGGTGGACGGGGATGTCGCCGGGTCCGTCGGTGGCGGTGGCCACCAGAAGGCGCGAGCGGGAGGCGACCGCGGGAAGAGAGGCGAGGAACGCGCGGGCGGCCTCGGGGTCGTCGGCCGCCGTGAGCAGCACGACGAGGGCCGGACGGACCGCGAAGCCGCGCACGTGCGCGAAAGCGGCATCCCAGTCGGTGTCGATCAACTGCGGATCGACGGGCGCCATGGCATCCACCAGGGCGGGCAGGAGCGAGGTGCCGTCGACGCGGGTGACGCGAGCTCGGGGCAGACGGTCGAACATCAGCAGGTGCACGTGGTCGCCCGCGCGCGTCGCCAGCACCGACAGCAGCAACGCCGCCTCCATCGCCGCGTCGAGGCGTACGCCGTCGCCCACGCGAGCGGCGGCCGTGCGCCCGGTGTCGATCACGACGACGACGTGGCGGTCGCGCTCCGGGCGCCAGGTGCGCAGCATCGTCGTCCCCGCGCGGGCGGTGGCGCGCCAGTCGATCGAGCGCACGTCGTCTCCGCGCACGTATTCGCGGAGGCTGTCGAACTCGGTGCCCTGGCCGCGCACCTGCAGGCTCGTGTTGCCGTCGAGCTCGCGGAGCCGGGCCAGGCGCGAGGGGAGGTGCCGTCGCGAGGTGAACGGGGGGAGCACGCGGATCCGACCGGGAGCGTCCACGACGCCCTGGCGCCCGGCCAGTCCCAGCGGGCCCGCCGCGCGAACGACGACGAAGGCGCTGCGCAGTTCGCCGCGGCGGCGGGGGCGCAGGGGGAGAGGCGCGGCGCGCCGCTCGCCGGGCGGGACCACGAGGCGCAGACGTTCCGCGGGCGCTCCGGCCGTGGGCTGCCACGCGTCGCGGACGCGGGCACGGAGCAGACGGGTGCCGAGGTTGCGCACGCGCAGCTCGCCGGACACGGGTTCGTCGCGCAGCGCCCGCTCGGGGTGCGTGCGGGTGATCTCCACCCGTCGAGGGTCGGCGGCGAGCACCGTGTCGACGATCGCCAGCATGAGGCACAGCAGCACCCACCCGCCGGCGACCGCCCACGCCGAGAGCCCCGCCGTGCTCAGGAGCACGAGGGGGACGACGCCGAGCGCGACGAGCAGGGCGAGACGGCCGGTGACGAACATCAGATGGGAACGCGGGTCTGCTGCAGGACGGAGGTGAGGATGGAATCCACCGAGACGCCCTCGATCTCGGCTTCGGGACGGAGGCGAATGCGGTGGCGCCACACCGGGACCAGCATGGTCTGCACGTGGTCGGGGGTGATGGCGGGGTAGCCGCTCAGCCAGGCCCACGCTTTGGCCGCGGCCAGCAGACCCGTGGAGGCGCGCGGGCTGACCCCGACCAGCACCGAGGGACTCTGCCGGGTCGCGCGCGCGAGGTCGACGACGTAGCCGAGCAGGTCGTCGTCGACCGAGACCGATGCCGCTGCGCGCTGCGCCGCGAGGATCTGCGGTGCCGTGACGACCGCCGCGACACCGGCGTCGTCGAGGCGACGGGGATCGAAGCCCGAGGCGTGACGACGCAGCACGTCGACCTCGGCGTCGCGACCGGGCAGGTCGACGACGAGCTTCAGGAGGAAGCGGTCGAGCTGCGCCTCGGGCAGCGTGTACGTGCCCTCGTGCTCGATGGGGTTCTGCGTCGCGGCGACGAGGAAGGGATCGGGCAGCGCGCGGCTCTCGCCGTCGGACGACACCTGGCGCTCCTCCATGGCCTCGAGCAGCGCCGCCTGGGTCTTCGGGGGCGTGCGGTTGATCTCGTCGGCCAGGAGCACGTGGGTGAACACGGGACCGGCGCGGAACTCGAAGTTGCCGGCGCGGGCGTCGTAGACGAGGGAGCCGGTGACGTCTCCGGGCATGAGATCGGGGGTGAACTGCACGCGCCGGGTGTCGAGTCCGAGCGCGCGACTGAACGACCTCACCAGCAGCGTCTTGGCGACGCCGGGGACGCCCTCGAGCAGCACATGGCCGCGGGAGAGCAGCGCGATGAGCAGGCCGGTGATCGTGCCGTCCTGGCCGACGACGGCTTTGCCGACCTCGAGGCGCACGCGGTGCATCGCGTCGCGCAGCTGCGCGTGGTCGTCGCTCGGCGCGACGGAGGCCGCGGCTGCGGGGGTCTCGGGGCTGTCGGTCATCGTGTGGTCCCTTCGGTTCGGACGGCGGCGCGCACGCTCTCTTCGAGATCGCGGAGGCGGTCGGCCGCCGCGACGAGTTCGCGGTCGGTGCGGGGGATGTCGTCGACGAGGATGCCGCGCACGCGCGCACGGTCCGCGTCCAGTCGCTGTGCGACGGCGTCGGCGATGTCGTGCGGTGAGGTGCGGGCGGTGAGCCCCAGCAGACGCCCCACACGCGAGCGGGCGGCGCGACGGAGCTCGTCGAGGGCGTGTGCGGCGTCTTTCGACGAGGCGTACAGGCGCGCACGGCCCTCGGTGGTCTCGGCGGCGCGGACCGTGACCGGCAGGCGCTCGGCGACGAGCGGCCCGAACCGGCGACCGCGCCAGATCGCGGCGGCGAGAGCAGCGGTCAGAAGAAGCAGCATGGCCGGCGTCACCCACGCGGGGGTGAGATCGCCGAGAGTGGGGGCGGCCGTTCCCTGATCGGCGTCGGAGAGCGAGGGAACGTACCAGACGAGGGTGTCGGTCTGGCCGAGCACGCCGAGGGCGAGAGCGGCGTTGCCGTCGACGGGGAGGGACGAATTGGTGAGAACCGAGAGCCCGTCGAGGGCGGTGACCGTTCGTCCATCGACACCCTCGGACTGCAGGAGTCCGAACTCGCCGTCGACGGGGTAGCACCCCTCGACCCCGTCCGCGGGGCGGAGGAGTTCTCCCACGTGAGCCGCTCCGGCGTTCGCGGCCGCGGGGACACCGCACTCGGGGCTCGCGGACAGGTCGGGGGAGAATCCGCCGAGCGAGGAACCGTCGAGGAGCACGTCGAGCGCTCGGGATCGCGGCTCGACGAGGACGACATGGCGCGCGCGGCCGGTGAGATCGCGCAGGGCGTCGTCCGACAGCATCGGCGCGTCGCGCAGGACGAGGGTGGTTTTGCCGCCCGCGAGTGCGCGTTCGGCGGCGGCCCGGTCTCGAGCGATCGTGACCGAGACACCGTGCTGCTCGAGGACGCGCACGACCGCGCGGGTGCCGTCCGAACCGGCCGACTCGGGATCGAGGATCGCTCGCTGCGTGTACCCGCCGTAGACGAGGGTGCCGCCCACCAGCGCGGCGAGCAGGAGGCCCCCGGCGAGAGCGACCCACCCGAGGGCGGACCTCCGGCGGGAGCGGACCGGGGCCGCCGAGGCCGTCTCGGCGCTCATCGGGGAGCCACCGGTACGGCGCGGGCGCGAACGGCGGCGGCGTCGAGATCGGCGACCAGCCGGTAGCGCTCTTCGGTGCCGGGGCGGCGCAGATACCGGATGTCGTCGAACGTCGTCGTGGCCGGATCGAGCAGCGGGATGAGCGCGGGCAGCGCTGTCGCCGTCTCACGTGCGAACGCGCGGGCCGTGGCGCCGGGAGGCGGGTCGACGAGCCCGCGTTGGGTGAGGCCGCGTGCGAAGGCGCGGAACCGCAGCACGATCGCGTCGTCCCAGGCCCCGCGGTCGGCCGCGGCCGCCGCATCGGTGCGGAGTTCGTCGGCGGATCGCCCGTCGTCGTGGTCGAACAGCGCGCGAGCCGGTTCCGAGGCGCGTGTCGACAGGCGTGGTCGGCCCCAGATCAACAGGGCGACGACGATCAGCGCGACCACGATGATGCCCAGTACGACGAGAGCCGACGGGCCCCACCCGCCGTTCTCGGGGACGCGCAGCAGATCTTCGAGGAACTTGCCGACGGCCTGGGAGATACGGTCGACCAGGTTCGGCTCGGCGGCCTGATAGGTGGGGTCGCTGAGCTCCTGCTCGGCCCACTCCCGGGCCTGGTCGGGGTCGGGAAGCAGCGGCGCGACGGCTGCCATGGCCGTGAGGATCACGCGTCGCCGTTCGAGCCGGGGGCGGCCCACGTCGTCTGCGCCCGATCCGGAGCGGGAGGCGCGGGCGGTGCCGCGGGGGACTCCTGCGACACCGCGGGGGCCGTGGGGGCGGGGAACGTGTGCGGGGCGGGCGCGGCATACGGCGGGGTCGCCGATGCGGCCGCGGGGGGCGGGGGGCCGTAGCCCGGGGTGGGCTGCTGCTGGGGGGTCGCGGAGCCCTGCGGCACCGCACCGTACCCTCCCGCCGCGGGGGCGCCGTACCCTGCCGGTGCGCCGTACCCGGCGTTCCCCGACGGCGGCCCGTAGCCCGCGAACGCCGGGGGAGCCCCGTAGGGCACCGGGGCAGGGCGCTCGACGATGCGGCCGACGCCCACGAGATACGGGTCGCTCAGCTCGGTGGTGCCGGAATCGCGCGCCTCGACGTACGACTGCAGGTCGTGGTCGAGGCCCTCGACGCGCATGCGGGCGTCGATGTAGACGAGCACGGCGGAGGTGGACTGCACCACGAGAGCGATGCACTGCACGAGCAGGATGCCGAACTGCCCGACGACCTGCAGGACGATGACGCCGACGACGGCGCCGGCGCCGCTCTCGCCGGTGGGGGCGACGATCGACGGCACGAAGCCGGCGAAGAGGCTGAGGGGAAGCGAGATGATCTGAGCGACGACGCCGAAGGCGAAGGAGATGACCACGACGACGCCGAGCGTCGACCAGAAGCGTCCACGGGTCAACTGCCACGACCGTGCGATCGAGCGGAAGACGGGTGCCCGCTCGAGGATGATGACGGAGGGGACGAGGAACAGCTTGGGCGTCAACCAGAGATAGAGCGGGATGAGCGCGAGGAAGAACAGCACGCCGACGAGGGCGCCGACCCAGGTCGCGGCGATGACCAGCAACGCCACGATCCCCGCGAGCACCCCGACGAGGATCACCACCGCGCCGACCGTGAGTGCGCTGTAGCCGACCAGGCGCCAGAACACCGGGCGCACCCGCGCCCAGACGGCCCGGAGGGACGGCTTCTCGGCGACCACCGCGTGCGCGACCTCGGCGACGACGATGCCCTGCACGACGACCCCCAGCACCCCGGAGAGGATGCCGAGCACGAGAGCCGCGACGGCGGTGAGGGCGACCGAGCCCGCGAGGATCGCGTCGTAGTCGTCGCTGCCGTAAGCAACGGTGTCGAGCCGGGAGAAGCTGGCGATGGCCACCCCGGCGATCGCCGCCGTCACGATGATGTACGCCACGGCCTGCACCGCGAGGGCGAAGCCCAGCAGCACCTTCGGATTGTGCCGGAGAGCGACGAACGATCGGCCCAGGATCGTGCCGAACCCGAAGGGGTGCAGCGGAACGATCCCCGGGCGTGATGCCGGAGTCCAAGCCGGGTACGCGGTCATGTGGGGCCCCTCCTGGTCACATGGCGGTGACCTCATCGTGTCACACACCCCCGACACGCACGCCTGTCGTGCAGGCAGGTCGACTACTCTCGATGGGACGTGCCCCTACTCGGGGCGTAGTGCCCGTCCCCGAGCGGGTTTCGAGACGGAAGACGTACACCCGAATGACTTCACGGATCCTGGTTGTCGATGACGACACCGCGCTGGCCGAGATGATCGGCATCGTGCTGCGCACCGAAGGATTCGACACGGTGTTCTGCGCCGACGGTGCGCAAGCGGTGGACGCCTGGCGCACCGAGCGCCCCGACCTCATCCTGCTCGACCTCATGCTCCCGGGCGTCGACGGCATCGAGATCTGCACGCGCGTTCGCGCGGAGTCCGGCGTGCCGATCATCATGCTCACGGCGCGCACCGACACGGCCGATGTGGTCAAGGGGCTCGAGTCGGGCGCCGACGACTACATCATGAAGCCCTTCAACCCGAAGGAGCTCGTCGCCCGCATCCGCACGCGCCTGCGCCCCGTGCAGGCTCCGGTCGATGAGACGCTGCGCATCGGCGACCTCGTCGTCGACGTCGCCGCGCACGAGGTCCGCCGCGGCGATGCCCCCATCGCCCTGACCCCTCTCGAATTCGAGCTCCTCGTCGCCCTCGCCGAGAAGCCCCAGCAGGTCTTCTCCCGAGAGATGCTCCTCGAGCAGGTATGGGGCTACCACTACAAGGCCGACACCCGCCTGGTGAACGTGCACGTCCAGCGTCTGCGCGCGAAGATCGAAGCCGATCCCGACAACCCGCGCATCGTGACCACCGTGCGCGGCGTGGGCTACCGCGCCGGCGCGGTGGCCTGAGCCCCTCATGACGGGCGCGGTGCGCACCCTCCCGCGGCAGCGGGTACGGGGATGGCGCGATTGGCGCGTGGTGCGCGATCGTCTGGCGACGCTGTGGCGTCGCTCGCTCCGCTTCCGCACGATCGTGCTGACGGTGACGCTCACCGCCGTGACCATCCTCGTCACCTGCGTCGCCATGGCGCTCGTGATCCAGAACGAGTTGTTCACGGCCCGCAAGGATCAGGTGCTGCTCGAGGCCCAGCGCGCCACCGCCGCAGCCCAGGCGACCCTCGACGCCGCCGTCGACTCGACCGATCCGGCCGCGGCGCAGACCCTCATGAACGGCATCGCGACGCGTCTGTCGCAGCAGTCCTCGAGCGATCTCATCGCCCTCTACCGCATCGGACCGCCCTCCCCGCTGGCTCCGCAGCCGTTCATCTCCCCGGCTTTCGAGTCCGGCATGGTCACCGACGCCCTGCGCACCCAGGTGCAGTCGAGCCCCGATCTGCAGTGGTGGCAGTCCGTGGCGCTCCCCGCCGACGACGGCCGCGAGGTGCCCGGCATCCTGGTCGGTCATCAACTGCGCTTCCCCGCGGAGGACGGGGTCGACTCGTACGAGCTCTACATGGGGTACGACCTCACGAGCGCCTCGCAGACTCTCGCCTTCGTGCAGGTGCTGCTGTGGGTGGTGGGCCTCGTGCTCGTGCTGCTGATCGGTGCGATCGCGTGGTTCGTCCTGAGATCCGTGACCACACCGATCGCGGATGCCGCCGAGACCAGCGCCAAGCTCGCGGCGGGCGATCTCGGCGTACGGCTCCCGGTGCGCGGCGAGGACGAGCTCGCCACCCTGAACCGCTCGTTCAACGCGATGGCCGACAGCATCGAGTCGCAGATCAAAGAACTCGCCGACCTCTCGCTCGTGCAGCAGCGCTTCGTCTCCGACGTGTCGCACGAGCTGCGCACACCCCTCACGACGATCAAGCTCGCCGCCGACATGATCAACGACCAGCGCGAGGAGTTCGATCCCGCGACCGGTCGCGCCGCGGAGCTGCTGCACGCGCAGGTGCAGCGATTCGAGGTGCTCCTCACCGACCTGCTCGAGATCAGCCGCTACGACGCCGGCTCCGTCCAGCTCGAGCTCGAGGCGACGAGTCTGGCCCATCTGGCCGAAGACGTCATCCTCTCGATGCAGCAGCTCGCAGAGGGGCACGGCTCCGACGTGCGCCTCGTCGCCCCGGGCGGCTACACGCCGGTCGACATGGACGCCCGACGCATCCGCCGGATCGTCCGCAACCTTCTCGGCAATGCGATCGAGCACGGCGAGGGGCGCCCGATCGTGGTGTCGGTCGACAGTGATCGGGATGCCGTTGCCCTCGGCGTCCGCGACTTCGGCCTGGGCATGCTGCCCGACGACGTGGAGCGCGTCTTCGACCGCTTCTGGCGAGCCGACCCCTCGCGTGTGCGCACCATCGGCGGTACCGGCCTCGGTCTGTCGATCGCCCTCGGCGACGCCAAGCTGCACGGCGGTACCCTGTCGGTGTGGTCCGAGCCCGGACGCGGGTCGAACTTCGTGCTCACGCTGCCGCGAGCCGGTCAGCCGGTCAGCAGTTCGCCCCTGCCCCTCGTGCCCGACGACGAACAGGGCGGAGCCCTCGAAGCCCTGGGCCTGACGCAGCCCATCTCGACCCGGCCCGGAGTGAGGAAGACGACATGAGACGCGCCCTCGCCCTCGTCAGCCTCGCCCTGGTGCTCGCGCTGACCGCGTGCACGGGTCTGCCGACCTCCGGCTACGTCAATCCCGGGCGCGGCCCGCAGGTCGACGACACCCAGGCCTTCGCCTTCGTCCCCGATGGACCGCAGGACGACGCCTCTCCCGCCGAGATCGTGGAGGGGTTCCTGCGCGCCGGTTCCGGCCCCGCCGACGACTGGGCCACGGCGAAGCTCTTCCTGGCGTCCGGGACGCAGTGGGACCCCCGCGCCCGCGTTACCATCGACCGCCTCGCCGATCGCCGCGCCGTCGCGAACGCCGTCGGCACCGGCGTCACCGTCTCGCTCACCACGGTGGCGGGGGTGGATGCCGACGGCGCCTACGCCCCGACGGCCTCGGGCACCGCGGAGTCGCTGTCGTTCACCCTCGCGCGCATCGACGACCAGTGGCGCATCACCTCGGCTCCCGACGGGGTCGTGCTGTACGAGGAGGTGTTCCCGACCGTCTACCAGTCGGCATCCATCGCGTACTTCGACCCCACGTGGAGCTTCATCGTGCCCGACGTCCGCTGGTTCCCCCGGGCGCTCGTGGCCAGCCGCGTGGCGACGGCCCTCGTCGACGGCCAGCCCAGCGCGTGGCTCGCCGGTGCGGTCAAGACGGCGTTCCCCGACGAGCTCTCCCTCGTGGGCCGTTCGGTGACGCTGTCCTCGAGCGGCGTCGCCCAGGTGCAGTTGCCGCGCACCGCGCTGAGTCTGGATCGCACGACGCTCGACCGGATGCAGACGCAATTGTCCAAGAGTCTGGTCACGGCCGGTATCAGCGAGGTCCAGATGACGGTGGAGGGCACCCCGGTACCCGCCTCCGAGGTGTCGGTGCGCGTCACCCGGGTCGATCCTTCTCCCGCGGTGCTCACCACCGCCGGCGTGTTCGGTGCGCTCGCCGGAGACACGGTCGAAACCCTCGGCGGGCTGTCCGATGCGATCGAGTCGCTCGCGCCGGCCTCGGTCGAGCTCGAGGCCGACCGGAGCCTCGCGGCTGTCCGTACTCAGCAGGGGAGCGTGGCGAGTGCACTGGCCGACGGACGCACGTTCCTGCTGGACGACCGCCCCGGGTTGATCGCCCCCACGATCGACGCCGAGGGCGCGATCTGGAGCGTGCCCAGCTCCGCGCCGACGCAACTGCGTGCCATCTCCGCCGAGGGCGTTCCGCGCAACGTCGGCAACGCCTGGCCCGACGCCTCCGAGATCAGCGCGATGCAGATCTCGCGCGACGGGACGCGGGTGGCGGCGATCGTCACGGTTTCGGGTACGCGCGAGGTATGGGTCGCCGGCATCGAGCGCGAGGGCGGCGCGGTCGACCTCGGCGTCCCGCACGTGCTGTCGTTCTCTCAGCAGGGCGCTTTCGAGCTGGCCTGGCTCGACGACACCACGGTGGGAGTCCTCGCCGACGTCGACGGCGCCGGCCGCCTGCGCGAGCTCAACGTCGGCGGGCGAGGAACCGAGGCCGCGGCTCCCGACGGCGCCACCACCCTCGCCGCGGGGAGCACGAGTGTGCGTGTGCTCGACAGCGCCGGGCGCCTGTACAGCCGGCGCGGAAGCTCGTGGACGCTGGTGGCCACCGATATCCGTGTGCTCGCCGCCCAGCAGGGCACCACCTCCTGAGGCTCCTCCCCACCCCGGGTATGCGGGGCGTTCTCCCCGAGTGGGGCTTCGGCGCGTGCGCGCGGCGGCGGGCCCCGGGCACCCTGGGCGCATGTCGCTTCACGCTGCGCTCACCCGCTCCTTCCGCGACGCCCTGACGTTCTGGTTGCCCGTCTCCTGCGCGGGCTGCGGCGTCGTCGATTCGGACCTGTGTCGCGGATGCCGTGACGCCCTGAACGCCAGGCGGATCCGGCGCCCCATTCAGCCGGGCCTGTCCGTGACGAGCGTCCTCGTCTTCGAGGGCGTGGCGGCCCGCGTCATCCGCGCGATCAAGGAGGAGGGCCGCACCTCTCTCGCCCGCGAGCTCGCCCCGGCGCTCGATGAGCTGCTGCGCCTGTCGGTGCCCGCCGGTGCCGTCCTCACCACCGTCCCGGGCACGCGCGCGGCATTCCGCCGTCGCGGGTTCCGACCGCTCGACGTGCTGATGCGCCGCGCGGGGTGGAGGCACGAGCGGCTGCTGCGGGTGGCCCGTGCCACCGACGACCAGAGGGGTCTCGGACGCCGCGCGCGACGAGAGAACGTCGGGGGAGCGTTCGTGAGCCGACCGATCGCGGGCGGCACGGTCGTGGTCCTCGACGACGTCGTCACCACGGGGGCGACCTTGGCCGAGGCGGCGCGCGCCCTCCGTGCCGCGGGAGCCGACGAGGTCGTCGCCCTGGCGCTGGCGGACACGCCGCGTCGAAGGAGCTTCGAAGGTGAATCCCGGGTGATTGAGACGTGACACGGCGGTGTCGGACTACTAGCGTGGGGATGACTGAAGGCGACGGATGTTCCGCCCTTAGACCGGGCGGAACCCGGAACAAGGAGGTCACTGATGGACACCAACATCGTCGGAGTGGGAGTCGGTATCACCGACCGTTTTCGCTCGGTCGTCGAAGAGAAGGTCAGCCGCATCGAGCACCTCGCGCCTCGCGCTCAGGCGCTCGAGGTCAAGGTGACTCATCGCTCCTATCGCAACGGTCGTCTGGAGGACGACACGGTCGAGCTCACGCTCGACGGCAAGGGCCCGGTCGTTCGTGCGGAGGCGACCGACACCGACAAGTTCGCGGCTCTCGATCTCGCGGTCGACAAGATCTCCGAGCAGGTGCGTCGAGCGAAGGACAAGCGCATCGATGCCCGCAACCACCCCCGCGGTGCGAAGTTCGAGAAGGGCACCGGCGAGCTCTCGGGTATCGACGTCGAGCCCGCCTCCGTCGAGGTGCTGCGCGCCGTCGCGACCGGTTCGATCCCCGTGCAAGAGGCCGGGGCCGAAGAAGAGGACTACTCTCCCGTCGTCATCCGCCAGAAGGAGTTCGGTCCCGAGTGGATGACGGTCGAAGACGCCGTCGACCGCATGGAGCTCGTCGGCCACGACTTCTTCCTCTTCATCGACGCCCGCACCGACCACCCGAGTGTCGTTTACCGACGCAAGGGCTGGGACTACGGTGTGATCGCCCTCGCGACCCAGGCGGCACCCGCCGTCGAGGTCGCATCCTGACCTGAGAACGCCACGAAGCCCCCGGTCCTCGGACCGGGGGCTTCGTCGTGCGGGCGATGCCGCGGGCGCAGACGCCCGCGCTCAGCCGTCGAAGATGTCGCCGAGCAGAGAGCCGATGACGAGACCGCCGAGCATGCCGCCGACCATGTTGCCGCCGCCCATGCCGCCTCCCCGACCGTAACCGCCTCCCCGGCCGTCATTGCCCCAGTCGTTCGGGCGGGATTGCTCGATGTCGCGCTGGGCGATCTGCAGGGCCTCGGATGCCAGTGCCCCGGCGCGTCGTGCGGTGGCGAGCGCCGTCTCACGCTGGTCCTCGGGCACGGGGCCCAGCGGCAGACCCGCGCGCAGCCGCTCGGCCTCGACGAAGCGCGTGCGAGCATCGGCTCCGATCCAGCCCCGATGCCCGGTGATGAGGCCGCGCGCGACGGCGATCTGGCGGTCGGCATCGTCGATGGCGTGCTCCACCTGATCCTGGGAGGGGACGGGGCGGGCCGCCCGCTCGCGAGCGAGGTCGAGATCCGCGTTGGCCTGCCGCAGCGACGACAGAGCCTGGAAGGGGTCGCTGCGGGTTCCCGAGGCGGGGAGGGCCGTGAGCGCCTGCTGAAGCGCGGCCATCGCCTGGGTGACGGCGGGGGTCTGCGCTCCCAGACGCGCCTCGATGAGGTCGTTGCGCGAGTCGTCGACCACGGCGGCGAGGGTGGACTCGGCGCGGAGGGCCTCGATCTCGAAGGTGTCCACGGCATCCAGGAGCGATTCGGCTCGACGAGCGGCCTCGGTGGCGGCCTCGAGGGCGACGGAGGCCTGCTCGCGCTGGCCCGCCTCGCGTCGACGTTCCGATACGGCGGCGGTGTGCACGGCGAAGTCGAGGAGCTGCTCGATCTCTTCGGGGTTGCCGCCGATCTGCGCGAGGGCGGAGTCGCTGTACCGGCGGGAGAGCCTGTCGACGACCTCCCGGGCGTTGGGGATGCGCTGCGCCAGCCGCTCACGGTCGGCTCGCACGCGAGCCAGCGTCTCGGGGGCGCGGCGCACCGCGTCGATCTTGGGCTGCAGAACCTGGGTGCGCTCCTCGAGCAGGTCCTCGGCCCATTGCGAGAGCTGGACGATGCGCGCATTGCGCGTGCGCAGCTCTTCTTTCGTGTCGGGGATCTCGTCGTGGTTGAGCTGATGCAGCTGGAACGCCTCGGCGAGGTGGGTTCGTACGGAATCGAGAGCCGCCGCGAGGTCTTCCGTCGCCTTGTCGCCGAGCTCGGCGCGGGCGAAGTCGAGCTCGTCCGAGGTCAGGCGGACACGCTCGTCGGCCGCGACGATCGCAAGCTCCGCTCGGCGTGCCAGATCGGCATCCGCCGCGTCCTGTTCTTCGCGCTTCCTCTTGCCCCAGAAACCGGCCATGGCTCGATCCTAGGCGTCGCCCTCGCCGCCGTCGCCGTGTGTTCGCTGCGGGCGCGCTGCCCCGCGATCGGATTGTGGCTCGCTCGCAGGTCACGAACGGGTAACACGGATAGCATGGGCGATGTATGCCTGTTCGCAGGCCGGCGTCCACGCGGGCGCCGCACCCGACAGATGGAGATGCTTCGTGGCCAATCCGCTCGAGAAACTGCTGCGCGCCGGCGAGGGCCGCATCCTGCGCCGACTGCAGGGCGTCGTGAAAGCGACCGGAGCGCTCGAAGAGGACTACGAGCAGCTCACCGACGACGAGCTGCGCAACGAGACGGTCGAGCTGCGCGCCCGCTACGAAGCCGGTGAGACGCTCGACCAGCTCATGCCCGAGGCGTTCGCGGCCGTCCGAGAGGCCGCCAAGCGCACGCTCGGACAGCGCCCCTACGATGTGCAGATCATGGGCGGCGCGGCCCTTCACCTGGGCAACATCGCCGAGATGAAGACCGGTGAGGGCAAGACCCTGACCGCCGCTCTTCCGGCCTACCTCAACGCCATCGCGGGCCAGGGCGTCCACGTCATCACGGTCAACGACTTCCTCGCGAGCTATCAGTCCGAGCTCATGGGTCGCGTGTACCGCGCCTTGGGCATGACGACGGGAACGGTCGTCGCAGGTCAAACCCCCGAGGTGCGGCGTGAGCAGTACGAGGCCGACATCAGCTACGGCACGAACAACGAGTTCGGCTTCGACTACCTCCGCGACAACATGGCGTGGCGCAAGGAAGACCTCGTGCAGCGCGGTCACTTCTACGCGATCGTCGACGAGGTCGACTCGATCCTCATCGACGAGGCCCGCACCCCGCTGATCATCTCGGGCCCGGCATCCGGTGAAGCCAACCGCTGGTTCGCCGAGTTCGCCAAGCTCGCCCGTACTCTCGAAGCGGGCGTCGACTACGAGGTCGACGAGAAGAAGCGCACGATCGGCGTGCTCGAGCCCGGTATCGAGAAGGTCGAGGACTACCTCGGCATCGACAACCTGTACGAGTCGGCCAACACCCCGCTGATCTCGTTCCTCAACAACTCGATCAAGGCGATCGCGCTGTTCAAGCGCGACACCGACTACGTCGTCATGAACGACGAGGTCATGATCGTCGACGAGCACACCGGTCGCATCCTCGTGGGTCGCCGCTACAACGAGGGCATCCACCAGGCAATCGAGGCCAAGGAGGGCGTCCCGGTCAAGGCCGAGAACCAGACGCTCGCCACCGTCACGCTGCAGAACTACTTCCGCCTCTACGACAAGCTCGCCGGTATGACCGGTACCGCCGAGACCGAGGCGGCCGAGTTCATGTCGACCTACAAGCTCGGCGTGGTGCCGATCCCGACCAACAAGCCGATGATCCGCAAGGATCAGTCCGACCTCGTCTACAAGAACGAGACGGCGAAGTTCGCGCAGGTCGTCGAAGACATCGTCGAGCGCCACGAGAAGGGCCAGCCGGTCCTCGTCGGCACCACGAGCGTCGAGAAGAGCGAGTACCTCTCGCGCCTGCTGGCCAAGAAGGGCGTGCGCCACGAGGTTCTCAACGCCAAGAACCACGCTCGCGAGGCGGAGATCGTCGCGCGCGCGGGTCGTCTGGGTGCCGTCACCGTCGCCACCAACATGGCCGGCCGCGGTACCGACATCATGCTCGGCGGTAACGCCGAGTTCCTCGCCGTGCAGGAGATGAAGGCGAAGAACCTCGATCCCGTCGAGACCCCCGAGGCCTACGAGTCGGAGTGGGACACCGTCTACCAGAGCATGCGCGACACCGTGGCCGAAGAGGCCGCGAAGGTCGTCGAGGCCGGCGGGCTGTATGTGCTGGGTACCGAGCGCCACGAGTCGCGCCGCATCGACAACCAGCTGCGCGGTCGTTCGGGCCGTCAGGGCGACCCCGGTGAGAGTCGCTTCTACCTGTCGCTGACCGACGACCTGATGCGTCTGTTCCAGTCGGGCGCCGCCGAGGCGATCCTCGCGCGCACGAACTTCCCCGACGACGTCGCGATCGAGTCCGGCCTGGTCTCGCGCGCGATCAAGAGCGCGCAGTCGCAGGTCGAGTCGCGCAACGCCGAGATGCGCAAGAACGTCCTGAAGTACGACGACGTGCTGAACCGTCAGCGCGAGGCGATCTACGCCGACCGTCGGCACATGCTGCAGGGCGACGACATCGCCGACCGCGTCCAGCACTTCATCGAGGACGCGATCACCGCCGTCATCGACGACCACACCGGTTCGGGCCACACCGAGTCGTGGGACTTCGACGCCCTGTGGACCGAGTTGAAGACCATGTACCCCGTAAGCGTCACGATCGACGAGGTCGTGGCCGAGGCCGGGGGCAACAAGGGCCGCATCACGCCCGAGGGACTGAAGCGCGAGATCATCTCAGACGCCCGTATCGCGTATGAGAACCGCGAGAAGGCCCTCGGCGAGCAGGCGCTGCGCGAGCTCGAGCGCCGTGTCGTGCTGCAGGTGCTCGACCGTCGCTGGCGCGAGCACCTCTACGAGATGGACTACCTCAAGGACGGCATCGGCCTGCGCGCCATGGCCCAGCGCGACCCGCTCATCGAGTACCAGCGCGAGGGGTACCAGATGTTCCAGTCCATGATGGGGCAGATCAAGGAGGAGTCGGTCGGCTTCCTCTACAACCTCGAGGTCGAGGTCCGAAAGGTCGAGGGCGACGAGGCGCAGGTCGAGGCCAAGGGACTCGCCCCGACGCCCGTCGAGACGCAGCGCCTCGAGTACTCCGCGGCGAATGACGCCGGAGAGGTCGAGGTTCGCAACGACCGCGGTCAGGTTCAGCAGGCGGCGACCAACCGTCTCCGCCAGGCCGAGCAGCAGGCCGAGCCCGCCGCCGAGCAGGCTCCTGCCGCCCGCGGAGCTTTCGGTCAGCGCGTGCCCTCGGGTGACGAGCCGGCCGCGAGCAACCGCGCCGACCGTCGCGCAGCCAAGAAGAAGTAAGCGCAGAACGGATGCCGCGCCCCGAGGTCGGGGGCGCGGCATCCGTCGTTTTCGAGGGCAGATCTCCGCCGCCTCGCCTGGGGCAGCCCTCGCCCGGCGGGGGCCACGCGGTGTCGATTGGCCGGATGCGGGCGGGGATATCCTGAACCGATGAGCCCGCTGCGCCCCCTCGACCAGTCATCCAAGCTGAAGGACGTCCTGTACGAGATCCGCGGGGAGGCCCTCGTCGAGGCCGACCGTCTGGAGGCCGAGGGTCACGCGATCCTCAAACTCAACACGGGCAACCCGGCGATCTTCGGATTCGAGGCGCCGCACCAGATCGTGCGCGACATGATCGCCTCGGTCCCCAACGCTCACGGCTACAGCGACAGCCGCGGCATCCTGTCGGCTCGGCGCGCGGTCGTCTCGCGCTACGAGCAGGAGCCCGACTTCCCGCACCTCGACCCCGACCACGTGTTCCTCGGCAACGGCGTGTCCGAGCTGATCACGATGACGATGCAGGCCCTGCTCGATGAGGGCGACGAGGTGCTCATCCCCGCCCCCGACTACCCGCTGTGGACGGCGATGACGAGCCTCGGCGGCGGCACCCCCGTGCACTACCTCTGCGACGAGCAGCGCGAGTGGCAGCCCGACCTTGAGGACATCCGCTCGAAGGTCACCCCCCGTACCAAGGCGATCGTCGTGATCAACCCGAACAACCCCACGGGAGCGGTGTACTCGCGCGAGATCCTCGAGGGCATCGCCGACATCGCCCGCGAGCACTCGCTGCTGCTGCTGGCCGACGAGATCTACGACCGCATCCTCTTCGACGACGCGGTGCACATCCCCATGGCCACGGTCGCCCCCGACCTGCTCTGCCTGACCTTCAACGGCCTGTCCAAGACCTACCGGGTGGCGGGATACCGCTCCGGCTGGCTCGCGATCACCGGCCCCAAGGAGCACGCGCAGGGCTTCCTGCACGGGATCAACCTGTTGGCATCCACTCGGCTCTGCCCGAACGTGCCGGCGCAGTTCGCCGTCCAGGCGGCGCTCTCGGGCGTGCAGTCGATCGATGCGCTCATCGCCCCGACGGGGCGTCTTCACGAGCAACGGGATGCCGCGTGGCAGGGCCTCGAGGCGATCCCCGGCGTCTCGTGCGTCATGCCGCGCGGTGCGCTGTATGCGTTCCCGCGCTTCGACCCCGAGGTGTACGAGATCCCCGACGACGGCAAGTTCGTGCGCGACTTCCTGCTCGCCGAACACGTGCTGCTCGTGCAGGGGTCGGGCTTCAACTGGCCCGCGACCGACCACGTGCGTATCGTGACGCTCCCCGAAGCCCGCGTGATCAGCGACGCGATCGAGCGCCTGGGGAACTTCCTCGCGTCCTGGCGCCCCTGACACACGCGCCCGGAGCGTGATCGCACGCGTCACAGCAGGCTGAGCGCCGTGATGCGCCATCGCCGTTCGATGGACTCGAGGCGCAGGGCCACCGCTCGGGTGCGCATGCGGCCCGACACGACGACCGTGGCTTCGATCGCGCCGTCTCGCGGGGAGAACAGGCGCACGCTTCGGATCTCGTGCATGACGCGGTACACCTGCACGCGTCGAGCGCTGCGCGCTCGCGTGGCCAGGCTCGTGCGCGTGAGCAGGGCTCGATAGACCTCCTCCGACATCCACCGGGCCAGCTGCTCCGGGTCTCGGACGCCGGCGACCACCTCGAGGATGCCGCGCACCATGTTGCCGACGAACACCTCGACCGGCGAGGGAGTCTCCGGGGACGAATTCGTCCCGAGGGCGTTCAGGTCGCACGCGTTCTGCGGCGCACATCGTGCGTCCTCGGGTCGCCGGGCTGCTTCGGGCATGGATCCTCAATCTGTCGGTCGTGCGTCCAGCGGGCGGGGATGACGCCGACAGTAGGCGTGGACACGCACACCCGGTGGGGCATTCGCTGTGGCTGTGGATTACTCGCCCGCGGGGTGAGATCGGGGAGGAGCGGGTGATCAGTCGTCGTGACGGACCACGCCGCGCCCCCGCAGCTCCGGGAAGCTGGCCGCTTGCGACTGCTGCCACAGGGCCGCGCGACGCGTGAGTTCGGCCTGCTCGTCGAGATAATCGTCGACGCTGTCGAGGTCGATCCGCCACCGCGGGGGAGACCCCACCGGGAGACCCCGGAGTCGTCCTTCGCGGATCAGAGATCGCACGTCTGCATGCGTGATCCCGAGTATTTCGGCGACGGCGTCCGGCGCCGCAAATCGTCCTCTGGGTGAGTCCCTTTCCGTCATGCGGTCATTATGTCCACCGTCCTGGGGACGCGGAGAAGTCACCCGCCACCCCGCCAGTCGTCCCGAGGCCGGCAGAATGCCCGCAACGGCAGGGGACTTATCGTCTGTGCGGTAGCCCCCTGACCTGTTTCCGTCGCCTCGAAATTCGCCCGGATCCTCACCCCTCGTCGGGAACGAGCCCGCGACGGCTGCCCGAGACGAGGGCTCCCCGTAGGGTGGAGGGGTGTCGACACTCAGTGAACTCGTCTACGCCCAGGGCCGCTCCAGCGAGGCGGACGTCGAGTGGCTGCACCGGCTGGCGGGCGACGGGCAGCTGCTGGCCGACCTGGCGTTCGCCGACATCGTCATCTGGGTCCCCACCCCCGACGACTCCTTCGTCGCTGTCGCCCACACGCGGCCCGGGGGAGCGGCGACGCTGTTCTACCGCGACATCGTCGGCGACCGCGTGCGTCCGCAGTGGCGTACCCAGGTGCGCGAGGCTTTCCAGAGCGGTCGCATCGTCGACTCGGCATCCCCCGACTGGTTCGAAGAGACGCCCACTCGCGTGCGTGCGGTACCGATCGTGCGCGAGCTCTCGCGCGAGGGGTACGCGGTCACGACGGTGGGTGTGCTGACCCGCCACACCAACCTCGGCGAGACGCGCACCCCGTCGCGGCAGCAGATCACGTTCAACGACTGCGCGGACGACGTGTTCGGAATGATCGCCTCGGCCGAGTTCCCCGACCTCTCGGCTCCCACCGCTCCGCGACGCGGTGCTCCCCGCGCCTCAGACGGGCTCATCCGCCTCGACGTCGACGGCATCACCACTTTCGCGAGCCCCAACGCCCTCTCGGCCTTCAACCGCATGGGCTTCGACGACGAGCTCGAGGGCGAGTCGCTGGCCGAGGTGACCGCTCGGATCCTTCCCGCCAAGCGCCAGGACGTCGACGAGTCGCTCCCCGTCGTGGTGAGCGGCCGCGCTCCCTGGCGAGCCGACATGGAGGCGCGCGGTGTGCAGGTGTCACTGCGCACCATTCCGCTGCGCGACCGCGGCACGCGCATCGGCGCGATCGTGCTCAGCCGCGATGTCACCGAGATCCGCCACCAGGAGCAGGAGCTCATCACCAAGGACGCGACGATTCGCGAGATCCACCACCGCGTCAAGAACAACCTGCAGACGGTCGCCTCGCTGCTGCGCATCCAGGCGCGCCGCACGCATTCCGACGAGGCGCGCGATGCCCTCACGCAGGCCATGCGTCGTGTCTCGGCGATCGCGGTGGTGCACGACACCCTCTCCGAGGGTCTCGCGCAGAACGTCGATTTCGACGACGTCTTCGCTCGCGTGCTCAAGCTCGTCGCCGAGGTGGCCGCGGCCCCGAACACCCGCGCTCGCACGCGGACCACGGGCAAGTTCGGAACGCTCCCCAGCCAGTTCGCCACGCCCCTCGCCCTGGCCCTCACCGAGCTCGTGACCAACGCCGTCGAGCACGGCCTCGCCGGGCAGGAGGGCGATGTCGAGATCGCGGCCGAGCGCAGCGGCGAAATGCTCGAGGTCAGCGTGCGCGACACCGGCGTCGGCCTGCCCGAGGGGCAGGTCGGCCGGGGGCTCGGCACGCAGATCGTCCGCACGCTCATCCAGGGCGAACTCGGTGGCACGATCGACTGGCACACGTTGATGGGCAGCGGCACCGAGGTCACGATCGAGATCCCGCTGCGCTACATCGGCGGCTCCGCGGCCTGACGCGCCGATCCCTCCACCTCGACAACGCGAAGAAGCCCGCCCCGAGAGGGGCGGGCTTCTTCGCGTGACTGTGGTCAGGAGGCGCGGCGGGCGCGAGCAGCGCGGCGCTTGAGCGCGCGGCGCTCGTCTTCGCTCAGACCGCCCCAGACGCCCGAGTCCTGACCGGACTCGAGGGCGTACTGCAGGCAGACCTCGGTGACGGTGCAGCGTGCACAGACCGACTTGGCCTTCTCGATCTGGTCGACCGCGGGGCCGGTGTTGCCGACCGGGAAGAACAGCTCGGGGTCGACGGTCAGGCAGGCTGCTTTGTCGCGCCAATCCATGGGGGTGCTCCTTGTTACAGAAAATTGGTCGATTCGGCACCGGGATTCGGGTCCGGTACCCTGGTGGGAACGCGAGCGATTGCTCGCCCCACTTCGCTGTGGGAGCACACGGCTTGTTCCATGCTCCCATAGCGATTCCGCCTGATCAAGAGGTAACCGGTAGGTTTCCAGATCGTAACGGCGCAGGTGCGCCCGCCGGGGAGGCTTTCCTGATGCCGATTCGTCTTGCGGCCGCAGCTCTCCTGGGGCTCGAGAGTGTCGGCATCCTGGCCCTCGCGGGCTGGCAGACGGTCGCCCTCATCGGCGGAGACACCGACTCGGCGGTCAGCTCGATCGCCCTCATCGTGCTCACCGTGATCGGCGCGGCCATCGTCGGCGCGTTCGGCGTCGCGACCGCTCGCGACGTCTCCGCCGGCCGATCGGGCGGGATCGTGACGCAACTGCTGATCCTGTCGGTGGCCATCGGCGCCGTCACGGGGGAGTGGGCGTCTCCCGGGATCGCCGTGCTGATCGCGGTCCCCGCTGTCGTCGGCCTGGTGCTGCTCGCCCTGGCGGTGCGCGCGGCGGCTCCGCGCCGCCGCGACGACGACTGACGCGTCGCCCTCACGAGAAGACCCCGCCTACCGCTGTCGCGGGGCGGGGTCGTGGTCGTCGCAGGTCAGGCTGCGGCCAGCCCCAGGTTCTTGCGCAGACGCGCCACGTGGCCGGTGGCCTTGACGTTGTACATCGCCTCGAGGATCTTGCCCTCCTCGTCGACGACGAACGTGGACCGCAGCACGCCGGTGATCGTCTTACCGTAGTTCTGCTTCTCGCCCCAGGCGCCGTAGGCCTCGTGGACGGCGTGGTCGGCGTCGCTGAGGAGCGGGAACGTCAGCGCGTCGCTGTCGCGGAAGGCGCGCAGCTTCTCGGGCAGGTCGCGCGAGATGCCGAGCACCGTGTAGCCGGCCCCCTGCAGCGAGGCCAGGCTGTCGCGGAAGTCGCAGGCCTGGGTGGTGCACCCCGGGGTCTGGGCCGCGGGGTAGAAGTAGAGGATCACGCGGCGGCCGCGGAAGTCGCCCAGCGAGACGGGGTGTTCGTCCTGGTCGAGGAGGGTGAAGTCGGGGGCGATATCGCCCTTTTCGAGATTCGTCACCCCTCCAGCCTAGAACGCTCGATGCCCTGGAACGTCGTCAGCAGCCGCTGCAGCGAGTCGAGCCGGGCGGCGGCTCCGGGTCCGAGGCGTCCGGACTCCACCGCCTCGATGATCGCGCAGTCGGGGGCATCGGGGAGGTGGGTGCAGCCGCGCGGGCACTCCTCGGCGACCTCGGCCAGATCCGTGAAGGCGCCGAGCACGTGGGCGGGGTCGACGTGGCCCAGCCCGAAAGATCGCACGCCCGGGGTGTCGATGACCCAGCCCGAGCCGTCGCGGCCGCGGTAGCGCAGCGACACCGCCGACGACGAGGTGTGGCGGCCGCGACCGGTGACGGTGTTGACGTGCCCGATCGCGCGCTCCGAGCCGGTGAGCGCGTTGACCAGGGTCGACTTACCGACGCCCGAGTGCCCGACGAACACGGTCGAGTGGCCGACGAGCGCCTCGCCGATCTCGTCAAGGGGCATCTCGCCCTGGGCGCTGGTGAACACCCGCAGGTCGAGTCCGACGAAGTGCGCGAGGAACTCGGTCGGGTCGGCCAGGTCGGTCTTGGTGACGACGAGCAGGGGGCGGATGCCGGCATCCAACGCCGCGACCAGATAACGGTCGACGAGACGGGCGCGGGGCTCGGGGTCGGCCGCGGCGACCACGACGAGCATCTGATCGGCGTTGGCGACGATCACGCGCTCGACCTGGTCGGTGTCGTCGGCGCTCCGACGCAGCAGAGACGTGCGCTCCTCGAGGCCGATGATGCGCCCGAGAGTGCCCTCGTCGCCCGAGAGGTCGCCGACGACGCGGGCGCGGTCGCCGTTGACGATGGGCTGCTTGCGGAGCTCGCGGGCGCGGGTGGCCAGCACCCGGCGCTCGTCGGGGCCGTCTTCGTCGACGAGCACCGTGTACCGGCCGCGGTCGACTCCGAGCACACGGGCGATCTGCGCGTCGGCGTGGGCGGGGCGTCGCTTGGTGCGGGGCCTGTTCGCCTTCGGGTTGGGACGCACCCGGATGGACGACTCGTCGTACCGGAGGTCGTCTTCGTCGTCGTCGGGATCGTCGAGCCAGCTCACGCGTCAGTCCCCGTTCACGGGCGCGAGTCGTCGAGCATGCTCTGCCACAGGCCCGCGAACTGGGGGAGCGTCTTGGCGGTCGTACCGATGTCGTCGATGCGCACGCCGGGCACGCGAAGCCCGATCAGGGCGCCGGTGGTGGCCAAGCGGTGGTCGTGGTGCGCTTTCCACTCACCGCCGGTCAGCGGCCGCGGGACGATGCGGATGCCGTCTTCGAGCTCGTGCGCCTCGCCGCCGAGCGAGCGCAGGTTGCCGACGAGGGCCGCGATGCGGTCGGTCTCGTGGCCGCGGATGTGGCCGATGCCGTGCAGCGTGGTCGGCCCGTCCGCGAAGGCGGCCAGGCCGAAGAGAGTGGGGGCGAGTTCGCCCGCCGCCGACAGGTCGAGTTCGACGCCCAGGATGCCGTCATCGCCGGCGGCCACGGTGAGGGCTCCGCCGCGGCGACTGACGCGGGCTCCCATCTCGGCGAGGATGTCGACGAGGAGGGCACCCGGCTGCGTGCTGTGCAGGGGCCAGCCCGTGACGGTGACCGAGCCGCCCGTGACCATCGCGGCGGCGAGGAACGGGGAGGCGTTGGAGAGGTCGGGTTCGATCGCCACGTCTTTCGCGCGCACGGGTCCCGCGGGCACGACCCACTCGCCGGGTGCGGGACGTTCGACGTGCACGGCACGGTGGGCGAGGGCCTCGACGGTCATGTCGATGTGCGGGATGCTCGGCAGGCGCGAGCCGACGTGGCGGAGGTGGAGTCCGACGTCGAAACGCGCGGCCGCGAGAAGAAGGCCCGAGACGAACTGGCTCGACTGGCTCGCGTCGATCTCGACCTCGCCGCCTCGCACGTGTCCGTGCCCGCGGACCGAGAAGGGGAGCGCCCAGTGGCCGCCGTCGTCGATGTCGACGCCCACGTCGCGCAGGGCGTGGATCATCGCCCCCATGGGGCGGTGCAATGCGCTCTCATGGGCGGTGACGCGCACGTCGCCCCGGGCGAAGCCGGCCACTGGAGCGATGAACCGCATGACGGTTCCCGCCTGCCCGCAGTCGATCGTGCCGTCGCCCGCGAAAGAGGAGGGGGGCGTCACCAGCAGGTCGGGGCCGAAAGGGGAGCCGGTGTCGATCTCGTCGATCCCGACGCCGAGCACGCGCAGCGCGTCGACCATGCGTGCGGAGTCGTCGGAGTGCAGGGGGCCGTGCAACGTGCCGGGGCCGTCCGCGATGGCAGCGAGGATCAGCTCTCGATTGGTCAACGACTTGGACCCGGGCACGGTGACCGTGGCATTCACGGGTCCGTCGGAGACGGGCGCGTCCCACTCACCGCGGGGACTGGCGGCGGAAGGGGAATACCCGAGGGGAGACATCGGTTCCTAGCCTACTGAAAGGGGAGGACACGTGACCGCACTTCTCGAACGCGACCGCTTGCCGCAGGCCATCCCGGTGGCCGTCGACATGCCCGACGTAGACTGGCGCGCGATGAACGACACCGCAGACGCCGGCCCGCAGGTGGAGCCCCGCGAACAGTTCGAAGAGCAGGCTCTGCCCTTCATGGATCAGCTGTACGCCGCAGCCATGCGCATGACGCGCAATCCGGCCGACGCGGCCGATCTCGTGCAGGAGACCTTCGTGAAGGCCTTCGGCTCGTGGGCCACGTTCACGCAGGGCACGAACCTCAAGGCGTGGCTCTACCGCATCCTGACGAACACGTACATCAACACGTATCGAAAGAAGCAGCGCGAGCCGTACCAGAGTGCGATCGACGACCTCGAGGACTGGCAGCTCGGCGGAGCCGAGTCGACCACCGCGAGCAGCGCCCGTTCGGCCGAGGCCGAAGCGATCGACCACATGCCGGCATCCGTCGTCAAGGACGCGCTGCAGTCGATCCCCGAGGATTTCCGGATGGCGGTGTACCTCGCCGACGTCGAGGGCTTCGCCTACCAGGAGATCGCCGACATCATGAAAACCCCGATCGGTACGGTCATGAGCCGTCTGCACCGCGGCCGGCGGCTGCTGCGCGACCTGCTGTCGGATTACGCCAAGGAGCGCGGCATCCAGGCCGCGACGGGAGAGAAGAAATGAGCGACTGCGGCTGCGACGAGGCGCGACGCGACCTCGAGGAATACCTCCGCAACGAGGTCTGTAAGACCCAGCACACCGATATCCGCGAGCACCTCGAGAACTGTCCCGGATGCCAGGACGAGGCCCTCGTGGCGCGCACGCTGACCGAGGTGGTCGCCCGTGCGTGCAAAGAGACGGCTCCCGACGAACTCCGCGATCAGGTGCTCTCGCGCCTTCGCGCCATTCAGGCGACGCACTGACGGCACCCGCGCCGGCCCGGCGGGTGTCGGAGGTGATCCCTAGGCTGGGGTCATGGCATCCACCGACACCTTGACGCTGCCCCTCGACCAGACCTCCGCCGCCGACCTCGCCGCCTCCGGCTTGGAGTACGCGCGTGTGGATGCCGAGGGAGAGGGGTTCCGTCCCTTCCAGCGCGCGGTGGCCCGGGGCTTCCTGGGCGGGGAGTCGACAGACGACGAGGCCGAGAACGCGCGCACGACCCTGCGGACCCGCCGTCTCACGGCGGTCTACGACCGCCGGGGCGTCGAGCCCGAGGTGCCCGTCGGCACGATCGACTCGTGGGCGTCGGAGCTCACGACGTCGCCCGGGCGCACGACGCCGCTGTGGTCGATCAGCGCCGTCACGGTCGCGGCGACGCATCGCCGGCGGGGTATCGCCCGCGCGATGATCGGCGGCGAGCTGCGCACGGCAGCGGCGGCGGGCTTCGCCATCGCTGGTCTCACCGTCACCGAGGCCACGATCTACGGGCGCTGGGGGTTCTCTCCCGCCGCGTGGGCCTCGGATGTCGAGGTCGACACGGGTCGTGCCCGCTGGATCGGCCCGTCGTCCCCCGGGCGTCTCGACTTCGTCCCGCGTGAGGCGGTGGCGGATCGTCTGAGCGCTGTGCACGAGCGCGTGCGCCTCCAGCGTCCCGGGTCCGTCCCCGGGTGGGATGGCCGGTGGCGTGGCGTGGCCGGTCTCGCGCCGGGCGACAAGTCCGGCGAGAAGGTGCGCGCCGTCTCGTACCGCACCGCCGACGGTGACGAGACGGGGATCCTCGTCTACGTGATCGACGAGCGCGACGACTTCTCCGCACACGATCTCGAGGTGCGCGCGATCTTCGCCGTCGACGGCGAGGCCTCGGCCGCCCTGTGGCGGTTCGCGCTCGAGCACGACCTCGTCGGTCGGGTGAAGGCGTGGCTGCAGCCGGCCGTGCCTCCCGTGCAGTGGATGGTCGCCGACCGCCGCGCGGTGACGGCGACGCTCACCGACCATCACTGGTTGCGCATCCTCGACGTCCCCGGGGCGCTGGCCTCGCGCCGGTACGCGGCCGGTCTCGACGTGGTCCTGCGCGTCGCCGACCCGCTCGGCTTCGCCGAGGGCACGTGGAACCTGCGCATCACGGCGGACGGCGAGGCGGAGGTCGTGCCCGCGAGCGACCGGCCGGTCGACGTCGAGCTCACCGTCGGTGCCCTCAGCTCGCTCCTTCTCGGCGGGGTCCGTTCGGCCGAGCTCGCGCTCGCGGGTCTCGTGCACGGCGACGCCGACGTCCTGGCATCCCTCGACCGCGTCTTCGCCCCCGAGGTCACCCCGCTGCTCGACATCTGGTACTGACGGCTTCTCATAGGAATTGGCAATACGATTTCGCCGATGTCCGAATCCGTCGCTCCTCCGGTCGCCGAACGCTCACCGTCGCGCCTGACGGCTCTCGCTGTCGCGCTTCGCCGCTACGTGTCGCACAACCCCGTGGCGATCGTCGTGTCCGTGGTGGTCGTCGCGGCGGCGGCGACGACGGGATCGCTCTGGGGCGAGGACGCCCTCGTCTGGGGAGCGGGGCCGCTGGCCACCTTCGGAAGCGGCCGGTGGTGGACGCTCGTGACCGCACTGGTGGTCCCGGACTCCACGATCGACGCCCTCTCGTCGGTGCTGCTCGCCCTGACCGCTCTGGCCTACGTCGAGCGTCTGGTCGGATCACGGCGTACGAGCGTCTTCCTGGTGGCCATCGGGTTGAGCGGCCTGGTCGTGGGCATCGGTCTGCACGCGGCGGCCTGGACCATCACCGACCTGCGCCCGGTCGTCGCCGCCGAAGTGCCCGTGCTCGACCCGACCACCGCGATCGCCGGAGCCGTCATGGCGGGGTCGGCCTTCGCGCCGACGCTGTGGCGTCGTCGTCTGCGTCTGGTGGGCTTCGCCCTCCTGGCCCTGTTCGCGCTCTACGCGGGTGACGCCGATTCCTGGTACCGGCTCTCGGCCGCGGTCATCGGACTGATCGTCGGTGCGCTCCTCGCGCGCGGCCGGGAGCGGCGTTCGTGGCACCGCAGCTCGACGCGCGAGACGCGCACCCTTCTGGCTCTGCTGGTGGCGGTCGTGGGCAGCGGACCGATCGTCGCCCTCGTCAGCGGCGGAGGCCGCGGTCCTCTCTCGCTCGTGGTCGACGCGTACACGCAGTACGACGACGAGCTGCTGTCCCAGTGCGGCAAGGTCGCCTCATCGGTGTGCGACGAGCAGATCGCGCTCCTGATGACCCGGGGAGCGGGCCCTGCCCTTCTCGCGATCGTGCCCCTGGTCCTGCTGCTGGTGGCCGCGTGGGGCCTCCGGCAGGGACGACGCTCGGCGTGGATCGTCGCGGAGTTCGTCCTCGTGGCATCCGCGGTCCTCCCCGTCGTCTCTCTTCTCGACGGGCGCCTGCGGATCGACCCCTGGGTCGACGGCAGCGGGGCGGAGTACGTGCTGTGGGCGATCGCGACGATCATCATCCCTCTCGCGCTCGCCGCGGCGCTCGCCGTCGTGCGTGCCCGGTTCTCGGTGCGTGCGACCCGTCGCGCGGCGCGGGTCGTCGCAGCCGTGGTCTCGCTCGCCTTCCTCGCCTGCGCGACGACGCTGTTCGTCGTCGAGGCCATCGGTCATCGCGCTTTCGACCGCGACGTGTCGATCTTCGATCTGCTCGGTCTGACGCTGCGCCGTTTCCTCCCTCCCGCCTTCACCCACCCGGGCGGCTCGACGGCGTTCCCGCACAGCGGACCGGCTCTGTTCGCCTACCAGTGGATCGGCGTGCTGTTCTGGGCGATCGTGGTCGCCGCGATCCTGTGGCTCTACCGCCGCTCGCGCCGCCCCGCGACCGTCGACGACGGTCACTACCGCGACCTGCTGCGACGGGGGAGCGACACCCTCGGCTTCCTGGGCACCTGGGCCGGCAACCTCCACTGGTACTCCGATGACCGCGAGTGCGCGGTCGCGTACCGGCTGAGCGGGGACGTGGCCCTGGCCGTCGGCGATCCCCTCGTCCCCGAGGGCCGGCGTGCCGAGGCGTTGCAGGGGTTCACGGACTACTGCGTCGAGCACGGCTGGACGCCGGCGTTCTACAGCGTCCACGGGGACACCCTCGAGGCCCTGGTCGCCCTCGGCTGGAGGCACGTTCCGGTCGGGGTCGAGACGGTGATGGACCTGCCCGGCCTCACTTTCGCCGGCAAGTCCTGGCAGAAGGTGCGCCAGCCTCTCACCCGCGCCGAACGCGAGGGGTACACCGCCGTCTGGTCGCGGTGGCACGAGCTGAGTGTCGGTCAGGCCTCGCAGGTCGTCGCGATCGACGAGGAGTGGGTCGCCGACCGAGCCCTCCCCGAGATGGGATTCACCCTGGGCTCTCTCGACGAGCTGCGCGACCGCGATGTCCGTCTGCTGCTCGCGGTAGGCCCGGACGAGCGGATCGAGGCGGTCACGAGCTGGATGCCCTCCTGGACGGCGGGCGAGATCACGGGGTGGACGCTCGACTTCATGCGACGGCGTACCGATGGGCCGAACGGCATGATGGAGTTCCTCATCGCCAAGGCCGCGCTGGCGCTGCAGGAAGAGGGCGCGACGGTCCTCAGCCTGTCGGGAGCCCCTCTCGCCGACGACCCCGACGAAGCCGTCGACGGTGACCCGGCCCCCCTGCGTGCGCTGCTTCGCTGGCTCGCCGAGGTGCTCGAACCCGCCTATGGGTTCGCCTCGCTGTTCCGCTTCAAGGGGAAGTTCCGGCCGCGTTACCGGCCCCTGGCGCTGGCGTACCGCGATCCCCTCGAGCTCCCCGCGATCGGCGCCGCGGTGGGGCGTGCGTACCTGCCCGATGCCTCACGCCGAGAGATGGTGGCACTCGCTCGAACCGCCTGGGAGGGCCGTCGGTGAACAAGTTCATTCTTTCGTTCGAGCTGATCGACAGCCCCCTGTTGCTCATCAGCGCCATCGTCGCCGTCCTGGGCCTGGTGGCCGTGGTCGTCTGGCGTCCTCGTCGAGTCATCGGCACCCTCGTGATCGGTGCCGCCGTCGGGGTGGTCATGTTCGTCACGGCGAAGATCCTCGAGGCGATGGACACCTTCCAGGGGCCGCTTCCGGGGGCTGCGATCTGGTGGGCGTCGGGAGCGGTGGCCGCAGTCGCCGTCGGCGTCGTCGGGATCTTCCGTGCTCCGTGGCCGCGTCGTGTCTTCGGCGTCGTCACCGTCATCGCCTCGCTCCTCGCCGGCATCCTGGGGGTGAACACCTCCTACGGCGTCACGCACAATCTCGCCGCGATCCTCGGGGTGCAGGCCCTCGACCCCGCTTCGCTTCCTCCGCAGGACGCGGTGGTGGGGGATCCCGCCACGCTGTACCAGACGTGGGAGCCTCCGGCGGATATGCCCGCCAAGGGGTCGGTCAGTGCTCTCACGGGGAGCACGAAGATCCCCACCGGACAGTACGCCGCGCGCGATGCCTCGCTCTATCTTCCGCCGGCGGCGCAGGTCGCCAACCCCCCGGCTCTCCCGCTGCTGGTGTTCATGATGGGCCAGCCCGGGTCGCCCGACCCGACGGCATTGGCCAAGGCGCTCGACGCCTTCGCCGCGAAGAACAAGGGTCTCGCGCCGATTGCGATCGTCGTCGATCAGCTGACCGCTCCGGACCGCGACCCCACGTGCGTCGACTCCAGCAAGTACGGCGCCGTCGCGACGTACATCAACCAGCTCGTGCCGCAGTGGGCCCAGAACAACCTCAACATCATCAAGGACCACCGATACTGGGTCATCGGCGGGTTCTCGAACGGCGGTTCGTGCGCGGCGTACTACGGGGCGAAGTACCCCGACACCTGGGGGCAGATGCTCGACGTGATGGGCAACGAGTTCCCCGGGTCGGAGCACGTCGACCAGACCGTGAAAGACGTCTACAACGGGAACGCGGGTGCCTTCCAGGCCAACAAGCCCGCGGTGATCATGGCGGCGGCGGCGCCCGGCTCGTACGCCGGCCATACCGCCATCTTCACGTGGGGGAGCGAAGACAAGACCTACGGGCCGGGACAGCTCGCGAACTCGAAGGCGGCGGCGGCGGCGGGATTCACCGTCCTGACGCACATCGTCGAGGGGGCCGGACACACGGGCGAAGCGCTGGACGGCAGCCTGGCGTGGGCCATTCCCGCCCTCGCCCCGACGCTGGGGCTGGCTGCGCCGGCATCCTGAGCCCGCGGGCGGGGTCCTGACCCCGAGGTGCGCGACCTCGAGATCCGCGCGCGGCTGATCGCATCGCGTATCCGTGCCCTCTGGAACGGTCTTCAGTTCACCCCCGACCGGCGGTACGCCCGAGCCGGGGGTGAGACACGAGAGGCCCGAGCGACACGGATGTCGATCGGGCCCCGCAGTGTTTCGATATCAGCGCGCGAGCGCTTCTTTCATGATCGTGGCGTGCTCGCTCGCGTGCACCTTCGGCGAACCGGTCGCGGTCGACGCCGCAGCCGCGCGCGAGATGCGACGGATCGAGCGGCCACCAAGCTGGTCTGCGACCTCGAGCGCGATGAACGGCCACGCACCCTGGTTCTCGGGCTCGTCCTGAACCCACACCAGCTCGGCGTTCGGATACTGCGCCAGCACGCTGGTCAGTTCCTCGATCGGTGCGGGGTAGTACTGCTCGAGGCGCACGAGGGCGATCTCGGGGTTGGGGTTCTTGTCGAGCTCGGCGCGCAGGTCCCAGTGGATCTTTCCGGCGTGCAGCAGGACGCGCGTGACGGCGTTCTTGTCGACACCGCGGTTGTCGTCGAGCACCGGCTCGAAGCGACCCTCGAGGAAGTCCTCGACGGGGCTCGTCGCGCCGCGCAGACGCAGCATCGCCTTCGGGGTGAAGACCACGAGGGGGCGACGGGGGCGCTGGTAGGCCTGACGGCGCAACAGGTGGAAGTACGACGCGGGCGTCGAGGGGCGGGCGACGATCATGTTGTCCTGCGCGCACATCTGCAGGTAGCGCTCGATGCGGGCCGAGGAGTGGTCGGGTCCCTGACCCTCGTAGCCGTGGGGCAGCAGCAGCACGACGCTCGACTGCTGCGCCCACTTCTGGTCGGCCGACGAGATGAACTCATCGATGACCGACTGGGCGCCGTTGGCGAAGTCGCCGAACTGCGCCTCCCACAGCACGAGTGCATCGGAGCGCTCGACCGAGTAGCCGTACTCGAACGCCATGGCGGCGTACTCGCTCAGCAGGGAGTCGTAGACCCAGAAGCGCCCCTGGTTCTCGCTGAGGTTCGCAAGCGGCAGCCATTCCTGACCGTTGTCGCGGTCGTGCAGCACCGAGTGACGCTGCACGAAGGTGCCGCGGCGCGAGTCCTGACCGGCGAGACGCACCGGGGTGCCTTCCATCAGCACCGAGCCGAAGGCGAGCAGCTCACCGAAGGCCCAGTCGATGTTGCCGTTGCGGCTCATGTCGTGGCGCTTCTCGAGCAGCTGCTGGAGCTTGGTGTGCACCGTGAAGCCGTCGGGCTTGTTCACGAACGCGTCACCGATGTGCTGGACGACCTCGCGCGAGACGCCGGTGGTCTCGGGCGCGCCGACGGCCGGTTCTTCCGCCGCGTCCATGGTGACGACGGGGTTCGTGCCGGTCTCGGCCTCGTGCGTATCGGCGAAGGCGACCTCGAGGCGGTTCTGGAAGTCCTGCTTCGCCTGCTCGTACTCGTCTTCGGTGATGTCACCGCGACCGACGAGCGACTCCGTGTAGAGACGGCGGACCGAGCGCTTGGCCTCGATGAGGTTCGTCATCAGGGGCTGGGTCATCGAGGGGTCGTCGCCCTCGTTGTGACCGCGGCGGCGGTAGCAGACGAGATCGATCACGATGTCGCGGTGGAACTCCTCGCGGTACATGAATGCGAGCTCCGCGGCGCGGACGACGGCCTCGGGGTCGTCGCCGTTCACGTGCAGGATCGGCGCCTGGATGGCCTTCGCGACATCGGTGGCGTACACCGAGGTGCGGGCGTCGGTGGGCGTGGTGGTGAAGCCCACCTGGTTGTTGACCACGACGTGGATCGTGCCGCCCGTTCGGTAGCCGCGCAGCTGCGACATCTGCAGGGTCTCGACCACGACGCCCTGACCCGCGAACGCGGCGTCGCCGTGCACGAGGATGGGCAGCCACGAGAACGTGCCGATGGGCTTGCGATCCTGCTTGGCGCGGACGATGCCCTCGAGCACGCCGTCGACGGTCTCGAGGTGCGAGGGGTTGGCCGCCAGGTACACGGGGAGCTCGTCGCCGGCGTCGCCGACGAAGGTGCCCTCGGTGCCGAGGTGGTACTTCACGTCTCCGGAGCCGCGCTTACTGCCGATCGCGACGGCGCCCTCGAACTCGCGGAACACGTGGCCGTAGGTCTTGCCGGCGATGTTGGTGAGAACGTTCAGGCGACCGCGGTGGGCCATGCCGATCGCGGCGCCGTCGAGGCCGGCCGAGGCCGCACCCTGCAGGATCTGGTCGAGCAGGGGGATGAGAGACTCGCCGCCCTCGAGGCTGAAGCGCTTCTGGCCGACGTACTTGGTCTGCAGGAACGTCTCGAACGCTTCGGCCTGGTTCAGCTTCGACAGGATGCGCAGCTGCTCGTCGTGGCCGGGCTTGGTGTACTTGACCTCGACGTTGCGCTGGAACCACTGGCGCTGGGCCGGGTCCTGGATGTGCATGTACTCGACGCCCATGGTGCGGCAGTAGGAGTCGCGAAGGACGCCCAGGATGTCGCGGAGCTTGGCGACGCGCTTGTTGCCGAGGCCGCCGGTGACGAACTCGCGGTCGAGGTCCCAGAACGTGAGGCCGTGCGATTCGATCTCGAGGTCGGGGTGCGTGCGCTGCACGTACTCGAGCGGGTCGATGTCGGCCATGAGGTGGCCGCGCACGCGGAAGGAGTTGATGAGCTCCTGCACGCGGGCGCTCTTGTCGATGCGCTCCGAGATGTCGACGCTGATGTCGGCCGCCCAGTGGATGGGGGCGTAGGGAATGCGCAGGGCGGCGAAGATGTCGTCGTAGAAGCCGCGCTGCCCGATGAGCAGCTCGTGCACCTTCTTCAGGAACTCGCCCGAGCCGGCACCCTGGATGACGCGGTGGTCGTAGGTGCTCGTGAGCGTGATCGTCTTGCCGATCGCCAGCTCGTTCAGCGTCTTCTCGCTCGCACCCATGAACTCGGCGGGGTAGTCGAGTGCGCCGGCGCCGATGATGGCGCCCTGTCCTCGCATGAGGCGCGGGACCGAGTGGACCGTGCCGATGCCGCCGGGGTTGGTGAGGGAGACCGTGGTGCCCTGGAAGTCGGCCGGCGTCAGCTTGTTGTTGCGCGCGCGGCGGACGAGGTCTTCGTACGAGGCGAGGAACTCGCCGAACGTCATCGTGTCGGCGCGCTTGATGCTCGGCACGAGCAGCGCGCGCGAGCCGTCGGGCTTGGGCATGTCGATCGCGATGCCCAGGTTGACGTGCGCGGGAGCGACCACCGAGGGCTTGCCGTCGATCTCGGCGTAGTAGACGTTCTGGCTCGGGAACTCCTTGAGCGCCTGGATCAGCGCCCACCCGATGAGGTGGGTGAAGCTCACCTTGCCGCCGCGCGTGCGCGACATGTGGTTGTTGATGACGATGCGATTGTCGATCATCAGCTTCGCCGGGATCGTGCGCACGCTCGTCGCGGTGGGCACCGTGAGCGAGTCATCCATGTTGGATGCCAGGGCCTTCGGCATGCCCTTGAGGACCGTCACACGGTCTTCTTCGGTGCTCTCGGCGGCCGCGGAGGGAACCGCGCTCGGAGCCTGAGCGGGAATTGGCTGCGGCTTGGCCGGCTTGGCCGTGGTGCGGGCGACGGGTGCCTGTCCGACCACGGGGATGGGGGCCGTCACCGGCTTGGGCTCGGACGCCGTCGACGCCTGCGGCGCGGAGGGCGGGGGAGCGGCGGCGGAAGACCCGTCGACGACCGGGTGGTACGCCTCCAGGATCGGCCACCAGGCCTTGTCTACGGAGTGCTTGTCGACTTTGAACTGTTCGTAGAGTTCGTCTACGAGCCACTCGTTCGCGCCGAACTCGCCCTCGCTCGAAGTACCGACGCCCGTCACCTGGCTCGACACAGTCGATCGCCTGCTTTCCTCGATGAAGATTCCTGTGGATACGCGAACGTCGCCGTGCCGCGTAGGTGCCAGCCTAGCCGAGGAATCTGGACGTCCTTCGGGTCTTTCCCTCGCCCTGATGTGGTGAGGTGGATGCCATGGAGTTCTCCGGCGCGCAGCCCGATGTCGACCTGACGTACTCGGACGTCTTTCTCGTCCCCCGCCATTCCGAGGTGCGCAGCCGCCTCGACGTGGATCTCGCCCCCGCCGACGGCAGCGGCGCCACCATCCCGTTGGTGTCGGCGAACATGAACTCGGTCACGGGTACGCGACTCGCGGCGACCCTGGCGCGTCGCGGCGGCCTCGGCGTCCTGCCCCAGGACATGGCCCTCGACGACCTCGTCGAGGCCGTGTCGTGGGTCAAGGCGCAGCCGACGGCGTGGGACACCCCGCTGATCCTTCCGCCCGAGGCCACCGTCGCCGACGCGCGGCGCATCCTTCCCGCCGTGCCCGGCCGGGGCATCGTCGTGGCCACCGCGCGGGAGGACGGCGTGGTCGCCCTCTCGGACGTGCGCGGCATCGTGCCCGCCGGGCGCCTGGCCACGGCCCTGCCCGACGCGACTCTCGGCGACATCGCGCGCCGCGACGCCGAGCCCGTCGACGCGGCCGACGTGCACGACCCCCGCGAGGTCTTCGCGCGGATCGAGGCCGCGGGCGTCGACATCGTGCCGGTCGTCGACGGCGACCGTCTGGTCGGAACGCTCTCTGCGCGCAGCGCCCTCCGCGCCTCCGTCTACCGACCGGGCGTGGACGCCCGGGGTCGTCTCATCGTGGCCGCGGCGGTCGGGGTGAACGGCGACGTCGCCACCAAGGCGCGCGCTCTGGCCGATGCCGGTGTCGACGTCCTCGTCGTCGACACCGCCCACGGTCACCAGGCGCAGATGCTCCGCGCGCTTGACGCGGTCGCCGCTCTCGACCTCGGCATCCCCATCGCCGCCGGCAACGTGGTGACCGCCGACGGCGTGGCCGACCTCACGGACGCGGGGGCGACCATCCTCAAGGTGGGCGTGGGACCGGGCGCGATGTGCACGACCCGAATGATGACCGCCGTCGGTCGGCCGCAGTTCTCGGCTGTGCTCGAGACCGCCGAGGCGGCACGCAGCGTCGGCGCGCACGTCTGGGCCGACGGTGGGGTGCGTTATCCCCGCGACGTCGCGCTCGCGCTGGCCGCGGGCGCGGCATCCGTCATGGTCGGCTCGTGGTTCGCCGGGACGATCGAGGCTCCCGGAGAGCTCCTCACCGACGCGGGCGGACGGATCTACAAGGAGTCGTGGGGCATGGCTTCGACGAAGGCCGTGCAGGGGCGCTTCGGCGGTCTCGACCCCTTCGAACGCGCCCGCAAGGAGCTCTTCGCCGAGGGGATCTCGTCGTCGCGGATCTACCTCGACCCGCAGCGCCCGGGGCTCGAAGACCTGCTCGACATGATCACCTCGGGTGTGCGCTCGTCGTTCACCTACGCCGGAGCGGCCACCGTCGCCGAGTTCCACGAGCGCGCGCGTGTCGGTCTGCAGTCTGCCGCGGGCTACGACGAGGGCAAGGCGCTGCCCGTCAGCTGGTGACCACGCGTTCGAGGCCGGCCGCGGCCTCGAACGTGATCCAGGCGCCCAGCTGGACCGAGAGGTCCAGGTCGTCGCCCTCCGACCGCGCGGGTCGACGCGGGTCCGCCGGAAAGAGGCCGTCACGGCGCCCCTCCCACAGGGCGTCGGCGTTGCGTTGCACAAGACGCCGGGCCGTGCGCGAGAGGGCGTCGCCCTCGGCATCCCCTCGCTCCGCGAGATCCCGCGCGGCCTGGGCCAGATAGCGGGCCAGGATGCCGGCGAACAGTCCGCCGTCGCCCCCTCCGGCACCCGGGAACAGGCCGTCGTCCGCGGAGCACCACCGCTCCACCGCCCGCACGAGTGCCCGGGCGCGTTCCACGTGCGACCCCGCCTCGTGGGCCGGGTCGGCCAGGGCGGGCTCGCCGAGCACCAGTTCGAGACCGATCACGGCGCCCTGGTTGTACGTCCACAGCTCGGGCCGTGTCACCCCGTGTTCGATACCGTCGCGCACGAGACCGGTGGCGGGATCGTCGAGGACGGATGCCATCCACGCGGCCAGACCGGCGGCCTCGGTCCGTCGTCCGGTGACCGCCAGCACCATGCCGCCCGGGGCGTTTGCCGGGGCGTTGTACAGCTCGCTGTCGACGCTCCAGGCGAGCGCGCCCACGCCCGGGTCCACGGCATCGTCGAGGACGCGCGCGATCCTGCGCAGCGCACGGGGATGCCGTCCGCTGCGGGCGAGGGCCAGGCCCATCCAGGCGATGTCGTCGTAGAAGGGCGTGGTCCAGCGGCCGATCGTGCGCAGCGCCACCCCGCGCCCCACGCGGCGCAGGAGGAGGCGTCGACGCGCGTCGGGCCGGTGGGTCTCGGCGTCGGCGAGGACGTGGAGCAGGTGCGCGTGCCACCAGTAGTGCCACATCCGGGGGTTCTCGCGACCGCCGAGCGAGGCGTGCGCCCACGCGACGGGCCCGTAGCGGCGGAGGTAGCGCTCGAGCACGGAGTGCTCCGCGGAGGCGGCGCGCTGCTGCGCCGGGGTGTCGGCATCCATTCGCCCATCCTCCCCAGTGCGCAGGAAGGTGCACGATACGGATGCCGAGGGGCCGGGGCTGCAATAGAATCGTCCGCACGATGGACGACCCTCCCAGTTGTAGACCCAGGCCCCAACGACCCTCTTCCGCCGAGCGATCGAGCGGGGGTGATGCCTGATGGATTACGTCATGCTGGTTGTGGGGCTCGTGCTCACCGTGGGGACCGGACTCTTCGTCGCGAGCGAGTTCGCCCTCGTCAACCTCGACCGCGCCGACCTCGAATCGCGTCGCGCCGCCGGGGAGACCCGGTTGTCGCTGACCATCGACGCCCTGCGCATCACGTCGACGCACCTGTCGAGCGCCCAGCTCGGCATCACGCTGACGACCCTGCTCACCGGATACACGATGGAGCCGGCGATCTCGAACCTGCTGCGCCCGGTGTTCCAGTCGTGGGGGCTGCCCGAGGCGCTCACGGTGTCGATCGCCGCGATCATCGGCGTCGGCTTCGCGACGGTGCTGTCGATGATCCTCGGCGAGCTCGTCCCCAAGAACTTCGCCCTGGCCATCCCGCGGCAGACGGGCAAGCTCGTCATGCCGTTCCAGGTCGCGTTCACCGCGGTGTTCAAGCCCGCCATCGTCGTGCTCAACGGCAGCGCCAACGGCGTGCTGCGGGCCATGGGCGTCGAGCCCAAGGAGGAGCTGTCGGGAGCGCGCTCGGCCGAAGAGCTGTCGAGCCTCGTCAAGCGGTCTGCCAGCGCGGGCATGCTCGAGAAGGACACGGCATCGCTCCTCGATCGCAGCCTCACCTTCGCGCGGCTCAGCGCCGCCGACGTCATGACCCCGCGCCCGAGCGTGCACGCGCTCGCCGCGGGCGACCCCGCCGACGACGTGGTGCAGCTCGCCCGCCGCACGGGTCACAGCCGCTTCCCGGTGTACGGCGAGTCGATGGACGACATCGTCGGCGTCGTCCACCTCAAGGCCGCCATCGGGGTACCGCGCGAGAGACGCGGTGAGGTGCCCGTGGCCGCCCTGTCGACCGAGCCGCTGCGCGTGCCCGAGACCGTTCACCTCGACGCCCTCGTCTCGGAGCTGCGCTCGCGGGGCTATCAGATGGCCATCGTCATCGACGAGTACGGCGGAACGGCCGGGGTCGTCACCCTCGAAGACCTCGTGGAGGAGATCGTGGGCGAGGTGCTCGACGAGCACGACCGCTCGCGCGCCGGCGTCGTGCGCTCGGCCGCCTTCGTCACCTTCCCGGGCGACCTGCGCCCCGACGAGGCCCTCGATCGCGCCGGAGTGCGCGTGCCCGAGGGGGAGGTCTACGACACGGTGGGCGGGTACATCATGGCGGCGCTCGAGCGCATCCCCGTCGTCGGCGACACCGTCGACCTCGACGACGGCCGGCTCACCGTGCAGCGCATGGACGGTCGTCGCGTGGACCGCGTGCAGTTCACCCCGACGCCGGTCGAGCAGGACGTCGACGAACTCGTGCGGGCGGCGAAGGGCGGTGACCAGCGATGAGCGACTGGGCCGGAATTGCCTGGCTGGTGGTCCTGCTGGCCGCCAATGCCTTCTTCGTCGGTGCCGAATTCGCCGTCATCTCGGCACGGCGCTCGCAGATCGAACCGCACGCGGACCGCGGTTCGCGCGCGGCCAAGACCGCGCTGTACGCGATGGAGCACGCGACGCTCATGCTGGCGACCTGTCAGCTGGGCATCACCATCTGCTCCCTGCTGATCCTGAACGTCTCGGAACCCGCGATCCACCACCTGTTGGCCGGCCCCCTGGGCCTGACCGGCATCCCCGAGGCCGCAGTCGACGTCGTCGGCTTCGTCGTCGCCCTGCTGGTGGTGTCGTACCTGCACGTCGTGTTCGGCGAGATGGTGCCGAAGAACCTCGCCTTCTCGCTGCCGGATCGGGCCGTCCTCATGCTCGCGCCCCCTCTCGTGGCCGTCTCGAAGGCATTCCACCCGATCATCGTGGCGCTCAACTGGACGGCCAACCACGTGCTTCGACTGTTCCGCGTCGAGCCGAAGGACGAGGCCGCCTCGACCTACACGCTCGACGAGGTCGCCACGATCGTGACGCAGTCGCGCCGCGAGGGAGTCCTCGACGACTCGGCCGGGACGGTCACCGCGGTGGTGGAGTTCACCGAGAAGAAGGCGGCCGACATCGCGGTGCCGGTGAGCGCCCTGGTGACGCTGCCCGAGACGACCACGCCGGCCGAGATCGAGCGGGCCGTCGCCCAGCACGGCTACTCGCGCTACGTGATCGTCGACCAGAGCGGACACCCCACCGGCTACGTGCACCTCAAGGACGTCCTGCGGGCGGCGGAGGGATCGGATGCCGATATGGCTCGCCCCATCCCGAGCAAGCGCGTGCACCACATGGTGTCGATGCTCGAGACCACCGACCTCGAGGACGCCCTCGCCCTGATGCGCCGCTCCGGCCGCCACCTCGCACAGGTGCGCGACGACAGCGGCGATGTCAAGGCCGTGCTCTTCCTCGAGGACGTCATCGAGGAGCTCGTCGGCGAGGTGCAGGACGCCACGGAGCGTCGCCGCTTCGCCTGAACACACCGCACCGGATGCCACGGGGCCTGGGCTCCGTGGCATCCGGTGTCTTCGTGTGAGGTCGCGCGGGTGCGAGCGGCCGGTGCGGCGCGAGATCACGTGACCTTGCCCACGGCGCCCGTCGTGGCGCGTGCTGTGGGCGAGATCACGTGACCTGGCCCTCGGCACCCGTCGTGGCGAGGCGGTGCGCGAGTCCACGTGACCTGGCCCTCGGCACCCGTCGTGGCGCGTGCTGTGGGCGAGTCCACGTGACCTGGCCCTCGGCACCCGTCGTGGCGCGTGCTGTGGGCGAGATCACGTGATCCGGCCCCTGAAGCGGGCGGTACGGCGCGAGATCACGTGACCTGGATCGGGGCGGTGCTCAGTAGGCGCGGAGGTACTGCGCGGGGGCGGGGGAGTCCGCACCCAGAGCCACGGCGGCGCGCAGCGCGTAGTGCGGGTCGCGGAGCCACTCGCGGCCCGACATGATGGCGTCGGCGCGAGAGTCGACGAGGATCTGCTCGCCGAAGGTGGGGTCGTCGATCATGCCGACCGCGCTGACGAGCAGGCCCGTCTCACGGCGCACGGTCTCGGCGTAGTCGACCTGGTACCCGGGCCCGGGGACGATGCGCTGCTCGGGGACGAGGCCGCCGCTGGACACGTCGATGAGGTCGGCGCCCGCATCGGCGACGAGGCGCGCGGCGGCCACGGTGTCGGCGACGTCCCAGCCGCCCTCGGCGGCGTCCGTCGCCGAGAAGCGCACGAACACGGCGGCGTCCCCCGCGGCGCCGCGAACGGCCTCGGTCACCCGGACCAGCAGGCGCACGCGGTTCTCGAACGATCCGCCGTACTCGTCGTCGCGGTGGTTCGTGAGGGGCGAGAGGAACTGATGCAGCAGATAGCCGTGGGCGGCGTGGATCTCCACGACCTGAAAGCCGGCCCGAACGGCCCGGCGGGTGGCGTCGGCGAAGTCGGCGACGACCTTCTCGATCCCCGCGGGGTCGAGGGCGACGGGGGCGGCGAAGGTGTCGTAGGCCAGCGCCGAGGGAGCGACGGTGGTCCAGCCGCCGTCGGAGGGAGCGATCGTGCCGCGGCCGCCGGTGAGGGGAGAGGTGGTCGAGGCCTTTCGACCCGCGTGGCCGAGCTGCACGCCGGCGACGGCTCCGCGCGATCGGATCGCAGCGACGATGGGAACCCACGCCTCGGCCTGCGCGTCGGTCCAGATGCCGGTGTCCTCGGGCGAGATGCGCCCCTCGGGCGAGACGGCGGTCGCCTCGGCGATCACCATGCCGGCACCGCCGGACGCGAACTGCGCGAGGTGCACGTGGTGCCAGTCGTTCGGGACGCCCTCGACCGCGCTGTACTGGCACATCGGGGAGACCCAGAGGCGGTTGCGCACCGCGGTACCGCGAATGGACAGGGGTGTGAAGAGGGCGCTCATGAGGACCTTTGCGTTCTAGGGTGACGCCATGACGGCGAAGGACTTCAGCGGGGACGATGTCGCCCGCGCACTGCGGAAGCCAACGGCGGAGGACGACAAGTATTCCCGCGGGGTGGTCGGGCTGCGAACCGGCTCGGCCCGATACCCGGGCGCTGCGGTGCTCGGCGTCGAGGCCGCGTGGCGCACCGGGACCGGAATGGTCCGCTATCTCGGACCCGCGCGCGCCCAGGACTTCGTGCTGCACCGGCGCCCCGAGACCGTGACGGCCGACGGGCGGGTGCAGGCCTGGGTGATGGGATCGGGAACGGATGCCGCCGAGCGCGATGCCGCCGAGACCGCGGCGCTGCGGGGCATCCTGTCGAAAGAGGTACCCGTCGTCGTCGACGCCGGGGCGCTGGACCTGGTCGCGGGAGCGACGGCCCCCGTGATCGTCACGCCCCACGCGCGAGAGCTCGACCGGTTGCGGGACGGTCTCGGGATGCCGGTGGTCGACGCCCGCGACGACGACGCACGAGAGGCGGCGGCGCGCGAGACGGCGGAGGCGTTCGGGGGAGTCGTGCTCTCGAAAGGGGCGGTCACGATCGTGGCGGCGGCCGGGGGCTGGACGCGCCGGGTCTCGACGGGGACGCCGTGGCTCGCGACGGCGGGCACCGGCGATGTCCTCGGCGGGGTGCTCGGGGCCGTGCTGGCGGGGTCGGTGGCCGACGGGCGGGACAGCGTGGAGGACCTGGCCGCCGCGGCCGCCGCCGCCGCGTGGCTGCACGGGACGGCCGGGCGGGTGGCATCCCTCGCCCGCGGATCAGACGGGGGGCCGATCGCGGCGCTCGACGTCGCCGAGGCGCTGCCGGGTGTGGTGGCCGCGATGCTGAGGGACTCGATCGCGTAACGGTTCGCTGCGTCGGCCCGCGCGACGGCGGGGGTCCGACCGACCTCCGTCCGGGGCCGCGAGTGACGCCCGTTTAGGATGAGGCGGTGTTGAGGCGTGTCGTTCCCCTGTTGATCGCGTTCGTCGCCGTGCACGTCGTGGTGGGGATCCTGGGCTATCAGCAGCCCAACGAACCCATGGGCGACGTGTACCTGGTGTATGAACCCTGGTCGCGTTGCGCCCTCTTCGGGGGCATCGATGTGACCTCGTGCACGCGCAGCGACGCCTGGGCCTGGCCGGGCATCACCGAGAAGTGGATCTATCCGCAGCTCGCGTTCCTGCCGATGACGTTCGCCTGGGTCTTCGCCTGGGCCGTCGGCTACACCCCGGCGTGGGTGATCACGGTGGCGCTGTTCAACCTCGTCGCCTTCGTCGTGCTGGTCGGCAAGGGCCGCTCGACGGGTCGCGTTCTCGCCGCGTGGTTCTGGCTCGCCGCCATCCTGCTGATCGGCCCCGTGGGCCTGTACCGCATCGACGGCATCACGGTGCCCTTCGCGATCCTCGGCAGCATCTGGATGCTGCGGCGTCCGTTCGTGGCGTCGGTGCTGCTCTCGATCTCGGTGTGGATGAAGGTCTGGCCCGCCGCGATCCTCGCCGCCGGTCTCATCGTCGTGCGCCGCCGACTCGCGCTGGTGTGGGGAGCCGTCGCGGTGTCGCTCGCGACGATCATCCCCGTGGTGGCCCTGGGCGGGGCGCCCTACGTCTTCGGATTCGTCGGGGACCAGACCTCGCGCGGAATCCAGATGGAGGCCCCCGTCGGCGGCCTCTACATGTTCCTCGCCGCGTTCTACGTGCCCGGCAGCGAGGTCTACTACGACGGCGGCGTGCTCACCTTCCAGGTGACCGGGCCGGGCGCCGAGCCCCTCATCGCCGCCATGACCCCGATCATGCTGCTCACGATGGTCGCCGTCGCGATCGTCGGGGTGACGAAGATGCGCCGAGGAGCGACCTTCCTGTCGCTCTTCCCGCCGTTGACGCTCGCGCTGGTGACCGCGTTCATCGCGCTGAACAAGGTCGGCTCGCCGCAGTACTACGTGTGGCTGTTCGCCCCCGTCGTACTCGGGCTCATGATCGACCGCCGTCGCTGGTACGCCTTCGCCGGCATGACGCTCGTGATCGCCGCCCTCACGCAGTGGATGTACCCGCTGCTGTACGACGGGCTCATGGCGACGCACCCGAACCCCTTCCCGGTGGTCGTGCTCGAGGCGCGCAACCTGCTCGCCCTCGTTCTGCTGGTGTGGGCCGTCGTGCGCGTCGTGCGCGTTCCCACGGGGCGCGTGCGCCCGCCCGCGGGGCTCCGCGAGATCGTGACGGGGCGTCGGCCGATCCCGGCCCGGGTTCCGACCGGACGCTGACCGAGGCGGGCCCGTTCCGCTGCACACGGCCGAGACGTAGTCTCGATCCATGCTCATCGCTTTCTCGGTCGCCCCCTCGGGGGTCGGCACCGCTGCCACGGAGAACCCCGACGGATCGGTCCACGACGCGGTCGCCGCGGCGGTCGCGGTCGTGCGCGCCTCGGGCCTTGCACACCGCACGACCTCGATGTTCACCGAGGTCGAGGGGGAGTGGGACGAGGTCTTCGCCGTGGTGAAGGCGGCGACGGATGCCGTGATGCCCTACGGCTCGCGTATCTCGCTGGTACTCAAGGCCGACATCCGCCCCGGGCACACCGGCGAGCTCGACGGCAAGATCGAGCGCCTCGAGGACGCGCTGGAGCGCCGGCAGGACTGACCCGCGGCTGAGCCGCGCCGTCTCCTGCCTGCGCTGCTCGCTCCGTCTCGCCTGCGGAGACCTCCTTCGCTCCGCGGTCTGTCGAGGAGTGACGGCTCGCGGGGAGAGAACGCCACCCCCGAATCTCGAAACGATTCGACCCGACCCGGTCGCGCCGACTAGCATCGCCTGGTGACCTCTTCGACGACCTCGAGAGGTGCGGCGATGCGGGCGCTCCTTTCTCTCGCCATCGGCAGTTTCGGCATCGGCATGACCGAGTTCGTGGTGATGGGCCTCCTGCCCAACATCGCCCGAGAACTCGTCCCCGGTGCCTGGGCGGCCTCTCCCGACGACGCGATCGCCCAGGCGGGCTGGCTGATCTCGCTGTACGCCCTCGGCGTCGTCGTCGGAGCTCCCACGATTGCCGGATCCGTGGCCCGCTTCCCGCGCCACCGCGTGATGATCGTGCTGGCCGCGGCCCTGGCGTTCTTCACCCTGCTGACCGTGATCGCCCCCACGTTCGAGCTCGTGGCGGCATCCCGCTTCCTCGCCGGGCTCCCGCACGGTGCGTACTTCGGCATCGGTGCTCTCGTCGCCGCCGACGCCCTCGGCCCGGGAAACCGCGCCAAGGGCGTGGCCTTCGTCCTCACGGGCTTGACCATCGCCAACGTCGTCGGCGTGCCCCTGGGCACCCTCCTCGGTCAGCAGGTCGGCTGGCGCGCCGCCTTCGCCGTGGTCACCGGTATCTTCCTGCTCGCGACCATCTGCATCGCCCTGTTCGTGCCGAAGCACCCCGGCTCGCCTGGCCGGCGGTTGCGCGACGAGCTGCGCGTGTTCCGCATCGGTCAGGTCTGGCTCGCCCTCGGTATCGGGGCGATCGGTTTCGGCGGGTTCTTCGCGATGTACAGCTACATCGCCCCGATGATCACCGGCGTCGCCGGCCAGCCCGAGTGGACGGTCTCGCTCGTGCTCGTGCTCGTCGGCATCGGCATGACGATCGGCAACATCGTCGGCGGCGCCCTCGCCGACAAGGATCTGCGCTTCTGGCTCTTCACGGGCCTCATCGCCCTGGGCGCGGCATCCGTGGGTCTGGCTCTCACAGCCGGGTGGATCGTGAGTCTCGTGCTGTTCGCCTTCCTCGTGGCGTTCTGCGGCTCGGCGCTCAGCCCCGCCATCCAGACCCGTCTGATGGACGTCGCCGAAGACAATCAGTCGATCGCCGCGGCGCTGAACCACTCGGCGCTGAACATCGGCAACAGCCTCGGAGCATTCCTCGGCGGCCTCGCGATCGCCGCCGGACTGGGGCTGGTGGCACCGGCGTGGGTCGGCGCGGTGCTCGCCGCGGGCGGGCTCGTCGTCGCGATCGTGGCGTACCGGGTCGAGGACCGCAGTGGACGCCACCCCGATCACCGGATGCCGGCGGCCGAGGCGGCGCAGACCGCGATCACCGGATCGATCCCGACGCAGCGCTGACGCGGCCGGGCGGTCGCGGACGCACCGGGCCGTCGCGGCCGGGGGCCACCGGTCGTCGCTGAGTGTCCAGAACACCCCGTGTCGCGAGCGGGGTGTACGGCGTTTCCTGGACATTCGGGCGTTGTCCCGGGGCGATGGAGCGACGGCGCGACGTCCGGGGTCCGGAGTCCGGGTGAGCGGATGCGGATGCCGCGGGCTCACGGCATCCGGGATCGTCAGGTCGCGAGGAGTCGGCGCAGGTGCGCGGCGACCGCGGCGGTCTCGATGAGGAAGCCGTCGTGACCGAAGTCGCTCGACAGAACGATCGCGCCGTCTTTGTCGAGGGTGTTCGCGATGCCGCGGGCGATGCGGTGCTGCCCGTCGATGGGGAACAGGCGGTCGCTGTCGACGCCCAGGACGAGGGTCGTGGCGGTCACACGGCGCAGCGCGTCTTCGACGCCGTCGCGGTCGCGGCCGACGTCGTGCGAGTTCATCGCCTCGACGAGGACGAGGTAGCTGTTGGCGTCGAAGCGGCGCGTGAACTTGTTGCCGTGGAAGTCGAGGTACGACTCCACCGCGAAACGTCCGCCCCGGCCGAGGGGACTCACACCCGACTGCCACGACCGCTGGAAACGCTGGTTCAGCTCGGTGGGGCTGCGGTAGTTCAGCAGCGCCATGCGCCGGGCGAGGGCGAGACCGCGGTGCGGGCCGTCGCCGTCGCCGGAGTCGTAGTATTCGCCGCCGGCGAAGCGCGGGTCGACGCGCACGGCGTCGAGCTGCACGGAGTTCAACGCGATCTGGTCGGCGGTGGTGATGGGCGGTGCGGAGAGGATCGCCGCGCGCTCGACCCGGTCGGGGAAACCGACGGCCCACTCCAGGGCGTGCATGCCTCCCATCGATCCGCCCACCACGGCGTGCCAGCGATCGACGCCGAGACGGTCGGCGAGCAGGGCCTGGGCGTTCACCTGATCGCGGATCGTGAGGTACGGGAAGCGCGAGGCCCACTCGTAGCCGTCCGGGGCGATGCTCGCGGGACCGGTGGAGCCCTGGCATCCGCCCAGCATGTTCGGGGCGATCACGAAGTAGCGGTCGGTGTCGATCGCGGCGCCGGGTCCCACGAGATCGCTCCACCATCCGGCCGTGGGGTGACCGGGGCCGGCGGCCCCCCGGACGTGGCTGTCGCCGGTGAGGGCGTGCAGGATCAGGACGGCGTTGTCGCGCGCGGGGGAGAGCTCCCCCCAGGTCTCGAAAGCGAGGCGGAACGCGGGGAGGGACTCGCCGCTCTCGGTCTCGAAGACGCCGAAGGCGGCGAAGCGTCGGTCGCCGACGGGGTCGCCGTCGCGCCACGCGCCGGTCGCGGGGGGTCTGCCGAGGAGGGAGCGGGCGTCCGCCTCCGTCACCGGGGCCGAGGGCACCGTGTCTTCGGAGATCTGCCAGTCCATGGCATCCATTCTCCCTAGGCGGGGAGGGTCGCCACGAACTGTTACGACCGGCGCGGCGACGACGAGGGCCTGCGCGGTGCCCCGACCACCGGTGGACACCGTTGTCCAGCCCCCGCCGACGCACGGGTCGGCTCGTCATGATCGCGGCATGGCGAACTTCCTCCTCATCGCGGCCTCGAGCGACATCGGTCAGGCGACGGCGACACGACTGCGGGACGCGGGTCACCGTGTCGTGACCACCGCGCGGGACTCCTCGCGGATCGAGCCCGACTTCATCCTGGATGCGACGGACTTCGACGCCGTGGACCGCATCGTCGGCGAGTCGGGTGAGCTCGACGGGATCGCGGTGTTCGCGGGGTCGATGCTGCTCAAGCCCGCGCACCTGACCTCTCGCGCGCAGTACGACGAGCTCATCGCCGCCTCGCTCACCACGGCCTTCGCGGCGGTGCGCGCGGCGGGGTCGCACATGCGCGGCGGCGGAGCGGTGGTGCTCGTGTCGTCGGCAGCCGCTCTCGCGGGGCTCCCGAACCACGACGGGATCGCGGCGGCCAAGGCCGCGGTGATCGGCCTGACCCTGTCGGCGGCGGCGAGCTACGCCGCGCACGGACTCCGGGTGAACGCCGTCGCGCCGGGACTCGTGCAGACCCGGCTGACCGAGAAGCTCACCTCGAGCGACATGTCGCGCAAGGTCTCGGAGGCGATGCACCCGCTCGGCCGGCTCGGCGAGCCCGACGACGTCGCGCGCGCCGTGGAGTTCGTGCTCGCGCCCGAGAACGCGTGGGTGACGGGGCAGGTGCTCGGGGTCGACGGCGGGTTGGGGAGTCTGCGTCCGCGGCAGAAGGTGTGACGGCCCGGGGTGGATCGGCTCGGGGTCTTCCTGGCTGTCCCGGAGTGCCTCGACGGTGCCCCGTCGGCACGCGGGAACGCCCCGCCCCGGAGCAACGGGGCGGGGCGTTCGTGCAGCCGTCAGGCGCGGGCGGCCTCCGAGAGGCGACGCGCCGATGCCAGAGCCTGGTCGAGGTCGGCCTTGAGGTCTGCGATGTTCTCGAGCCCCACCGACAGGCGCACGAGGCCGGGCGTCACGCCCGCGGTGAGCTGCTGCTCGGGGGTGAGCTGCGAGTGCGTGGTCGAGGCCGGGTGGATGACGAGCGAGCGCACGTCGCCGATGTTGGCCAGGTGGCTGAAGAGGCTGAGCGAGTTGACGAACTCGCGGCCCGCCTCGACCCCGCCCTTGAGCTCGAACGACAGGACCGCACCCACGCCCTTGGGGGCGTAGTTGTTCGCGGCGGCGTACCAGGGCGACGTGGGGAGGCCGGAGTAGTTCACCGTGGCGACGTCGGGGTGCGACTCGAGCCACTCCGCGATCTCCTGTGCGTTCTGGACGTGGCGCTCGATGCGCAGGGACAGGGTCTCGATGCCCTGGATGAGCTGCCACGCGCTCTGGGGGGCGATCGAGGCGCCGAGGTCGCGCAGCAGCTGCACGCGCGCCTTGATGATGTACGCGAGACCGTCGCCGACCGCCTGCGTGTAGACGGCGCCGTGGTACGAGGGGTCGGGCGTGGTCAGGCCCGGGAAGCGGTCGGAGTGCTCGGACCAGCTGAACGTTCCGCCGTCGACGATGACGCCGCCGATCGTGGTCCCGTGTCCGCCGAGGAACTTCGTCGCCGAGTGCACGATGATGTCGGCGCCGTGCTCGAAGGGGCGGATCAGGTACGGGGTCGCGATCGTGTTGTCGACGATGAGCGGCACGCCCGCGTCGTGCGCCACGTCGGCGACCGAGCGGATGTCGAGCACGTTGATCTTGGGGTTGCCGATGGTCTCGGCGAAGAACAGCTTGGTGTTCGGGCGGACGGCGGCGCGCCACTCGGCGGGGTCGTCCTGGTTCTCGACGAACGTGGTCTCGATGCCGAGCTTGGCGAGGGTGTACTTGAAGAGGTTGTAGGTGCCGCCGTAGATCGAGCTCGACGAGACGATGTGGTCGCCGGCCTGTGCGATGTTGAGCACGGCGAAGGTCTCGGCCGCCTGGCCGCTGGCGACGAGAAGGGCGCCGGTGCCGCCCTCGAGGCCCGCGACGCGCTGCTCGACGACGTCCTGCGTGGGGTTCTGGATGCGCGTGTAGATGTTGCCGAACTCGGCCAGCGCGAAGAGGTTCGCGGCGTGGTCGGCGTTGTCGAACACGTACGAGGTCGTCTGGTAGATCGGGGTGGCGCGAGCCTTCGTGACCGGGTCGGGCTGCGCACCCGTGTGGATCTGCTTGGTCTCGAAACGCCAGTTCTCGGGTACCGACATGACTGCTCCTCAGCTTCGGGAGGCCGGGCGGTCGCCGTGGCCTGCTGCGAGCGTAGGGACAGCCTCGGACGCCGACAAGCGACCCGGACACGGGCCGTAACACCTCTGCCATGCCGGTGTCGGACGGGGCGATAGCGTGGATGCCATGACGCGACGCGCAGTGGTGACCGGGGCCAGTTCGGGTATCGGAGAGGCGACGGCGAGGCTGCTGCGCTCGCGCGGGTGGGACGTCGTGGGCGTCGCGCGCCGCGCCGAGCGTCTCCGAGCCCTCGAGGCCGAGACGGGGGTCGTCGCGCACGCGGCCGACCTCACCGACGCCGACGACATCGCCGGCCTCTCGGCCTGGCTGAGCGAGACCGGGGGCGTCGACGCCCTCGTGCACGTCGCGGGCGGGGCGCGCGGGAGCGACCGGATCGAAGACGGCGACCCCGAGGACTGGCGCTGGATGTTCGAGGCCAACGTGCTCTCGGGACAGCGGCTCGTGGCATCGCTTCTGCCGCTTCTGCGCGCGGCTGCGAACGCGACCGGTCACGCCGACGTGCTCTTCGTCACCTCCACCGCCGCGCAGACGGCGTACCCCGGTGGTGGCGGCTACAACGCGGCCAAGGCGGGCGAGGCCATGCTCGTGCACGCGCTGCGCCAGGAGCTCAACGGCGAACCGCTGCGCGTCATCGAGATCGCCCCGGGGATGGTGCGCACGGAGGAGTTCACGCTCAACCGCCTGGGGGGAGACCAGGATGCCGCCGACAAACTGTACGAGGGTGTCGAGGCGCCGCTGACGGCCGGCGATGTCGCGGATGTGATCGCCTATGCGCTCGATGCGCCCGGCCACGTGAATCTCGACCTGGTGACCCTGCGCCCCGTGGCCCAGTCGGCGCAGCACCTGCTGGCGCGGGGGCCGCTGAAGACGCGCTGATCGGGGGTCACACCAACTCGCCGCGCGCGGCGGTGGCGGCGACCTTCGCCTCGGCCGCGTCCGAGAACGCGGCACTCGGAACGAAGGCCAGCAGAACGGCGGCGAGAAGGCCGCTCGCGCTGCAGACGACCCATACGGTGACGTACCCGGTGAAGGGGGCGGCCGTGCCGATCGCGGTGGCCGCACCGCCGGCGAGAACGACGCCGAAGAACGCCGACGACATCGTGCCGCCCATGATCTTCGTCGTGTTGGTCATCGCCGAGGCCATGCCGGTGCGTCCGCGTGGAGCGGCGGCGGCCGCGGCGGCGGGCATCGCGGCGATGAGGGCGCCGGCCCCGATCCCGGCGACACCGAGGCTCAACAGCACCTGCCAGGGCTCATCGTGGAGGGGCAGGAGCAGGGCGTACCCGATGCCGACGAGGACTGCCGAACCGATGAGCGGGACGCGGGGACTGGTGCGGCGCGAGGCGACGGCGAAGAGCACCGCGCCCACGATCAGCGAGAGCAGGTAGGCCCCCACGACGTTCGAGCGCTGCGTCGTATCGAGGCCCAGGCCGTACCCGATCGCGGGGTCGGTGCCGAGGTAGGTGAGGAGCGGGCCCTGAGCGCCGAGCAGGCTGATGCCGACGAGGAACGCGGTCGCCTGCACCGGCCACATCTCGGGGCTCCGGAGCATGCGGATGTCGATCGCCGGGTCGCGTTGGCGCAGCTCGTACCGGACGAAGAGTGCGCCCAGGGCCAGGCCGATCGCGAGCAGTGCGCCGATGACGACCGGGCCCGGGCCCGCGGGGAGGCGGACGAACGAGAGGGCGCCGGTAAGGAACAGCAGCGCGCCGGCGAGGATGACGAAGCCGCCCAGATCGAGGTGCCGTGCGCCGCTCGAACGCTCGGACTCCGGGACGCCCAGCCAGATGGCGACGCTGACGAGGGTGACGACGACGGCGGGAATCGCGAGCGTGAGCTGCAGGTTGCCGCCGCTCGCGGCGAAGAAGCGGCCGGCGGCGAGGGCGCCGAGGATGCCGCCGAGATGCAGGCCGACGACGATGAGACCCGCGGCGCGGCGCGTCTGCGAGACTCCGCGCTGCTGCCGTCGACCGCGGTCGAAGATCAGCGCGATCTCGAGGGGGAGCCACACCACGTAGAAGCCCTGGAAGGCCCACGCGACGAGGAAGGTCGCGAAGGAGTCGGCGAACACCAGTGCCCAGCTCGCCACCGCGGTGGCGATCGCCGAGAGCAGCAGGATCCGCTTGTGCCCGAACATGTCGCCGAGTTTGGCGAGCACGGGGAGGACGAGGGCCGAGAGCAGCAGTTGCGCGGCCTCGAACCAGTTGATGTCGGCGTCGCGTATGCCCAGGTGCGCGACGATCTCGGGAAACAGGGGGATGTAGAAACCCTGCAGGATGCCACTGACCAGCTCCACGAGAACGAACCAGCCGATGAGACCCGCGGTCGCCCCGAGCGCGGAGGAGCGCACCCGAGTGACCGCGCCGGAGACGCGCGACATGGCGCGAGGGTAGCATCGTCGATCGTCTCGTCGATGTCTTCGCCGATACCCTCCGCGGGCCCTCCGTCGCAGCGTGGGGGTCGGTCTGGGGTGGTCGGCGGGGGCCCTTCCGTGCCGGCGTGCTACGTTCACTCGTAAACGTGGAAAAATGGGCGCGCTGACGCGTCGAGAAGGTCGTCTCCTGTCGCTGGTGGTGCGCGGCGACCGTTCGCACCGGAGTGCGGCGTGGGGGCGCGTGAGCGTGCTCGGCGGTGGCGGTGATCGCCGGCGCCGTCGGTCGTCCCCTGGATCGAAATGCGCGCCGCGACAGTCGTCGAGCGCCGGGTGGCGACGCGGCGCCGAAGCGTCTCGCCCCACGCGCCGCATCTTCTCCGTTGCTGGGCGTGGCCTCGGAGTCGACTGGGAGTTGTGTTAGTTTCTGCTTATAAACGAGCAAAAAGCAGGAGCAACCGTGTTGAGCAGCGTCACTGCCCCCTCCGATTCCGCCACCCCGATGTCGCCCGAGCGTCTCGCGCGGGAGAACCTGCCCCTGGCGAAGTACCTCGCCGTCGAGAAAGCGCGTACCGCCCTGCACGTGGACCTCGACGACCTCCTGTCGGCGGCGTATCTGGGCCTGGCCACCGCGTCCTTGGAGTTCGAATCCGAACGCGGCATCCCGTTCGGCGCCTATGCACGCACCAAGATCACCTGGGCGATCCTCAACGAGATGCGCTCGGCGGATCCCGCGGGCGAACGCGGTCGCGAGAAGATCGAACGCGTGCGCGTGGCCGATGAGCTCGTGCGGGTGCGGACGGGGCGCGCGGCGACCGTGGCAGAGCTGGCTGCCGAATCCGGTCTCGATGCCGAGGTCGTGGTGAAGATGCAGATGCTCGACGAGATGGTCCGTACCGGAACGAGCTTCGAGGCGCAGTTCGAGGGTGACGACTCCCGCTCGGCTCCCGATCTCACCGACACCGTGATCCTTCCCGAACACGCGGTCGAGCAGGCGGAGAGGCAGCGGATGCTCGACCGCATCATCGGCGCGCTGCCCGACCAGATGCGCCAGGTCATCCGCGGCGTGTACCTCGACGAGCGCATGGTGAAAGACGTCGCGGCCGACCTCGAGGTGAGTCACGCCTACGTCTCGAAGCTCCGACGAGTGGGCCTGACCCTCATGCGCGAGGCCCTCGACGCCTGGGAGAACGGTACGACGCCCGACCGATCGACGGCCACGAAAGCGGCCTTCTTCGATGGCGTCTTCGGTCCCGTCGCGGCGTCCTCTGCTCGCGGCGCAAGAGCGGCGACGGGTCCGAGCGTGGACCTGAGGGGACTGGCCCTTCCCGCCTGAGGCGCGAATCTCGCCGGAAACGGCGGTTACGCGTCGGCCGATCCGTCGCGATGGTGGGGGATGCGAGGCCACGGACGGCTCCGCTTCGAATATCCCATCCACGGAGGAACAACATGGGTCTTCAGATCGCAACCAACGTCGGTGCCCTCAACGCGTACCGCAACCTGTCGTCGAACCAGAACGACGTGTCGAAGTCGCTCGAGAAGCTCTCGAGCGGTCTGCGCATCAACCGTGCGGCCGACGACGCCGCCGGCCTCGCCATCTCCGAGGGCCTGCGCTCGCAGGTCAACGGCCTGAACGTGGCCGCGCGTAACGCCCAGGACGGCATCTCGGTCATCCAGACCGCGGAAGGTGGCCTCACGGAGGTCCACTCGATCCTGCAGCGCGTGCGCGACCTCGCCGTGCAGGCGGGTAACGACTCGAACAACGCGGATTCCCGCAAGGCCATCACCTCCGAGGTGACGCAGCTGGTCGACGAGCTCGAGCGCATCGCGGACAGCTCGAACTTCAACGGCATCAAGCTCCTCGACGGCTCCGCAGGCGCCGCCGCGGACGGCAAGCTCAGCTTCCAGATCGGAGCGGACGGTTCGGCGTCCAGCCAGATCTCCGTCGACCTCGGTGTCGCCGACATCAAGACGCTGGCCACGGATCTGCGCACGAGCATCGTCACGACCGACGGCTTCGCAGACCCGACGGTCGCGGCGACGACCATCACCGCGGTCGACACGGCGATCAAGTCCGTGTCGTCGGCTCGCGCCGAGCTCGGTGCCGTCCAGAACCGCTTCGAGTCGACCATCAACTCGCTGCAGGTCTCGGCCGAAAACCTCTCCGCCGCCAAGAGCCGCATCGTCGACACCGACATGGCGGCCGAGATGGTCAAGTACACGGCCTCGAACATCCTGGCGCAGGCCGGCACCGCGATGCTCGCCCAGGCCAACCAGTCGGGCCAGGGCGTCCTGCAGCTCCTGCGCTGATCCGCAGCGCTGACGCACCGACGACGCCCGGGCGGGAGGTTCCTCCTGCTCGGGCGTCGCCTCACCCGGGATCGCTTCACCGACGGAAGGCGGAGACACGATGAATATCGACGGCCTGGCATCCGGTATGAAGACCGCGGACGTCATCGACGCGCTGATGAACGTCGCCGCGATCCCCAAGACCCTGGTGACCAACAAGATCACCGATCGCAACACCGTCATCGCCAATCTGCAGTCGCTCAACACGACCCTGCAGAACCTCGCCGAGAAGGCGAAGACCGCGGCCTCCGCGACGTCGCTCGCGCGCTTCTCGGCGACGAGCTCCGCCGAGGCCGTGACCGTCACCGCGGGCGACAAGGCCCGCGCCTTCTCGACCGCCGTGGTGGTGGACACCCTCGCCACCGCTCACGCCGTGGTGACCGCGCCCGGGGGAGCCGACGCGTTCGCGGGCCCGTTCACCCTGGTCGCCCGAGACGGGACCGCCACCGAGATCACCCCGGCCGGTGCCGCGCCCAGCGATCTGGTCGCCGCCATCAACGCCTCCGGCACGGGCGTCACCGCCACGGTCGTACCGGGCGGTCGGAGTGCCGACGGCCAACCCCTGTCGCGGGTGCAGATCACCGCGAACCGGACGGGGGCGGATGCCGCTTTCACCCTGCACCGCGGCAGCGCCGCCGCCGTCGCCGCGGGAACCGGTGACGATGTCGCGACCGAGACGGGCGCGGCGATCGTCGCACGCGGCGCGGATGCCGTCATCCGCCTGTTCGCGGGGACCGCCGCCGAGCAGAGCGTGACCAGTTCTTCCAACACCTTCGTCGGGATCGGCGAGGGCGTCGACATCACGGTGCGCGCCACGTCGACGCAGCCGGTCACGGTCACCGTCGCCGCCGACGGCAAGGCGCAATCCGACACCGCCGCGGCCTTCATAAAAGACATCGCCGCCCTGCTGACGCGGATCGACAACGGCTCCAAGGCCACGGTCGCCGCCCCGGGGTCGGCCACGACCCTCGGCGTGTTCACCGGCGACAGTACGGTCCGCTCACTCCGCGGCGCCCTCGCCAACGCCGTCCAGAGCCCGGTCGGCTCCGTCTCGCCGTCGACGATCGGTATCAGCGTCGACAAGTTCGGCGCGCTGTCGTTCGACCAGGAGAAGTTCGCCGCGGCCATGCGAGCCGACCCGGCTGCGACACAGGCGATGTTCTCGGCCGTCGCGGATCGCGTGCAGGCGAGCACGACGCAGTACTCCGACAAGTACGACGGCCTGCTCACCCAGCGCATCACCGGCCAGCAGACCGAGGTCAGGTCGCTGCAGCAGCAGGTGGAACGCATGGACCTGCGGCTCGACATGCGCCGAGCCACGCTCGAGCGCACCTACTCGGCGATGGAGGTCCGCCTGTCGGGTCTGCAGTCGCAGTCGTCCTGGCTCACCTCGCAGCTGGCCGCCCTCACTCCGCCGTCCCAGTAACCGCGAACAGGAGACAGATCGATGCCCGTCACCACCCTCGCCCGCGCCCAGCAGGAATACCTCGAGCAGCAGGTCTCATCCGCCACCCCCGAGCGTCTCGTCACCATGCTCTACGACCGTCTGCTCGTCGACGTCGAGCGCGCGCGCGCCGCGCAGGAGAGCGGCGACTGGCCCTCGGCGGGCACGTACCTCACGCACGCGCAGGCGATCATCGCGGAACTGAACGGTTCGCTCGACGACGGCTGGGACGGCTCGGACGGGCTACGGGGGCTCTACACCTACATCACGGGTCGTCTCATCGTGGCCAACGTCGGCCGGGACACGGCGGCCACACAGGAGTGCGCGACCCTGATCGCCCCGCTCCGCGAGGCCTGGCACGCCGCGGCGTCCGCGCTCACCGTCTCGTGACGAAGCGATGACCGACGACGCGGCGTGGGCCGACCTCCTGGACACATTCGAGCGCGCCCTCGACGGTGGCGACGAGATGGCGCCCGGGTCCTTCGTGCGACCGGTCGGTCCGCCCCCGGAGCACCTCGTCGCCCGGGCGCGGGAGGTGCTCGAGAGGCAGCTCCGCGCGATCGAGGCACTCGGCGTCGCCCGTGCCGAGATCGCGCGCGAGCTCGCGGCTCTGCGGCGGATCCCGCCCACGCGAGTGAGCCCACCCGTCTACCTCGACGTGCGCGGATAAGCGCAGCCCGTCGCTTCGCTCGCGTCCAGCGGGCGTCCCGGGCCGGCATCCGTCCCCGAATCCCGCTCGCGGTTACGCCGGAGCGCACCCGTCGCGATAGTCGGTGCCGAGCAGGGATCGCTCAACGACTGGCCACGGATCGGCTCGCCCCTCGACCGGAGTGCCGCGTGCTCGAATCCGTCACCTCAACAGCCCTGTCCAGCGCTCTCGATGCGTTGTCGCTGCGCCAGCGCGCGATCGCCGAGAACATCTCCAACGTCAACACGCCCGGCTACCACGCCAAACGCGTGTCGTTCGAAGAGGAGCTCGCGAGCGCCGTCGGACGGGGGTCCGGGAGCGTCGAGGCGGTGGTGCAGCGCTCGCTCGAGCCCACTCGGCTCAACGGCAACAACGTCAACCTCGACACCGAGACGATGTCGAACATCGACACGGTGCTGCGCTACCAGTTCGCCGCCCAGGCCCTCAGCGGCCAGGCATCGTCCATCACCAAGGCGATCGGTCAGGCCTCCGCATGAGCTTCGACGCGATCGGCGTGGCGGGGACGGGCTTGACGGCCCACCGCAAATGGCTGGATGCCATCAGCGACAACATCGCCAACGTCAACACCGCCACCCCCGCGGGGCAGGACATGTTCCGCGAGAAATACGTCACGGCGGCCGAGGGCACCGTGACCCCCGGCGTGTACGTCACGGGCGTGCGCGAGTCGACCGCGGAGGGGCGTCTCGTCTACGAGCCCGAGCATCCCTACGCCGACGAGAACGGCTACGTGCAGTACCCCAACGTCGACCTCGGTGACCAGATGAGCATGCTGATCCTCGCCCAGCGCGGGTATCAGGCCAACGCCGCCGTCATCGACCGCGCCAAGACGAGCTACGAAGCGGCCCTGCAGATCGGACGAAGCTGATGAGCATTCCCCTCGACCCGATCGCAGCCGTGGGCGTGACGCCCCTCAGCCCGCTGAGCTTCGATCAGACCGCCTCGGCACCGCAGGCGATCGGCGGCGCCTCGGGCGGACAGTCGTTCGCGACATCGCTCGCCGCCGCCGTCGAGAATCTGCAGCAGCTGCAGTCGACCTCGAACGGCTTGGCCGTGCAGGCCGTCACCGGAGACCTCGACGACATCCACAAGGCCACGCTCGCCTCGACGCGCGCCGGGGTCACGCTCGACCTGATGGTCGCCGTGCGCGATCGCGGGGTCGCCGCGTTCAACGACGTCATGCGGATGCAGGCCTGACGTGCCCCGCGTGCTCGCGTCCTCGATCGAGAGGCTCAAGCGGATCGTCGCCGGTTTCAGCGTCGCTCAACGCACCATCGCCGTGATCGGCGCCGCCCTCGTCGTGATGGGCGTGATCGCGCTCGGAAGCTGGCTCGCGAAACCGCAGATGAGTCCGTTGTTCACCGGCCTGAGCCCCAGCGACGCGTCGGCGGTCGTGGAGCAGCTCAAATCGGCGGGGGTGAGCTACGAGCTCACCGAGGGAGGCGCGACGGTCCTGGTGCCCGACGCGCAGGTCTACCCGCAGCGTCTGGCCGCCGCGGCGGCGGGGCTGCCCACCAACGACACCGGCGGGTACACGCTCCTCGACAAGATGGGCGTGACCGCCAGCGAGTTCCAGCAGTCGGTGACGTACAAGCGCGCCATCGAGGGCGAGCTCGCGGCGACCATCGGGGCGATGTCGGGCGTCACCGCGGCCTCCGTGCAACTGGCCATTCCCGAGCAGAGCGTGTTCGTGGCCGACACGCAGCACCCCACGGCATCCGTCTTCGTCAAGACCCAGGGCGGGGCCAACCTCAGCGACGACCAGATCGCCGCGATCGTGCATCTGACCAGCGCTTCGATCCCCGGGATGACCCCCGAGGACGTCGCGGTGACCGATCAGTCGGGTCGGGTGCTCGCGGCCGTGGGGCAGGGGCTCACCGGTTCCGCGAGCACGCAAGCCTCGGAACACGAGGCGAAGGTCGCCGGGGCGGTGACGAAGATGCTCGAGACCATCGTGGGGCCGGGCAACTCCACCGTCAGCGTCAGCGCCGACGTGGCCAACTCGACCTCCGAGCGCATGGACGAGACCTACACCGCTCCCGAGGGCGGCGTGATGATGAACGAGCAGACCCGCACCCAGACCTCGAGCGGCGGTCAAGCGGGGGGGACGGGTGTGCTCGGACCCGACAACATCGCCGTGCCGAACACCGCAGGAGCGGGGTCGTTCGAGTCGGAGGAGTCCACGCGCAACAACGCCGTCAACAAGTCCACCGAGAAGACGACGACGCCGGCCGGAGAGGTCACCCGGCAGACCGTCAGCATCGCCCTCGATCGCGGGTCGGTGCAGGGTGTCACGGCCGAACAGGTGCAGGCGCTGGTGACCAACGCGGCGGGAATCGACGCGGCACGCGGCGATACCGTCACGGTGGAGTTCGTCGACTTCAGCCAGAGCGCCGCCGCCGCCGCCACTGCTGCGCTCGAGGCCGCGGAGGCCGAGAAGGCCGCGCTGGTGCAGTCGGAGCTCATGCGTGCGGCGATCATCGGCGGCTCGATCGTGCTCGCCGCCCTCATCCTCGTGATCGCCCTGCTGGTCCGGCGCCGCCTGAAACGCCGCACGCTCTACACCGACGACGGACCCATCGAGTACTTCGCGACGATGACCGAGACCGAGGAGCAGAAGCTCAAGACCCTCAAGGGCCTGGCCGAGCCCATCGCGCTGCCCGCGGTGCCGCCGACCAAGATCATCCCCACCCTGCTCGACATCGAAGAGGAGCCGGAGTCGCCGCAGGTGCTCGTCGAGCAGCGACGGCGCGAGGTGGACCAGCTCGCCAAGAGCGATCCGCAGAACGCGGCGAAGGCGCTCGCGCACATGATGGATGAGGCGACGGTATGAGCCTGCTGAACACCCGGGCGACGGACGCCGAGGAAGCCCCCGCCACCGCCGTGACCGAGGTGCTCGCCGTGCCGGCGGCTGTGACGTCGGGTCTGCGCAAGGCCGCGATCGTCATGCTCAACATGGACCGCGAGACCAGCGCCGAGGTGCTGCGTCATCTGGGCGAGGACCGGGCCGAGCTCCTGGCGGGCGAGCTCGCGCAACTCGGCAGCATCGACACCGCGGCCACCGCCGCGGCTCTCGCCGACTTCCGCCGCATCGCCTCGGGTCGATCGCTCATGAGCCGCGGGGGAGAGCAGTTCGCGACCGGGCTGCTCGAGACGGCGTTCGGGCGCGAGAAGGCCGTGGGCATGGTCGGGCGCGTGATGTCGCAGGGCGTGGTCTCGTTCGACTTCCTCAACGCCGCGGATCCCACCCAGCTGGCCACGATCCTCGACGGCGAGATGCCGACCACCGTCGCCGTCGTGCTCGCGAACCTCCGCGCGGACCGCGCCGCCGCGGTCCTCGCCGCGCTGCAGGACCCGCTGCGCACCGACGTCGCGCAGGCGATCGCCGAGCTCGGGGTCGCCTCGCAGGAGGCGATCACCGTGGTCGCGGAGTCGTTGCGTGCGCGGACGGGGGTCTTCGGCATCCGCGAGGCGCACGAGGCGATCGGCGGCGTGCAGCCGTTGGTCGACATCATCAATCGGTCCGACACCGCGCTCGAGAAGGCGCTGCTGGCCGGCCTCGAAGACCGCGATCAGGTTCTCGCCGAAGAGGTTCGCAGCCGCATGCTGACCTTCGCCGACATCTCGCGTCTCGAGGACCGCGACGCCCAGCGCGTGCTGCGGGGGATCGACCTGCGCATCCTCGCTCTCGCGCTGAAGGGCGCCGACGATCAGATCGGCGAGGTGATCCGCCGCAACATGACCGAGCGCAACCGCGAGAACCTCGACGAGGAGACGCGCGCTCTCGGCCCCGTGCGCATGCGGCAGGTGGACGACGCGCGCGCCGAGGTGGTGCGCGTCATCCGCGAGCTCGAAGCCGCCGAGGAGATCACGCTCGCGCGCGAGGACGACGACGAACTGATCGAGTGACCACGGTGCCGACCGCCCTCTCGGAGGCGGCCGGTTACGGCGGGGCGCACCCGTCGCGATAGTCCGGGAAGAGCACGGATCGCTCGTCGACTTGGCCACGGATCGGCTTCGCCACAACCGCAGGGTGACCACCGTGTCCGATTCCGTCTTCACGCCGCTGGTGGTGCCGCGCGTGGGAGATGCGCGACCGGACGCGCGGGAGGTCGTCGACAGAGCACGGGCGCGGGGATACGCCGACGGGTTCGCCGCGGGCCGCCGCGATGCCCGGGCCGAACTCGAGCGCGAGCGGATCGCGGTCGAGCGGCGGATCGCCGCGCGCGACGCCGCGGCCGACGCGGCCCACCGGGCAGCCCTCTCGGCTCTCGGCGAGGCGAAGGCCCGGCTCGATGCCGAGGTCGGCGCTCTCGTGGCATCCGATGTGCGACGCCTCGAGGAGCTCGCCGTCGAGATGGCCGCGGAGATCCTCCGAACGGAGATGTCGGATGCCGCCCGCTCGGCCGCGCACGCGATGCGGCGGGCCGCGGCCCAGACGCCCCGCGCGGCATGGGTGCGGGTGCACCTGAACGAACGCGACCTGCGCACACTCCGGGACGCGACCGCCGCGGAACTCGCCGAGGGCGTGGAGGTCGTGGCGGACGCCGACGTGGATCCCGGCGGCGCGATCGTCCGGATCGCGCACGGCAGCGTGGACACGCGGATCGGTGCGGCCTTCGAGCGGGCGCGCGCAGAACTCGCTCTGGACGACGACGGCGAGGCAGGCTCGTGAGCGTCGCCACCCGTCGCTGGGAGCGCGCACTGCGGGCGACCGGTCCGCGCCGCTCGGGGGTCGTGAAGGCCGTGGTGGGTCTCGGCGTCGAGGCGCTCGGCATCCCCGCCGCCGTCGGCGACCGCGTGCGCATCGAAGCGGCCGGCGCCGTCGAGATCGAGGCCGAGGTCGTCGCGGTCGACGGCGAGGCCGTGCGCTGCATGCCGATGGGCCCGATGACCGGTGTGCGCGTCGGTGCGGCGGTGCACCACTCCGGTGCGGCGCTGACGGTGCCGACCGGTCGCGGCCTGCTGGGGCGCGTCCTCGACGGTCTCGGTCGCCCGATCGATGGTCTCGGCCCGCTCACCGGCGCCCCCGTCGTCGCCCTGGGCAACACCGCGCCCAGCGTCATCGGACGCCAGCGGATCGACCGCCAACTGGGGCTGGGTGTGCGCGCGCTCGACACGATGACCCCCGTCGGCGTGGGCCAGCGACTCGGACTGTTCGCGGGCTCGGGGGTCGGAAAGTCGTCGCTGATGTCGATGATCGCGCGCGGCTCGACCGCCGACGTCACCGTGATCGCGCTGGTGGGCGAGCGCGGTCGCGAGGTGCGGGAGTTCCTCGAGGACGACCTCGGTCCCGAGGGCCTCGCGCGCGCGGTGGTCGTGGTCGCCACCTCGGATCAACCGGCGATGGCGCGCCTGCGGTCGGCCTTCGTCGCGACGCGCATCGCCGAGCAGTTCCGCGACGACGGCCTCGACGTGGTGCTGATGATGGACTCGCTCACGCGCGTGGCGATGGCCCAGCGCGAGATCGGACTGTCTGCGGGGGAACCGCCCGCGACCCGCGGCTACCCGCCCTCCACCTTCTCGGTGTTGGCGGGCCTGCTCGAGCGCGCGGGCACCGGGCCCACCGGGTCGATCACGGGGCTGTACACCGTGCTCGTCGACGGCGACGATCACAACGAGCCGGTCGCCGACGCCGCGCGCGGGATCCTCGACGGGCACGTGGTGCTGGACCGCGGTCTCGCCGTGCGCGGCCACTTTCCGGCGATCGACGTGCTCGGGTCGGTCTCGCGCGTGGTGTCGAAGGTGACCTCGCCCGACCAACGCGAGGCGGCGGTGACCCTGCGCCGCGTGCTCGCCGCCCGTCGGCAGGCGAACGACCTCATCGACATCGGCGCGTACAAGGCGGGGGCGAACCCGCTCGTGGATGCCGCGCTCGCCCATCAAGGCGCCATCGACGGGTTCCTCACCCAGCGCATGGACGATCTGACCCCGACCGACGACTCCTGGCGGCGGTTGGCCGCCCTGACGACCACCTTCGGAGGACTCTCATGACGTTCCCCCTCTCCGGGCTGCTGCGCGTGCGCGGCGTGCAGGAGCGCGCCGCGGCCGAGTCGCTGTCGCACGCTCGCGCCGAGGCCGTCGCCGCCGAGACGGCGGTCGAGCACGCGGTGTCGAGCCTGAGCGACATCGCCACCGAGATCGACGACCCCGCGACGCTGCTGGCGATGGCCGCGGCCCGATCCTCGGGGCAGGCGGCGCTGGCCGACCTGCGTGCTCTCGCGGAGCTCCGACAGGATGCCGCGGAGGCCGCGTCTGCCGCCCACGTCGAGGCTCGCCGCGAGCTCAAGGGACTCGAGCGGCTCGAGAGCGCCCATCGCGCGAGCGAGCTCGCGGAGGAACGGCGCGCCGAACAGAGCGCGCTCGACGAGATCGCCGTGGTGCGTGCGGCGCGCGACGCGGGGAGCGCCGCGTGAGCATGCTGCTGCCAACCGCGGGGTCGATGCCCGCTTCGCCCCGGGGTGCGCGCTCGACGGGCGAGGGGTCGGGGCCCGCGGCCACGCGCACGAGCTTCGCGGACGCGCTGGCCCACGCCGCGGTGAGCCGGGATGATGAGGCCGCTCCGGTTCTCGCGGCCGGGCCGGCGCCCGCCGCGCGAGACACCCTCGACGCCCCCGCGGACGGCCGCGATGATCGTCCCGCCGAACCGGGGCCGTCTTCGGGGTCGGATGCCGCGGTCGTCGGGCCCGAAGCCCTCACGGGTATCGCGATACCCGCGTCCGCGGCGGTCCGGGCGGACGCCGTTCCGATGGCCGGGAGCGCCGCGTCGCCCACCGCCGCGACCGAGTCGATCGCGGCAGCCGCAGCGGGGGAGTCGTTCGCGCGGACGCCTGCTCCGGCCGTCGGAGCGCCGGAGGCCGGACCCCTCGGGGGAGTGCCCCTCGCCGGGATCGCCACCGACGCCGCGAGACCCGCGGGCGACGCTCGCCTCGACACGGCGCCCGTCGTGCTCGCCGCGGGAAGCGGTACCGAGATCCCGTCCGATCCGACGACGCCCGCAGCGGTCACCGCCGGTACCCGCGCGGACGCCGCCCTGCCGACATCGGCGCGGCCCGGTGCCGCCGTCGCTTTCCCCCGCGAGGCCGCGGCGGCGGTACCGCCGGCGACCGCGACCGTTTCCGAGGAACCTCCCGGGCCCGAGGTTCCGCGGGCCGTGCCGGCATCCACCGGCGCGCCTGTCCGTGCCCTTCCCCCGGCCGCCGCCGCGGGGCCGGCGGGCACGCCCGAGCCGGCGCACCCCGGCGGCGTCGTCGTCACCGGGCTCGCCCTCGCCGCCGCGCCGGAGGACGCACCGACCCGACACGAGGCGGCACCGTCGGTGGCGGCGACCGCCGGGTCGACCGGCGTCGCGGCAACCGCGCCCCTGTCGGCATCCGTCCCTCTCGCACCCGCCCCGGAGCAGACCGCTGCGCCGACCGCGACCCCGCGCTCGATCGCCGCTCACGTCGCACCCGCGATCATGCACATCGCCCAGCGCCCGGCGGGCGCCCACCAGATCACGCTGACCGTCACCCCCGAAGAGATGGGACCGGTGACCGTGCGCGCCCACCTCGGCGCCGGGGGCGAGGTGCGCATCGACCTGGCGGGAGCCACCGAGGCGGGCCGTGAGGCGTTGCGCGTCATCGTCGCCGACCTCCGCCGCGATCTGGCCGCGGTCATGCCGCACGCCCACCTCAGCCTCGGGTCGTCCCTCACCGCCGACGCCGGAACGGGCGAGCGCGGCGCTCCCGGGGAGAACGGGGCCGACTCGTCCGACCCCGGTCGCGTTCAACGTTCCGACGACACCGCCCCGTCGGCATCCGCCCGTCCCCCCGCCCGTCTCCTGCCCGCGCTCTCGCCCGCCGTCACCGGTCGCGGGCTCGACATTCTCGTCTGAGAGGACTGCCATGCCCGTCACCGCCGTCACCGGCTCGCCCGACCCGATCCCCGCGAACACGACCACCGCGACGACGACCGCCGTCGCGGCGAAGAAGGGGCTCGACAGCGAGGTGTTCATGAGACTGCTCGTCACGCAGCTGACGAACCAGGATCCGTCCACCCCGATGGACACCAACCAGATGATCTCGCAGACCACGCAGCTGGCCATGATGGAGCAGCTGACGGCGATGAGCCGCACCTCCACCGAGGCGTTCGCCCTGGACATGCGCCAGGCCGCCTCGACGCTCATCGGGCAGCAGGCCGGCTACCTCGACGCGAAGGGTCTCGCCGTCACGGGGACCGTGACCAAGGTGAGCTTCGACGGTGCCATCCCGCAGGTCACCATCGGCGACGCGACGGTCCCGCTCGATGAGATCACCTCCCTCGCCACCGCCGCTTCCCGCGCGTCCGCCTGACCACCCACACGAAAGAGACCTCCATGCTCCGTTCCCTCTCGTCCGGCATCTCCGGACTCCGTGCGCACCAGACCATGCTCGACACCACCGGCAACAACATCGCCAACGTCAACACCGCAGGATTCAAGGGCTCCTCGGTGCTCTTCCAGGACACGCTGTCGCAGGCGGTCGGCGGTGCCGCGATCCCCGGCGCCGGCGCCGGCGGTCGCAACCCCGCTCAGGTCGGACTCGGCGTCCAGGTCGCGGGCATCCGCACGAACTTCAGCCAGGGCGCCGCGCAGACCACCGGCCGCGGCGGTGACCTGATGATCCAGGGTGACGGCTTCTTCGCGGTGCGTTCGGGCGGGGAGACCCTCTACACGCGCGCGGGAGGCTTCGGCTTCGACGGAGCCGGAAACATGGTCACCGCCGACGGAGCGTTCGTGCAGGGATGGATCGCCCAGAACGGTGTCCTGGGCACCGGCCAGGCGGTCGGGAACATCTCCCTGCCCCAGGGGGTGGTCTCGCCGGCGCGCGCGACCACGGCGGCGACCGTGACCGGCAACCTGCCTTCGTCCGCCGCCGTCGGTGACCAGCTCGTCCGCGACATCGACGTGCACGACGCCCAGGGCACGACCACCGCCCTCAGCCTGACCTTCACCCGGACCGCGACGGGGTGGGACGTCACCGAACCCGTCAGCGGCGCGACCGGCGCCCTCGCGTTCACCGACGGCCGCCAGAGCGCGGGACTCACCCTCGATGCCGGCGGCGTCGCGGTCGACCTCACCGCGGTCACCGGCTTCGCCGACCTGAGCACGGTCGCGATCACCTCGCAGGACGGGGCCGCGGCCGGCACCCTGCAGTCCTACTCGATCACCGGAGACGGCTCGATCGTGGGCACGTTCTCGAACGGCCGTACCGAGACCCTGGCGAAGGTCGCGATGGTCACCTTCGCCAACGCCGAAGGCCTCGAGAAGGTCGGCGGGACGGCCTATCGCGCCTCCGTCAACAGCGGCGGTGCGCAGGTCGGCGAGGCCGGTCAAGCCGGTTTCGGCAAGCTCGTCTCGGGTTCGCTCGAGATGAGCAACGTCGACCTCTCGCAGGAGTTCACCAACCTCATCGTCGCGCAGCGCGGCTTCCAGGCGAGCGCGCGCATCATCACCACGAGCGACGAGGTGCTGCAGGAGCTCACTAACCTCAAGCGCTGACCCGGCGCCCCTCGATGGCGCGGCCCACCCGAGTTACCCGCGGTGGGCCGCGTCGCGATAGTCGGGGGCGTCCCCTCACCCATCGACCGGAGATCTCCCGATGATCACGCTCACCCGTCTCGACCACACGCGATTCGCGGTGAACCCCGATCTGATCGAACGGGTGCACGAGTCTCCCGACACCACGCTGCACATGGTCGACGGCCGCGTCTACAACGTCGAAGAGAGCCTCGACGAGCTCATCGAGCGCATCATCGCTTACCGCGCGCGCGTGCTCGCCGCGGCATCCGCTCTCTCGGCCCCGTCGGAGCGCTGACATGGACATCGCCTTCGTCGTCGGCGTCGTCGTGGCCTTCGGGGCCCTGTACGCCATGATCACGATGGAGGGCGCCCACCTGAGCGCGCTCCTGCTGCCCGCCCCGATGATCCTCGTGCTCGGCTCGACCATCGGCGTCGGCATCGCCAGCCACACGCTGCGCGACGCGATCGCAGCCTTCGGCTCGCTGGGTCGGATGGCGCGCGGTCCGCGATCCACCCCGGCCGCCGTCATCCCGATCCTCGTCTCCTACGCCGAGAAGGCGCGGACCGAGGGCCTGCTGCGCCTCGAGGACGAGCTCGACTCCGCCCCCGACGACTACACCCGCCGCGCCGTGCAGGCGGTGGCCGACGGCGTCGACGCCGAAGAGCTGCGAACGCTGATGGACGACGAGATCGTCGCCGAGGCCGCGCGCAACCGCGTGGCCGCGCGGTTCTTCTCCGCCCTCGGCGGCTACGCACCCACGATCGGCATCGTCGGGACGGTCGTCTCGCTCACGCACGTGCTCGAGAACCTCGACAAGCCCGACGAGCTCGGCCACATGATCGCGGCCGCCTTCGTCGCCACCCTCTGGGGCCTGTTGTCGGCCAATTTCATCTGGAACCCCATCGCGGGGCGGCTGAATCGCATGGCCGCCGTCGAGCAGGAGCGCATGACGCTCGTGTGCGAGGGGATCCTCGCCATCCAGGCCGGCAGCGCGCCGCGCCTGGTCGAGGAGCGTCTGCTGGCGCTGACCACCTACAAACCGAAGAAGAAGAAAGAGCCCCGGCCGGACAAGGTCGCAGCGACCGGGGATGCCGAGTGAGCAGCAGGCGCCCCGCGCGCGGACGCGGCCACGACGAGGGCGAGCACGACGAGCCCGATGAGCGCTGGGCGGTGTCCTACTCCGACATGGTGACGGTTCTGATGTGCCTGTTCATCGTGCTGTACGCCGTGTCGATCGTCGACGAGACCAAGTACGAACAGCTCAAGAACGGTCTCGCCGAGGCGTTCGGGCAATCCCAGACGCCGGGCGGCGGCGACTTCACCGAGGGGCTCGTGATCCCGCCCGAGCTGCTGGCGGAGGAGGGCGTCGAGGACGTCGCGGTGCGCGCGGCTCGCGAGCGCGACAACCTCGAGCAGATGAAGCAGCAGATCACCTCCGCGCTGGCAGCGCAGGGCCTGGCCGAGACCGTGGACTTCGTCATCGACGAGCGCGGTCTGAAGGTGGGCCTGGTCGGCGCCGAGACGTTCTTCACCGACAACCGCACCGACCTCTCGGCGAAGGCGGATGCCGTCCTCGACGCGGTCGGCGACGTGCTGGCCGCCGCGGGCAACCCCCTCAGTATCGAGGGGCACGCCGACCATCGCGCGGCGGTCGCTCCCTACGAGAGCAACTGGGAGCTGAGCAGCGGACGCGCCACCAAGGTCGCACGGTTCCTCGTCGAGCACGAGGGCATCACCGGGTCCCGTGTGCAGGCGGTCGGTTACTCCGATCAACGCCCCCTCGTCGAGGGCGACACCGCGGAAGACCTGGCGGCGAACCGCCGCGTGGACATCGTCGTGCAATCCACCGAGGAGGAAAAGGTACGTGCTCTCATCCCCGGACTCGTCCAGACCGCTCCGCAGGGCTGACCCCTCGTGACCACCACTCTCAAGGAGACCGCCATGGCGACCACCGCCGTCCGCGACGACCCCCTGCGCCGCTATCCCGCCTATGACTTCAGCCGCCCCGTCCAGCTGGGTCGGGAGCACCGGCGCCGGTTGGAGGCGGCTTTCGAGGCATTCGCGCGACAGTGGGCGTCGCAACTGACCGGCAAGGTCCGCATGCGCACCCACCTGACGCTCGAGGGCGTGGAGTCGATGTCGTACCAGGAGTACGCCGACACCCTCCCGGCGACGACCGCGATGGTCACCGGTGCGACCGCGGGGCGCGACGAGCCAGGAGTGGTGCAGTTCGATCTCGGCGTGGCGCTGACGTGGGTCGTGCAGATGCTCGGCGGCAAGAGCAGCGCGCCGATCGAGCCGCGCACCCTGACCCCCATCGAGTCGGCGCTGATCCGGCAGCTGATGGACCGTACCTTCGAGCTGTTGACGACGAGCCTGGGCATGCTGCTCCCGGCCGAGCTCACCTACGCGGGCCTGCACGACAACCCGCAGTACCTGCAGGTCATCTCGCCCGGTGAGGCCGTCGTCGTCGCGCGGCTCGCGATGCGGATGGGGGAGTCGCATTCGACCGCGACGGTCATGCTGCCCACCGCCGTCGTCGTCGACCAACTCGCCGAGAGCGAGCGCGATGCCGCCTCCGCCCACCGTGCGGGCGCGACGGCCGACCAGGTGCTCGCCACCCCGTTGGAGGTGTCGCTGCGCGTCGCGCCCCGCGTCATCGGCGCCGGAGAGGTCCTCGACCTCGCCCCGGGCGACCTGTTGCGCTTCTCGCACCCCGAGACCAAGCCCTTCGAACTCGTCGTCGGCGACACCCCGGTCGCACGTGCCGTTCCCGGTGCCCAGGGGTCGCGGCTCGCGTGCACGATCACCACCATCCTCGAGGAGACCACCCGATGAGCACCTTCCACGCCGCCGCCATGGCCGCCGCGATCGCGGCGAAACTCCCCTTCGGCTTCCCCGTGCTGCCCACGCCCTCCACCGATCCCGGGGCGACCGGCAGCGCGGTCGTCGTCGCCTTCAGCGGCACCCCGGGCGCGAGGATCGCGATCCAGGTCGCGGATGCCGCGGCCCTCGACGACGGCTCGATCGATCAGCAGCTGTCCGACCGCCTGCACCCCGCCTTCGAGGCGGCCGTGGCCGTGCTCGGAGCCGGCACCCTCGGTGAGGGGGAGGAGATGGATGCCGCGAGCGTCTTCACCGAGGCCGGTGTCCAGGTGTTCGACCTCGTCCGCGAAGACGGCAGCACCGTCGCCCGCGCGGCGATCCGCATCGACGACGCCCGCGTGGCGACGTCAACGACGGGCCCGGCCCGTCTCAGCCGGATCGCCGGGGTCGAGATGGAGCTGGTGGTCGAGATCGGACGCACGCGGCTTCCCGTGCGCGACCTGCTGAGCCTTGAGCCCGGTCACGTCGTCGAATTGGACCGCGCCGCGGGATCCCCCGCCGACATCACCCTCAACGGTCGCCTCATCGGCCACGGCACCGTCGTCGTCGCCGACGGCGACTTCGCGGTGCGCGTCGAGCGCATCATCGACCAGACCGGGACCGACTGATCGTGGACGAACTGCTCCTCGCGGCGCGCACCGTCGTTTCGCTCGCGGCGGTGGTGGGGCTTCTGCTCTTCCTGGCCCAGCGCGTGCAGAAAGGACAGGCCGCGGGTGACGGGCCGTTCTCGGCGCTCGTTCCCCAGAGACTCGGCCGGCTGCGGAACCTCTCCGGCTTTTCCCCGCGGACGCGGACGGCGTCGCCCTCCCGGCCGCGGAGCGAGAAGATCACGGTCGTCGCCCGTACCGGTCTCGGTGGTCGCGCCCAGCTCGTCGTCGCGGAGTTTGGCGGCATCCGGTACGTGCTCGGCGTGAGCGAGAAGGGCATCGACGTCGTCGACACGCAGGAGTCGCCGATCGACGACGCCGAGCGGAGCGAGAACGTCGTGACGCTGACCGATACCGGCAGCCCGCGCGGCGCCGAGACCTCCGGGGCCCACGCGGCCTGAACGGTTACCGCGTGCGGGCGGCGTCGCGATAGTCGGTCGCGAGCACGGATCGCTCGACCCCTGGCTACGGATCGGCCTCGTCACCCACGCACGGAGTGCCGTCTTGCCCGTTCCCTCGCCGCGCATCGCGCCCCGCCGACGTCGGCGCTCCCGCGGGCGTCGGGGTGCCGGCATCCTGGTGCTGTTCGCTGTCGTGGCCGTGCTGTTCGTCGGCGACGTCGTCGCGGGCGGCGTGGCTCAGGCGGCCACCGGAGAGCCGGGCGGCGTCAGCATCAACGGCATCAACGCCACGCCCTCCGACAGCATCACGACACTGCTGGGCATCACCGTCCTCAGCGTCGCGCCGGCTCTGCTGCTGATGATGACGAGCTTCACGAAGATCTTCGTGGTGCTCGCGCTCACCCGTAACGCGCTCTCGCTGCCGTCGATCCCCCCGAACCAGGTGCTCGCGGGGCTCAGTCTCTTCCTGACGCTGTTCATCATGTGGCCGGTGCTGACCGAGATCAACCAGCTCGCCGTCGCGCCCTTCACCGCGGGACAGATCGACTTCGGGCAGGCCTTCGACGCAGCTCAAGCCCCTCTTCGCACGTGGATGCTGCAGTTCACGCGCCAAGAGGACATCGCGCTGATGCATCGCGCCGCGCAGATGGCCAACCCGGACAGCCCCGAGGTCATCCCGCTGTACACTCTCATCCCGGCGTTCATGCTCAGTGAGCTGCGCGCGGCCTTCGTGATCGGGTTCATCGTGTTCATCCCGTTCCTCGTGATCGATCTCGTCGTCTCGAGCGCGCTGATGTCGATGGGCATGATGATGCTGCCGCCGGTCATGATCTCGTTGCCCTTCAAGATCCTGCTGTTCCTGCTCGTCGACGGGTGGGGCCTGGTGATCACCTCGCTGGTGCAGTCCTATCGAGGCGGCGCATGAACCCCGAAGCGGTCATCGACGTCGGCGCGAGCGCCCTGATCCTCGCGGCCAAGCTCAGCGCGCCGCTGCTCATCACCGCCCTCGTGGTCGGTTTCGCCATCTCGCTCCTGCAGTCGATCACGCAGGTGCAGGAGATGACGATGTCGTTCGTGCCGAAGCTGCTGGCGGTCGGGATCGCGCTCATGGTCTGCGGCAACTGGATGATCGCCGAGAGCGTCGCCTTCACGCACGAGCTCTTCGGGCGCCTCCCGTCGCTCCTGAACGGCGGCGGATGAACATCCCCGTCGACTTCCGCTGGCTCGAGGCGACGGCCCTCGCGATCGTGCGCATCACGGCGTTCCTGGTGATCGCGCCGCCCTTCAGCCACGGCTCGATCCCCATGCGGGTGCGCGCGATGCTCGGGGTGGGACTCGGGCTGGCGGTGTCGCCCGTGGTCGTTCCGGGGTACCAGCGTCTGGACACCGCAGGGTTCCTGTTCGCGGCCGCGGGCCAGGTGCTCGTCGGGGCGTTGCTCGGTTTTCTCGTGCTGGTGCTCTTCAGCGCCGTTCAGGGCGCGGGCTTCCTGGTCGACACCTTCGGCGGTTTTCAACTCGCCCAGGCCTACGACCCGGGCATGAACGTCAACGGCGCCCAGTTCACGCGTCTGTTCCAGATGACCGCCATCCTGCTGCTGTTCGCGTCGGACGCGTACCAGCTCGTGCTGGGCGGCCTGTTCCGCTCGTTCGACGCGGTCTCGGTCGCGGGGGCGCTGGACCTGTCGCGCCCCGCCGAGGTGCTGACCTCCGCGGTGGGGCAGATGCTGCTCAGCGCGGTGCAGATCGCAGGTCCGCTTCTGATCGTGCTGTTCTTGGCCGACGTCGGGCTCGGTCTGGTCTCGCGCGTGGCCCCCGCCCTCAACGCCTTCGCGCTGGGCTTTCCCATCAAGATCGCACTCACCTTCCTGCTGGTGGGCTTCGTCTTCGCCGCCCTGCCCTCGATCGTCTCCGCGATCGCGGACGAGGCCGCCCGACTCGTGATCGGGGTCACCCGGTGAGCGGGACGGATGCCGGGGAGCGCACCGAGAAAGCGACTCCGGAGCGACTGAAGAAGGCGATCGCGAAGGGGCGCATCGGGCGCAGCCAGGACTTCACGGCGTGGGTGGGGATCGGTGCTGCCGGCGTGATGATGCCCGCGACGTTGTCCTCGGCCTCGGCGGTGCTCACGGAGCAGACGCTGCGGGTGGGGGCGGCGGCGAAAGACCCGTCGGTGGGCGCCGCCGTCGAGTCGCTGGGCGGCGCGATCGCCTCGGTCGGTCAGGTGCTCCTGCCGCTTCTGATCGTGGTGCTGGGGGCCACGACCCTCACGGCGATCGCGCAGGGCGGCATCCATCTGCGGGGCATTCCCGCGCGGGTCGAGCAGTTCGACGTGGTCGCGGGGCTCAGGCGGACCGTCGGCGTCGCGGCCCTCTGGGAGGGGATCAAGGCACTGCTGAAGACCGCGGCCATCGCAGCGGCGCTGTGGAGCGTGGTCGCCGGTCTTGTGCCGATCCTCATGGGCAGCGGTCGTCACCGCATCGCGTGGCTGCTCGAGGTGGCGGGTCAGGCCGTGGCGACGCTGCTGCAGGTGGCCGTGGTCGTGGGCCTGCTCCTGGCGGCGATCGACGTCTTCGTCGTGATCTCGCGCAACCGCAAGCACACCCGCATGACCAAGCAGGAAGCGCGCGACGAGCACAAGAAGAGCGAGGGCGACCCGCTCATCCGCTCGCAGCGTCGAGCGCGTCAGCTCGCGGTGAGTCGCAATCGCATGATCGCCGCGGTGGCCGACAGTGACGTGGTGCTCGTGAACCCGACGCACGTCGCCGTCGCCCTCCGCTACGAGCCGGGGACATCGGCTCCGCGCGTCGTCGCCAAGGGCGCCGGCGTGATCGCCCAGAAGATCCGCGAGCGCGCCCAGGAGGCCGCCGTGCCGCTCGTGCGCGACGTCCCGCTCGCGCGAGCTCTGCACGCGAGCGTGGAGATCGGTCGCGAGATCCCCGAAGAGCTGTACACCGCCGTGGCGCAGGTCCTCGCCTTCGTCCAACACCTGAAGACGAGGGGCTCGCGCAAGGGGACGTTCGAGATGCCCCCGGCCGCCCTGACCGGACGCGGCCTGTAGCCGCCCGAGAACCATGACACGAAGGAATGGCACCGCATGATCGGTCAACTGCTGTCGAAGGGCGCCGTCCCGGTCGGCGTGGTGGGAATCATCCTGCTGCTCATCGTCCCCATCCCGGTGGGGCTGCTCGACCTGCTCATCGTGACCAACATCGCCTTCGCGCTGCTGATCCTGCTCACGGCGATGTTCGTGAAGAAGCCGCTCGATTTCTCGGTCTTCCCGAGCCTCCTGCTGGTCGCGACGCTGTTCCGGCTCGGCCTGAACGTCGCCTCGACGCGCCTCGTGCTCAGCGAGGCGCACGCGGGACAGGTCATCCAGGCCTTCGGGCAGATCACGATCAGCGGTTCGCTGGTGATCGGCTTCGTCATCTTCCTGATCCTCGCCGTGATCCAGTTCGTCGTGGTCACCAAGGGCGCCGAGCGCGTCGCCGAGGTGGGCGCCCGCTTCACCCTGGATGCGATGCCGGGCAAGCAGATGGCCATCGACGCCGACCTCAACGCCGGACTCATCACCGACGAGCAGGCCCGAGCGCGCCGCGCCGAGGTGGCGGCGGAAGCCGACTTCTACGGGGCGATGGACGGCGCCAGCAAGTTCGTCAAGGGCGACGCCATCGCCGGCATCGTCATCCTCGTCATCAACTTCGTGGGCGGCATCATCATCGGGATGACCATGCACGGCATGGCCATCGACAAGGCCCTCGAGACCTACAGCCTCCTCACCATCGGAGACGGGTTGGTCACCCAGATCCCCGCCCTGCTCATGGCGGTGTCCACGGGCATGATCGTCACGCGCGAGAACGCCGAGGCCGAGCTCGGCCGCGCGGCCGGGCGCCAGCTCCTGCAGTCGCGCACCGCCCTTCTGATCACGGCGATGGCGGCCATCGGGATGGGCCTGATCCCGGGCATGCCCTTCCTCGCGTTCCTGGCGATCGGCGCCGTACTGCTGTTCGCGGCTTCGCGGGTCAAGGCGAACACCGACCGCGCGGCCGCCGACGTGGCCGACGCCGAGGCACGCGAACGGGCGGAGGCCGCCTCCGCCGAGGGCCCCGACGACCTCATGGACACCATGCGCGTTCACGCCCTGGAGATCTCCCTCTCCCCGGATATCGTCGACCTGGCCGCCGGCGGCGCGGGAGACCTGCTGTCCCGGGTGAAGTCGCTGCGGCGAAAGGTGGCCCTCGAGCTGGGAACGCTCATGCCGCCGGTGCGCACCCGCGACAACGTGGGGCTTCCCGCCGAGACGTACGCGATCCTGGTGGCCGGCATCGAGGTGGGCCGCGGCGTCGTTCCCCGCGGGCATGTGCTCGCAATCGGGGCGGGGCTGGAGCACCTGCCGGGCACCGCCGTGGTCGACCCGGTCTTCGGCCTCGACGGAAGATGGGTGCCGACCGAGATGTCGCACGCCGCCGACATGGCGGGGGCCACCGTCATCGACAGGGCCAGTGTCATCATCACGCACCTGTCCGACATCGTCCACGCGCATGCGCACCGCCTGCTCTCCCTGGAAGACGTCCGCCAGCTCACCGACCATCTCAAGCAGACCCAGCCGAGCGTCGTGGAGGAGCTGACCCCCGCGCTGCTCCCGCTGGCTCTCATCCAGCGCGTCCTGGCCAGCCTCCTCGCCGAGCGGGTCTCGATCAACGACCTCGGCCGCATCTACGAAGCGCTCGCCCTGCGCGCGAAGTCGACCACGGAGGTGCCCGCTCTCGTCGAGGCCGCGCGCAGCGCTCTCGGGCCCGCGATCTCCGCGCGCTTCGCCCAGGACGGGCGTCTGCGCGTGGTGATGTTCGACACGCTCCTCGAGCAGCAGATGCTCGAGGGGCTGCGGCACGTGGAGGGTCGTGCGCAGATCGTGCTCGACGCCGACCAGACGATGCAGCTGATCGAGGGCGTCCGCCGCGCGGTGGCCGCCGTCGAACCCGTGGGCGGCGAACCGGTGCTCGTGTGCGCCCCGTCACTGCGCCAGGGCGTGCGTTCGCTCGTGGCCGGACAGGTGGCGGGCATGCCGATCCTGTCCTACGACGAAGCGGCCGCGGGCGGTTTCGCCACCGACGTCGTGGGCGTCGTCCGCCCCGAGCAGATCGCCCTCCCAGCGTCGTAGGGGAGTCGAGAACGCTCGTAACCGAGAAGAAAAGGTAGTCTGGCGGGGGACGGCGCCGCGGGCGCCTCAGCCACGGAAGGCGGCCACACGCACATGCTCGTACTCACCCGACGCCCCGGTGAAAGCATCATGATCGGCGACGACGTGACGGTGACGGTGCTCGGGGTGACGGCGACCGGCGTGCGCATCGGCATCGACGCTCCCCGCGACACCCGCATCCACCGCAGCGAGATCGTCGTGGCGGTCTCGAACGAGAATCAGGATGCCATCTCGGCGTCGCGATCCGCGGACGCCGAGACCAACCTGCTCGACGCCCTGCGCGGGGGAGCGCGCGCCGGGGCATCGGACTGACGGGTTACTCGCGCGTCGCCGCGTCGCGATAGTCGGTCCCGTGGTGGGCGCACCCGCCCCGCCACTCGACCCGAACGAGGTGACTCACGTGTCCGCTACCGACCTGAGCATGCAGCTGCTGCGTCAGCGCGAGGTGCTCGAGCTCATGCTGTTCAAGCTCGAAGAACTCGAGTTGCTCCTGTCGACGGGGAGGACGCGCTGGATCCAGCACGCCACCGTCGAGGTCGACCGCGTGGCCAAGGCCCTCACAGCGGGCACCATCGAGCGTGACGCCCTCTTCGTCGATGTCGCCGCCGAATGGGGCGTCCCCGAGGCGACCTCGTTGCGCGAGCTCGTCGACGTCGCCCCCACCGATGCGTGGCGCGAGGTGCTCGGATCACACCACGACGCCCTGTCGGGTCTCGCCGCGGAGATCGCGGAGAAGAAGGGCTCGGTCAACCAGCACCTGCGCACGGCCCTGCGGGTCACGCAAGAGACCATCGCGGGCCTCGGCGAACCCACGGGCGAGTACGCGGCGAGCGGATCGCGCGTCGCGGGCGCCGGGTCCCGACTGCTCGACGTGCAGGTGTAGACGATGTCGACCTTCGCAGGACTCAACGTGGCCGCTTCCGCTCTCGCCGCCGCGCGAGCCGGGATGACCGTCACCGGTCAGAACATCGCCAACGAGACCACCCCGGGCTACACCCGTCAGCGCCTCGAGCAGTCGTCGGTGAGCGCTCCCGGCACGGCGGGGCTGTGGTCGACGGGACTCTCCGTCGGAGACGGTGTCTCCGTGCAGGGCATCGCCCGCCTCGGCGACGAGGTGCTCGACGCGCGCGTCCGCGATGCCCTCTCGGCATCCGGATTCTGGTCGGCGCGGTCCTCGGCGGCGCAGAAAGCCGAAGCCGCGATGGCGGAGCCGACGAAAGACGGCCTGGCCGCCAACCTGAACCGCTTCTGGTCCGGGTGGTCCGACCTCGCCAACACCCCCGAGCCGGCGGCCGCTCAGGTCGTCCTCACCAACGCCCGCGTGCTCGCCGGCCAGATCGCGGCCGGCTACGACGCCGCCGTCGGGCAGTGGTCCGACCTGCGCGCGCAGATGGATCGCGATGTCGCGGTCGTCAACGTCGCCGCGACCCAGGTCGCCACGCTGAACGGACAGATCCGTTCGGCCCTGCAGTCTGGACGCGGCGCGAACGAGCTCATCGACCAACGAAACGTCCTCGCCCAGCAGTTGTCCACGACCGTCGGGGCGACGGGTCGCGTCGAAGACGACGGCACTCTGACCCTGCGGGTCGATGGCAACGCCCTGGTCAGCGGCGACTCGAGTCGCACCCTGCAGATCGAGGGGCCGCGTGCTCTCGCCGATGCCGGGGGGCTCACTCTCTCCTGGTCGGATCGGCCGGGGGTGCCCGTCGCGGTCACCGGCGGATCCCTGGGAGGGGCGATCGGCGTCCTCGCACCGGCCTCCGACGGGGGCACCCTCGCGCGTGTGGCCGACGCCTACAACGCCACGGCCACCGCGCTCGCGCAGGCGGTCAACGAGATCCACCGGTCGGGGCAGACGTCGACGGGCGCCGCCGGGGGAGACTTCTTCGCGCTCGCGGCGGACGGGCCCGCAGCCCTCGGATTGTCCGTGGTGCCCACCTCGCTCGACCAGCTGGCCTTGGCCGCGCCCGGCGCGGGGGCTCTCGACACCTCCGTGGCCGACCGCATCTCGACCCTCGCCACAGCAGCGACGGGCCCCAGCAAGGGGTGGGCGAGCTTCGTGACCGGGTTCGGAGTCGCCGTCGCCGGCGATGTCCAGCGCGCCGACACGGCCGACCGCAGCGCGATCGCCGCCGTCTCGGGTCAGCAGTCCCACGCTTCGGTCGACGGAGACGAAGAGACCATCAGCCTCCTCACTTATCAGACGGCCTACCAGGCGGCGGCGCGCGTGCTCACCGCCGTCGACGAGGCCCTCGACATCCTCATCAACCGCGTCGGCCTGGTCGGCCGCTGATCCGGGAGTCATCGTGATCGGACGAATCACCAGCAGCACCGTCAATCAGCAGGCTCTGCGCACGCTCCAGGCGGGCCTGGCCGACCGTGCGCGTCTGCAGGACCAGGCGACCTCGCAACTCGCCATCCGCGCACCCAGCGACGACCCGACCGTCGCCGCCGCCATCCTCGGCGTGCACGGGGAGCAGTCGCGCGCGTCCCAGTACGCCCGCAACATCAGCGACGCGCTGACGTGGGTCACCACGGCCGACACGGCACTGGGCGCCAGCATCGACCTGCTCAACCGCGCGCGCGATCTCACCGCCCAGGGAGCCAACTCCGGGGCGCTCAGCCCTGCCGCGCGCGACTCGATCGCGGCCGAACTCGAGAGCGTGAGCCTCGAGCTCCTCTCTCACGCCAACACCACCGTGCTCGGTCGCACCGTGTTCGCCGGCACCGACGACAGCGGTCGCGCCTTCGATCCCGCGACCTTCGCCTTCACCGGCGTGCCGGGGGCGGCGGTCGATCGCCGCATCTCGGAGAACGAGAGGGTGCGCGTCGACCTCGATGGTGCGGACGCGTTCGGGGTGGGCGGGGCCAGCGTCTTCGCCACCCTCCAGAAGGTCGCCGCGGACCTGCGGGCGGGAACGGACGTGGGCTCGCGCCTCACCGAGGTGGACGCCCACCTGAAGCAGCTGGTCACCGCACGGGGAGTCGCGGGCGCGCGCCAGGCGCAGATCGAGCGCGCGCAGGCCACGAACGCGAGCGTCGGCGTGGACATCGAGGCGCGTCGCGCCGAGGTCGAGAACGTCGACACCCTGGAGGTCTACATCAAGCTGAAGTCCGCCGAGCTCGTGTATCAGTCCGCCCTGCAGGTCACCGCCAAGACCCTGCAGACCACTCTCTTGGAGTTCGTGAGATGACGACCGCCCTGCCCCTGTCGAGCGTGGACGTCGAGTTCGCGAAGTCGCTTCCCGGTCTCGCGCCGCGGACGTCCTTCCTCCTGGAACCGATCGAGGGAGCCGAGGGCCTGTACGCCCTTCGCTCCACGACCGACGACGTGCGTCTTTTCCTGCTCGACCCCGCAAGCGGCGGTCTGTCCTACGATCCTCCCCTCGCCGCGGCAGCGCTCGTCGACATCGGCGCGGCGGCCGACGAGGTGCGGATGTTCGTCGTCGCGAACCCCGGGGAGGACGGCGTCTTCGTCAACCTGCGGGCACCGATCCTCGTCAATGCACGGACGGGGGCGGCCGCGCAGGTCATCTTCGACGACACGGTGTATCCGATCCGTGCTCGTCTGACCGCGTGAATCGACGAGCAGGGAGCGAGCCGAGTAACACGACGCTCGCACGTCGACGAAGCGAGTAGGATCGACGCGAATACGAGCAGAAACGACGATTCGCCCCCGCGACCCGAAACGCGGTGGCGTCGCCCGTCCGGCGGCCGGAGCTTCACCGCACCCGTCTGCCCACCCCGGTTTCGTCTACCCGAACGACGATGCCGATGACGTGCGCGTCGCGACCGGCGAGGCAACCCCCTCTGCCCGCGACGTTGTCGACGCATACGTTCGTAACCGAGCACAAGAGCAGGGGATGGTGAGCAATGCCCGTCATGAGAACCGATGAGCCCAAGGTGAGCAAGCGAGAATTCATCCAGCGCGTGTCCCACCGCGCCGGATTGTCTCCGAAGGTCACGCAGTTGGCGTACGAAGCGATCTTCGGGGAGATTCTCGATCTGGTGAATGCCGGCAACCGCGTCACGTTGACGGGTTTCGGCAAGTTCTACGCGCAGTCGCACAAGGGACACAATGTCGTGCTGAACATTCGCGACAATCCCGAGAGCCGGGGCCGGGTCGAGGACTACAGCGTGTTGAAGTTCTCCGCGACCCGCGAGGTCAACAAGAGGGTCACGCAGCCCCGCGACCTCGACGACTGAGGGACTCAGCGCTCGAACGAGTAGCTGGCCTGCCCGACGAGGGTGAGGGTGATGCGCGTCGGGAGCTCCTCCGGGATCTCTTCGTCCTCGTCCAACGCCTCGATCTTGTGGATGGGGACGGTGATGTTGCCGTCGTCCTCGAAGACCACATCCCGGGGAGCGAACGAGAAGAAGAGCACCCGGTGGGTGCCGCGCAGCTCGACGGTGCGGCTCACGTCGCTGCGCTCGTGCAGGTTGAGGACCGATTCGTCCGCGAGGACCGAACCGTCGAGGTAGGTGGCCTCGACGCGGTAGGTGCTCGGCTCGACCGCCTTGATGTTGAGATCCTCGACGATGTCGGTGAACGTGGCGTCGGGGTGGTTCATCTCGAAGGCGATCGCGCGCAGGTGATCGTACGTGAGGTTGACGCGGCGCGAGAACAGCGCGGCGTTCTCGATCTCGCATGCGGCGGCGTGCGGCGCCTGGTCGCGGAGGTACTCGCGCACGTCGTCGGGGCTCGGGTAGTCGAACCGCATGTGGTAGTGGAATCGACCCGGTCGATTGACGATGTAATGACTGACGTCCTGCACGTCGTTCACGGTCAGGCAGTAGATCCGCTTGACCGAGGACGTCCCGTCGAACAGCGTCAGGAACTGGTTCTGACGGTTGGGGCCGTCGAGCGGGGTGCGGCCGGACGAGAACGTCTTCTCGAACTCGTCGAAGATGACGAGGCACTCGTCGAGGGTCTCGAGGAAGTCGACGATGCCCTCGGCATCCTCGCTGACGAGAACGACGGGAATGTCGCTCTCGATCGCGCGAGCGGCCAGCATGCGCAAGAACATCGACTTGCCCTGGCCCTTGTTGCCCGAGAGCATCACGCCGAGGTTGCGTTCGAAGCGGGCGTAGGTGCGGAAGATCTTGTCGACCTTGGCCTCGCGGCGGCCGTAGACCTTCTCCGAACCCACGCCGAGGTTCTCGGTGCGCAGGAGGCTGAAGCCCTCCTTGATGCTGTATCGCACGCGGTAGGTACCGAGGGGGAGGGAATCGTGAGCCTGGACGCCGGAGTCGTAGACCCGAACCTGTCCGCCGGTTTCGATGTAGGTACTGCTCACTGCGTCGGGCTCCTGAGGGGGAAAAGGCGTGCCGGTGGGCCGATCTCTGTCTGAGATTTACATTAGCGTCTTCTCATCTTTGTGTGAGGATTGCCCGAATTTCGGCGCAAGAATGCTGTTGGCGCCCGTTTTCGTGCGCTTTTCTGCCCACCGCCTACCGCATACCACCTTGCATTCCCAGCGCGGAAGATGAGAAGTCCGGGGCACCGTTTCGCTATGGTCGGGAAGAAGCCGAGTGCCTCCCGACACTCCGACAGGCCGTGGGGGCCATATGGCAGAACAGCCCGACCCGGATGCGACCGCGTTCCAGCTCACGCTTCGCACCACCGGCAACGACGTCGATCCCGAAATCTGGCACGCGACGACGGTTCGTACCGGGGGTGTCGCCCTCCTCGCAGGCGAGCCCGGCTCGGCCGAGGCGACCGTGTACCGCGTGCACTACGCGAACCCGCGCTGGGTCGAGCAGCTGCGGGATGCCGGGGCGGACCTCACATCGATCAGTTCCGCGTTCGTCGACCGAGAACTCATCTCCCTGGTCGACGAATCCTCCTTGTTCACCGACAACCTCTGCATCATCTCCTCGGTCCACGTCGAGGACCCTCTCCAGGGACCGTCGCTGAGTCACGAGCTCGTGCGCATCATCGCCCGGGTGTTCGACGGCGACACCATCGCGCTGCTCACCACATGTCGAACGGGGAGCGACGGATCGACCGGGTTCTGGGCCGACCGTGCGCACTGGGCGGCGATCGGGTTCGTCGACATCCCGGGGACGACCTCGATGATCCTCCCGGTTGGTTCGCGCTCGTAGACGGCCTTCCTCGCCGCGCCCCCTAGGGTGAATGCAGACGAGGAGAGGAATCCGCCGTGACGGACGAACGCGAACGCCTGAGCTGGGACGACTTCGGAAGGGCCACCCGCGACATCTCCCGGGCGATCGTGGCCGACGGCTTCCAGCCCGAGGTGGTCGTGGCGATCGCCCGCGGTGGACTGCTGCCGGGAGGGGCCATCGCGTACGGGCTCGGGGCGAAGAACTGCGGAGCCCTGAACGTCGAGTTCTACACGGGCGTGGGCACCGTGCTCGATGCCCCCGAGGTGCTGCCCCCGGCCCTCGACCTCTCGTACCTCACGGGACGACGGGTGCTCCTCGTCGACGACGTCGCCGACAGCGGCCGCACGCTCGATCTCGCCGTGAAACTCCTGAATCGGCAGGGCGCCGACGTGCGCTCCGCGGTGATCTACACGAAGCCCACGACGATCATCGCCCCCGACTACTCGTGGCGAGACACCTCCCTGTGGATCGAGTTCCCCTGGTCGCACCTCGGATCCGTGCAGGAGGAAGACGCCGCGTGAGCGCGATGACGCTCGCCGAACTCGCGGACGCGGGCCTCATCGACCCCTCATGGGTCGAGGCGCTCGAGCCGGTGGCCGCCGACATCGCCTCGGTCGGGAACCGCCTGCGAGCAGAGGACAAGCCGTACCTCCCCGCCGGTGACCTCGTGCTGCGCGCCTTTCGCACCCCGCTCGATGCGGTGCGCGTGCTCGTCGTCGGGCAGGACCCGTATCCGACCCCCGGCCACCCGATCGGCCTGTCGTTCGCGGTCGACCCGCACGTGCGGCCGCTGCCGCGGAGCCTGTCGAACATCTATCGCGAGCTCTCCGACGATCTGGGTGTCGCCCCCGCGCCGCACGGTGATCTCTCGGCGTGGGCCGCTCAGGGCGTGATGCTGCTCAACAGGGTGCTGACCGTGGCGCCGGGGGCTCCGGCATCCCACCGCGGATGGGGGTGGGAACGGGTGACCGAGCACGCCATCCGCTGTCTCGTCGCGCGGGATTCTGCGCTGGTGGCGGTGCTGTGGGGCAAGGACGCCCAGGGCCTGACGCCCCTGCTCGGCGACACGGCGATCGTTGCGTCGCCGCACCCGTCGCCCCTGTCGGCGAGTCGCGGCTTCTTCGGTTCCCGTCCGTTCTCGCGCGTGAACGCGCTGCTCGAAGAACAGGGCGCCGAGCCCGTGGACTGGCGCATCCCCGCCTGAGGTCCTCGACACGGGATGCCACGGGGCGGCGAACCCGCCCCGGGATCGTATCTGTCACACGCGCGAAACCACGACGCCCGTAGAGTTGCGGGGTGCTGGAAGAGGAGTACGAGAAGAGCCGGCGGCGGTTGCCGGCCCACCTGCGCCCGACGCCGAAGCCGGAGCAGCCCTTCTCCTTCGAGATCCGGCCCGCGACCGAGGCCGACATCCCCGACATCCGCGAGATCTACAACTACTACGTCCGCAACTCGGTGGTGACCTTCGACGAGAAGGCCTGGTCGCTCGCCAAGTGGCGCGACAAGTTCGCGACCCTCCACAAGCTCGGCCTGCCGTTCCTCGTCGCCCAGTCGCCCAGTGGACAGATCCTGGGCTACGCGCTCGTCCAGCCCTGGCAGTCGAAGTCCGCGTACCGGTACACCGTCGAGAACTCGATCTATCTCGGCCAGGCGGCCGCGGGCAAGGGCCTCGGTCGCGCGCTGCTCGAAGCCCTGATCGCGGCGTGCCAAGACCTCGGCATCCGCGAGATGGTCGCGGCCATCAGCGACAAGGGGGCCGACGCCTCGATCGCCCTGCACGAGAAGCTCGGCTTCACCGAGGTGGGGCGGATGGGCCGAGTGGGGTTCAAGTTCGGGCGGTGGCTCGGGGTCGTGTATCTGCAGAAGAGCATCCCGTCGAAGAAGAAGCGGCGGAAGCTGTTCGGCTGAGCCGGTTCGAGCGGGCGTGCCGAACTCCGGAGATTTCGCGTCAGGATGCCGTTCGCCGCGCTCGCGACGGGCGACGCGCGGCATTTCTCCGGAGTTCGGCCCGCCCGGCCGGGCTCAGTCCTGGCGGGCGGCGGCGAGGATGACCTCGGCGAGATCGCGCGGACGTGACCACATGGGCCAGTGGCCGGTCGGCAGGTCGATGCTCGCGACGTGCGTCAACATCGCCACCTCGGCGAACATCGGGTGACCCGCGTGCGCGAGCTCACGGACCTGTGCGCGGGGAAGGGAGCAGCACACGAGGGTGGTCGGCACGTCGTGCCGGGCGGGGTTCGTGAGCTGCACCGACTGGCGCAGCACCGGACCGGGCTCGGCGACGGCGTCGCGGCGGAACCGCTCGAGCGCGGCTGGGTTCAGGCCCTCCAGGCTCGCCTGCTGCCCGAGGGCGTCGAAGGGCGGCAGGGGGACAGCGCGAACCTCGGACGACAGGTCGGCGGCGAACGCGACTCCCGGTGCCGAGGGGCCGGAATCGACCCAGACGACCCGGCGGACGAGTTCCGGATGCCGGTCGAGCACCAGGCTCACCGGAGCGTTGGCGCCGCTGTGCGCGACGAGCATCGCGGGTTCGTCGAGGTGCGCGAGCACCTCGAGGACGGCGTCGACCTGCTCGTCGAGCGTGCGGTCGGCCCGGGCCGGATCGCGAGGGTCGAGACCCGGCAGGGTCAGAGCCGTCGCGCGGGCGGGGTGGAGATGGGGGAGGACGTCGTCCCACGCCCAGGCGCCGAGCCAGTGGCCGGGGATGAGGACGAGGGGCGGAAGGACTGCGGTGGTGTTCATCCGCCCAGCATGCAAGCGGCGAGGGGCAACGGTATGTCACCATTACTGGCATGAATTTTGGCATCGAGCGACGATGAAGCGGGCGGAGCGGCTGCACGCCTTGACCGAGATGCTGCGAAGGCGGGGCGTCCACGGCAGTTCGGCCGAGCGGTTGGCCCGTGAGTTCGCCGTCTCGGTGCGGACGATCAAGCGCGACCTGGCCGCACTCGAGCGCAGCGGTGCGCCCATCTGGTCGCGGCCGGGTCCCGGTGGCGGGTACGGTCTCGCGGTCGGTTCGTCGCTTCCGCCGGTGACGCTCTCTCCGGCGCAGGCGGTCGCCCTCATGGCGGCCGTCGCCGCGAATCCCGACGCCCCCTACAACGATCTGGCGCGCGCGGGTGTGGCGAAGATCCTCGACGTCGTCGACCCGCGGACGCGCGCACGGGCAGACGAGCTGGCCGCTCGTGTGTGGGTCGACGCCCCCGCCGCGCCGTCGCGGGCGGTGCGATCCGCGCTCGAGGAAGCGCTCACCGAGCAGCGGGTGGTGCGCGTCAGGTACACCGCGGAGACGGGGACGGTGACCACCCGCGACGTCGAGCCCGTCCTCTTCGCAGCGCGGGAGGGACGATGGTTCCTCGTGGGCTGGTGCCGCCTGCGCGAGGCGATGAGGTGGTTCGCCGTCGCGCGGATCGATCGGGCGACAGCGCTTTCGATCGCGTGCAGTGGTCACACCGTCGCCGAGGTGGGCCGGCCGCCCGCGACGTCACGCCCGGTCGGCGGCCAGGACGCGTGATCCGCGGTCGACTGTCCCGCTGCGTTCGACGCGGCCTCAGCGCCCGCGCGGCGGCGACGGAGCGGCCTGCCGCACCTCGTCGACCAGCGTGCGCCACGGCCCCTCGAGCTGCCCGTCGCCCAGCCGCGCCTGGTGGACGGCGGTGTCGCCCCGGTGCACCTCGATGCGCCACTGGTAGCGGTCGGCGCCGGGGGAGCCGGGGGAAGGGGCGTCCCAGGGGCAGCTCTCGACGAGCTGCCGCCACCGGGGGAGCCGGTCGCGATCGGGCTCGGCCCGCCACTGCTTCGAAAGCCCCGCGATACCTCCCGAGCGCACGACGAGTACGCTCCAGCGCTCTTCGTCGTCAGGCTCGGGCATCCTCCTCGACGCCGACCCCGGCCCACGCGGCACGGACGGCGGCGACCTCCTCCGACTTCTCACCGTACTCGCTGGCCGCGGCCGACAGGGTGGCGGCCGCGAACACCGAGAAATCGGCGGTGGGCGACAGCGTGCCCGCGGTGATCGTGCGGTACCAGATGAGACCGGCGCGCTCCCACGCGAACCCGCCGAGCGCGGTCGCGGCGAGGTAGAAGGCCCGGTTCGGGATGCCCGAGTTGATGTGCACCCCGCCGTTGTCGTCGGTCGTCTCGACGTAGTCGCGCATGTGCCCCGGCTGCGGGTCTTTGCCGAGCACGTCGTCGTCGTAGGCGGTGCCCGGTGCCTTCATCGAGCGCAGGGCCTCGCCCTGCACCGCGGCGGCGAAGATGCCCTCGCCGATGAGCCACGATGCCTGGTCGGCGCTCTGGCCGAGGTGATGCTGTTCGGCGAGGGCGCCGAACACGTCGGAGAGCGACTCGTTGAGCGCGCCCGACTGACCCTGGTACTCGAGCCCGCCGGAGGCCTCGGTGACGCCGTGCCCGAGCTCGTGAGCGATGACGCTGAGCGACCGCGTGAATCCGACGAACACATCGCCGTCGCCGTCGCCGAAGACCATGCGCTCGCCGTTCCAGAAGGCGTTGTCGTAGTCGTCGCCGAAGTGCACGGTGGCCAGCAGCGATCCACCGGCGGCGTCGATGCCGTCGCGGGCGAAGGCATCCCAGAAAAAGTCGTAGGTCTCGCCGAGACCGTCGTAGGCCTCGTCGACCGCGGCGTCGCCCGACGGGGCGTCGTCTTCGCTGCGCACGCGACGACCCGGGAGGTTCTCGGTGTTCGCCGCGTCGGAGACGACGCGATCGGGCACCGGCGCCGTCTCGGCCACAAGGGTGTCGCCCTCGATGGACAGCCGCAGGCGCGCTCGCGTCGGACGCGCCGGCCGCGGCACGGCGAGGGTCTTTCGCGCCGCTTCGGCGGCCCGTGCCATGCGCGGGTCGTCGGTGGAGGCGAGTCGGTCGAGCAGGAACGGGGGGACGATACCTGGGGTCATGCGCCGAGGGTAGCGCCGACCTCCGACATCGAGGGATCCCTTGATCCCTCCGAGCGCGATCCTCCCGCGACGCCGGATGCCGGCATCCGGTGCCTCGCCCCCGGCACCAGAACAGGGGATGCGACGAGAACAGGGGAAACGGGGGCGAATCGACCTGTTCCCGTGACGTTCCCCTGTTCTCGAGTCAGGGTCCGTCGTGTCTGAGACGGACCGTCAGGCCGGCAGCGTCGGAATGGATGCCAACAGCTGCCGCGTGTACGCCGCCTGCGGCTGCAGCAGCACCTTCTCGGTCGGCCCCTGCTCGACGACCCGGCCATCCTTCATCACGACCACCTGGTCGCAGACGTTCTGGACCACGCCGATGTCGTGCGAGACGAGCACGAGGGTGAGGTCCTCTTCGACCCGCAGGCGCGCGAGCAGGCGCAGGATCTGCGCGCGTACCGTGACGTCGAGGGCCGACAGCGGCTCGTCGCCGACGAGGATGCGCGGGCGGTGGACGATCGCGCGGGCCAGGGCGATGCGCTGACGCTGGCCGCCCGAGAACTCGTGCGGGAAGCGTGCGGCCATGTCGGCGTCGAGGCCGACCTGCTCGAGCACCTCGCGCACCCGCGCGCGGCGGTCGCCCTCGACCCCCAGCGCCCACAGCGGCTCGCCGACGATGCGTTCGACGCTCATGCGGGGATCGAGCGAGGCGTAGGGGTCCTGGAACACGATGCCGGTCGCTCGGCGCAGCCAGTGCAGTGATCGCGCCGAACCCCGCGCATCGACGGGGCGTCCGTCGACCTCGACCGTTCCCGCGCTGGGCACGTCGAGGCCCAGCAGCAGGCGCACGAGGGTGGACTTGCCCGACCCCGACTCGCCGATGATGCCGACGGCGCTCCCCGCGAGCACCGAGAGGTCGACGTCGGCGAGACCCACGGTCCGCTCGGCTCGGCCGACGCCCCGCGTCCGCGGGGTGGGGTAGGTGCGCGAGAGCCCTCGCGCCCGCATCAGCGTCTCGGTCACGGGGTCCCCTCGGCCTCTTCGGTCGCGATCTCGCGAGCGGGGAGCTCGGGATGCCACAGCGTCGCGGTCGCATCCCGCAACAGGGCCTGCGTGACGGGTGACGACGGTGCCTTCAGCAGATCGGCGACGGGGCCCTCCTCGACCGCACGTCCGTGTTCGAGGACCACGGCGTGGGTGGCGACCTGCGCGAGCACCGCGAGGTCGTGCGTGATGAAGACGAGGGACATCCCGGCATCCTGGACGAGAGATCGCAGCAGCGACAGGATCCCCGCCTGGATCGTGACGTCGAGGGCGGTGGTCGGCTCGTCGGCGATGAGCAGCCGCGGGCGGCAGGCCAGGGCCATGGCGATCGCGACGCGCTGCCGCTGGCCGCCGGAGAGCTGGTGCGGGTAGCGCGAGACGAGCCGCTCGGGGTCGGGGAGCGCGACGCGCTCCGCCTCGGCGACGGCGCGACGAAGCGCCTCGCGGCGCGAGACGCCCTCGTGGATGCGGACCGACTCGCCGATCTGTCGACCCACCGTGCGAATGGGGTTCAGGGCCGTGCGCGGCTCTTGGAAGACCATGCCGATGTCGTCACCGCGCAGGCGTGCGAGCTCGCGATCGGGGAGCCCCAGGATCTCGCGGCCGTTCCAGAGGATGCTGCCCGAGGCGTGCGCACCGTCAGGCAAGAGCCCCAGGATCGCCAGGGCGGTCAGCGATTTGCCCGATCCCGACTCGCCGATCAGCCCCACTCGCGCGCCCCCGGGGACCGAGAACGAGACGCCGTCGACGACGGCGCGACCGCCGATCTCGATCCGCAGGTCTGTCACGACGAGGCTCACGCGACCACCCCCGGCACGTGCGTACGCGCGGCGGGAGTGCGCTGGCCGAGGGTGGGGTCGGCAGCTTCGCGCAGCGCGTCGCCCAGCAGGTTCAGGCCGAGCACCGTCAGCGTGATCGCCAGACCCGGCCAGACCACGGTGAGCGGGTGCACGGCGATGTACGCCTGCAGGTCGCTGAGCAGCACACCCCACGAGGGCTGGGTCACGGGCGCTCCGAAGCCCAGGTACGACAGCCCCGCTTCGGCGAGCACGGCCACGGCCATGCCCCACGACAGCTGCACGATGAACACCGGGGCGACGTTGGGCAGGAGGTGCCTCGTGAGGTTCTGCGCGGTCGACAGGCCGCTCGCCCGTCCCGCGAGCACGAAATCGCTGTGCAGCACGCGCCGCAGCTCGGGCCGTGTCACGCGGGCGACGTTCACTCCGAACCCGATACCCACCGACCAGATGACCACGGCGAGGGAGCCGCCCCACACGGCCGAGATCATCATGGCGATGATCAGGACCGGGAAGGCGATGAGGATGTCGACGAGGACCGCGACGCTCTCGCGGATCCACCGCGCGGTGAGCGAGCCGAGGGCGGCCAGGGCGATGCCGAGCACCGAGGCCACCGCTCCCGCGCCGACGGCGACGACGACGGTCGTGCGCGCCCCGGCCATCAGCAGGCTGGCGATGTCACGGCCGCTGTTGTCGGTGCCGAGCACGTGCGGCCACGAGGGGTCGCTCCAGCGTGCGCGGGCGTCGACGGAGGCCGGGTCGAAGGGGGTCCACAAGAGCGAGACGACGGCCGTGACGACGACGAGAGCGACGATCAGGATGCCGAATCGCCCGGTGCCCAGACTCCAGAGGCGCCGGAGGGTGGTCATGAGGCCTCCCTCTGACGCGGATCGATGAGGCGGTGGGTGAGGTCGACGAGGAAGCCGACCACAAGGACGAAGCCCGTGAGGGCGAGCAGCTCGCCCTGCACCTTCGGCAGGTCGCGCGCGGCGACGTCGGTGACCAGCATGCGCCCGACACCGGGAAGGGTGAAGAGCTGCTCGATCACGACGGCGCCCACGATGATCCCGGCGATCTGAAGGCCGAGCACCGTGATGACCGAGAGTCCCACATTGGGCAGACCGTGGCTCAGCAGGGCGCGCGTGCGGGTGAGACCCTTCGCGGCGGCGGTGCGCACGTAGTCCTGGCCGAGTGCTTGGAGGGTGGCGCTCCGCACGAAGCGCAGCAGCATCGCGCCTTCGACCACGCCGATGGTGAGGGCGGGGAGGATGAGGGCCCGGAACGCCGCCGCGGGGTCGTTCCACCCCGCCCGGGGGAAGCCCTGGGGCGGAAGCCAGCCCAGCCACACCGCGAATACGACGACGAGCATCATTCCCGCCCACACCACGGGCACCGCTGCCAGGGCCTGCGCCCCGACGCTGAGCGCCGTCCCGCCGACGCGACGTCGTCCGAGAGCGGAGAGAACGCCGAAGGGGATGCCGACCATCAGCGCCACCGTGAGCGACATCGCCGCGAGCGGCACAGTGACGCGGGCCTTGTCTGCCAGCTCCGTGACGACGGACGTGCCCGTGATGAGCGAGGTGCCCAGGTCGCCGCGCAGCAGCCCGCCGATCCAGTCGAGGTACTGCGTCCAGAGCGGGGCCTCCAGGCCCAGGCTCGCGCGCAGCGCGGCCACCTGTTCCGGCGTCGCCTCGGTGCCGGCGATCAGCTGCGCGACGTCGCCGGGGAGCACCCGGAGCGAGACGAAGATCAGCACGCTGGCCACGGCCAGGCCCAGCACCAGCAGGCCCAGCCGTGTCAGCGTGTAGCGGATCACTCCGCCGCGACCGTCACGCCCGCAAGCGGCAGGCGCACGTTGAGGGAGTTCTTCGGGAAGTTCGCCACGTTCGTGCCGACCGCGGTCAACGGTGTCGACAGGAACAGCCAGTCCGCGGCATCTTCGTCGCTCACGATGCGGGCGGCCTCGGCGAGCAGGTCGGAGGACTGCTGCTGGTCGGTGGTCGCCAACGCCTGGGCGTACAGGCCCTGCACCTCGGCGTTGTCGTAGCCGAAGTAGTACGAGGGGTTCGCCCAGTTGCCGAAGTCACGGGCCTCGACGTGGCGCACGAAGCTCAGGTCGTAGTCGTGGTTCTTGTAGACGTTCTGGAGCCACGTGCTGAAATCGACCGAGTTGACCTTGAGGGTCACGCCCACGTCGGCGAACGACGACACGAGGAAGGTCGGGATCGTCGTGGGGTAGACGTTGGGGATGGTCAGCGTGAGGGTGAGGTTCTCGGCGCCCGCCTGCGCGAGAAGCTCGCGGGCGCGGTCGGGGTTGTACGAGATGCTTCCCGACAGGTCTTCGTAGCCGGGGTCGAGCGGGGCGATGGGGCCGTAGAGCTCGCTGCCGGAGCCGAGGGTGTCGATGAGCGCCTTGTGGTCGATCGCCAGACGCAGCGCCTCGCGCACGCGCTGGTCGTTGAGTGGCGCGCGCTGGTTGTTGAAGGCCAGCGTGCCCTTGTCGGTGGTCAGACCCGATTCGATCGAGAAGTTGTTCGTGCCCTCGATCTGGTCGCGCAGCTCGGGGTCGATCTCGAGGGCCACGTCGACGTCGCCGGCGACGGCCGCGTTGGTCGCGGCGCTCTGGTCGGGAATGTAGTCGAGCACGACCTCCGCGACGCCGGCCTTGTCCCCCCAGTATCCGTCGTAGCGCGAGAGGGTCAGGCTCTGCCCGGCGTTGCGGCTCTCGACCCGGAAGGGACCGGTGCCGTTGGCGGCGGTCTGGAAGTTGGTCGTGTCGCCGCTCTTGAAGATGAGGCCCGCGCGGCCCGTCATCGCGAAGAGGAAGTCGATGTTGGGCTTCGCGAGCGTCACGACCACCGTGGAGGCGTCGGGGGACGCGATCGAGGCCACGTTCGCCAGGTCGGAGCTGTTCTGGATGGTGGGGTCGTCCTTGGCCGTCTGCAGCGAGATGATGACGTCGTCGGCCGTGAGCGCGCTGCCGTCGTGGAAGGTCACCCCCTGACGGAGGGTGAAGGTGTAGGTGAGTCCGTCGGGAGACACCGTCCACGCCGTGGCGAGTGCCGGGGCGATCGCGTTGGAGTCGTCGCCGTTGCGGGTGACCAGGCCCTGGTAGACGTTGTCGATGAGAGCCTGCTCGAGCGAGGCGCCGCTGGTGCGGCGGATGTCGAGGTTCGACGGCTCCAGCGACAGACGCACCGTGAGGGTGGCGTTCGGGTCGGCTTCTCCGGTGGGGTTCGGCGTCGTATTCGAGCCGGTGCACGAGGTGAGCAGGAGGGCTCCGATCAGGAGCATGCTCGTGGCGAGAGCGGTGCGGCGCAGCATTGCGGGGTGTGTCCTTTCGCAGGCCGAGGCATCAGGGTGCTGTGGATGCCGAGCAGGGGTGGCAACAGCCTACTTTCACCCGTATTCCCTCGACGCCGTCTGTGACGGTGCGCGACGCGGGATGACCGGGTTCGGGTCGGCGGGTCAGGGGGTGGTCAGGAGCGATCGGATCAGACGCGCGAGGCTCTCGGGATCTTCCTCCTGCGCGTTGTGCCCGGTGGACAGAACCCGGACGTCGGCCCCGGGCACACGCCGCGCGAGCTCCTCGGCATCCGTCTTCGTGACGAAACCGCGCTCGCCGCGCACGAGCGTGACGGGTGCGGTGACCCCGCCCAGGTCGTCCCATCCTGTCGCCGACAGCACAGCCTTCACGGCATCCGGGGTCGTGGCATCGGCCCCGGCGTTCGCGGCGGCCGCGGCGAGGTGAGCGAAGTGATGCTTCCACTCGACCCGTCCGTCGGGGCGCAGACGCGAGTTGAGGAACACCCCGCGCGCCGCAGCCTCGGGGGATCCGCCCAGGCCGAACGAGAGGGCGCGTTCGACGAGTTCTTCCCGCGACGACCAGTCGGTGGGGCCGGCGAAGAACGCGCGGATCTGCGCGGGACCCGCGCTCGGGTCGACCCCCGGTGTGATGTCCACGATCGCGAGGCGAGAGACGAGATCGGGACGGGATGCCGCGGCCGCGGCCGCCGTGAGACCGCCCAGCGAGTGCCCCACGAGCACCTGCGGCGCTGTCGTCCACTGCTCGAGGGCCGAGACGACATCGGGGGCGATCACGCGCGCGACGTACGCCGCATCATCGCGCCACGACGAATCGCCGTGGCCGGGGAGGTCGAGAGCCAGAGCAGGCACCCCCAGGTGCAGCAGCGTCGTGTCCCAGGTGTGGGCGTTCAAACCGGCGCCGTGCAACAGCGTGACCACCGGGGGCGCCCCGCCCCAGCGCAGCCCGCTGAGCGTGCGGTCGTCGGCGAGGGTCAGCCGCACCCGTTCGACGGGAGGGAGTTCGCGGCCGACATCGGCCGCCTGGGCGGGGAGGAACGAGAACTCGTCGCGCTCGGGCATTGGAACAGCCTTCCACCGCGAACGGGATGCCGCTACCACCGCGCCACGGAGCGTCACCGTTTCCCTCCCCACCCGAGCGGAGCCGCCGTAGGCTGTGGCCATGGGCGAAGAACGGCGCGTGCACCTGTCGAAGTCGGCTCCCGAGGCGTACGCCGCTCTGCGCTCGTTCTCGAGCACCGTCGGCCGACTCGCCGCCGAGGCCGGCATCGACGCGCGGCTGCGCGAGATCGTCCAGATCCATGCCTCCCAGCTCAACGGGTGCGCCTACTGCGTGCGTATGCACGTGGATGCCGCGGTGAAAGCCGGGCTCGACGCCGATGTGATCGCCCAGATCGCGACGTGGCGGGAGTCGGGCGTCTTCGATGAGCGCGAAAGAGCCGCCCTCGAGCTGACCGAGTCGTTCACCTTCATCCACGAGGACGGCATCCCCGACGAGGTCTACGACCAAGCGGGCGGCATCCTGAGCGAGGCCGAGTACGTCGCGCTCAGCTGGGTGCTCGTGGCCATCAATTCCTTCAATCGCGTCGCCATCGCGGGTCGATACGCCGTGCCGCCCCGCGCTTCCTCTCCGGTGCCGATCGCCCCGGATGCCGCGCCTGCGGCGACGACGCGCCCGCGCGAGCCTCACGTGCACGCGGACGGCGCCGCATGACCGGCTCGCTCGTCTCGGGCGCGGTGAACTTCCGCGACGTCGGCGGACTTCCGGCGGGAGACCGTCGCACGCGCGCGGGCGTGCTCTACCGCTCCGGCAACCTCGTCGCCGTCGATGACGCGGGCGCTCGGACTCTCCGAGATCTCGGCATCCGCCGCGTGATCGATCTGCGCGACGAATCGGAGGTCGCCCACGCTCCCAGCCGCCTCGATACCGCGGTCGAGATCCAGCACGAGCCGCTGTTCCTCGGCTCGGTCGCCTCTTTCTTCGCGCGCGACCTGAGCCTCGACGACATGTACGCCGCCCTCGTCGACGATTCCGCAGAGCGGGTGGTGTCGGCGATCCGCGGCATCCTGGACGCGCAGCCCGCGCTCGTGCACTGCACCGTGGGGAAGGACCGCACCGGGGTGACCGTCGCGATCGCGCTCGCCGCGGCCGAGGTCGATCGAGAGGCGGTGATCGCCGACTACGCCCGCACCGAGGAGTTCCTCCCCGCCGAGCGCAATGCGCGGGTCCTCGCGGCGATCCGCGCCGTGCACCCCGACAACGTCCACGCCGAAGCTCTCGCGACCCGCTCGCCCGCTCCGGTCATGCGTGCGCTGCTGCAACGAGTCGACCGGGACTTCGGCTCGCCGGCGGGCTACCTCCGCGCGAACGGGATGTCCCAGGGCGAGATCGACCGATTGCGAGAGGTGCTGATCGACTGACCGGGCCGCCTCCGTGGCATCGTGTCGATGTCGAGATACTGGGCAGGGACACAGGTTAGGCAAACCTATGTCGCGGGTATAGTGGAGGCATCATGTCGATCCCCACCGAGCACAATGCGGCAGCGTGTCGCGCCTCGCGTCACACGCGCGTGCAGCACCTCGTGACGGCCGACGAGACCTCGCTCGCCGAGCTCGAAGCTCTGCTCGCGACGCTGCCGATCTGCTCGACCGGCCGCGTGTTCGTCGAAGTCCCCGACGCGTCGTGGATCGGGTCGATCACGGCCCCCGCCCGCATGACCCTGACCTGGCTCGACCGCTCGCGTCGCGGCGGTGCCCCCGGTACCGGTCGCGGCTGCGCGGCCGGTGAAGCCCTCGCCCGCGCCGTCTCGGGCTGGGCCGGTGAGATGCTGTGCTGCGACGACGACGCCACGCGCGTCATCCTGCTCGGCGCATACCTCGGCACCGCCGAGATCGTGGACGAGCTCGTCACGCGTCACGGCGTCGACGCGCAGGCCATTCACACTCCCGAGCGCTTCGGCCTCGCCACCGCGCGCTGAAGCGCCACCCCCGCTCCTCGACGGATGCCGGCTGCGCGATACGCGCCGCCTCGGTCGGCATCCGCCCCGTTCGCTGTGATCGTGCGCGGGGAGAATCCCTCGGGCCGGTAGCTCTCGTTCGGTGGGTCAATCCCCGCGGCGGACGTAGTTGCCCTCGACGAGTCCCGCCTCGATCTCGAACCGATTGCGCAGGGGATCGCGCCCGGCCAGGGCGTAGAGCAGCGGCATGAGGAAACCGTACCGACGCCATTGGCGTTTGTGGACCGCCTCGTGCCCGAGCACGATGTCGGTCGGCCGGTCGTCGCCGGTGAGGAAGCAGCCGCCCACGCATACGCCTCCGCGGGGGAACGCCCACGACGGGAGCCCGCGGAACACCCACAGACCGAGACGCTTCTCGATGCGGCCCGTGCTCCACACCGACCCCCAGATCCAGCCCACCGCGCAGCCGTACCAGTAGCCGACGCGGCTGAGGGGGGAGTCGAGCAGGACGCCGGGGAGGAACCGGTCGAAACGGCGGCCGCGCGCCACCGCCCGTTCGGCCCGCTCTCGCCAGCCCTCCGGGGGCGGGGGGAGGGGGCTCATGCCAGTGCTCCGATCAGACGCAGGATCGTCCCCAGGTCGTCGACGGCGGCCGCCGGGCTCGAGGGGGAGAACTCGGTCAGTGTCGCTCCCGCGAGCGGGAGCAGCTCGCGCAGGCGGCGAATGGATGCCACGACCTCGGCCGTGCGCGCGCCGAAGGGCACGGCCTGGGCGATGCCGCCGATGTCGGCGGGATCGAGGGCGTCGAGGCCGACGTGCACGTGCACACGTGTCGCTCCCGTGGCGGCGACGGCGTCGGCCAGGGCGTCGGGGGAGACGAGCTCCTCGGCGCGGACCACGGTAATCCCGTGGGCGGTGACGAAAGCCTCTTCTTCGGGATCCCACGCACGGGGGGCCACGAGCACGAGGCGCGAGGGTGCGATGCCGGGCTCGAGGCGCAGGAGCGCCTCGCCCTCCCCGGCGATAGCCCTCAGCACCATGCCGGTGAACGCTCCGCTGGGGGAGGATTCGGGGGTGTTCAGATCGGGGTGAGCGTCGATCCACACGACCGCGAGATCGTCTCCCGCGATCGCCGACACGGCCCCCAGGGTGATTCCGCAGTCGCCGCCCACGACCACGGCGGGTTCGTCGGAGCTACGGACGGCTTCCTCGATGCGCTCGCGCATGCGAACGATCGCGCTGTGGCGCTGCACACGGGTGCCCTGCGCGTCGCCGGCTTCGGTCGGGGGTTCGAGGACGATCGTCGAGGCGCGCGGCAGGTCGCCGGCGATGGCCTCGGCCCCGTCGATGAGCTGCATCGCGCGCGAGGAGGACGACCCCTGCCACTGCGGAGCGACGATGAATCGGGTCATGGTGGTTCCCCTCGGCGGGAGACGCGAGTGCACCGCCTGATCGATCGGGCGGTGCACTCGCGGTCGTGGATCAGACCTGGTCGGGGCTCGGTGCGTCGATGGCGGCACGCTGCGGACCGCCGACCTTGAGAGCCGCGAGACGGGCTTCGACCTCGGTGAGCTCTCCGACGTCTTCGAGAGCGTTGAACTGCGCGTCGATGCTCGAGGCGGCGAGCTCCTGCTTGCCGGCGGCGAGGGCCTCCTGGCGGCGGATCTTGTCTTCGAAGCGGCCGAGCTCGCTCGTCGGGTCGAGCACGTCGATCGACTTGACGGCGTCGTGCACCTTGTTCTGCGCCTCGGCGACCTTGGCGCGAGCGGTGAGCTCGTTGCGCTTGGCCTTGAGCTGCTCGAGCTTGGTCTTCATGCCGTTCAGGCCGTCTTTGAGCTTGTCGACGACCTCGGTCTGCGCGGCGATGGTGGGGGCGGCGGCCTTGGCCTCTCCCTCGGCGGTGATCTGACGCTGGAGGGCGATCTTGGCGAGGTTGTCGAACTTGTCGGCTTCGCTCAGGTTGCCGCCGGCGCGCAGTTCGTCGCCCTTGCGGCTGGCGGCGAGGGCCTTGTTGCCCCACTCGGCCGCCGCCTGGACGTCTTCCTGGTGGTCGCGCTCGAGCAGGCGCAGGTTGCCGATCGTCTCGGCGATGGCCGACTCGGCATCGGCGATCGAGTTCGAGTAGTCGCGGACGAGCTGGTCGAGCATCTTCTGCGGGTCCTCGGCCTGGTCGAGGAGCGCGTTGACGTTCGCGCGGACGAGGGTCTGGATGCGACCGAAGATGGACTGCTTGGCCATGCGGGGTGTTCCTTCCTGAGGGCGACGGTGTCGAGTCTGGTGGCGGATTCTACGAATTGTCTGTGATCGGACGGCGTGGCCGCGAGGGGTGGACTAGCGGCGTGATCCCCGCCCGCCGCCGGCGCGGCTGCGACCACCGCCCGAGAAGCCTCCGCCGCCGCCGCTTCGAGAGCGTCCGCCGCCGGAGAAGCCTCCGCTGCGCGAGCGCCCACTCCCGCCGGAGAACCCGCCGCCGAGGCCGCCGAGGCCGCCCAGGCCACCCAGTCCGCCACCGCCGAAGCCACCGCGCGAGCGCCCGCCGCCGAGAATGGCGTTCACGGCGATGCCGCCGAGGATCGCGCCCATCATGTCGCCTCCGCCGCCGGCGGCTGCGCCGCCGAAGGCGCCGACGTCGTTCTGTGCCGCGGAATCGGCGGCGGCGGCGAGCTGGGCCGCGCGCTGGGCCGCGGCGAGGGCTGCGACCGGGTCGGCGATGCGCAGTTGCTCGGCCTGCACGAGGGCGGCACCGGCCTCGGCGAGACGCGTGCGCGCTGTGGCCCCCACTGCCCCCCGACGCGTGGAGATGAAGTCCTCGGTCGCGGTCACCCGGGCGCGCGCCTGAGCGAGTGTCGTGTCGAGCTCGCTCTCGGCGCGGCGTCGACGCTCGGCCGCGTCACGGGCCTCGTCGAGCACCGCGTCGATGGTGGCGTTCGCCTGCTGCAGTGTCTCGATCGCTTGCGCGGGGTGGGGGCGCGAGACCGAGAGCGCACCGCGCGCGTCATCGAGCTGCGACCGCGCCGAGGCCGCCGCGGCGGCTACTCGTCCGTCGGGATCGGGCAGCCGGGCGGCCGCCGCGAGGTCGCCCTCGATCTCCGCGACGAGGGCCGAGGCGCGTCGGTTCGCGTCCGACAGGGATGCCTCGAGGGCGCCCACGGCGCGCTCGAGGGTGTCGGCCTGGGCCACGGCCGCTTGCGCTGCGCGGATGGCGACGGCCGCCTCTCCGGTGCGACCGGCGGCGAGAGCGGCGGCGGCTTCCGCTTCCTGGGAGCTTGCGAGCTCGAGCCGCGCTCGAGCCTGGGCCGGGTTGTCGGCGACGGGGGAGAGCGCGTCGTCGCTGAAGCGTTCGGTCAGGCGAGCGAGTCTCGCCTCCGCCTCGCTCAGGCCCGCGGCGACCGTCGCGTGCTGGCCGCGGATCGCGGTCAGGGCGCCGGGGGCGTCTGCCTCGAGAGCGCGCAGTTCGTCGAAGGCGGACGCCTTGGCATCCAGAGCCTCGTCGGCGGCCGTGCACAACCGCAGGATCTCGGTATAGCCGGCGCGCTGCTGCTCAGGGGTCTCGGGGGTGCTGTCGTCGAGCTGCTGCTGGATCGAGAACGCCCGGTCGAGGTCGGCCTTGGCCTGGTCGAGCACCTCGACGAAGGGGGCTGCGGCGGCGTCGCCGAACTGCGCGCGGGCGAAGCCGAGCTCCTGCTCGCTCGTCTTGACGGCGTCGTCGGTGGACACGAGGGCGGAACCGGCGCGACGGGAGAGGTCGTCGATGCTCTCGGTCGGGATGCCACCCGCACCGGGCGTCGTCGCTCGACGGCGTCGACGCCCGGCCAGCCAGACGAGGCCGGCGGCGATGGCGAGCAACAGCACGCCGACCAGGACGATCGGCACGATGGCCGGGCCGTTCTGCGTCGCCGGCGTCGGGGGAGGGTTCGGCATGTTGCCGCCCGCTTTCGCGTGCGCGGTGCGCAGGCCGTCGGCCGCGGCGACCGCCGCGCCTGCGTCGTCGCCCGCCTCGAGCGCCGGCTGCACCTGATCCTGCTCGATCGAGGTGAGCTGGGCCGCCGAGATCCCGCCCGCATCGACGTCGCCCGAGAGGTAGTACTGGAAGGTATCGCCCTCGATCGCCACGGCCAGCAGGTACTGGTTGGGCCCGAGCCGGTTGCGGTTGGCGGTCTCGTTCGCCCAGTCGTCGGCGCCGGTCGGATCTTGGAAGCCGTCGACGTAGACGACCCAGAGGTCGAGTCCGGTCTGCTCGGAGAGAGTGAGCAGACGTCGCTGGACGTCCGCCTCTTGCGCGTCGGTCAGCGCGTCCGCCTGGTCGAGCACATAGCTCGACCCGAGCGTCGGCGGGGGGATCGCCGCGGCGCTGAGGGGAGCGACCAGGACTCCGACGAACGCGAGCAGCAGCACCGTCATCGTGCGCAGCACGTTCGGCTTTCGCATGCAGTCCCCTTCGGTTGCCGGATGCGTCCACCCTATAAACGACCGCCGACACCGGGGTAGGAGCGGCGCGTCCGCTGTGAGCGCACGCGAGCGCCGCTTAGGCTCGGACGCTCGGAGGTACACCATGGACGACCGCTACGGAACCGACGTGCTCGCCCGCGGGTGGCGCGACGCCGGACGCATCAGGCCCGCCGAGGTCGCGGCATCCGCGGATCTCGTCGTGGAGATCGCGGGCGACGGCTTCGTCGGCGCGGTGACCCGCATCGACGGCTCGAACGTCGAGCTCGAAGACCGCTTCGGCAAGCGTCGGCTGTTCCCGCTCGGCGGAGGCTTCCTCGTCGACGGCAAGCCCGTGGTGCTGAAGGCCCCCGCCGCCGCGGCCAAGGGGCGCACGCGGACGGCATCCGGGTCCTTCGCCGTGGCCGACCAGCGCGCGCGCACCGCCCGCGCCAGCCGCATCTTCGTCGAGGGAAAGCACGACGCCGAGCTCGTCGAGAAGGTGTGGGGTGCGGACCTGCGCGCCGAGGGAGTCGTGGTCGAGTTCCTCGAGGGCGTCGACCTTCTCGAGCAGACCCTGGATGCCGAGCCGCCCACCGCCGAGCGACGCTACGGCGTGCTCGTGGACCACCTCGTGCCGAACTCCAAGGAGTCGCGCATCGCCGAGAAGATCGCGCGGGGCCGTCACGGCGCGCACGTGCGCATCGTCGGTCACCCCTTCGTCGACGTGTGGCAGTGCGTCACACCCCGGGCGCTCGGCATCGCCGCGTGGCCGGAGGTGCCGCGCGGGATCGAGTGGAAGGTCGGCGTCTGCCGGGCGCTCGGCTGGCCCGCCGAGGAGCAGGCCGACACGGCTCGCGCGTGGCAGCACATCCTGTCGAAGGTCACCACCTTCCGCGACCTCGAGCCGGCCCTGCTCGGCCGTGTCGAGGAACTCATCGATTTCGTGACCGTCCCGTGAGCGGCCGCAAGGTGCCCGTGCGGCACACTCCCGATACGCAGACGCCTAGCCTGGATGCTATGGACGCCCCAGTCTTCCGCGACAAGCCGGTGTCGTTCGTGCGCCGCAGCGGCCGCATGTCCGAGGCGCAGGACCGGGCGTGGGCCGAGCTCTCACCGTTCTATCTGCTCCCTGTCGAGCGCGCCGCAGCCACGACCAGCGTGAAGGCGGGCACGGCCATCGACCCGGCCGAGGTCTACGGACGCGCGGCCCGCCTCGTGGTCGAGATCGGCTCCGGTCAGGGCCACCAGATCGTCTCCGCCGCAGCAGCCGACTCCGACAGCGACTTCCTCGCCGTCGAGGTGTTCACCGCCGGTCTCGCCCGCACCATGCTCGACGCCGACCGCGAGGGCGTGAAGAACCTGCGCCTGGTCGAGGCCAACGCCCCCGAGGCTCTCGAGCACCTGCTCCCGCCGGCATCCGTCGACGAGCTCTGGGTCTTCTTCCCCGATCCCTGGCACAAGAACAAGCACACCAAGCGTCGCCTCGTCGCCCCCGACTTCGCGCGTATCGCCGCCCAGGCCCTGCGCCCCGGGGGCACCCTGCGCCTCGCGACGGACTGGCAGGACTACGCCGATCAGATGCGCGACGTTCTCGACGCAGCGCCCGGCTTCGAGCGCGCGTTCGCGGGGGAGTGGGCAGAGCGCTTCGACGGCCGCGTGCTCACCGCCTTCGAGCGCAAGGGGCTGCGCGTCGGCCGCGACATCCGCGACCTGAGCTACACGCGGGTCTCGCCGTGACCGCGCACACCGCGGTGCCGGTCCGCGAGCGTTCCACCTGGACGCCCAAGCTCGTCCCGGCGCTGTTGGTGTGCCTCGCTGCGCCGGCGCTGTTCGTCGTCCAGGTCGTATGGCTGGGCTGGATCCTGCTCGCGCTCGCGGTGGCATCCGGGATCCTGGTGGACCGCCGGGGCGGCGTCGCGCTGGCTCGCGGCGAGGAGCCGAGCATCGCCCGCGACGTCTCGCTCGTCGCGATCGGCCAGTTCATCGTGAGCCTCATCCCGCTGCACGCCGAACTCGACAACGCCGCGTTCGTGCGTTTCACCCTCGCCCTGGGCGGGGCCGTCGTCGTGCCCTACGTCATCTCGCGCTTCGTCTACCGCGACAACGCGATCCGCTTCCCGTGGCGCGGCGGCGGACGATGGACCTGGTGGCAGTGGGCCTGGCTCGGCGGTGTCATCGTGCTCGGCTACCTGATCCTGCCGTTCTACTTCATCACCTCGGGCGTCTACCGCAACTGGCCCGAGGTCGTCACCCCCGAGCTCATCGCTCGCCTGTTCGTGGGCGTCGGCGCGGTCGGTATCTGGGACGAGCTCTTCTTCATCTGCACCGTCTTCGCGCTGCTGCGTCGACACTTCCCCGACCTCACCGCAAACCTGCTGCAGGCGATCGTGTTCGTGTCGTTCCTGTGGGAGCTGGGCTACCAGGCGTGGGGGCCGCTGCTGACGATCCCCTTCGCGATCGTGCAGGGGTTCCTCTTCCTCAAGACCCGCTCGCTCTGGTACGTCGTGACGGTGCACCTGCTCTTCGACGCCGTGGTCTTCGGCGTCCTCGTCCACGCGCACAACCCCGGGTCGGCATCCATCTTCCTGATCTGACCCCGGATGCCGGCACCCCGCCGCCCGGCCCCGCCCAACGCCCCGCCCAATCCCCGCGCATAAACGCGATGTGCGCGCAGAAACGCGAGCAGAGCGTGTTTCCGCGCGCGCAGAGCGTTTATGCGTGGCTCGAGGGGGGCGGATGCCGCGGTGCCCGGGTTCTGCCCAGGTCGGCGCGCTACCTTCGGGACTGGACGCCCCCCGCGTCCCCGGACGAGGGATCAGTACCCGGACTGCGACAAGACTGGCCAAGGAGCACAGCCATGTCGTGGATCGTCCTCATCCTGTCCGGAATACTCGAGGCCGTCTGGGCCACCGCCCTCGGCCGTACCGAGGGCTTCACCAAGCTCTGGCCGAGCGTGATCTTCGGCGTCGCGCTCGTGGCATCCATGGGCGGCCTCGCCTTCGCGATGCGCGAGATCCCCACCGGCACCGCCTACGCGGTGTGGGTCGGGATCGGCGCGGCGCTGACGATCGTGGTCGCGATGGTCAGCGGGACCGAGACGGTCTCGGTGGTCAAGGTGCTGCTCGTGCTGGGGCTGGTGGGATGCGTGGTCGGTCTGAAGCTCGTGGGCGACAGCCACTGACCAGGTCATTTCTCGAAAGTCAACCGGATGGAACGCACGGTTTCATCCGGTACCATCCTCTCCAACTGCACTTGTCCGGGCCAGACACCGTCGTCACTCGCCCACATCTTCCCCCTGTGAAAGGTTCCGAGTGAGCGCACCGCCGAGCGAGCTTGTCTCCCCGACGCGTCCGTCGCGCGTCATCGCACGACCGAGTCGTCTCGACCGTCTGCGCGATTCGCGCCTCGGTCGCTCCCTGCGCCAGTACGGTCACGACGTCCTCCGCAAGCCCGAGGGCATCGTTCCGATCGAGCGCGGCGCGTTCACCAAGGTCCTGATCCTGTGGGCCATCGCCCGCGTGGTCAACTTCGCGATGCTGTGGGGCTTCTACTCGATCGCCAAGGCCGCGCGCTGGGGATTCGGTCCCGACAGCGAGCGACTCGGCACCTTCTTCGACTACCTCACGGGGTGGGATGCCGACCGCTATGGTCAGATCGCCGCCCAGGGCTATCCCATGTCGTTGCCGATGAACGTCTCGGGCGACATCCTGCCCAACAACTGGGCGTTCCTTCCGGTCTTCCCGACGATGGTCCGCGTGCTCTCGGGTGCCACGGGTCTTGGCTGGCAGCCCATCGCTGTTCTCCTGAGCCTGGGGGCGAGCCTCGGCGCCACCTGGCTGCTCTTCGTGCTGATGCGCACGGTCACCAAGCCGCAGCCCGCCTGGTGGGCCGTCGTCTTCTTCTCCTTCGCCCCGATGTCGTTCCTCTTCGTGATCGGCTACAGCGAGGGCCTGTTCATGCTGCTGATGTTCGCGGGCATGCTGCTCGCGATCAAACGGCGCTACCTGTGGATCCTGCCGATCGGCCTCATCACGGCCTACACCCGTCCGGGCGTGCTGGCTCTGGGCCTGGCTCTCGGCATCGTGTTCCTCGTGCGTTTCTTCCGCCGCAAGGTCGATCCGTTCCCGATGCGGGAGTGGCTCTCGCTCATGGCATCCGGTCTCGTCATCGCCGCGGCGGGTCTGTCGTGGAACCACATCGCGCAGTACGTCACGGGCACGCACAATGCCTACATCCGCACCGAGCTCGGCTGGTGGCTGGACTACGTGGGCAACGATGAGTTCACGCCGTTCACCCCGTGGTTCCGCCAGGCGGGTACGCACCTGGGCATCGTCGGCATCGTCCTGGTCATCGCGCTGATCGTCGCTTTCGCGGCGCTGATGTGGTCGCGCCCCGTCCGCAAGCTCGGCCTCATGGTCGTCGCCTACGGCTTCAGCTACGGCGTGTACATCTTCGCGGTGTTCCTGCCGCAGCAGAGCACGTTCCGCCTGCTCATGCCGATGGCGCCCCTGCTCGGCGACGAGCGGTGGTCGTCGACCCCGCGTCGTCGCACGGCGATCCTGGTCGGATGCCTCGTGCTCCAGGCGGTCGCGATCCTGCTGCTGTGGACGCGCGGCAACCCGTGATCCGACACTGACCTGACAAGAGGGGCGGCGCCGATTTCGGCGCCGCCCCTCTTGTCATGCCCGGGGGTCAGTCGGGCTGTCCGCCGGGGTCGACGGCGTCGATGACGTCCTGTTCCGCGGCGTTGTCGGCATCCATCTCCGCCGACCCCGTCGCGTCTTCGTCCGTCCGTGCGAACGCTCCGGCGGAGGAGTCCGACGCGCCGGCGGGTGCGGGCTCCGTCTCGGGCGGGAGGGGGATGGTCGGCTCCGCGGGCGTCGGAACCGTCGGCTCGGAGGGGTTCGGGGCGGTGGGCTCCGAGGGGGTGGGCTGCGAGGGGTCGGACGGGGTCTGGGGGAAGGTCGGAGTACTCATTGCTCGACTCTCCGCGGTGTGGGAAGAGTTCGCGAGCCCCTTTCCCATCGGGCGGCCGCGGTGTATCCCGGTGCGGATAGGCTTTCGGGCGGGGCTTTCGGGCGGGGCTCTCAGGGACGAGGGGACCACATGTCCACGGCACATGACGTGACGAGGCGCGATGCCATCGCGCAGTACCGCTTGGTCGGCGAGCCCACCGAGCCCGACCTCCAGGGGCTCGTCGAGCTCGCCGCGACCGTGTGCAACGTGCCCACCGCGGTGATCAACATCATCGACGACCGCATGCAGCACCAGGTCGCGGCGGTCGGCATCCAGGTCGCGTCGTGCGCCCGCGAGGACTCGATGTGCGCCGCCGTCATCAGCACTCCCGGTCGCGTCGTCGTCCCCGACGCCCGTCTCGATCCGCGTTTCGCGCAGAACGCCTTCGTCACCGGCGAGATCGCCCACACGCGCTTCTACGCGTCGAGCCCCCTCATCACCCCGGCCGGTGTCGCCATCGGCACGCTCTGCGTCTTCGACACCGAGGTGGGAGAACTCTCGGATGCCAGCAGCCGCGCCCTCGATCTGCTCGCGCACCAGGTGATCGACGTTCTCGAACTGCGCCGGGTCCAGCGCGATCTGATCGAGTCCAACGCCCAGCTCGAGAGCTTCGCCATGCAGGTCAGTCATGATCTGCGCAACCCCCTGACCGCGTTGACGGGCTTTCTCGAATTGGCGGCCGACAGCCCCGAGATGGTCGACGCCCCGCGCGCCGCTCAGTCGCTGGCCCGCGCGGAGGCCGCGGCCGGGCGCATGACGTCGATGGTCACCGATCTGCTCGACTTCGCTCGAATGGGCGGCGCCCGCCCGTACATGACCCAGGTCGATGTGTCCGACACGGTCGATGCCGTCCTCGAGGACCTCGACGGCGCACTCGCGAACACGGGTGCCGAGGTGATGGTCGAGAGCACGTCGTTCGTGCGCGCCGATGACACGCTGCTGCGGGTCCTTCTGCAGAACCTCATCGCCAACGCGGTGAAGTTCACGGTCGCGGCCGAGAGGGCACCGCGCATCGCGGTGAGCGTCGAGGTCCTCTCCGACGGGTGGCGCATCACCGTCGACGACAACGGCGATGCGCTCGACCCCGAGTTGCGCGAGCGCGTCTTCGAGCCGATGCAGCGCGGCCATGGTGCCGAGGTGCAGGGGATCGGCATCGGTCTTGCGACCTGCCGGCGCATCGTCGAGGCGCACCGCGGCACGATCGGTCTCGACGTTTCTCCCGCGGGCGGCACGCGCGCGTGGTTCGTGCTCCCGTCCGCCGCCTGACCGCTATCGGGCGATGCGCCCGGGCGCAACCTCCGAGACGGTTGTCCGAGAGGGGCCGTAGCGTGGGCGGTGTCGGCAAGGCCATCGGGTCTTCGCCGTCGATCCGGATGCCGAGGAGGAACGCCCCATGGCACGAAACGTGCGTCTGATGCACTGCACGCCCGACGACGTTTTCCGGGTCCTCGCGAACGGATGGCTGTATCCCCTCTGGGTGGTGGGCACCTCGCGCATACGCGATGTCTCCGAGTCGTGGCCCGCCGAGGGTGCGACGCTGCACCACTCTTTCGGCTCGTGGCCGCTCGTGGTCAACGACAACACGGTCATGCGCGAGTGGGATCCGCCGCGTCGCGCGGTGCTCGAGCCCCATGGCGGACTCATCGGCGTCGCGCGCGTGGCGATCGATGTGAAGGCCCGCGGTGATCGCTGCGTCGTACGTATCCAAGAGGAGCCCGTCACGGGCCCGACGACGCTTCTGCCCGACACGGTGTTCGATGCGATCACGCGCTACCGCAACGCCGAGACCCTGCACCGCCTGGCCTATCTGGCCGAGGGCGGCGCCCCCGGATCGACGGGCGGTGCGGCGGCGCTCGGCCACGAGTCCACCGCCGAGAAGGAGCCGATCGACCGATGAGCGAGAGCTACGACGCGATCATCGTCGGCTCCGGCCCGAACGGGCTCGCCGCCGCCGTCACGCTGGCTCGGTCGGGGCTTTCGGTCGCCGTGTACGAGAGGAGCGACACCTTCGGCGGTGCCGCCTCGACCGCGGAACTCACCCTCCCCGGTTTCCGGCACGACGTGGGCTCAGCCGTGCATCCACTCGCGCTCGAGTCGTGGTTCTTCCGCGAGTTCGGTCTCGACCGACGTGTTCCTCTCGTCGTCCCCGAGGTCTCGTACGCCCATCCGCTCGACGGCGGCCGCGCGGGGCTGGCGTACCGCGACCTGTCGCGAGCAGCCGAGGGACTCGGTGTCGACGGTCCGGCCTACGAGCGCCTCATGCGCCCCCTCGTCGATCACCTGCGCGGGGTCGCCGACTTCACCGGGAATGCCCTTCTCCGCGTCCCGGGTGATCCCCTCGCGGCATTCTTCTTCGGCATCCGGGCTCTCGAGCAGGGCGGGCCGTGGTGGAACGCGCGTTTCCGGGAAGAGGTGGTACCGAGCCTCATCACCGGCGTCTCGGCTCACACGATCCTGCACCAGCCGAGCCTCGCCGCCGGGGGAGCGGGCCTCGTGCTCGCCACCTACGGTCACGGCCGCGGGTGGCCGATTCCCGTCGGCGGCAGTCAGGCGATCGCCGACGCGATGATCGCCGACATCCGCGCTCACGGGGGAGTGCTGCGCGCCGGTGTCGAGGTGACCTCCCTCGACGAGCTGCCTCCGGCCCGCGCCGTGCTCCTGGACACGACCCCGCGCTCGCTGATCCGGCTCTGCGGTGACCGGATGCCGGCGGCCTACCGTCATGTGCTCGAGAGGTTCCGCTACGGCGGCGGCGTCGCCAAGGTCGACTTCGCCCTGTCGGATCCCGTGCCGTGGGCCCACGCCGATGTCGCCCGCGCCGGCACGGTGCACATCGGCGGCACGCGCGCCGAGATCGCCGAGGCCGAGAACGCGGTGGCCCGGGGAGACCTCCCCGACGCCCCCTACGTCCTGGCCGCCCAACCGACGCTGTTCGACTCCACCCGCGCGCCCGAGGGCAAACACGTCCTGTGGGCGTACACCCACGTGCCGTCGGGGAGCCCCGCCGACCGTGAAGAGGCGGTCGTGCGTCAGATCGAGCGCTTCGCCCCGGGATTTCGCGATACCGTGCTGGCCTCGTCGTCTCGGACGGCCGTCGATATCGCGGCGTGGAACCCGAACTTCCCCGGCGGCGACATCTCGGCCGGCGCCCCCACGCTCACGCAGCTCCTGGGACGCCCGGTCTACAGCCCCGACCCCTGGCGCACGCCGATGAAGGGCGTATACCTGTGCTCGTCGTCGACGAGCCCCGGCCCGGGCGTGCACGGCCTGGCGGGATGGCAGGCCGCGCTCAGCGCACTCCGGCACGAGTTCGGCACGCGCCTGCGCCCCGACCTCGCTCCCCGCGACGATCAGCTGCACGCAGCCGCACGGTAGCCGTGCCCGAGGGCGACAGCGTCTATCGGCTCCGGCAACGACTCGAGGCCGCGACCCTCGGTGCGCGCGTGCACGACGGGGAGCTGCGGTCGGGCAACGCCGCCGGGCGCTCGCTCGGGGGTCTTCGCATCGAGGGATACGACACCTTCGGCAAGCACCTGCTCACCCGTTTCGACAACGGGTCCACCCTGCACACCCACCTGCGCATGCAGGGGAGCTGGACCATCACGCGGGCAGGGCGTTCCCTGCCGTCCGCGGTGCGCGAGACGGCGCGGGTGCGCCTGCGACTCGACGACGGGCGAGAGGTATGGGGTCTCGATCTCCCCGTCGTGGAGCTCGTCCCCACCGCGAGCGAGAGCGATGTGATCGGATACCTCGGTCCCGACCCGCTGCGGGACGACTGGGATGCCGCCGAGGCGGTGCGCCGACTCTCGTCACGCCCCGACCGGCCCTTCGTCGCGGCGCTTCTGGATCAGACCGCCGTCGCGGGTCTCGGCAACCTCTGGGTCAACGAGCTCGCCTTCCTCCGCGGCATCCACCCCTTCGCCCCCATCGGGATGACCGACCTCGACGCGCTCACGGCGCTCGCCGCACGGTGCCTGCGGATCTCGGCGACCGTGCCCGGCATGTATCAGGTCACGACCGGTGACCGCCGGAAGGGGGCGTCGCATTGGGTGGCGGGGCGCGCGGGGCGGCCCTGCCTGCGTTGCGGAACCCGCGTGCGGGTGCGCGACGAGGTGCAGAACGACCCCGAGCAACGGCGGACGTGGTGGTGCCCGCGCTGCCAGCCGATGCCCGGCGCCACCGATGTCGGAACCCCCGAGTAGACAAGGACCATGGCTGTCGAGCGCAAGGATCTGCTGCGCGTCACCCGCATCTACGCGGAGGACGCCGCTCTCGAGCTCGAGCGCGGCCGGGAAATCGTCGCGCGCTGGCCCGAGGCCGACATCGTGCCCATCGCCTCGCACTGGCAGATCCCCGAGGTGCACGGCGACGAGACCAACGTCGCGCGCTGGGTGCGCATCAAGACCGAGGCTCTGGTGCTGGGGGTGAAGAAGAGCGTGACGACGCGGGTGAACGGGCGATCCGCCGACTTCATCGCCCCGTCGCTCTCGAACGGCTGCGCGATGGCGTGCAGTTACTGCTACGTGCCGAGGCGCAAGGGGTACAGCAACCCCATCACGGTCTTCGCGAACGTCGACCAGATCAGCCGGCATCTCGCGCGGCATGTGGCGGCGCGCGGGCCGAAGGCCGAGCCGAATCAATGCGATCCCGATTCCTGGGTCTACGACATCGGCGAGAACGGCGACTGCTCCGTCGACGCGATGATCAGCGACAACGTACGCGACGTCTGTGAGCTCTTCCGCATGACGCCCACCGCGAAGGCGTCTTTCGCGACGAAGTTCGTCAACCGCGACATGCTGGATTGGGACCCGGCGGGGCGGACGCGCATCCGCTTCTCGCTCATGCCCGCGGCCACCGCGAAGGTCACCGACCTGCGCACCTCGCCCATGGCCGCACGGATCGCGGCCATCAACGATTTCGTCGACGCCGGGTACGAGGTGCACGTCAACTTCTCACCCGTCATCCTCACCCCGACGTGGCTGGCCGACTGGGCGGAGCTGTTCGACCAGCTCGACGCCGCCCTCCATGCCCGGGCGAAGGCACAACTCGCATGCGAGGTGATCTTCCTCACTCACAACGAAGGGCTCCACGAGGTCAACCTCGGGTGGCATCCGAAGGGGGAAGAACTCTTGTGGACTCCCGCCGTCCAAGAAGAGAAGACGTCGCAGAACGGGGCGGTGAACGTGCGCTACCGCCATCCGCTCAAGGCGCAAGCGGTGGCCGCTCTGGGCGACCTCATCGCGCTCAAGCTCCCGTATTGCCGGGTGCGGTACGCGTTCTGACGATCAGTCGATGCGGCCGGTGGGCGACCCCTCGGTGGTGGCCGCCTCGTCGGCATCCTGCTGGGCTGCGGCGCCCTCTTCGGGAGACTCGCTTCCCGCCCCGGAGGAGTCGTGGTCGGGAGCGTCGTTCGCGCGTCCGTCGTGATGCGTCATGGTCATCCTCTTCGTCGTCGGTGTGGAGCGACGGTGTCACGGACCACCGTCCGTGTCCAGGGGGTGGACGCTCTCACAGGGGACGAACGCCGAAGCGCTCGGTGAAGTCCGCGCTCGCGGCATCCTCGAAATCGTCTGCTTCGTCGCGAAGCTCGATGTCGCCCACGACGATCACAGGTACGGCGCCAAGGCGCCGGCCGTCAACGCGAGGGCGAGGGTCGTACCGCCCACGCCGGTAGCGGTGAGCACGGTCGCGCGCTCGAACCGGCGACGGCGCGAGACGTTCGCCGGGTGAGTGGTGGAACGCAGCGACGCCTTGGCCGTGTCGAGGGTGTCGTAACGGCCGACCGGTACGCCGTGCGCATCGCGGGAGACGAACCCACCGGCGACCTGGTCGACGCAGCCGAAATACTCGCCGCCGCGGTGAGCGACCCAGAAACCGGTGTCGACCTTCGCCCACAGGACGCGGGCCGCCGTCAGGGGAGCAGGGGACGTGGACGTCGGGGTCGTCATGTCAGGCCGCCGCGGAAAGGGTACGGCGGGCAGGGGCGCTGGCGCGGACCGTCTGCGGACGCTGTGCACTGTCGCTCGCGGGAATCTCGACCTCGAGGTCGACGACGAGACCGGCCGAGGAGTTGGCCATGTCGGCCATGTTCTTCAGCGCGGTGGAATTGAGGCTCTCGGGCTCAGCGGAGTCGAAGACGAAGCGCAGGGGGATGGCGGGCTGCAGCCACAGGGTGGAGCGGCCGGGGGCGCCGTCTACGTGCGTCCAGCTGAGCGTGAAGCTTTCGCTGCGTCGAAGCTTGGTGGTCGTGACGACCTTGATGTGGGAGAGCAGGCGATCCGGGATCTGGATCGAGTCGGTCGAGGTGCCGTAGAACAGGTGGCCCATGGGGTACTCCCTTCGAAAGCGATTAACTGCACTTAGAACATACTCGGCTAGTAACTAGTTTGTCTAACTATTATTTCCGAGGTATAGTCGCGGGAAGAGCGGGGAGGAGTGTTTCATGACGGACATCGAAACCACGTCCCTTCGTCCCGCGCCCGCGGACGCAGCCGAAGAGGTCACGTACTGGTACGGCGACGAGCCGTCCGATCGGCGCCACCGTAGTAAGGCCGTTCTCGAAGCCCTCCGCATCTATCGCGCGGCCGAGGTCGCGATGCGCCGTCGTACGCGCGACTCGATGTCGATGGGGGAGAACGAACTCCTCGTCCTGCGATATCTGCTGCGCGACGTCAACCGTCAGGTGCGACCCGGGGAGCTCACCCGCTATCTCGGTCTTTCGACCGCCTCCACCACGGCGATCCTCGACCGGCTCGAACGCTCGGGGCACGTTACCCGGGCGGCGAATCCCGACGACCGGCGCAGCATCTTCATCCAGGCCACCCCCCGCGCGCACGCCGAGGTGCGGCAGACGCTCGGCAACATGCACGATCGCATGCTCGCAGCCGTCATCGACATGACGCCCGACGAGTCTGCCGCGGTGGTCGCGTTCCTCCGACGCATGAGTGACGCGGTGGACGGCGTCGCGGTAGAGCACCCGGCGGTCGATTCCCCGTGATCTACGTGCTCGTCGGCGGCCCGCGCGACGGACAGCACGTAGACGACCTTCCTCGCGGCTATCGCCTGTCCCTCAGCGATCCCCAACCCGAACCCTTCGGAGATTTCGACACCGTCCGCGCGGTGTGGTTCGAGTTGGACGAGACCATGTTCCGCTCGCCCCAGCGTCGCGGCTGAGGGTCTATCTCACGCTCGCTCGACGAGCAAGCCACCCTGCGTCGGTCCTCACGACCCGCACAGTAGGCGTATGCGATGCGTGACCTATGCCGGCGAGACCGTGATCACCACTGACGACGTCGCCGCGTCGTTGATCGAGTTGACCGCGGCGGTGGCGAAGGAGGGGCAGTCCGAGGCCGTGAGCATCCCCATCGTCACGGAGGACAAGAAGGTCGCTCAGGCGGAGCTCGTGATCGGGGTCGGAAACGATGTGCTCTCCGCCCCGCTGGACTGGCATGAAGAAGAGCCGGACTTCTCGCACGCGGCCGCCGAGCTCGAGAAGCACCGGCTCTTCCCGCGTCCGCACCTTCGAGCTGTCGAGCCTGTTTCCGACTCCGATGACGAGCTTCTCGATTACGACTTCGATCGGCCGACCGAGGCTTGAGTCGACGGGGTGAGGTTCGCCCCCTCCGCCCACGACCGCCGGGAGCCTTGTCATCGGCTCTCGGCATCCGCTATGGTCTCAAATCCGTGCCACTCGGCACGGTGAGCCGAGGAAAGACGAGACCATGACCGCGATGCGCGATCTCCGTCCGGAGCAGCAGGGCAATTACCTGCCGTTCCTGCTCTCGTCGTACCCTCCGGCGCCGGTCGTCTAGACATCTGTCTCGTTTCGCCCCGCCCCGTCAGGTCGGGGCGTTTCTCTTTCCACCGTGTGGGGGAGTGCCTCGTCCGCAGGCTCGACTCCCCGCGCTTCGGCGCACCACACGAAGGAAGGATCCATGCACAAGCTCACCGAACGGCTGGTGTCGTGGGCGAGCCTGATCGATGACAAGACCATCGAGCAGGCCCGTACCTCGTCCCGGATGCCGTTCATCCACCCCCATCTGGCCCTCATGCCGGACGCCCACCTGGGTCTGGGCGCGACGGTCGGGTCGGTCATCCCGACGCTCGGCGCCATCATGCCCGCGGCCGTCGGCGTCGACATCGGCTGCGGCATGATCGCCGTCAAGACGCAGTTCCACGCCTCCGCCCTCGATGGCTTGGACCTCGCGGAGCTGCGGCAGCAGATCGAGCGTGCCATCCCGCTCTCGGCCGGTCGTGACAACCGCAAGATCGTCGCGACCGCCGAGCCGCGGGTGGCCGAGCTCGAAGAGCTCGCCGAGGAGGCCGGGTTCGACCCCGCGTCGTACGCCGGTCACTGGCGGCACCAGCTCGGGTCGCTGGGCAGCGGCAACCACTTCATCGAGATCTCGCTCGACGAGAACGACGACGTGTGGATGTTCCTGCACTCCGGCTCGCGCGGCGTCGGCAACCGCATCGCGCAGCACCACATCAAGGTGGCGCAGCGGCTCGCGAAGCAGTGGTGGATCGAGCTTCCGCACCCCGACCTGGCCTACCTCGTCGAGGGCACGCCGGAGTTCACCCGGTACGTCAGCGAGCTCCGGTGGGCGCAGCATTTCGCCCTGCTCAACCGCGAAGAGATGATGGACCGCGTCGCGAACCAGCTCGGGCGATTCCTCGACGCCCCCGTCGAAGAGCGCGAGCGGATCAACTGCCATCACAACTTCACCCAGTCCGAAAGGCACTTCGGCAAGCAGGTGTGGGTGTCGCGCAAGGGCGCGATCATGGCCGACGCCGGTCGTCCGGGCCTGATCCCGGGGTCGATGGGCACGGCCTCGTACGTCGTCGAGGGTCGGGGCAACCCCGTCGCGCTCAACTCGTCGCCGCACGGCGCCGGTCGTGAATACTCGCGATCGGCCGCCCGCAAGACCTTCACGCGGGAACAGCTGCGCGAAGCGATGGTGGGGATCGAGTACCGAGACACCGACGCGTTCATCGATGAGATCCCGCAGGCCTACAAGCCGATCGACCGGGTCATGGCCGATGCCGCCGACCTCGTCACGGTGCGGCACACGCTGCGCCAGATCGTCAATGTGAAGGGCGACTGAGACGGATGCCATGGCTGCCACGCCGCAGCCATGGCATCCGCCGTTCGGCCGGGGCGGAATACATCGCTCGGGGGATGCGCGGACGGACATCGTTTCGCGACGATGGGGAGGAGCTCGCGAAGCCGCGCGGGCGAACACTTCCCCCGGAGTGAAAATTCATGAGCCCTGATCGTGCCCAGACCCTCGACCATCATCCCGACCCCTCCGACCGGAGTGAACGCCAGAGCACGTGCATTCGCCTCGCTCAGGCCCGCCTGGCGGCTTTCGTGGAGAGCACGGCAGACGACGTCGACGAGACCTCGGACGCGGCCGTGACCGCGCTTCGCTCCGCGGTGTCGTCGGGTGCCGACCTCGACCGCATCTCCGCCGAGCTCGAGGTGAGCACCGGTGCGATTCAAGCGATCGTCGACGGCTCGGTGCCGCTGCGCAGTCTGCATCCCGACGACCGGCTCCGGCCCCGCACCTGACGGGCGCAGTTTCGACGCGGTCGATGTCTCCGCCCGGGGGCCACTCGACTCCTGTGCGGGGTTACGCTCTGGGCATGAAGACCGGCGCCGCGGGCGGCTTTGCGACCATCGACTTCGAGACGACGGGCCTCGTCCCCGAACGTGACGATCGTGCGATAGAGGTGTCCGTCGTGCACTCGGACCCGGACGGAACGATCACGGGGCAGTGGGAGACACTGATAAACCCGCGTAGAGATCTGGGTGCACAACGCATTCACAACATCTCCGCTCGCGAGATCATCGCGGCTCCGATTTTCGAGAGGGTCGCCGCCGAGCTGCTGGAGCTGCTGTCGGGTCGAGTGGTCGTCGCCCACAACGCGTCTTTCGACCTTCGATTCCTCAACGCCGAGCTCGATCGGATCGACTACAGGCGAGCCGACGACTTCGTCACGGCATGCACGATGCGCCTCGCCCGCACACATCTCGGCAGCGGCCTTGCCCTCGCGGATTGCTGCGATGCCTTCGGTATACCGCTCGTGGGTGCGCATCGGGCTTCAGCTGATGCGCTGGCCACGGCCCGCCTTCTCGAGGCGTTCATCGCAAGCGGGGGGAGCGAGCAGTGGGATCCGCTTCTCCTGTCAGCCCCTCACCTGACGCCCTTCGACGGTGGGCGCGATGCGTGGCTCGCCCGGGACGAGGTGCCCCCCGTCACCCCCGGTTTCATCGACCGCATCGTGGTGCGGGTTCCCGATGTCTCAGAGACCCATGAGCAAGCGGAGTATCTCGCGCTCGTCGAGCGCGCCCTTCTCGATCGCTACCTCTCCGAGCACGAGAAGGATGCCCTCGTCGCTCTCGCTGATCGGTCCGGGATCGGGCGGGACACCGCGCATCGGTTGCACCGCGACTATTTCACCGCGTTGGTCAACGTCGTCTGGGCAGACGGTGTCGTCACGGATGTCGAACGGGCGGACGTCGAGCTCGTCGGCGCTCTGCTCGACATCGATGACGAGATGGTGTCCCGTCTTCTTCTCGCGCCGCCCACGCGTTTGACGTCACCTCCGACGGTCGTCCTCCAGAGGTTCCTTTTCGCGCCCGGCGACGAGATCGTGCTCACCGGCGAGATGTCGCGTTCGAGGTCCGAGTGGGAGCGGGATCTTCGTTCAGCCGGCTTCGTGCCCAAACCCGCCGTGACCAAGAGAACAGCCATTCTCGTAGCCGCGGACCCCGACTCGCTGTCGGGCAAGGCGCGCAAGGCGCGGGACTACGGCGTCCCCGTCGTCGGAGAAGGCTGGCTGCGCGACCTGCTGGCGAGTGTCTGATGGGCGAGCGCAGGTTCGAATGGGGCGGTCTCAGCGCCGACCGCGGTGACTACGTGACTGCGGCCGAAGCACTGGCCATGCTCGAGGTGCTCGTCATCGCCCAGGCCGACCTCGATGTCACGACCGAGCTGCGTGACGGTGCCGCCTGGGCGCGGTTCTCGCGCGGAAAGCGCTGGGCCGTCGTGTCGACGCCCGGCTCGCGGTGGTTCTCGGTGGAGACCGACACGGGCCACCGCCTGCAGATCGTGGACGCCAACACCTCCAAAGACCAGAGCGCTCAACTGCTCGCCGTCCACGTCGACGTCGCCGAGGCGTACGTCCGCGGCGAGGCCGAGCCGGTGCGAAGCGGAGGACTCGGCGGTTCGGTGCTCGCGGTCGACGTGAACGGTCGACAGGTGCTGCTGACGCAGTCCGTCGGGCGTCGCGTGCGCGGTCTGTTCGGTCGCTAGGCCCGGCGGACGCTTCGGTCAAGCCGGTGTTCCCCGTCGGCACTCTTGACAGGCTGGAGAGGTACGCGACGAAGGGAATCCCATGAGCGACCCGCAGAACTCCGCACCGGCCGACGATGCCGCCGACCTCGGCGACGACCCCACGGTCAAGCCGAGCCAGGAGAACGACGTCGACGAGGAAGCCAAGGCTCCCTCCAAGGACGACCCGAATGCCGACCACCAGGCGACGGGCATCGGAGTCATCGGCGACGAGTGATCCGGATGCCGCGGGGCGGGCGTCGCGACAAGCGGACGGCCGCTCCGCGGGTCAGGCTCGACCGCTCCACGGTGCTAATCTTGACCGGTCCGCCTCCGTAGCTCAGGGGATAGAGCGTTGGTTTCCGGTACCAAAGGTCGCTGGTTCGATTCCAGTCGGGGGCACATCGAGAAGGGGGGGGGGGGGGGGCCGGGGGGGGCGGCGGGCCCCGCGGGGGGGGGGGGGGGGGGGGGGGGGCGTGGCGGTCACGAGAACAGGGGATTCGGCGGGGACAGGCTGATTCGCGGCGGATCGCCCTGTTCCGGTGG
>NZ_JBFYGP010000005.1:0-244817 GCF_041079415.1 Microbacterium sp. 20-116
CCCCCCCTTCCCCCGGCCCCCGCCGGCCCCCCCCGGCAGCAGCTCCCCCTCCCCCCCCCCCCCCCCCCACCCCCCCCCCCCCCCCCCCCCCCCCCCCGGGGCGAGCACGTCGATGCGGATAGACTCGTCCCACAGCTCGACGTTCTTCCGGTGCCAAAGGAGTTGCCGTGATCCAGTTCGATCAACCCGCCCTCATCCCCGCAGACCCCGACGCCAACGCGTCCGACCTGCTCGCCGACCGCGTCCGCGCCACCCCCGACCGGCCGCTGTTCGCGGTTCCCGACCGAGACGGATGGCGAGACGTCACCGCCGTCGCGTTCGAACGGCAGGTCATCGCCCTCGCGAAAGGCTTCGTCGCCGCCGGCATCCAGCCCGGCGAGAAGGTGGGGTTCATCGCCCGCACCACCTACGACTGGACCCTGATCGACTTCGCGCTGTTCTACGCCGGCGCCATCATGGTCCCGGTCTACGAGACCAGCTCGCCGTCGCAGATCTCGTGGATCCTGTCGGATTCCGGTGCGATCGCCGTGGTCCTGGAGTCCACGGAACACGCCGAACGTCTCGACGAGGTCCGCAGCGACCTCCCCCTCGTCCGCGAGGTCTGGGCGATGCACTCGGGAGCCCTCGACGCGCTCGTCTCGGGCGGCACGCACATCACCGACGAAGAGATCGAGCGCCGCCGCCACCTGGCGAAGGCCTCCGACGTCGCCACCCTCATCTACACCTCGGGCTCCACCGGCCGTCCGAAGGGCTGCGTGCTCGTCCACAGCAACTTCGTCGAGCTGGCGCGCAACTCCGCCAAGTCGCTGCACGAGGTCGTCGAGACCCCCGGCGCCTCGACCCTGCTGTTCATCACGACGGCGCACGTGTTCGCGCGTTTCATCTCGCTGCTCAACGTGCACGCGGGCGTGAAGACAGGACATCAGCCCGATACGAAGCAGCTCCTCCCGGCGCTCGGCAGCTTCCGCCCCACCTTCCTCCTCGCGGTCCCCCGCGTGTTCGAGAAGGTCTACAACTCCGCCGAGCAGAAGGCCGAGGCCGGCGGCAAGGGCAGGATCTTCCGCGCCGCCGCCGACGCCGCGATCGAGCACTCCCAGCGCCTGCAGGACGGAAAGTCGATTCCCCTGCTGCTCAAGATCAAGTTCGCGCTCTTCGACAAGCTGGTCTACTCCAAGCTGCGGGATGCCATGGGTGGCAACATCGTCTATGCGGTGTCGGGATCGGCCCCTCTCGGCCCCCGCCTGGGTCACTTCTTCCGCAGCCTCGGCGTCGTGATCCTCGAGGGCTACGGCCTCACCGAGACCACCGCCCCGGCCACGGTGAACCTCGCCACGAAGTCGAAGATCGGCACCGTCGGTCCCGTTCTGCCGGGTGTCGGCATCCGTCTCGCCGATGACGGCGAGATCCAGGTGCGCGGTATCAACGTGTTCCGCGAGTACTGGCAGAACCCCGAGGCGACGGCCGACGCCTTCGACGGCGAGTGGTTCAAGACCGGCGACATCGGCGCCTTCGACAGCGACGGATTCCTCGCCATCACGGGCCGCAAGAAAGAGATCATCGTCACCGCGGGCGGCAAGAACGTCGCTCCCGCCGCTCTCGAGGACCCGATCCGTGCGAACCCGATCGTCGGTCAGGTCGTGGTCGTGGGCGACCACAAACCGTTCATCGCGGCCCTGGTCACGCTCGACACCGAGATGCTCCCGACCTGGCTGGCCAACAACGGCCTGCCCGCCGACATGCCACTCGCCGAGGCGGCCGAGAACGACAAGGTGCGCGCCGAGGTGCAGGGCGCGATCGACCGCGCCAACACGCGGGTCTCGCGCGCGGAGTCGATCCGCAAGTTCACGATCCTGCCCACCGAGTGGACCGAGGCCAGCGGGCACCTGACGCCGAAGATGAGCATCAAGCGCAACGTCATCGTCGCCGACTTCGCCGACGCCATCGAGGACATCTACGCCGTGCCGGTGAACACGACCAACGTGTCGCTCCCCTGAGACGCGCGACGACGACGGCCCGGTCCCCCCGAGGGGCCGGGCCGTCGCGTATCCCCTCTCACGACGTCAGCGATCCGCACAACCTCAGCCCGGCACACAGCAAACCCACGGAAGTTGCGCAAATCGCGGAGAGTACGCCGACGCCGGCCACACCTCGGCGACCCGCACAACCTCGGCGACCAGCACAACCTCAGCGATCCGCACAACCTCAGCCCGGCGCACCGGAAACCCACGGAGGTTACGCAAATCGCCGAGGGTACGCCGACGCCAGCCGCACCTCAGCGACTCGCACAACCTCAGCGATCCGCACAACCTCAGCCCGGCACACAGGAAACCCACGGAAGTTACGCAAATCGCCGAACGTACGCCGACGCCGGCCACACCCCAGCGACCCGCAAAACCTCAACAATCAGCACGACTACGGCTCGACATGGCCGAGAACGGCGGAGGTTGCGCGAATCCCGGGGGAAGCGCGTGACCCGGCTCCGAATCAGAACCAGTCGCTCTCGCGCACCTGGCGCATTGCCTGGCGACGCGTCTCGGCGGACAGGCGCGAGAGGTACAGCATGCCGTCGAGGTGATCGGTCTCGTGCTGCAGGGCCTGGGCGAGCAGCCCCTCGCCCTCGAGCACGACCTCGTTGCCGTCGAGGTCCATTCCGACGACCTTGGCCCACGGATAACGCAGCGCATCGTGCCAGAGACCCGGCACCGAGAGGCACCCCTCCCCCACCGGCTCCGGCTCTCCGCGCGTCTCGACGAGCACGGGGTTGAGCACGTAGCCGATGTCGCCATCGATGTTGTAGCTGAAAGCGCGCAGACCCACGCCGATCTGCGGCGCCGCGACCCCCGCGCGCCCGGGCAGCTCGACCGTGTCGATCAGGTCTTGGACGAGGGCACGGATGCCGTCGTCGATCTGCTCGATGGGCGCACTGGGCGCGCGCAGGACGGGGTCGCCGAACAGGCGGATCGGGCGAACGCTCATGCCGCGACCGCCGGGGCACGCAGGCCCTCGACGACGGCGGCGGCGAGCTCGCGCGCGGCCTGTCGGGTCGAGGGCTGCAGGTCGCGGAAGGTGATGGCGCTGCCCGCAGCGATACGTGCGTCGTAGGGCATGCGGATCACGGTGCGCACACGCGAGCGGAAGTGTGCCTCGAGCTCGCTCTCGCGCACCAGCGGCGTGCCGGGGCGGGAGTTGTTCAGCACGACGACCGCATCGCGGACGCGCGCCGCGTAGCCGTTGGTCTCGAGCCACGTGAGCGTCTCGGACGCGAGGCGCGCCTCGTCGACCGACAGGCCCGCCACGATGACCAGGGTGTCGGCCAGTTCGAGTGTCGCGCCCATGACCGAATGCACGATCCCCGTGCCCGTGTCGGTGAGGACGATCGAGTAGTAGTGCGCGGCGACGTCGGCGACCTGGCGGTAGTCGTCGTCGCTGAAGGCCTCGGACACCCGCGGATCGGAATCGGATGCCAGCACGTCGAGGCGCGTGGCGTCGCGAGCGACGATCGACGAGACGTCGTTGTAGCCGACCATCTCGTCGTGCGAACGGACGAGGTCGCGGACCGTGCGTCCGTTCGGACGGCCGACGCGGTCTGCGAGCGTCCCGCGATCGGGATTGGCGTCGACCGCGATGATGCGGTCGTCGCGCGCGTCGGCGAGGGCCATGCCCAGGAGCGAGGTGACGGTGGTCTTACCCACACCGCCCTTGCGCGAGAGCACCGGCACGAACCGCGCGCCGCCCGCGAGAGGCGTAGCGATCCGGCGGTCGAGATCCTTGCGTTGACGGGCGCGACGACCGTCGCCGAGGTTGATGCGGTGACGCGAGACCGAGTACACCAGCTGCTGCCAGAGGCCCTCGGGCTCGGGACGCGCGATCTGACGCGGATCGAGCAGACGGTCGGCGGTGAGCAGGTCGGAGCTTTCGCGCGCGTCGTCGATCTGACCGATGCGCTTCGAGGTCAGTGTGACCTCCGGAGCGGGCGTGCGCACGCGCTCCAGCGAGTGGGCGCGATCGACGCGGGCGGCCTCGTCGGCGGCACGGGCGGCATCATCGGCCTGGTGGGCGCTGCGGCGCGTGAGCGGAATCGTTCCGATGACGCCCGTCGCGGCGCGCTCTGCGCGCGTGGTCGGCGCCGCTGCGGGGGCGACGACGGTCTGAGGCTCCGCCCCGGCAGAGTCGGCTTCGACCTCGGCGCTAGCCGGCGGTGCGGGCTGCGACTCGGCGGTGACCGGCGGGAGGGACGCGTCGACGGACTGTCGGGTGGGCTCGGGCGTATCTGCCACGGTCTCGGTCTCCTCGACCTCTGCGTCGTCTGCGTCGTCGGCGTCGTCGGCGTCGTCGTCGAAGGGTACGGTCGCGGCGAGCTCGGTCTCCTCGACAGCGACCTCTTCCGGCTCCGCGGGTGCGGGCACCGCGTCTTGCGGCCTCGCTTCTTCCGAGTCAATCTCCTCGGTGTCGCCGTGCTCAGGCTCGCCGACGGCCGCGGGGACCCACGGCGCGTGCGTGAGCGGCTCCGAGGTGTCCGCCGACACGTCGGACTCAACGTGCGTCTCGGGCTCGCGTTCATCGGCCGGTGCGTGGTCCGGCTCGAGGTCTTCCCCACCCCGGGACGCCGCATCCAGGGCTCCCCCCGTCTCGGCGGCATCGGCTTCGGTCACGAGGTCGTCGACGATCTCGGCATCGGCAAGGTCTTCGGCCCGCGGGTCGGACTCGGCTGCCCCGGCCAGGTCGTCTTGCGCCTGGTCGATTGGCGAGAGCAGGTCCTCACCCGGGAGGGCGTCAGCGGCGGTCGGGGCGTCGACGTCATCGTCCTCGTCGACGCCCACGGGCTCGTCGCCGGAGGCAAGCTCCTCGGCCTCTTCCGACGAGAAGGTCTCGCCCGAGCGGTCCTGGTCTTCGTCGATCTCGCGCGATTGCGCGGACGGCTCCGCCGCGGCATCCGCTGCGGTCTCGTCACCGACTCCTTCCGCGACGGCCGGGGGCTCGGCATCCGGCATCTCGTGCTCCGAGGCGTCGCGGGGCGACTCGTCGACGATCTCCGCATCGTGCACGTCGTCGTCGGAGAGCGGCTCCGTCGTTGCGTCCGTGTCATGCGGCTCGAGGATGATGTCGCCGGTCGGGAGCTGCTCGACGTGCGGGTCGTGCACGATCTCGGCGTGGTCGTCGATGCCGGCGGGTACGGCGGAGGGAACGCGCGGGGCGTCGAGGGCGGCGAGATCGGCCTCGTCGAGGGGGATCTCGTCTTCGATCACATCGTCATCGAGGTCGTCGTCGTCGCTGGCCACGGGCAGGTCGACATTGACCTGAGCGATGTGCCCGCCGAGGATCGTGATGCTGGCCGTGTCGAGATTCCCGCTCTCCTCGAGCACGCCGTGCTCGGCGTTCTCGTCGGGGTTCGCGTCGGTGCGGTCGGGGGTCACTGCAGTCTCCAAACGGGAAGAGGGCGCGAAAGCGCCCCCTTCTAGGTTACTGCGCTTGGCGGATTACCAGCAAAAGATCTCCTGCTTCCACCTGTTGTGTGGTACCGATGGCGACACGTTCGACCACGCCGTCGACGGTCGCGGTGATGGCCGCTTCCATCTTCATCGCCTCGATCGAGGCCACCGCCTGACCGGCCGAGACGCGGTCCCCCGCCGTCACCTTCATCGTCACGACGCCCGAGAACGGCGCTGCCATCTGCCCGGGTTTCGAGGTGTCGGCCTTCTCGGCCTGGCGGGCTTCGACGTCGATCGAACGATCGCGCACGAAGACCGGGCGCAGCTGGCCGTTCAGCGTCGTCATCACCGTGCGCATGCCCTTGTCGTCGGCCTCGCCGACGGCCTCGAGCCCCACGAACAACTGCACACCCCGCTCGATCTCGACGGTGTGCTCTCCGCCGGACTGAAGACCGTAGAGATAATCGGCCGTATCGAGCACGCTGAGATCGCCGTACGTCTCGCGGGTCTGCTCGAAGGTGCGTGTCGGGCCGGGGAAGAGCAGCCGGTTCAGACGCGCGCGTCTCTCGGAGGACTCCCCCGCCAGGGCGGCCTGGTCGTCGTCGGTGAGCGGCGTCGTGCCGGTCTTGGCATCCCGCCCGGCGAGAACCTTCGAACGGAAGGGCTCGGGCCACCCGCCCGGCAGGTCGCCGAGCTCGCCCGCCATGAACGAGACGACCGAGTCGGGCACGTCGTACTTCTCGGGGTGCTGCTCGAAATCGTCGGGGTCGGCCCTGACGGCGGCGAGGTGCAGGGCGAGGTCGCCCACGACCTTCGAAGAGGGTGTGACCTTCGGCACGCGGCCGAGGATGCGGTTCGCCGCGGCGTACATGTCCTCGATGAGCTCGAAGTCGTCGGCGAGCCCGAGCGCGATCGCCTGCTGGCGCAGGTTCGACAGCTGCCCGCCCGGGATCTCGTGCCGGTACACGCGTCCGGTAGGACCGGCCAGTCCCGATTCGAACGGACGGTACAGGTGACGCACCGCCTCCCAGTACGGTTCGAGGTCGCTCACGGCCGCGAGGTCGAGACCGGTGTCGCGATCGGTGTGCGCGAGGGCCGCGACCAAGGCCGACAGAGACGGCTGGCTGGTGGTTCCCGCCATGGGTGCCGACGCCGCGTCCACGGCATCCGCTCCCGCAGCCGACGCGGCCAACAGGGTCGCGAGCTGCCCGCCCGCGGTGTCGTGGGTGTGCACGTGGACCGGCAGGTCGAACCTCTCGCGCAGAGCCGAGACGAGCTTGGCCGCGGCCGTGGGGCGGAGCAGCCCCGCCATGTCCTTGATCGCGAGCACGTGGGCGCCCGCATCGACGATCTGCTCGGCCAGACGAAGGTAGTAGTCGAGCGTGTAGAGATCCTCGGCGGGATCGAGAAGGTCGCCGGTGTAGCAGACGGCCACCTCGGCGACGGCGGTGCCGGTGCGCAGAACCGCGTCGATCGCCGGGCGCATCTGAGACACGTCGTTGAGCGCATCGAAGATGCGGAAGATGTCGACACCGGATGCCGCGGCCTCGGCCACGAACGCATCGGTGACCTCCGTGGGGTACGGGGTATAGCCGACGGTGTTGCGGCCGCGCAGGAGCATCTGGATGGCGACGTTCGGCAGTGCCTCGCGGAGAGCGTCGAGGCGCTCCCACGGGTCTTCACCGAGGAAGCGAAGGGCGACGTCGTAGGTCGCTCCGCCCCAGGCTTCAACGGAGAGGAGTCCGGGCGTCAGGCGTGCGACGTAGGGGGCGACGCGCGCGAGGTCGCGGGTACGCACGCGCGTGGCGAGCAGTGACTGGTGCGCGTCGCGGAACGTCGTCTCGGTGACCGCGAGAGCGGTCTGCTCGCGCAGCGCCTTCGCGAAGCCGGCGGGTCCGAGCTCCCGCAATCGCTGGCGCGAGCCGGCGGGCGCCGCGGCGGCCGGGTCGAGCGTGGGAAGCTTCGCGCCCGGATCGATCGAGAGCGGGTTCTCACCGTTGGGGCGGTTGACGGTGGTGTCGACCAGCCACGAGAGGATCTTCGTTCCGCGGTCCTTCGACTCGCGGCCCTTCAACAGCTCGGGGCGTTCGTCGATGAACGAGGTGCTCAGGTCGCCGGCGACGAAGGCGGGGTCGTCGAGCACGGCCTGCAGGAACGGGATGTTCGTGGAGACACCTCGGATGCGGAACTCGGCGAGGGCCCGACGGGCGCGCGACACGGCGGCCTCGAAGTCGCGGCCGCGACACGTGAGCTTCGACAGCATCGAGTCGAAGTGCGGGCTCACCTGCGAACCGGCGGCTGTCGTGCCTCCGTCGAGACGGATGCCGGCCCCACCGGGCGACCGGTAGGTCGTGATCTTCCCGGTGTCGGGGCGGAATCCCTGGGTGGGGTCCTCGGTGGTGATGCGGCACTGCAACGCCGCGCCGCGCAGGCGGATGTCCTCTTGCTGGAGATGCAGGTCGGAGAGGGTGGCTCCGGCAGCGATGCGCATCTGCGACTGCACGAGGTCGACGTCGGTCACTTCTTCGGTGACCGTGTGCTCGACCTGGATGCGCGGGTTCATCTCGATGAAGACGACCTCCCCGGTGCGCGGGCCCGCGGTCTCGAGCAGGAACTCCACCGTTCCCGCGTTCTGATAGCCGATCGAGCGCGCGAACGCGACGGCGTAGCGATGCAGGTCGTCACGGACCGACGGGTCGAGGTTCGGCGCGGGCGCGATCTCGATGACCTTCTGGTGGCGCCGCTGCACCGAGCAGTCGCGCTCGAACAGGTGCACGGTCTCTCCCGCGGCATCCGCGAGGATCTGCACCTCCACGTGACGCGGACGCTGGACAGCCTGCTCGAGGAACATGCGCGGGTCGCCGAAAGCGCTCTGCGCCTCGCGCATGGCCTCGGCCAGGGCCGGGGCGAGCTCGCCCTTGGATTCCACGCGGCGCATGCCGCGCCCGCCCCCGCCGGCGACGGCCTTCGCGAACACGGGGAACCCGATGTCGTCGGCCTGAGCGAGCAGTTCGTCGATGTCGTCCGACGCCGGGGTGGAGCGCAGCACCGGAACGCCCGCCGAGATCGCGTGCTCCTTCGCCGTTACCTTGTTGCCGGCCATCGCGAGCACTTCGGCGGGAGGACCGATGAAGGTGATGCCGTGAGCGGCCGCCTTCTCGGCGAGCTCCGGGTTCTCGGACAGGAAGCCGTAACCCGGGTAGATGGCATCCGCCCCGCATTCGCGGGCGACGCGGATGATCTCGTCGACGTCGAGGTAGGCGCGGACCGGGTGGCCGCGCTCGCCGATCTGGTAGGCCTCGTCGGCCTTCAGGCGGTGGAGCGAGGCACGATCTTCGTACGGATAGACCGCGACGGTGCGGGCGCCGACCTCGTATGCCGCGCGGAAGGCGCGGATCGCGATCTCCCCGCGATTTGCGACCAGGATCTTCGAGAACATGCGCACCTCACGTCAAGCTGGCGGAGCTGAATGTGCTCACAGCCTAGGGGACGGTAACGTGGACTCTCGTGCACGTACTCTCCGTCAGCTCTCTCAAAGGCGGGGTCGGCAAGACGACCGTGACACTCGGGCTGGCTTCCGCAGCCTTCGCACGTGGCGTTCGCACTCTCGTCGTCGACCTCGACCCTCAGTCCGACGTGTCGACCGGGATGGACATCCAAGTCGCCGGTCGGCTCAACATCGCCGATGTCCTGGCCAACCCCAAAGAGAAGGTCGTCCGACAGGCGATCACCTCCAGCGGGTGGGCGAAGGTTCATCCGGGCACGATCGACGTGCTCATCGGCAGCCCCTCGGCCATCAACTTCGACGGTCCGCATCCCAGTGTCCGCGACGTCTGGAAGCTCGAAGAGGCTCTGGCGACCATCGAGGCCGACTACGACCTGGTGCTGATCGACTGCGCGCCGTCGCTGAACGCCCTCACGCGCACCGCGTGGGCCGCGAGCGACCGCGTCGTCGTGGTCACCGAGCCGGGCCTGTTCTCCGTCGCCGCAGCCGACCGTGCCCTGCGCGCGATCGAGGAGATCCGCCGTGGACTCTCGCCGCGCCTGCAGCCGCTCGGCGTCGTGGTCAACCGCGTCCGCCCGCAGTCGATCGAGCACCAGTTCCGCATCAAGGAACTCCGCGACATGTTCGGCCCCCTGGTCCTCAACCCGCAGCTGCCCGAGCGCACCTCGCTCCAGCAGGCGCAGGGCGCGGCCAAGCCGCTGCACGTGTGGCCCGGCGACTCCGCTCAGGAGCTCGCTGCCGACTTCGACGCGTTGCTCGACCGGATCGTGCGCACCGGCCGTATCCCCGTCGAGAACGAGGCACCCCAGGCCTGACCGCAGTCCTGTCCGACGCCGCCCCGCTGCCTCGCAGTCGGGCGGCGTCCGTCATTACGGCGCTCCGCGAGACCCCTGAGCACATCGAGGGGCCGAGATCCGTGCCGGCATCGGCGCTGTCGACGCACCCGCCGCTCCCCTACTGGTCGTCGGCCGAGAGGAGTCGGAGCACGACGCATTGCCGGATGCCTTTGCATCCGACGAGAACGGGCGTGTCTACGCGGTGCGGGCGGCGCGGCGCGCGGCGAGTTCGTCGACGGCCTCGGGGGTCGCCTTCTCGAAATCGACCAACGTCGACTCGACCTCGCGGAGGACCTTGCCCACGGCGATGCCGAAAACGCCCTGTCCGCGGCTGACCAGGTCGATGACCTCGTCGTTCGAGGTGCAGAGATACACCGATGCCCCGTCGCTCATGAGCGTGGTGCCGGCGAGGTCGCGGATGCCCGCGGCGCGGAGCTGGTCGACCGCCGTGCGGATCTGCTGCAGCGAGATGCCCGTGTCGAGAAGGCGCTTCACGAGCTTGAGGACGAGGATGTCGCGGAAACCGTAAAGACGCTGCGATCCCGAGCCGCTCGCTCCGCGAACCGTCGGAACGACGAGCTCGGTCCGAGCCCAGTAGTCGAGCTGGCGGTAGGTGATGCCGGCGGCGCGTGCCGCGACGGCTCCGCGGTAACCGGTGTCGTCGTCCATCTCGGGCAGACCGTCGGTGAAGAGGAGATCAGCGGCGAACCGAGGTTCACCGAGTGCGTCGCCAGCGTTCATGCTCGCGTCCTCCTCATCGGTTCGTTTCCTCCACGCTAGATGAGCGGAGGTCCCCCGGCAATGACATCCGCTCCGAGGGCTGCGGCGTGTCGCGATCAGGACAGGATTCGCTCGAGAGCGTCTCGCACGAACATCGTGCGCACCTCGTCGAGACGGGCCGCGAGCTCGGGTGCGAGCTCACTCGCGCGAGCCCGAGAAGGCGCGTCGGGACGACGCAGCAGAGCCGACAACGCGGACTCCACCAGTGAGACCTCGCGCTCGGCGCTCTGGCGGAGCGAGCGGATGTGACGCGGCTCGATGCCGTGGCGATCGAGCGCGACGAGAGCCCGCAGCAGAGTGACGGCCTGCTCGGAATACGTGTCGGCACCGGCGATCACCCCCGTGCTGACCGCGTCGTTCAGCAGCTGGGGACGCGCGCCTGCGGCGGACAGGAGTTCTTCGCGACGATAGCGGCGCGGAGCGCTCGTCATCGACGGGATCGATGTGGGCGGCGCCGGGTTGCGGCCCGCGTCGAGGTCGGCGAGGTAATCGCGGATGACCACGAGCGGAAGGTAGTGATCGCGCTGCAGAGTGAGCGCGAGGCGCAGGCGCTCGAGGTCGGCGGGCGAGAACTTGCGGTACCCCGACTCGGTGCGGGTCGGCGACACGATGCCCTGCACCTCGAGAAAGCGGAGCTTGCTCGAGGTGAGCGCCGGGAAGTCGGGGGTCAGACGCGCGAGCACCTGGCCGATGCTGAGCAGCCCCGCAGCCGTCTGTCGACTACGGGAGGGGGCTGCCGCCATCAGCGCTCTGCCGCGGGCAGGTCGACCGGCGAGCCGAAGAAGTTCAAGCGGAACTTGCCGATGCGCACCTCGGCGCCGTTGACGAGAGCCGAGCGATCGACCCGCTCGCCGTTGACGTAGCTGCCGTTCAGCGAACGCTGGTCGACGATCTCGAACGAACTGCCGGAACGCAGGATCTCGGCGTGACGGCGCGACACGGTCACGTCGTCGAAGAAGAGGTCGGCCTCGGGGTGACGGCCGACGGTGGTCACGTCGGTGTCGAGCAGGTACCGGGCGCCCGTGGTCGGACCGGAGCGCACGATGAGCAGGGCCGCCCCCGAGGGGAGGGCCTCGATCGCCTCGAGCTCGGCCTCGGTGAGATCGGCACCGAAGGGCACGAACGACAGGTCGGCGTCGTGGGTCTGGGTCGTGTCGTGCGACGCGCCGGCTGCTGCGGCGTCGGCCGCGCGCCGGATCTCGTCTCGCTCGAATCGGCTGGTCTCGTCCACGGCTTCTCCTTCATATTCACCATAACCGATCGGTCGCCAACGGCGGGGTCGACCGACTTCGAGCAGGTCATGGTGAGGCGTGATGTGTCTGTATTCGCCGAAACCGGGACACCGCGGTTTGGGGGATGCGGAGGCGGCCGACGAGACACTCGAACCTATCGACCCGGACCTACCCCTGTCGAGTCCGCATCACCCGCTGTCGGCGCGCCGTCTTCACCCCGGACCGCTACGCAGGACGCCGAGACCCTGCGCATGCCCCCCGTCCGGCCGCTTTCACCCTGGTTAGGGTCGGAGAATGACTTCCTCCGAGACGCCTCGCCGCCGCACTGTTCCCGCTGTCCTCGCCGCAGGCCTGCTGGCCGCCGCCGCACTTCTCGTGCCGGCACTGCCGGCCGCGGCCCACGACGAACTCGTCTCGACCGACCCCGCGGCCGGCGCGACGCTGGAGTCGCTCCCCTCCCAGATCACCCTGTCGTACAGCGCCGACATCCTCACCGACGCGGGAGCGACCGTGATCGAGGTCACCGACTCCGCCGGAGCCTCCCTCGCCAACGGCGCCCCGACCGTCTCGGGAACCGAGGTGACGCAGGCCCTGGCGGGGCCGGCATCCGGGACCGTCACCGTGAAGTGGCGGGTCGTCTCGAGCGACGGGCACCCCATCGACGGCGACTTCGCCTTCGCGGTCCCCGCGGCCGCTCCCACCCCCACCGCGACCGCGACCCCCACCGCGTCGGCGAGCCCCGCGGCGACCGAGAGCGCCGCCCCCTCGGCGACGTCGGAGGCCACTCCGCTGCCCGCCGAGGACAGCTCCGGCGCCTCGCCCCTGCCCTGGATCCTGCTCGCGGTCCTGCTCGTGATCGTGGCGGGCGTCCTCGTCTACGTCCTCGCCTCGCGCGCGGGCCGCAAGACCGCCGGCGGCGACACCACCGGGCGATAGGCTGGAACCATGCCTCATTACGATCTGGTCATTCTTGGTGCGGGTCCCGGCGGGTACGTCGCCGCCGTCCGCGGCGCACAGCTCGGACTGTCGGTCGCGATCGTCGAAGAGAAGTACTGGGGCGGTGTGTGCCTCAACGTGGGCTGCATCCCCTCCAAGGCGCTGCTTCGCAACGCCGATCTCGCGCACACCTTCCACGCGAAGGCCGACCTGTTCGGCATCTCGGGGGACGTCACCTTCGACTTCGGCAAGGCGTTCGACCGCTCGCGGTCGGTGGCCGCGGGCCACGTCAAGGGCATCCACTACCTGATGAAGAAGAACAAGGTCACCGAGTACGAAGGCCGTGGCTTCTTCGCCGACGACCACACCCTCGACGTGACGCTGACCGACGGGTCGAAGGAGCAGGTCACCTTCGACAACGTCATCATCGCCACCGGCTCCACCGTGCGCCTGCTCCCCGGCGTCAGCCTCTCCGAGAACGTCGTGACGTACGAGGAGCAGATCCTGACCCGCGAGCTCCCCGAGTCCATCGTCATCGTCGGCGCCGGGGCCATCGGCATGGAGTTCGCCTACGTCATGACGAACTACGGCGTGAAGGTCACGATCATCGAGTTCCTCGACCGTGCGCTGCCCAACGAAGACGCCGAGGTCTCGAAAGAGATCCAGAAGCAGTACAAGGGCTACGGCGTCGACATCCTCACCTCCACGAAGGTCGACTCCGTCACCGACCACGGAGACAAGGTCACCGTCGCCTACACCGCGAAGGACGGCTCGACCGGGTCGATCGACGCCGACCGCGTGCTGATGTCGATCGGCTTCGCCCCCAAGGTCGACGGCTTCGGTCTCGAGAACACCGGCGTGAAGCTCACCGAGCGCGGTGCGATCGACATCGACGACCACATGCGCACCAACGTGCCGCACATCTACTCGATCGGCGACGTCACCGCCAAGCTGCAGCTGGCCCACGTGGCCGAGGCGCAGGGCGTCGTGGCCGCCGAGACCATCGCCGGTGCCGAGACCCAGACCCTCGGCGACTACCGCAACATGCCGCGCGCCACCTTCTGCAACCCGCAGGTCGCCTCGTTCGGCCTCACCGAGCAGCAGGCCCGCGACGCCGGTCACGACATCAAGGTCGCGAAGTTCCCCTTCTCGGCCAACGGCAAGGCCAACGGCCTGGGCGAGCCCGTCGGCTTCGTCAAGCTCGTCGCCGACGCCGAGACGCTCGAGCTCATCGGCGGTCACCTCATCGGCCCCGACGTGTCGGAGCTGCTGCCCGAGTTGACCCTCGCCCAGAAGTGGGACCTCACCGCCCTCGAGGCGGCCCGCAACGTGCACACCCACCCGACGCTGTCGGAGGGTCTGCAGGAGGCCTTCCACGGTCTGACGGGACACATGATCAACCTCTGATCGTGTGACGTACGAAGGCCCGCCCGGTTCGCCCGGGCGGGCCTTCGTCGTCCCCGCGGGCGACCTCGGCGCGAACGCGAAACGGCACTCCGCCGACGGTCGGTCGCACGTGGCGACCGTGTCGTCGGCGGAGTGCCGTATCTCTTCGCGCGGGCGGAGAGGTCAGTGCCCGAGAGCGCGAGCGGAGAGGTCGGTGCCCGAGAGCGCGGGCGGAGAGGTCAGTGCCCGAGAGCGCGGGCGGAGAGGTCAGTGCCCGAGAGCGCGAGCGAGCTTGGACCCGGATGCCGCGTGGCGGCCCCCCGCAGCGAACACCGCCGCGTCGACCGCGGCGAAGAACGCCGCACGCGCGTCGTCGTCGGTCGGCGCGGCAGGACCGAGTTCGACCTCCCACTCGCGCCAGACGGACTCTACCCCGCGGCGCTCGTCGCGGGCGTGGACGCGGTCGTCGACGAACTCGGCGACCTCGTTCCCGACCTCGTCGAGCAAGGAGTAGGCGGTGCGATGGTTGCGCACCCGCGCGAGGGGGGTGAACGGAGGCGCGGCGACCGAGGCGACGGCATCCTGAATCGCTTCGGGCACCACCGGATCGGCGTCGGGGTCGATGTCCCCCTCGAGCGGCCACTGCCTCTCGGTGCGACCAGCGCCCTCGACGGGACCCTTGATGTGCCAGCCCTCGTCGGGCCCTCCGGTGCGGCGGCGGACAGCGATCCCCGCGCGAGCGAGGTCGGCGTCGGCCGTATCGAGGTAGCGTGCGTCCAGGTCACGCGGCTCGGGCTCTCCGACCCGTGTCACGCCCGGGAGGGCCGCCCAGTCGGGAAGAGGCGTCTCATCGTCGACGTCGTACTTCGACTCGATCTCGACGTTCGACGACCCGCTCGGGGCTGCGCTCAATCGTCGCGGCCGTCGGCGTCGGGGTTGATGTCCTCGGTCTCCTCCGAGAAGACGAAGACGGCCTCGGTCGGCCCGTCGGACTCGCCCTGGTTCGCCAGGCCGCCATCGCGGCGGTAGACGAGCTGGCCCTCGCTGTAGGGCATGATCAGCGTGTCGTCGGACTCGTTCTCGAGCGGGAGCACCTGCCCGTCGAGCGGGCCTCCGGTCAGTCGTGCAATAGCCATGACGCCAGCGTAGACCGCGGCACCGACACCGCCCGGTGCCTTGACAGCGCTCACCTACAATCGCTGGAGTGACCTCGACCGACCTCCCCGGCGACCGCCCCTTCGTGCTGCTCGCCACGCGCGCCGAAGACCGCCCGGCCGACGAGGAGTACGCGCTGTTCCTGCGATTCACGCGGCTGCCTCCCGAGCGGCTGCTGCGTGTGCGGCTCGAGCGGGACTCGATGCCCGCCTTCGACCTCGACGCGGTGTCGGGGATCCTCGTCGGCGGCAGTCCTTTCAACGCGTCCGACCCGCCCGAGCGCAAATCCGCCGTCCAACGGCGCGTCGAGGCCGAGATGGCCGCCCTGGTGGACGAGGTCGTCACCCGGGACGTCCCCTTCCTCGGCGCCTGCTACGGGGTCGGCACCCTAGGGACGCACCTGGGGGCACCCACCGACGGGACGTTCGCGGAGCCCATCAGCGTCGTCGACATCTCCCTCACCCCCGAGGGACGCGACGATCCTCTCGCAAAGGGACTGCCCGCGACCTTCCCCGCGTTCGTCGGGCACAAAGAGGCCATCAGCGCGCTCCCGCCATCGGCGACCCTTCTCGCGTCGTCACCGACGTGCCCCGTGCAGATGTTCCGTGTGAAGCAGAACGTGTACGCGACGCAGTTCCATCCCGAGCTCGACCTCGACGGCATCGTCACGCGCATCCACGCCTACGCCTCGTACGGCTACTTCGCGGCGGACGAACTCGACCTGACCCTCGCCGCCGTCCGCCGCGCGCCCGTGACGGCTCCCTCACTCATGCTGCGGACCTTCGTCGAGCGCTACGCCCGCTGAACCCCTCTCGTCAGGAGCGGTCGCGGGGAGTCACCCGCACGACCTGGACGGGAGCGGTCACCGCGGGATGCGCGAGCCGGAGGTAGGGTTCGAGCCCCAGGTCGACCAGGTGCACGAGTCCGGACAGCTCCGGACCCCGTCCACGGACCAGGCCCGCCTTGAGGGCCCCGAAGGTGACCGTGACGTCGGCGGCGAGCACGGCGGCATCCGCCGTCCCGTCATCGGGATCGAGGCCGCTGGGGAGGTCGACCGCGACGACGAACGGTTGCTCCCGAAGGCCGCGGACGCCTTCGACGAGAGCGCGCGCTCCCCCGCGCAGGCGCCGGTCCGCCAGACGACCGATGCCGAGGATGCCGTCGAGCACGAGCGCGTACTCGGCCAGCTCACCGCGGACCTCCGACGCCGACCGCACGCGCGCTCCCGCGGCGACCGCGGCATCGAGCGCCGCCCGGTGCACGCGATCGCGCACGAGCACCAGATCGACGCGCTCGGCGACGGCGCCGAGCTCGGCCGCGGCGTACAGGGCGTCTCCCCCGTTGTCGCCCGCGCCCACGAGGACGAGAACTCTTCCGGGTCGCGCGACGAGCTGCTGCGCGACGATGTCGGCCAGGGCCGCGGCGGCCCAGCGCATGAGCGGCCGCCCCTCCGCCAGCAGAGGCTTCTCGGCGGCACGGACGGCGTCGGCGCTGTACGCGGCGACGCGTTCCCCCGAGGCCAGCAGCCCGCTCGCGGACTCACTCATCGGGGGACCCCGCGCGAGCCTCGGCGCGGTCCTCGCGAGCGGCCGCCGCAGGGTCGTTCGTCGCGAGGTTCTCGCGCTCCTTCGTCTCTGCGGCGCGGGCGGCGTCGAGCTCACCGGTCGCAGCGCGCACCGCCTTCTCGGCTCGGCGGACGCGGAACTGGATCATGGTCGACGCGCCGTACTTCGCGCGGACGCGGTCGTGGTCCTCTTCGGTGGCGACGGTGATGTACGCGCCCGCGATGAGGATGACCTGGCTGGAGAGGTTCAGCCACAGCAGCAGAGCGATGAGCGAGGCGAACGTCGCGAGCAGCGGGTTGTTGCCCGCTCCGCCGACGAACAGCCCCGACAACTGCTGCAGGACGACGAGTCCCACGCCGCCGAGAAGGGCACCCCGTAGGAGCGTGGGGCGGCGCGTCTTCACGCCCGAGAGGGCGGCGAAGGCCACGGCCACGGCGGCCGTGTCGAGCAGCAGGACGACGAGCGTCGAGACCAGCCAGGTCAACACCGCGGAGATCCAGGAGTCGGCGGAGATGCCCAGCAGCTCCCGCACGAACGTCAGCCCGGCGGTGGCGAGGAAGGTCACGACGGCCGCGCCGACGAGAGCGACGCCGATGCCGATCGCGACGGCGAGGTTGCGCACGATGACGAGGATGGGGAGTGTGTCGTCGGTGGCGACGCCGGCGATCTGTCGAAGGGCCGAGCGCAGCGAGCCGATGGCGCCGATCGCTGCGCCGAGCAGACCGATGGTTCCGATCACCCCCGCGACGGTGAACTCCCGCGGGGCATCGAGCTTGCTCACGTCGAGCAGACCATCAGGTCCGACGAGACCCGGCACCACGTTGTTGACCGCTCGCTCGAGCGCCGAGAACGCATCGGGGTTCCCCGACAGCCAGATCGCCGCGAACGAGAACCCGATAAGCACCGCAGCGAACAGGCTGAACAGGGTGCGATAGGTCACGCTGTCGGCGAGCATGGGGCCGCGCGCCCCCGAATAGACGAGGAACGCGCGCACGAGACGGAGCCGCAGCGCCCACGCCGTGACACGACGTATGAGGTCAGCCATGCGCTCAGGGTATCGGCGCGGCGGGGCGTGCCCCACGGGCTTGACCGCGGAGGTGCGCAGCGACAGGTCAGCCCGACGGCATCCCCTCTCCCGGCCCGCCCACCAGACGCAGCCACGCGCCCGAGAGAAGCCAGGGGCCGTAGGCGATCTGCGTGCGTCGCTCACCCGCGAGCAGAACACCGGTGGCGGCGACGCCGCCGAGAACAAGAGCGAAGAGCAGGCCGGATGCCACGGCCTCGGGCCCGTACCACCCCAGCGGCGCCCCGACGAAGGCGGCGAGCTTGACGTCTCCTCCGCCGAACGCACCGGGACGCGACAGGTGCAGCGCGAGAGCGACGGCGAACGCCGCCGCCGACCCCCCGACGACGCCGAGCGCGCGCCCCGGTTCACCGGTGCGCAGGGCTTCGGCCGTCAGCAGCGCCGCGACCACGAGCAGCGCCGGAAGCACAACCGCATCGGGCAGCCGGTGGGTGCGGACGTCGACCACGGCGAGCGCGATACCCGCCACGGCGAACACTCCGGCGGCCAGTGCGCTCAGCATCGGCACGGCTCAGGCGTCGATCACGAAGAGGTCGACGCGCACGACCGACCCGGGGTCGATGGCTTCGACGTCGCGCACCGCGCGCTTGAGGGGCAGGACGTAGACGCCCCCGGCCTGCGGGAAGATCGAGGTGCGGAAGGTCGTGGCGCCGATCGTGGCGTCGACCCGCACCCCGCCGAAACCGCGCCGATACGTCTGCGTCTCGCGAATCTCCGCGCTGAGCTCGGGCGGCAGCGCGACGAAGTACCAGTCGCTGTCGCTGCGCGCCTCCCACCGGAAGACGTCGCCCTCGAACCGCACTCTCATCGCCGCTCCCCTCCGTCGTGCGAGGTGGTCACGATACCGGTGAGCGGCTGACGGCGGGCCGCGTCATCCCCTGGGGAGGAACGTCGGCGCTCATCGTTGCGGTTCGCGCCTCGGCGAGCGTCCGACGGCGACATCCGCGCCGACGGCGACGATCGCCGCGCACACGTAGACGACGATGTCGCGTGCGTCGAACCCGGTGCCGAGCACGAGCGCGATGGGACGGAACCGTTCCGCCAGGTCGACGGGGATTCCCGTGGCCTGGAAGAGTTCCACGGCCACGCTCCATCCCCCGGCGATCAGGCCGACGACGAACGGCCGCAGGCGCGGGAGCACCATCACGACCGCGGCGTAGACCGCGACCGTGTAGAGCGCGTCGCCGGCGATATCGGTCGCGGTGTTCGAGGGCAGCACGAGGTGGACGACGAGCCCGGCCGCGACCACCGCGGCCAGGGCGAGAAGGGCGGTCGTGCGGCGTCGAGTGGGCGGCATCCTGCCATCGTGACACCTTCCGCCGCGGCGTGAGACGCGCGTCAGCGGATGACCCCCGCGGCCCGCGCCGGGTCGGCGTACGCGCGAGAGAGCGAGTCGACGGTGTCGTGGGCGTTCAGCCCGCTGGGGTTGGGCAGCACCCAGGTGGGGACGTCCGCGATCGACTCCTCCTGTCGCCCCGCGGTCGCGCGGGGCCGCTGGAAGCCCTGGCGGTAGGCGGTGAGCCCGACGACCGCGACGGCCCGAGGCTGCCACCCGGCGACCCGCTCGACGAGCGACGCCGCACCCGCCCGGAGCTCCTCCCGTGACAGCTCATCGGCTCGCGCGGTCGCTCGCGCGACGAGGTTCGACACGCCGACTCCCGCGTCGAAGATCATGCGGCGGTCCTCGTCGCCGAGCGGCTCGGAGTAGGCGGGCAGACGCGGAAGGATCCCCGCCCTCACCAGCGCCGGCCAGAAGCGGTTGCCCGGGCGTGCGAACGGGGTCCCGGTCGCCGCGGTCCACAGGCCCGGGTTGATGCCGACGAACAGCAATCGCACGCCCGGCTCGACGAGGTCGGGCCTCGTGGCATCCCGATAGGACTCGAGTTCGGCGCGCGTATACCCCATGAGACCACTATGACCACTACGCGGTGCGGGCCGGCGCGCTCTGCCAGGATCGGAGGAATGGATGCCGTTCCCGCCCTGACCGAGGTCCCTCCCGCGCAGTTCGTCATCGTCGGCGACAACGTGCGCCTCGCGACCTACTCGTGGGGCGACGTCGAGGCAGATCCCGTCCTGTGCGTCCACGGCTTCGGTTCGAGCACCCGCGACAACTGGGTCAACACCGGGTGGGTGCGCGACCTGCTCCGCGCCGATTACCGCGTGATCGCGGTGGATCAGCGCGGTCACGGCGCCAGCGAGAAACCGCACGACGCCGCGTCGTACACCATGCCCACGCTCGTCAGCGACCTCGTCGCCGTGCTCGACACGTACCTCCTCGATCAGGTGCGCTACCTCGGCTACTCCCTCGGCGGGCGGGTCGGCTGGCAGCTCGCCGTCGACGCCCCCGAACACGTGGAGCGCGCGGTTCTGGGCGGCATCCCGGACGGTCGTCCTCTCGCGCGGCTGCAGGTCGACCAGGCTCGGGCATTCCTCGACCACGGTGAACCCGTTCAGGATGCCACGACCCAGCGTTACGTCTCGCTCGCCGAACGCGTGCCGGGCAACGACCTGCGTGCGCTCGTCGCGATTGCAGAGGGGATGCGCCTGGGCGAGACCGATCCCGACCCCTCGTCGCCCCCGCAGCAGCCCGTGCTCATCGCCACGGGAACGGAAGACCCCATCCACGACCAGTCGAAGCACCTGGCGGGGCTCCTCCCCCAGGGTGAGTTCGCCGACATCCCGGGCCGTCACCACGTGAATGCTCCCGGCGCTCGGGCGTTCCGCGAAGCGGGCATGGAGTTCCTGGGGCGCTGAGCCGCGAGCCGCGGTGCGCGGAGTTGCCGCGGCGCCGTCCCGACAGCATCCCGCGTTCTCTCGCGGGGTGTGCCGCTCCCGCTCCCGCTCCCGCTCCCGCTCCCGTTCCCGCTCCCGCTCCCGCTCCCGCTCCCGCTCCCGCTCGTTGAGTGTCCAGAAAACCCGGAGAGATCTCGAATTCGTCCGGATGTTTTGGACACTCGACGCGCTCGGGCTGAACGTGCGCGAGATTCACGGGCGGCGGTTGCCCTCCGTCGAGTGTCCAAGGCACGCCGCACGCGCGTCCCGGGACCCGGCGTGCGTGGACGCTCAACCGGAGAAAGCGCCGTCTCAGCCGCAGTCGTAGACCGTAGAGGGGGCGGAGCTGTCGGTGGCGCAGTGCTGCGTCACCCAGGTGCGGATCTGCGACGACGCGGTGGTCGTGGCCGCGGCGGCCATCGACGTGCCCCCGCCGCGCTGGTCGCCGCCGACGACGTATCGCACCTGGCCCGAGTCGACCATGGCGGTGAAGGCCTGCAGGGTCGGCACATCGTCGGTGCCGTTGAAGCCGCCGATCGGCAGGAACGAACCGCCGTCCGAGGCGATGATCAACTGCGCCGCCGACTGCGCCCCGAAGGTCGCGGCCAGATACGTGGATCCCGTGCCGCGGGCCTGCAGCCACGAGACGAGAGCGTCGCTGTTCTCGCTGCCACCGGCGCCGAAGCCTGCGCCGCCGGTCGGTGCTCCGCCCGCTCCCCCGCGCGCGTGCCCCGAGGCCGAGCCGCCGGGCGCCGTCGCAGGGCCGGATCCCGGCCCGAACCCCTGGCCCGGCGTTCCTCCTCCCCCACGTGCGGCGCCGAGTCCCTGGCTGCCGCGTCCGCCGGTCGGCATCCCGCCGGCGAAATCTCCGCCGCCGAAGCCCCGCCCACCGAAACCCGAGGTCTCCGATACCCCTCCCGCGACGGGATTGATCGAGTTGGGGTGGGCGACGGTGACCGCCGACCAGACGGCCGGGGTCAGCAGCAGCCCGATCATCAGCGCGACGGTGGTGACCGGACGCCCACGGTGGCGTGTCGACAGCAGCACGATTGCAATCACGGCGGCGATGGCCTGAGCGATCGAGACGGGCACGCTGTATCCGCCGGTCGAGATGCCAATGCCGAGAGCCGTCGCCCCCGCGGAGGCGACGATCGCGATCTGCGGCCACACCCTGCCCGCGCGATGAGCCACGGCGAGCGCGGTACCGATGGCGAGGGCGAGGGGTATCGCGAGCGACGCCGTGTAGAACTGGTGCATTCCCGCGACGGCGGAGAACATCGCGGCGAAGGTGGCGAGCCACACGGTCAGCAACACCGTGAGCGGTCGCGAGAAGCGCAGCACCCACAGGACGACGAGAGCGACGACGACGGCCGGAACGAGCCACGCCACCTGCCCCGCGAGCTCGGCGTTGAACAGGCGCAGCACCCCGGGCTCACCCGAGAACGGAGGGGTGAACGACTCGTACGCACCGCTGTCGGCGGTCGCCGAGAACCGGCCCAGGCCGTTGTAGCCGAACACCATCTCCCACGGGTTGTTCGTGAGTGTGCTGCCGATATAGGGCCGGCTCCCCGCGGGGATGAGCGACACGATCGCGACCCACCACAGCGAGGCCGCGAGGCTCACCGTTCCCGCGAGCGCGAGGTGGCCGATGCGTCGAGACCACGACTGCCGGGTACACAGGTACGCGGCGGCCAGTGCCGGCCAGACCGCCCAGGCCTCGAGCTCGTAGAACTGGAACGACAGGCCGATCAGGGCGCCCGCGGCAATGAGCCACCCGAGACTGCGCGCCTGAACGGCGCGCACCGCCGCCCAGGCCGTCAGCGACAGACCGAGCACGAAGAACGTCTCGGGCTGGTTCGAGCGCGCGACCGCGACCAGGATGGGCGTCACGGCCACCACCGCGCCGGCGATGAGCCCGGCGCGCTCCCCCGCCACGCGTCGTGCGGCGAAGGCGGCGACGAGTGCCGCAGCGACCGCCGCGAACGCGTTCGGCAGGATCACCGCCCACGCCGAGTACCCGAAGGCGCGCACGAAGAGCGCCGGGATCCAGAACGACCCGGGGATCTTGTCGAGCGTCACGGTGCCGGCGGGGTCGACGGCGCCGAAGAAGAAGTTCGACCACGAGCGACTCATCGACAGGGCGATGGAGGCGTAGTACTCGCTCGGAGCCCCCGCCCATACCTGCCACCCCGTGAGGGCGAGCGCGACGAGTCCGACGGCGGCGAGGCCGACGGTCCAGCGTCGAGGTCGACGCAGACCCGACGTCAGCGGAAGCGTCGGGGTGGGAACGGGAGGAAATGCAGCGGCCACCGGCGCATCGTAGGCAGTGCTTCCCCCATCGCAGCCCTGGGTACCCTATGCGCCAGCGATGGATGCGAGGTCGTCCCCCTCGCAGGAGGACCTCAGGATGCCGTGACGATGAGCTTCGGAGCGGACGGTGCCCGCGTGGCCGCCGCCTGCAGGCCCACCCGCACGCTCTGACCGGGAGCGAGCGCAGCCGCCCAGGCGCTTCCGGTGCACGTGACACGGCCCGCGGCCACGGAGCAGCTCATGCCCCACGCGTTCGACACCGCGGTGGTGCCGGGGGCGTCGAAGGATACGGACCACTTCTTCACCGGCCCGGTGGCGGTCACCGTGAGCTCGGCGACGTATCCCTCGCCCCAGGTGCTCTGCGGAACCCAGGTAGCGGTGATGCCAGCCGCCGCGCTCGCACCCGGCTTCGGCGTGGGTGCAGGGGTGGGCGACGCGGTGGGCGACGGGCTGGGAGCCGCCGGTTTGGGAGACGCCGTCGGCTTCGGTGACACCGTGGGAGACGCCGTCGGCTTCGGCGTGGCCGTCGGCGCGGGGTTCGGCTGCGGCGCCGGCGAGGCGACCGGTGTCAGGATCGGCGCGAGAGCGGCGAGTTTGGCCTTCTGCGGGGTTCGCCAGTCGTCGCCGACGAGCCCACCGGTGTCGCCGCTGTTCGGGTTGAACGACCAGTAGGCGTAGCTGATCTTGGTCTTCGCGAGGTACCCCACGAGCGCGTCGAGCCAGGCGCGGTCGCTCGCCGTCTCGAGCTTCGTGCCGAACTCTCCGAGCAGCACGGGAGCGATGTTCCCCCGCACGAGGTAACCCCAGTTGGCATCCCACACCGCTTCGAGATTGGCGGGATAACCGGATGCCGAGAACCAGGTCTGCGCGTAGACGCTCGCCGGGTAGTCGTGCGGCGAGTAGACCACGCGGTTCTTCACCTCGAGAGCGACCGGTGCGGCGCCCGCGTCTTTCAGGCCGCCGCCCCACCACGTGCTCGATCCGTCGTTCTGGCGTTCGACGCCCTCGACGATGATGAGCAGGTTCGGGTTCACCGCCAGCACCGCATTGCCGGCGCGGGTGGCCGCCGCGCGCCAGTCGCGCGCGGGGTCGCCGCAGTTCCAGCAGGCCGACCCGTGAGGTTCGTTGTGCAGATCGACGCCGATGACGGCGGACTCGTTCTTGTAGCGAGCGGCAAGCATCTTCCAGTCGTCGATCCACCGCTGTTCGCTGTACTGCGCGGTGTACCAGAGCTCGCTCTGGGCCGCGGAATCAGGACGGTGCCGATCGAGGATCACCGAGAGACCGTGCGCCTTGGCCCGCGCGATCACGGTGTCCATGAGCTGCAGGGGCGTGAGCGAGACCAGTCCCGGGTTGACCGCGGCGTTGATCGAGTTCGATGCCGTGGCGGCGAGGCACTCGTTCGAGAAGGGGAGGCGGATGGCGTTGAACCCCATCCCCGCGATCGCGGCGAGGCCGTCGTCGAGGGGAATCGACCACAGCCCGTGCGGGGCGCAGTTCGAGGTCTCCATGCCGAACCACGCGGCCGCCTTGATGGTGAACGGTGCACCGGATGCCGTGACGATCGTCGACCCGTTGGTCGAGAGCCAGCCGGGCAGCGCCGTCGCGGCAGACGCGGGAGAGGCGATCGCCCCCGCGGCGACGAGGGTTGCGCCCGCGACGATAGCCGCAGCGCGCCGCAGCGCAAGACGCGTGAACGAGCGGTTCTTGCGCCAAACGGACATGGGCACCTCCGCGATCATCGTAGGGGGCGCGAGCGCTGCGGCGGAGCGGATCCGGCGATCTTCTCGGCGCGGCGACGCCGCCCGCCGCGGTCGTCTCGGAAGGCGGTCCTCGGTGCGTGCCCCAAGACGATCGCACGCGCGGTTCTCGCCGGTCGTGTCACCCACAGCGGCGGCATAGCCGATTGATACCCGCTCCCGTTCTCACCGAGGGAATCTGTGCGTCGTGACCTCTCCCGTCCCTCTCGCGCGCTGGTGGCGCGAACCCCGGTGGGCACGGATCGCGCTGACGCTGATCGTCGCGGGTTTCGTCGTGCTGACCTGCTGGAACCTCTCGCGCGGAGGTGACTTCTCCTTCTACGAGGCTTCGGCCCGGTCGATGTCGCAGTCGTGGCACGCGCTCTTCTTCGGGGCCTTCGATCCGGATGCCACGGTCACCCTCGACAAGCTCAGCGGCTTCGCCGTACCCCAGGCGCTGAGCATCCGCCTCTTCGGGATGTCGATCTCGGCCATCGCCCTCCCCCAGGTGATCGAGGGTGTCGTCACCGTCGTCGCGTGCGCGGTGCTGGCCCTCCGCTGGGGAGGACGCGGCGCCGGGCTGCTCGCCGCCGCCACGACGGCCTCGACCCCGATCTTCGTGTCGATGTTCGCCCACCCGATGGAGGACGGGCTGCTCACGATGGCCCTCGCCGTGGCCCTGGTGTGGTGGCAGCGCGCGGTGCTCACCGCGAGATGGTGGCCGCTGTTGCTCTGCGCGGTGTTCATCGGCGTGGGCTTCCAGGCGAAGATGATGGCCGCGTGGTTCGTCCTTCCCGCCCTCGTCGCGGGCACCCTCATCGCGACCCCGGGATGGCGTCGTGGCCTCGTTCGCGCCGGAGCTGTCACGGGCGCCGCGCTCGCGGCATCCGTCGCCTGGATCACCGTGGTCGCCCTCGTTCCCGCCGACGCGCGCCCCTATATCGACGGGTCGACGACGAACGACGTTTTCGCGATGGTCTTCGGATACAACGGCCTCGACCGCTTCGTGCCCGGAGCAGTCCCGGGCTCGGTGGGCTCCTCGAGCTCCACGGGCGGGCTCGGCGCAACCCTCGCCGCCCTCGGCCATGCGCTCACGACGCCCGCCCCCTCCGGCTCGGGAGGCTCCCCCACCCTCACAAAACTGCTGGAGCTGCCTCTCGTGAGCCAGATCGGCTGGCTGTACCCGGCGGCGCTCGCCGGTATCGCCCTGGGCCTCTGGCGGTATCTGCCCCGACGCGGCCGCCCGCGCACGCCGCTGAGCACAGCCCGCCTGCCGCTCGTCGTCGTCGCCGCGGTGTGGTTCGCGACTGCCGCGGCCGTCCTCTCCTTCACCCACGTGCCGCACACGGCGTACGTCGCTGCCCTCGGCGTCCCGATGGTTCTGCTCGTCGCCGTCGCCTGGGTCGAGGGGGTACGGCTGCTTCGTGCGCCCCTCAGACGGTGGCGGCTCGCGCTGCCGGCCGTCGTCGTGGTGCAGGCCGCCTGGTGGGTCGCGCTCATCGGCCAGGCGCGTCTGCCCGCGGTGCTGCTGGTCCCCGCGATCGCGATCGGAGCGCTCGGGCTCGCGGTGGGCGTGACCGCCGCCCTGGCATCACCCGGTTCGCTCCCCCGTCTCGGCCGTGCCGCCCCGGCCGCTCTGGCCGTCGCCCTGATCTGCCTGCCCGTGGCGACCAGCCCCCAAGTGCTCGACGACGCGCGAGACGGCAGCGGAGGCGACGCCTACGTCGGCGTCACCGCGCGCGGCGGCCACCCCGACGAGACGTTCACGGTCTCGTCCCCCTCGATCTGGGGCGGAACCCCGCAGATGAGCCCCGCGGTCGCGCAGATCGCCGAGGCTGCCCGTCAACACGGCGGCGGCGAGAACGGCACCCCGCTCTTCGTGACCGACTCGTGGGCCCTGTCGTCGCAGGTGATCGACGCCACCGGCTCGAGCGTGCTCACCGACGGCGGCTACAGCGGGCACGTGCCCGTGTTCACGACGGACGACCTCGAGCAGATGGTCCAGACGGGTCACGCGCGGGTGTTCGTCGTGGCATCCGGTGCTCCCGAGGGCGACCCCGTGAGGCGCGTGGCGACCGGCCCCGGCTGCCACGAGGTGAAGGAATGGGACTTCAGCCAGTCGAAGGAGGGCGGCGAGATCAACAAGGTCACCGGAGCCACTCTCTATCAATGCACGGATGGGTGAACGGCTGCGGCCGGGCCGCCTCGCGTGCAGGCCGCCGGAACAGGCGGACGAACGGCGCGGTCTCGCCCCGACAGGTCGCGCCACGGCGCTCACTGCGCCGCCGGTAGACTTCAGCCAGTGAGCAGCACCCGAACCGAAGCCGCGTACCTGCGCTCGGTGACGGCGTTCAAGAACCCGACCCTCGACCTGCTGCACGGACGCTTCGCGCCGTTCGTCGTCGCGGTGCTGTCGATCGTCTTCACCCCCGACCGCCCCGCCGTCGCGGTCGCCGACGCCCACGTCGAGGTCGCGGAGGCGATCGAGGAGCTGCGGGCCGCGGGCATCGACACCGACGACGACCGGCGGATCCCCGCGGGTTCCGCTCGAGAGATCTGCCGCGGATGGGTGCGCGTGGGGTGGCTCGGTCTGCAGATCGAAGACGACGTCGAGGTGTACCGGCTCTCGGCGCACGCGGTCGGCGCCCTCGAGATCGCCGGTCGCGCCGGCGGCGGGCGCGCGCGCGTCTCGCGCTCTCGCGTGCGGACCCTGCTCGATGCCGTCGACCGGCTCGCGCGCGACGCCGAGAGCGACCCCGCCCGTCGCCGCGAGGCCCTGCTCGAAGAGAGAGCGGCCCTGGACGCCGAGATCGCCGCTCTCGACGAGGGGATCGTCGAACCGCTCGACGACGATCACCTGCTCGAAGAGGCCGAGAACGTCATCCACCTCGCGCGAGAGCTCCCCGCCGACTTCTCGCGCGTGGCCGAGTCGATCGCCGCGATGCAGCGCGACGTGGTCGCCGAGCTGCGTCGCGACGTGCGCCCCACCGGCGAGGTGCTGCGCGAATACCTCGAGCGCGGGCGCCAGGTGATGCAGGCCACCCCCGAGGGCCGCGCGTTCCAGGGCGCGCTGCGTCTGATCGGCGACCCCGAGAACATCGACGACCTCACCGACCAGCTGCACGCGGTGCTCGCCCAGCCCTTCTCGCGCCTCATGACGCCCGAGCAGCGCGGCGAGCTCGACGCGATCGCGCGCCGCGTCGAGGCCGGCGTGCAGGAGGTGCTCACCGCCCAGCGGCGGGCCTCGCACGTCATCACCGCGCAGGTGCGCACCCACGACCCCATCCGCGACCGCCAGGTCGACGATCTGCTGCGCGCGGTCATGGCGGGCCTGCACCGCTGGAGCCAGACCCGCTCCCCCGGCCGCGTCGAGCCCGTGCGGACTCTCCCCCTCGCCGACATCGGGCACCTGCGCCGGTCTCTCAGCGACGTGCGTCCTCCCGGGGCGCCGGAGCCCCTGGCATCCGGAGACGAGGACGTCGAATTCGTCGACGCCGACACGCGCGCGTGGGGCGGGCCGCACTACCCCGAGCTCGAGGCCTACGTCGCCACCCTCGGCGAGGGCTTCGACCTCGCGACCGCGTTCGCCGCAGCCGGGGCCGACACCCGGCGCCCGGTCGACCTCGTGGGCCTGCTCGAGATCGTCCACCGCGGAGGACTGATCGAGACCGACGACGTCTCGATCGTCGAGGCCGTCCGCCCCGACGGCACGACCCGTCGCTTCGCCTTCGGGGCGGTCACCGCCTCCCGCACGACAGAAACGGATGCCGATGACTGACATCGCCCCGTCCGCCCCCGACACGGACACCCCCGCGTTCATCTCGCCCGTCGCGATGGAGAACGATCCCGACGCGCTGTTCGCCGGGGACCGCGGCATCCTGGACGCCGACGTGCGGCGCGTGCTGGTGCGCATCCTGCAGCGGCGCTTCCTCGTCGCCGAGAACTCCCCCGCCGAGTGGAAGCTGCTGCTCGAGCACCAGCAGATGATCGAGTCCCGCCTGAACGATCTGTTCGTGCGGCTCGTCGTCGACCACGCGCGCGGGGTCGCCTACAAGGAACAGGTGCGCAGCGACGACGTCGACGTGCCGATCCTGCTCAAGGACGAGGCGTACTCTCGCGCCGAGACGCTCGTGCTCGTCTATCTGCGGACCGTGTTCCAGCGCGAGACGACCGCCGGCACCGCCTCGGCCCGCGTCGACGTCGAAGAGGTCGAGCAGACCGTGCTCACCTACTTCAGCGAAACGGACGGCACGCGCGCGAGCCAGCAGCGGGCCGTCCGCACCGCCATCGCCCGTCTCGATCGCGAGGGCATCATCGAGGAGGAGTCCGAGGGGCGCTACCGCATCGGCCCGCTCATCGAGATCGTGCTCAGCGCCGAGGTCCTCCGCGAGCTCCAGCGCTGGCTGGAAGAGCAGATCCCGGATGCCGGCACCCCGGCGGCAGTGCTCGACGAGGCGGACGCCGACACCGAGGTCGTGGCATCCGGAGAATTCGAGGAGGAGAGCGCATGACGATGCTCGAGACGCTGTTCGGGCTGATCCCCGCGGCATCGCGTGGGCAGCAGTGGGTCGCCGAAGACCTCCAGCTCATCAACTGGGGCGGGTACGACGGCACGCACCGTGTGCGCTTCGCGCCGACCGCGACGCTGCTGTGCGGCGGGTCGGGCTCGGGCAAGTCGACGCTCATGGACGCCTACGTGGCGCTCATGATGCCGCACACCACCCCCTTCAACGGCGCGTCGAACGGCGCGGTCGTGGGGCGCCCGCGCGGGCAGGAGCAACGCAACATCCTCTCGTACGGCCGCGGCAAGCTCGACGAGTCGCGCACCGACGAGGGCACCAAGGTGCGGGTGCTGCGCGGCGACGGCGTCGACACGTGGACCGCGATCGCCATGACGTGGGCCGATCACGACGGCGCCCGGTTCACCGCGGTGCGCGCCTGGTACATCCCGGCGGCAGCGCGCACGCTCGACGACGCGGTGAAGGTGCGCGCGACGGTGCACGGAGCGTTCGACCTGCGCCAGCTCGAGCGGGCGGCGCAGAGCCACCTCTCCGACTCCGCGGTACGGGCCACGGGCCTCGACACCCTCGCGACCGACCGCGAGTTCTCGGCGCGGCTGCACGCGGTGCTCGGCATCGGGGCGGCGGGCGCGGGAACGAAAGCCATGAGCCTTCTCGCGCGCATCCAGGCCGGGCAGCAGATCACCACCGTCGACGACCTGTACAAGCGCATGGTGCTCGAGGAGCCCGAGACGCTCGTCGTCGCCGACGCCGTCGTCACGCACTTCGACGGGCTCGAGTCGACGCGTACGCGCATGCTCGAAGCCCGCCAGCAGGTGCGTGCGCTGCAGCCCATCCGCGGGATGAAGACGCGCATCGACGACGCCGCCGAGCGCTTGCGCCTGATCGACGCGCTCGGCCGTCTGGGCGACCCCGACTCGCGCGCCTCGCTCTGGCGCGCCCAGCGCCGGGTCGATCTGCTCGAAGCGGTCGAGGCCGAGCTGCGCGAGCGCACCCACGCCACCGACGCGCTCGTGCGCGAACGCCAGTCCCTCGCCGACGCCGCCGAAGCGGAGCGCGAGGGACTCGGCGACGTGCTGCGCGCAGCCGGCGGTGACCGGCTCGACGCCGCCCAACGCGAGCTCCGGAACCTCGAGCGGCGCCTCGCCGGCATGCAGCGCGACCGCGAGCGATTCGAGGCGGCGCTGGCCGTGCTGTCGGTCGAGGTCGCCACCGAGAAGCAGTTCGCCGCCCTCGTCGCCGAGGCGCGTCGCACCCTCGCCGACACGGATGCCAAGAGCGCGGTGCGCAACGCCTTCGTCGCCGCCAGCAGCCGGCACACCGATCTGCGCCAGCAGCTCGCCGCCCTCGAGACCGAGCACCGGCGCACGCAGACCCGCGACGACAACATCCCACAGCGTCTGCACGAAGCCCGCGAAGCTCTCGCCGAGGCCGCGGGACTCACCGCCGCCGAGCTGCCCTTCGTCGCCGAGCTCGTCGACGTGCGCACCGAGTTCGAGCCGTGGCGCGGGGCGTTCACCCTCGCCCTGGGCGGATTCGCGACGACGCTGCTCGTCGACGCCGCGCACCTGGCATCCTTCCGCTCCGCGATCGACGGCGTGCGCCTCGGTGAGCGACTGCGCTTCGAGGGAGTTCCCACCGACCTGCCCGAGCGCGGCGGGCTCGACCCCGCGACCCTTCCCGGGCGCCTCGAGTTCCGCCGCTCCCCCTTCACCGGGTGGCTGCAGGACCGGCTCGAGCAGCAGTTCGCCTTCGTGTGCGTCGATTCCGTATCGGAGCTGTCGCAGCACCGCATGGCCCTGACCATCTCGGGACAGACGAGCCAGGGCGCACGCGGCGCTCACGGCGGGTCGGCGCGTCAGAGCATCCTGGGATTCTCGTCGCGTGTACGCCTCACCGAGCTCGGCGAGCAGATCGTCACCGTGCGCCGCGACCTCGCCACCGCCAAGACCGCGGTCGATGAGGCCGCCGCCGCCCTCGACGCCTTCGACAACCGGCGCGGTGCCCTCGAGAAGATCGCCGATCTGTCGTGGGACCAGGTGGACGTGGCATCCGTTCAACGCGAACTCGACCGCTGGAACGAGACCGTGGTCGACATCACCGCGGGCAACCCCCGCATCGCCGAGCTGCAGGAGCAGATCTCGGGCGCGAAGGCCCGCGTGGCGCGCCTGCGCGAAGAGATCGGCGGAGCCAAGACCGAGCAGCAGGCGCTGGCCGCGCGCTGGGCCGAGATCACCGACGACGTGGATGCCGCGCAGATCCTGCTCGAACGGGCCGAAGACCTCGAGATGACGCTCACCCCCGATGAAGTCGCCTATCTCGACGGGCTGTTCGTGGCGCCCTCCGGCGACGACCTCTCGCCGTCGCAGCGACTCGCACGCTTCGACGCGGCCCTCGAGTCCGCGTCGAAGCGCCTGCTCGAGGAACAGCGGAGCGCGCAAGAGATGTGGAGCGACCAACGCGAGAGCCTCCGCCGCACGATGACCGCGTTCACCGACCGGTGGCCGAGCCCCAACCTGCTCGCCGACCCCGACGACTCGCTCGGCGACTTCGAGCGGATCCTCGCCGACCTCGAGGCCAGCGGCCTGCACGAGCTCGAAGCGGAGTGGCGCGACTCGCTGCTGCGCCTGTCGGGCAACGACCTCACCAGCCTCGACTCCGCTCTCACCCGGGCCCTGCGCGAGATCCGCGAACGCATCGCGCCGATCAACGACATCATGCAGGATCTGCCGTTCTATGACGACGAGCACCGGCTGCAGATCGTGCCGCGCGAGAGCCAGTCCGAGGTGCGCAAGCGCTTCCGCCGGGAGCTCCGCGACGTGCGGGCCGCGATCGACGCCGCCTCATCCGATGAGGAGCGCGAAGCCGTGTACGGGCGGATGGCGCGGCTCATCGGCCGCATCCGGCCGACCGCACCCGACTTCGCCGACCTCGTCGACGTGCGTAATCACGTGCGGGTCAGCGCCGAGCGCTTCCGCGCCGACACCGGCGAGCACGTCGCCCTCTACGACCACATCGGCGAGAAGTCGGGAGGCGAGTCGCAGGAGCTCATCGCCTTCATCGTCGGCGCCGCTCTGCGGTATCAGCTCGGGGATGCCGGTGCCGAACGGCCGCGGTATGCCCCGGTGTTCCTCGACGAGGCGCTCATCAAGGCCGACGCCCACTTCACCAAGCGCGCGATCGGCGCGTGGCGCGGCCTCGGCTTCCAGCTCGTCATCGGGGCCCCGAACGACAAGTACAGCGCGATCGAACCGCACGTCGACGTCGAGTACGACATCCTCAAGGACACGCGCGGGCGCTCGTGGGCGAAGGCGAAGGTGGGGCTGGCGGCGGAGTGAGCGCCGCGCCTCGCGCTGGTGGCGGTGCGGGGGCTTGCGAGGTCCGCACTCGCGGCATCGCGGGATTCCTGCGCGCCGTCGGTCAGCGCTCGAGAGCGCGAAGAGAGTCGTCCACTCGGCGAAGGATCATGGGACCCTTCTCGCTCAACTGCGAACGAGCCGCAGGGTCGTCGCGGAAGTACCGGACCACAGTGGCGACCTGATTGGGGTCTGAGCCGAGCGCGAGCATCGGCGCCTCGACGCGCGGGCCCGCGCCCGTCGCGATGAGGTGAAGCTTGGCGACCGGCCCCGAACCGACCCCGACCTCGGCGAGCTCATCCCACGACCAGTTCACTCGACCGCGGCCCCGGATGCCTGTGAGACCTTCCTGCGCCAGACGCAGACCGGCGGGCTCGCGCAGACGCAGAGCACTCACGACGATTACGCCGACGCCGAAGAGGCCCAGGGCATAGGGCGCGCGAGTCAGGAGGAACGACGGCATGGTGGCCAGGTTCCCGGCATCCACCACGATCTGGGCGATCGCGGGAAGAAGGAGCAGGGCTCCCAGCACGAAGGGCACCGCGGTCGCCGCCGGAGCCGGACGGAACCAGATCCCGGATGCTGAGGCGTCGACGCGCAGCAGACGTTCCTGAATCGTTCCGAAGAGCACGTTCAGACATATCGCGGCCCCGAGGATGGTCACGGTGAGAGCGCCCATGACGAGGCGGAGCCCGAGTCGGTCGTCGGCGGCGACCATCAGAACGGGGAGGACGGCGAACAGGGCGATGACGACGACGAGCCACGACGGGCGTCGACCATTCGGGAACACGGGGACGCGGGGCGCGGTGGACGGGAGTCTCGGCGACGACGTATTGATGGCCACTGTCAGTTCGCTCCTACGTATGGCCGTGACCGGGGAGACGGGGGCACGTACCCCTCCAGCCGCGGCGGGCTACCGGTGAAGAAGTCGTCGATGCTCTCGCGCGACTCGAGGGGGACGGCGGCCTCCCAGAGCCACCTGGCCCCGGCACCGACGGCCAGACCACCGAGCACGGTGCCGCCGATGACCCAGCCGACCGGGTTGCTGCCCAACGCAGCCGCCGCGGCACCGCCGACCGCAGCGCCTCCAGCGCCTCCGGCCACGCCCCCGGCGATCTCTGCGACGCCCGAGCTGAGGGACCCACCGTCGGCGACGTCCGCGGCGAGGGAGACGACGTCGATGACGTTACCCGCGACGGGGAGAACACGCGTCACCCGCGAAACTCGACCTATCTGCTCTGCCAGCTCTTCTACCCCTGCGCGCATCCCGTGCGGATCCGCTGCCTCAGCCGCGCACGGAGAGCAGGGTTACCGGAGCGCAGCTGATCGCGGAACGTCTCGGCCGCCGACTGCAGAGCGTCGTGATCCTTACGCCAGGTGCTCAGGGTCTGATCGTAAAAACTCTCGTATCCGTCGAGCACCGACGTCGCGAGCGACTCGTTCCCCTTTGCGGCAAGGGCGGAAACCGTGCCCGCGAGCTTCTGAAGTGTGTCCACCCGGGCGACAAGAGGAGCCATGTGCTCAGCGACCCACTCGTCCAGTTCTCCGATCATCGTGCCGATCTGAGTACCGAGGTCGTTGTAGCTCGCAACCAGCGAGATGTATCTGTCATATGCCTCGAGATCGGCGGAGGGCGCACCGGGACCGGGGCAGTAAGAGAGCGAGGTCGTCGGAGGGAGAACGTTGGTACCGATGACCTCGAGCCCCACGGAGTCCGCTTGAGAGCGCAGCGTCGCCACATCATCCTGGGCTCGCTCCAATCGCGCGGCGTACGCGCGGAAAACCTCTACCGCATCCCCGAGATAACCCCGCACCTCGTCCGCGCGACTGCGGATGTCGCCGACCGCGGACCTCCACGCATGACCCGCTTCGCCCGTCCAGTAAGAGTTCGAGTCGCTCCAGAGGGAGGTGAGTTCGAGGTCGGCACCCGTGTACGCCTCCTTGACGCGATCGAGCCAGTCGGCAGTCGCGCGCACACTCGCCGGGTCGCCGGGAATTCTCGCATCGATCGGCATCAGTCTTGGAGCCCCTCCTCGAGTTGCGAGATCTCGCTCTGGATCTGCTCTTCGGTCGCTCGTACGTCGTCGAGGACGCTGTCGGTCACGGCACCCACGAGGCGCACCGCGCCGGCGTACTCGTTCGCCGCTTCCGCGGCGGCACCAGCGATGAAACCGATGAGCGCGGAGGCGGCCCCGCCGTCCGCGGCACCGGGAAGGGAAGCCAACGCATCATCGACACGATCCACCTCGTCGACGACGAGACCCATCCGGCGCGTCATGTTCTCTCGGTCAACATAGATGGGGTCACTCATCCGAGCCGCCCTCCCCGACGAGAATGTGGTGGCACATCGATGTCGAAGGCGACGACATCGAAGGGCTGGACCTGCCGGATCCGATCGAGCTGCGACGTCATCAACAGCATCCAGGGCTGTTCATGACCACATGCGTCGGCAAGCCTGTCGAGTGCGGTGTAGGCGAGCAGTCCACGCCGACCATCGGCGAGCTTCTGAACGACCGCGAGCTGGCCCTGACCGTCGGGATCATCCACGAGGGGAAGGTACAGGGCCGGCGGAACGAGGATCTCTTTGCGCATCGTGTCTTTCAGACTTCCGCCCAGTGACATCCTCGCCCCCCACGTCGAGTTCGTCCGACGAGACTAGTAGGACCCTCGTGTCCGCGTCCAGCCGGTCAAGGGCGAGGCGCCGCGACACCATCGCCCACCGACCGCGCGCTCGCTTCCCTTCGGTGCACGCCGCCCTGTCCCGATGCCTCGCACTCGCCGCCGCGTCGCCGTCCCCTCACGCGGTACTACAACGCCGGCACCGCGGGAGCGGGTATCGCCGGCACGGCCCTCGCCATCAGGGGCTGGGCCGCCGCCACGATCGTCGCGACGGACGCGACGGCGAGCGGGGCACTGCTCTCGCGATCGCCGCGACGGTGGACGGCGGCGACGGTCAGCTCGGCCAGTCGTCGTCGTCCCACTGCGGGCTCCTCCGACACCCGCACCGCGACCTCCCGCACGAGTGAAACCGTGCTGGACGGCGATCCGGCCGCGCGCGGCGACCCGGGACGCAGCGCCGAGAGCACGGCATCCAGAAGCTCCGCCAGCCCCTCGTCGTGACAGCGCGCATCTTCGGCGCCGATCCACGCGAGCAGCTCGCCAATGGTCCAATCGAGGGTCAGTGGACTGAGAACGAACGGTTCGGCTGATTCACGACGGGTCATTGGTCCAGAATCGGGGGCTATGACCCTCGTCGACAGAGCCACTTTCGCCCTGGTGGACCACCGGACGGCTGTCGTGTCGGCCGAAGCCCTCGCCGCGCGGCTCGGACGCTGGGCGACGACCGACGCGACCTTATCCGCAAGTCTCGCCGACGGCATCGCCCGCCTCGTCCGTGAGGGAGAACTGCGCGGTGGAGACCGCCTCCCCTCGGAACGCACCCTCGCCGCGACCGTCGCCGTCTCGCGCGGCACGGTCGTCAGCGCGTACGCGCGGTTGTATGAGGACGGCATCCTGGACCGCCGGCAAGGCAGCGGGACGCGGATCGCGGGGGCGGCGCCCACCGCCGCGCGCTCGCGGGCCGGGCGCGGCGAGGCCCTCTACGCGTCGCTGTCGTCAAACATCGATCTGCTGCGCGCGGTACCGGCGATCGCGCCGCGCGCCGTCGAGATCGTGCACCGTCACCGACCGGTGCTCGACGCCACCACCGCCGAGGCCGACCCCGCGGGCCTGCCCGCCCTGCGCGAACTGATCGCCCAGACCGTGACCGACGACGGAACGCCCACCACGCCCGCGCAGATCCTCGTCACGCACGGCGGCCAGCAGGCACTCAGCCTCCTCGTGGAAGAGCTCGTCTCCCCCGGCGACACCGTGCTCACCGAGAACGTCAGCTGGCCCGGACTCACGGACGCGGTGCGCCGCCGCGGCGGCCTGGTGCACGGCATCCGCCTGACCGCCGACGGGATCGACGTCGCAGAGCTCGAGGCAGCCATCGTCGTGCGCCGCCCCGTGCTCATCGCCTTGAACCCGCACAATCACAATCCGACCGGCATCCAGACCCACCCGCTCGTCCGACAGCGGATCGCCGACCTCGCGGCCGAGCACGGTATCACCGTGGTGGAGGATCGCGTGCTCGCGCACCTGTCCTTCGACGGCGTCACTCCCCCCTCGCTCGCGGCCCTGCGGCCGGACGCGCCGATCATCGCCGTCGAGTCGCTGTCGAAGTGGGCCTGGGAGGGTCTGCGGGTGGGGTGGGTGCGCGCCGATCCAGTACTCGTGAGGCGCTTACGGGGCCTCCGCCAGACGACGGATCTGTCGACGAGCGTGCCCGCCCAACTGCTCGCGCTCGATCTGCTCGCCGAGGCGCCCGCACTGCGACGGGACGCCGTCGTGACGCACCGCGAGGCCGCCCTGCGCGCCGGCGCCCTCCTGACGTCGCACCTGCCCGACTGGGAGTGGCGACCCCCGCGCGGTGGCCTCTGCATCTGGGCCCGGATGCCGGTGGGCTCGGCCGCGGCGTTCGCGCGGCACGCTGCGGCTTTCGGCGTCTCGGTCGCCGGGTCGGCCGCGTTCTCGTCCGACATCGACACCGACGATCGGATTCGTGTGCCGATCACCTCGCCCCTGCTCGATGAAGGACTGCGGCGACTCGCCGACGCGTGGGAGGGATATCGAGATCGCGACTGAAGACGACGCGCGCACGGGGACGTCGGCCCTCCCACCCCGCGGCTGACGCCGCTCGGGAATTCTCCGCACGCTCTCTACGCTGTGTCCGGGGGCACGACGAAGGGCGGCAGGCATGCAGGGACTCGAGATCACGGTTCTGCTGGGCCTCGCGATGCTCGTGGGCACGGTCCTGGCACCGCGACTGCGCGTGGCCACACCGCTCGTGCTGCTCGTCATCGGCCTCGCCCTGGGCTTCATCCCGGAGCTCCGTCAGATCGAGCTCCCGCCCGAGACCGTGCTGCTGCTCTTCCTGCCCGTCATGCTGTTCCGCGAGGCGTGGACGACCTCTCTGAGGTCGGTGCGCCGGTCGCTGCGCTACATCATCCCCATGAGCACGCTTCTCGTCGTGGCATCCGCTTTCGCCGTCGCCGGGGTCGCGACGTGGATGGGGGTGCCGTGGGAAGCAGCCCTCGTGCTCGGTGCCGCAGTCGCTCCGCCCGACGCCACGGCCGTCGCAGCGCTCGGACGACTGTTGCCCGCCAAGACCTTCATGAAGCTCAAGGCCGAGAGCCTCACCAACGACGGCACCGCGCTCGTTCTCTACGCGATCGCCGTCGCCCTGCTGCTCGGTGACCAGATCACGCCGCTGCAGATCACCGGCATGGTGCTGCTGTCGTACCTCGGTGGCGCGGCGGCCGGTGTCGCGGTGGCGGCCGCCGCCTTCTTCGCCCTGCGCCGCATGCAGTCGACGCTCACGATCAACCTCACGATGGTGCTCGTCCCGTTCGTGTCGTTTCTCATCGCCGAACTCGTCGAGGCCTCGGGAGTGCTCGCCGTGGTGTTCGCCGGCCTCATCATGGCGTGGGTGTCGCCGCGCATCACCACCGCGATGTCGCGACGAGCGGCGGATGCCACGTGGCCCTTCGGCGTCTACCTGCTCAACGGTGCGCTCTTCGTGCTGATCGGGCTCGAGGTGCAACTCGTGCTGCACGAGATCTCGGGGTCGGAGATCGGTCTGCTGCTCCTGGTCACCGTTGCGGCGTGGGTCGCTCTCTTCGTCGTGCGGTACCTGTTCCAGTGGCTCTTCTCGCCGTTCTCGCGACCCGCCGCCGGATCATCGCGGTCGCTGAGGCATCGATCTCGCGTGGTGAGTACGGTGGCGGGATTCCGCGGCGCCGTATCGCTAGCGATCGCGTTGTCGGTGCCGGTTACCACGGCCGAGGGCGCACCCGTGGCCGGTCGCGACGCCATCGTGTTCGTCACGGCGGGCGTGATCGTGCTCACCCTGCTCGTCCAGGGTCCCCTGCTGCCCGCCGTGATCCGGTGGGCGAAGCTTCCGAACGACGACGCCGCGATCGAGGAGTACGAGCTCGCCGAGCGCGCGATCTCGGGTGCCGCCCTAGCCGCCCTCGACGACCTGGCGACCGAGCACGGCATCAGCGATCGCGTGCGCGACCGTGCGCGACGGGAAGGCTACGAGCGTCTCGAGCTGGCGAACGCCCGCGCGATCGCGCGGCAACGCGCGATCGAAGAGCGCGACCTCGCCGAGCTCGACGCGTCACTCGGCGATGAGCCCTCCTCCACGGGACCGGTGCCGCCCGACGTGCCCGAAGCCGAGCGTCGCCGCGCGGGCGCCGACAGCACGGCGGACAGCCCCGACGAGGCAGCGGCCTTCACCGGGCCCCTGCAGATGATCGCCGTGAGCGACGACATCGACGTCACCCAGCGCTCTCCCCTGCTTCGCCACAAGGAGGCGCAGCGACTGCGGCTGGCGGTGCTGGACCGCAAGCGCGAGGTGCTGCTGCGACTGCGCCGCGAGGGCACCATCGACGACCTCGTCGCGCGGAAGATCCTCGCGGGCCTCGACCTCGAGGAGATCCGCACGCGGGGGCTCGAGAAGGCGAGCGAGTAGGGGGATCGGCGGGATGTCCCGCGTCGTAATCAGCCCCCGACGGGACGGAGCACGTCTGCTGCGCGGTTGAGCGCCGCCTCTCCCCCGGTCTCGAGCACACCGCGCTCTTCGGGATGGTCGCGGAAGAAACGGACGATCGCCGCTACCTGATGGGGATCTGCGCCGAGGTAGCGCATCGAACACGTGACCGGCACGTACCCGTCGACCATCGTGAGCGACAGCGTCGCGGGCGGCCCGGCGACGGTGACCTCGCCCACCAGGTCCCACGGCCAGTCGACGTCGCCGCGCGCGCGGGTGCCCTGCAGGCCGTCGTCTGAGCCAGGCGCTCGCACGCGGATGAGACGATTCTCATCCTGTTCGACGGCTTTCCGACCTACCCTCGTCTGTGGATAAGTGACGATTGCCGCGCGTTGTGGAGGAACGTCTGCCGCGTGTGGCCTGGGTGGGGGCGCAGCGTGTACGGATCACCGGAAGAGACGCTCGCGCGGATCGAAGAAGATACGCGTCGGGCGCAGGAACGCGGCGAGAAGCTGCCCGTGCTGCAGGCCGCCATCGCCGATGTACGAGCGAAGGCCGTGGCACGCACCCGGGACATCTCGGTCGAGGTGGACGCGGCGGGGGTTGTGCGCGACCTCGAGATTGCCGACTCGGCCCTTGAGCGCGGGGGCCGACGCGTCAGCGCTGAAGTGATGGAGCTGATCGCGAAGGCGACGAAGAACGCCCGCGTTCGCACCCTGGAGGTGACCACCGAGATCATGGGCGAATCCGACCCCATCGTCGGCGTCGTGGCCGCGGAGCTCATTCCCGACCAGGAAGACGACGGAGTGACGCGCCGAGGAGGGCTGCGATGAGCCAGCAGATCCGGATGGATGCGGACATTCTGCTGCAGCACGCCTCGCGCGTGCAGCAGCTGGCCTCGGATGCTGCCGAGGCCGCATCGGCGATTCAGAGCGTCAACCTCGGCGGAGGGGCGTTCGGCGTTCTCTGCGCCTGGATCGTTCCCCCTGTCGGAATGGTGTCGGGGGCGGTCTCTCAGCACATCAGCGGCGCGGAGGGCGTCCTCGAACGCACGGGGCAGGAGTTACGCGCGGTCGTCACCGACTTCGACACGTTCGAAGAGACCGTCATCCAGGTGACGAAGCACCTCGAGGGAGGCCTTGGATGAGCAACTCGCTCGTGGCGGCTCCCGTGGATACGACATCCGCGTTCTCGGGAGCCTTCCTCGTCACCGATGGGCAGGCTCTGGCCGATGCCATCCAGAGCGGCAACTGGGTCGAGGGAGGGATCGCGGGATTCTCGGCCGCGATGAACACCGTCGCCGCCGTGATGGACCCCATCGGCACGCTGATCGCCAACGGCCTGGGGTGGCTGCTCGACCACATCGAGCCGCTCAAGGGATGGCTGAACGATCTCACGGGGAACGCGGCCGAAGTCCAGGCATTCGCCGCAACCTGGAGCAACGTGGGCGCCCGGATGAGCGAGCTCGGCGTCACCGCGCAGAACCGGCTCGCTGACCTCGACGGGCTATCGGGTGAGACCATCACCGCGTACACGGCGCACGTGCAGGGGCTGTCGCAGCACCTCACGACCTCGGGCCAATGGGCGGGGGCGATCTCGACGGGCTTGTCGATGGCGTCGTCGCTCGTGCAGATGACCCATGATCTCGTCCGAGACGCCATCAGTCAGATCGTCGGCATGGCGATCTCGGCCGCCATCACCGCCGTCGCAACCGTCGGTCTCGCAACACCCGTGATCGCGGCGCAGGTCGGCTCGCGGGTCTCCGCGCTCGTCCCGCGCATCAGCAAGACCATCACCACCGTCGTGAACGCCTTCACGAAGCTCCGCGGGCTCGTCGACGAGCTGAGCGGCATGGCGGGCAAGGCGTTGCAGTTTTTGACGAAGTGGGCCGGGGGCGGCAAGGGCTCCAGCACGGTACACGCCGCGGAAACTGCAGCCGAGAGCCTCGTGCGCCATCCGACTCAGTTGGACGTCGACTTCACGTACAACCCGAAGCACAGTCGCCCCGAGTGGGATCGTCAGATCACCAACGCTCAGGACGTCTTGGACAACACGACGTTCGAGACATGGCTGCAGCGGAGGGATGAGTTCACCGGGGACCGCTCGAGCGCAGTGAAGGCCGAACAGGCCGCGGTGAGAGAGGTCGCCCTGAGTGACGCGATCGCCCAGCGCGTGCGGTCTGGCATGCCGTACGACGAGGCGGAGCAAGCTGCCCTTGAGTGGATGAAGTCTCAACATGCCATCCATCGGTTGGATGCTGTGGCTGGCGGGGATCCCCTCGACTTCGACGGAGTCGGGGATGCCGCTGTCAACTCATCAATCGGTTCTCAATGGCGGTCACGCGTCCCGGATCTCGAGCAAGCGGTTAGAGACATCGCTGCGACTATGACGCCGGAGCAACTCCGGAACACCCTCCTCAACATCAAACTCGGCGGATAGGATTTCGATGATGAGTGTCGAACTGTTTAGAGATTTCGTGCCGGTTGCCCCGGTTCCCGAGGCGGTCATCGACCGATACCGCCCGTCGGTAGAGCCGGCTCTCGTCGAGCTGTGGCAGGCGCAAGGATTCGGCCTGGCTGCCGACGGGTTCCTGCGCGTGGTGAACCCGGATTACTACACCTCGATGATCGGAGAATTTCTTCCCCGGTCGGACATGATTCCGGTCCTCGCCACGGCCATGGGGGACGTGGTGGTCTCGTTCGACGGGAAGTACCGCGTCCTGCAGTTCCGCTATGCCCGGGCAACCGGCGGAGTCGGATCGAGTCTGGACCTCATCGGACTGTTCGCAGCCCAGGAGAGCTGGCTCAACAGATTCATGGACTACGCGCCGTACGCCGAGGCTGCCGTGACGTATGGCTCACTCAACACCCTCGAGGATTTCGATTACATCTATGCGTACAAGCTTCCGTTGCCTGCAGGAGGTCCAGAAGGGGTCGAGTACCTGACCCGTTCCCGCATTTTCGAGCACATCGCGTTCACCACGCAGCTTGCGGGGCCGATTCCGTTTGCGAGTTGATCATCGAACTCTTCGCGACCGCCTCTAGGGAACCCGCACGCACCTTCTTTTCACTCTTTCGCCCCGGCGACGCTCAAAAGGTGGACGCGAGAGGACGTGGGCTCCTGCTGCAGGCACTCGCCAATAAAGACCTGCCGAGTAGATACAGCCTCGGCCACTTCTTGCTCGACGAGGGCGCCCCCCTCACGGCTGGTGATGGTGGGGCAACCGCTCTTCACGTCCTCTTCGGTCAGGTCTCCCACGACGTCGGAGAAGACGCGCGCATCGCGCGACGTCTGATCGATGCCGGCGCCGATATCAACGCGCTGGACGATAACGGACGCGTCCCTTTTCTTGAAGTCCTCAACATGAAGTACAGCGACGAGGACCTGAATCCGATCTACGACCTGTGGTTCGAGCGTGAAGATGCCGATTTCACGTTGGTATCGGTACACGGAGTGTCCCCGATCAGTTTCGCCAAGAAGCTCCCGTTCCGCGGCTCCGTCGTGGACCGGATGGAGAGCTATGTCCACTCGCATTCGTCGCCGTCCTCGCCATGAAATACTCCGACGACCAGCCCTAGACGGTCTATAACCTCTGGTTGGCGCAACCGAACCCCGACTTCACTACGGCATCGCGCTTCGGGCTCTCCTCTTTGACCGCCGCCAAGAAGCTCTCGTATCGGAGCGCGATCCTGGCTCGGATGGAAGCGTCTCTGCGCGACCACGCATGATTGCGGCAGGATCGCACTCTCCCACCGGAACCGGATCACCCTCCCCCGTCAGTCGAGCACCAGCTCGATGTTCCGGTGATCCCGGAAAACCCTCACCACCAGCTCGAAGTACGTCTCCCCTGCCCCCGACTCGAGCGCAGCGAGGGCGCGCTGAGCGGTGGCCGCGGAGTAAACCTCCGGCCGGGCGAGCTTGGCGCGGTAGTACTCGCGCGTCGCATCGATCCCCAGCGCTTCCCGCGCGATGTCAGCCCGCTTCCACACCACCAGCGCCGACTCCGCCCCGTTGAGCACCCCGAACCCGCCGTACAGCAGGTCGTCGAGGGCATCGAGGCTCTCGCCCAGCGTCCACTCCTCGTCGGGCATGAACACGCGGTTAAGTTCGGCGTAGAGCGACGGGATGCCGTGGATCGTCGTGCCGTCGATCTCGATGGTGCGTGGGGTCATGGAATCCCTTCTTCTGGACGGTGGGAGCGAACGACGAAGGGCCGGACGCCCACGGCATCCGGCCCTCTCGTACGAACCTCGCTCGGAGGTTCCGGACGACTAGTTGCCGCCGTTGATCACCGACAGGTACGAGCCGAAGGGGCGCGAGGTGTCGAGATCGGCGAAGTCGTCGGCAAGGCCCTCGTGAGGCGTGTTCTCGTTCTTCATGGATCAAGTGTCCGCGAGAGGCCGTCGCCACGGAGGGCGCTTGACAAGCGACCAATATTTCGCCTAGCTAACTACTCATCCCTCTAGAGATTGGATGCGCCGCTCCAGGTAACCGACGACGTCGACCGCGGCCAGAGCGAACAGGATCACGATGCGCGCGGTGGTCATAGCGACATTGTCCGGGGGCGCTTCGGCTCCGATCGTGACCGACCGGGTTACGCCGGAAAACCGGCAGATGACGGGTGCAAGACATTTGGGATGAGTGCGATTCACGGGCGCTACGGTTCCCTCAGGAGGCATCCATGACTCGACCCCGCACGGTGACCCACACCTACACGCTGGCGGGCGGATGGCAGAAAGCGCATCACGCGCCCTTGACGGCAGAACTCGCCGAGAATCTGCGCCGCTCCGGCGTGACCATGGTCCGCGCGCGTCGAGGCATGTTCGGCAGCCGCGAGATCTCGCTTCGCGACTACCCACCGCGGCGAGCGGGAGCGCCCGTCGTCCCGCGCTGAGAACCGGCAGCGAGCGGGACGGAGGCGGCCGACCCCGGGGGCCTGGATGCTCGACGCGAAGACCCGCCCGGCCCCGGCGAATGAGTGCGCGCATGATCCGCACACGGGCCTCCGGGTCAGTGCGCCTCGCTGCGGACGCGCGGCTGCTCCACCGCTGGCGAAGTTCACCGATCTGTTTCGCCGTGATCACCACCACCAGTCCTACGAGCGAGAACCGTCAGTGACCGGGGCGGAGCAGCCCGCTCTCGTACGCCGCGATCACCAGTTGCGCGCGATCGTGGGCCCCGAGCTTGAGCATCGTGTTCTTCACGTGCGACTTCGCCGTGTGCGGAGAGATGAACAGCTGGGCGGCGATCTCGTCATTCGAGTGCCCGCGCGCGATGAGCAGCAAGACCTCGCGTTCGCGATCGGTCAATGCCTCGAGCGACGGGGGCGCACCCACCGGCGCGGGAGCCGCGCGCACCCAGGTCTCGATCAGCGCGCGCGTGGCCGTCGGAGAGAGCAGGGCTCCCCCCTCGTGCACCGCTCGCACCGCCCGCACGATGTCGTCGGGCTCGGCGCCCTTGCCGATGAACCCGCTCGCCCCGGCCCGCAGAGCCGAAACGACGTACTCGTCCTCCTCGAAGGTGGTCAGGATGAGCACCCGGGTGTCGGTGAGGGCCGGGTCGGCGCAGATCACCGCGGTGGCGTCGATGCCGTCCATCCGCGGCATCCGGATGTCGCACACGACCACATCGGGTCGGAGGTGCCGGGCGAGCGCGACAGCAGTCTCGCCGTCGACGGCCTCGCCCACGACCGTGATCCCGTCGGCTGCGTCGAGCAGATCGCGAACGGCGGAGCGGATGAGCGACTGGTCGTCGACGACGATCACGGTGGTCACGGGGCGGTCTCCGATCGAGCGGCGGCGGGGAGGGGAAGACGCGCGGCCAGCCGGTAGCCGCCGGGGGCGAGGCCGGCGTCGAGCTCACCGCGCACGGCGTCGACGCGCTCGCGCAGACCGACGAGCCCGAACCCCGACGTCGGCGGTGCGTCCTCGGGGTCGGGCATGCGATCCAGGGGGTTCGTGACGACGACTTCGAGAACGTCCCCGTCGCGACGCATCAGGACGTGCGCGCGGCGCGTGCTGCCGTGCTTCATCGCGTTCGTGAGGCCCTCCTGCACGACGCGATAGGCCACGATGCCGATTCCGATCGGGATGCCGGAGGCCTCGGCATCCGTTCCGATCTCGTCGCGCACCACGACGTCCCACCCCGCCACGCGCACCGACTCGACCACCTCGGTGACGCGTGCGAGCCCGGGCTGCTCGAGGGCCACGGCCTCGTCGGGGGTGCGGAGCACGCTGAGCATCCCGCCGATCTCGCCGAGCACGTCGCGCGAGGTGGTGCGGATGGTGGCGAGCGCCTCACGTGCCTTCTGGGGGCGCGTCTCGAGAGACGACGACGCGACGCCGGCGTTGAGGCTGATGACCGAGATGCGGTGCGCGACCGCGTCGTGCAGGTCGCGCGCGATGCGCAGGCGCTCCTCGGTGACGCGCCGACGGGCCTCGGCCTCACGGGTCTCTTCGGCCCGTCGTGCCCGCTCCTCCACCGCTTCGACGTACGCGCGTCGCGATCGGGATGCGTCGCCGACGGCGCCCGCGAGGGCGAGGGCGAGGGCCACCTGAAGAAAACGCGTGTCCATGCCGGTGACGAGCGTGATGGCGATGCTCACCCCCGCCACGACCATCACGGCCACGAGGCCAGCCGGGACCGACACCCGCCGGGTCGTGCGCTGGGCGACGGCGTACATCGAGACGATCAGCGCGAGGGTCGCGCCGGGAGAGAGGGTTCCCAGGCTCAACGCCCCCAGGTACAGCGCCGCGCACGCGGCGAGCGCGACCCGGGGACGCACGCGCCGCAGCGGCAGCACCGCGGCCGGAAGCAGCACCAGGACAAGGGCGAGGGTGTTCGCCGGACGCATCTCGGCGACGGGGATGGGCGCGAACGCGGGCCCGACGATGAGGAAGGCGAAGCCGAGGTCGACGAGCCACGGACGCGCCACCCGCATCGCGCGACGCGCGGGCATCGTCGATCCGGGGGCGCTCACCCGACCAGTCTGTCCCCTCCCTCCCCTCCCGGCGATCGCCCCGGCGGGTCATTGCCGAATACCCCCGTAGGGGGAGGCGTCTTCCCCGGCGGTGGGACGCGGCATCCGGGGTCCGAGCGCGAGGGTGAGGTCATGGCATCCGATCCTGCTCCCCCACTCCTCTCGGTCACCGACCTGCACAAGTCGTACGGCCGAGGTTCCGCCCGCTTCGACGCGCTGCGCGGGGTGACCCTCGACATCCAGCGCGGCGAGAGCATCGCGATCCTCGGTAAGAGCGGCTCGGGCAAGTCCACGCTCATGCACCTCTTGGCACTGATGGACGCACCTACGCGCGGCACCGTGCGCCTCGACGGAGTGGATGCCACGACCCTGCGCGGACGCCGGCTGAACCGCACGCGCAACAAGACCTTCGGTTTCGTGTTCCAGCAGTTCTTCCTGACGCCGACCGCGTCGGTGTTCGACAACGTCGTGCTGCCGCTGAAGATCGCCGGGGTGGGACGCGCCGAGCGCAAGCGTCGAGGGCTGGCCGCCCTGGCCGAGCTCGACATGGGCGACAAGGCCCGCAACAAGGCCACCGCTCTGTCGGGCGGACAGAAGCAGCGCGCGGTGATCGCGCGGGCGCTCGTGAACGACCCGCAGGTGATCTTCGCCGACGAGCCCACCGGCAACCTCGACTCGGCGACCGGAGCGGTCGTGGAGGACATCCTCTTCCGCCTCAATCGCGAGCACGGCATCACCCTGATCGTCGTGACGCACGACGAAGACCTGGCGGCGCGGTGCGACCGCCGCGTGCAGATCCGCGACGGCCTGATCGTCGCCGAAGAGCGGAGCGCGGCGTGAAAATCCTCGACCTCGTCGGCACCGCCGTCGCCAACACCTTCCGCTCGAAGACCCGCACGATCCTGACGGTGCTGGCGATCTTCGTCGGCGCCTTCACCCTCACCATCACCAACGGGCTCGGAACCGGCATCAACGCTTTCATCGACAGCACCGTGAGCGCGATGGGCGCCTCGGACGCGCTGACCGTGACGAAGACGAGCACCGACGCCGCGGCATCCACGGGTCCTCAGAAATACGATCCGGATGCCATCTCGTCGGGGCGTCAGGCGGGCCCTCCGAGTACCTCGACCGAGGTCACGGCGCTCACCGATGACGACGTCGCGGCGATCGGGGCGCTCCCGGGCATCTCGCACGTGGAGCCGGTGAGATCTGTGACGATCGACTACGTTCAGGCGGCGGGCGGGGATCCGTACGTCGCACGGGCCGGGAGCCTCGTGGCGGGACAGACGCCGCAGCTGGGAGCGGGGGCAGCGCCCGACGACGGTTCCGAGACGTTGGAGGTCGCCCTGCCCGACGCCCTGGTGGCGCCGATGGGCTTCGCCGACGCCGAAGCGGCCGTGGGTGCCACCGTGACCATCGCGGTCACCGATCCGGTGCGCACGCGACACACGGTCGAGGCGACGGTGACCGGGGTGACCGAGGAGGCCTTCGGCAGCACCACGACGCTCACGACGAACGCCGCGCTCGAGAATGCCCTGTCGGCCGCGCAGAACACCGGCGTCCCCGCCGACCAGCTCGACCGGTACGCCTCGGCGAGCGCGACGATGGCAGCGGGTGCGAACGTGACCGACGTGAAGGCCGCGCTCACCGACGCCGGCTACACCGGCACGACGGTCGCCGATCAGCTGGGCACCTTCGAAGCGGTGATCAACGGGATCGTGCTGGTCCTGAACGCCTTCGCGATCATCGCACTGCTGGCCGCGAGCTTCGGCATCGTGAACACCCTGCTCATGTCGGTGCAGGAACGCACGCGGGAAATCGGCCTGATGAAGGCGATGGGCATGGGGAGCGGACGCGTGTTCACGCTCTTCAGCCTCGAGGCGATCTTCATCGGTCTGCTGGGCAGTGCGCTCGGCGCGGTCGTGGCGATCGGGGTGGGGACGGCGGTCAGCGCCCAACTCGCGACGAGCCTGTTCAGTGACCTACCCGGCCTGCAGCTCATCGCCTTCGATCCGGTGTCGATCGTCGTGACGACGCTGGCGGTGATGGGGATCGCTTTCCTCGCCGGAACATTGCCGGCGGCGCGTGCCGCGCGCGCCGACCCGGTCGAGTCGCTGCGATACGAGTGAGACGAGGGCCGGTGCGCGGGGACTCCCCGCACCGGCCCTCGACGCGTCGACCGGCGTAGCGTGGGTCCCGCCACTCGACGCCGAGGGAGAACATGGACGCCGACGTCATCATCATCGGAGCAGGGCTCGCGGGCCTCGTCGCCAGCAATGAGCTCGTGCGTGCGGGAAAGCGCGTGATCATCGTCGAGCAGGAGAACGCCGCCAACCTGGGCGGGCAGGCGTTCTGGTCGTTCGGCGGGATCTTCCTCGTCGACTCCCCCATGCAACGCCGTCTCGGGGTCAAGGACTCGTTCGAGCTCGCCTGGCAGGACTGGCAGGGCTCCGCCGGCTGGGACCGCCTGGACGGCGCGCACCCCGAGGACGAATGGGCGCAGAAGTGGGGGCGGGCGTACGTCGAGTTCGCCGCCAGCGAGAAGCGCGCCTGGCTCCAACAGCAGGGCGTGAGGTTCACCCCCGTCGTCGGCTGGGCGGAACGCGGGTCGCTCAGCGCCGGGGGCCACGGCAACTCCGTTCCCCGCTTCCACGTGCCGTGGGGAACGGGCACCGGGATCTCGGAACCCTTCGCCGAAAAAGCGAGAAAGGCGGATGCCGTCGACCTGCGGTTCCGCCACCGGGTCGACGAACTGGTCTTCACCGACGGCGCCGTGACGGGCGTGCGCGGCGCGATCCTCACCCCCGACGATTCCCCGCGCGGGGTGTCGTCGTCACGTGAGGTGGTCGGCGAGTTCGAGCTCTCGGCGCAGGCCGTCGTCATCGCCTCGGGCGGTATCGGCGGCGACCACGAGCGAGTGCGCCGCTGGTGGCCCGATCGCCTCGGCACTCCCCCGCGCACGATGGTCACCGGCGTCCCCGCGCACGTCGACGGACGCATGCTCGACATCGCCGCCGACCAGGGCGTGCGGCTGGTGAACCGCGATCGTATGTGGCATTACACCGAGGGGCTGCAGAACTGGAACCCCGTGTGGCCGGGTCACGGCATCCGGATCCTGCCCGGTCCCTCCTCGATGTGGCTCGACGCGCGCGGTCGCCGGTTGCCCCTCCCGGGGCTGCCCGGGTACGACACCCTCGGCACGCTGAAGATCCTGCGCTCGACGCCCGACCTCGTCGACTACGACTACTCGTGGTTCGTGCTCGATCAGACGATCATCAAGAAGGAGTTCGCGCTGTCGGGGTCGGAGCAGAACCCCGACATCACCGACCGCGACCTGGCTCTGCTGCTGCGCACGCGGCTCGGGCGTGCCGCTCCCGGCCCGGTCGAGGACTTCAAGCGGGAGGGAGCCGACTTCGTCGTCGCCGACACCCTGGCCGAGCTCGTGCGCGGAATGAACGCCCTCACCGGAGACGACGTCCTCGACGAGGACTCGATCCGCCGGCAGCTCGAGGCGCGTGACCGCGAGGTCGTGAACCCGTACTCGAAAGACGCTCAGACCATCGGCATCCAGAACAGCCGACGTTTCCGCGGCGATCGACTCTTCCGCACGGTCCCCGCCCACGCGATCCTCGACCCCCGCCACGGCCCACTCATCGCCGTACGGCTCTGGATCGTCACGCGCAAGACACTCGGCGGCATCCAGACCGACCTCGACGGCCGCGCCCTGAACGGATCCGGGATGCCGATCCCCGGGCTCTACGCGGCCGGCGAGGCCGCGGGCTTCGGCGGCGGCGGCGCCCACGGGTACAACGCACTCGAGGGGACCTTCCTCGGCGGGTGCCTGTTCACCGGGCGGACGGTGGGGAGGGCGTTGGCGGGGCGTCTGTGAGCCGGAGTTCACCGACCGCCTCCTGCGTCATCGCGCGCAGCCAGAGCGATGCCGGATCGGCTTCGACCCGCTCGTGCCACCGTTGCTGCACGGTGGCCTTCGGCAGGTCGACGGGAACCTCGTGCACGCGCAAGGGCACCCCGCGCTCGGTCAGGTGCCGGGCGAGCACCGAGGGGATGAGGCACAGCACGTCGTCCTCGAGCGCCATCAGCGCACCGACCGCGTAGGTCGGGACCACAGCGACGACGCGCCGGCTCCGCCCCCGCGCTTCCAGGGCCTCATCGAGCGGACCGCGGTCGAGTCCGCGGCGCGATGCCGAGACGTGCGGCACCGCGCACAGCTCGTCGAGATCGAGCCGCGGCATTCGTCCGATTCTCGATGCCGCCGAGACCACGGCGACGAAGGTGTCGGCGAAGAGGACGGATGCTCGCACGTCGGGCGGACCGGGATCGACGACGCCCACGTCGAGATCGAGGGTGCCATCGCGCAGGAGTTCGACCGTCTTGGACTGCTGCGCCACGAACCGCAGCTGGACGTGCGGGGCACGGGTGGCGACCAGACGCGTGAGCCGCGGCGCGAGCACGGGCGACAGGGCGTCGTTGATGCGGATCGAGAACGTTCGGTGCCACGCGGACGGGTCGTCGTCGGCGGGGCGCCGGAGGCGTTCGATCTCCTCGAGGAGAGACCGCACGCGCGGCGCCGTCCGCAGCGCGAACGGGGTGGGAACCATGCCGCGGCCCGCGCGCACGAGCAGCGGGTCGTTCATCGTCTGACGCAGACGCCCTAGCGCCCGACTGGTAGCGGGCACGGAAAGATGCAGACGCTCCGCGGCCAGCGACACGCTGCCCGTCCGCAGGAGCGCGTCGAGTGCGCGCAGGAGATTGAGGTCCATCTGTTCGATCGCCACCTTCGTCATTGTGTCTGACGCAATGACAGTTTGCATATGTTGCGCTTTCTGAAACCCACTCCCAGGGCGACGATGGATCCGGCGCGAGATCGAGCCGCCCCCTGATCCCGGAGGTCCCCATGTCCAGAGTCATCCGCCCCCGCGCCTTCGGCGGTCCCGAGGTCCTCGAGGTGGTCGAGATCGACACCCCCGAGCCCGGCCCCGACGAGGTCGTCGTGCGCGTGCGCGCTGCCGGTGTGAACCCGCTCGACTGGAAGCTCTACAGCGGAGCCTTCCACGACGTGGACGACGACGAGAAAGAGGAGGCCGGATTGACCGAGACGCTTCCGGCGCTCGGCATGGATGCCGCGGGAACGGTCATCGCGGTCGGCTCGAGCGTCGAGGGCACCGCGGTGGGCGACGATGTCATCGTCTATCCCGCGCACGCGGCGTATGCGGATCACGTCGTCGCACCCGTGGCATCCCTCATTCCCAAACCCGCCGCGCTGGGCTGGGCGGAGGCCGGGTCGCTCATGCTCGCGGGCCTCACCGCCGCCCACACCCTCGCGGCGACCGGGCTCGTCGCACGAGAGACCGTGCTCGTCCACGGCGGCGCGGGCGGAGTCGGACTCATGGCCGTGCAACTCGCGAGGCAGCTCGGCGCGCGGGTGATCGCCACCGCCTCAGCCCGTCATCACGAGCTGCTGCGCGAACTCGGCGCGATCCCCGTCGAGTACGGTGCGGGACTCGCCGATCGAGTGCGCGGCGTCGCGCCGGACGGAATCGACGCCGCGATCGACACCGTCGGCACCGACGAAGCGCTCGACGTCTCGCTCGCGCTCGTCGCGGATCCCGCCCGCATCGCCTCGATCACGGGCTCGGACCGACGCCACGGCAGCGGCATCAAGCTCCTCGGCTATGGACCGGGTCAGGATGCCGGCACCGCCTACCGACTCTCGTTCCGGGAACGCCTCGCCGAGCTCGCGGCGAGCGGCCAGGTGCGTGTGGTCGTCGCGAAGACGTTCCCCCTGTCCGACGCCGCGGCAGCGCACGCGTTCGGGCAGGCGGGGACGGGGACGGGAAAGATCGTTCTCGTGCCCTGAGCCTCAGCCGCCGACGAAGCGGCGCGTACCCTCGGCGATCTCGCGCGAGAGCGTGTGGTGCAGGTAGTGCTCGCCCGCCATCGGCACCATCTCGCCCCGGTCGACGGATGCCGCCTGGGCGCGGTGAAGGTCGACCCATCCCTCGACGTCGTCGTCGGCCTCGCGCGCGAACAGCAGCACCGGGAGGTCGGCGGGGAAGCGTCGACCTCCCGCGTCGGCGAAATTCGTCGATGCGTGGGCCATCTCGTCGAGCACGGTCGGCGCCGCGGAGTTCGCGTTCGTGAGCAGACGCATCTGCTCCCTCTCGTTCGCGCCGTAGGGCAGTCCCTCGTACGGGTCGGGGGCGAGCGCTCGAAGGGCGCGGGTGAGGCCGAGAGTGTTCAAGAGGGCGAGGGAGTCGGTCGCGATCGGTTCGTCACCGCCGGGTTGGTCCGGCACGCTGCTGTCGATGCCGACGAACGCCGTCACCTCATCGCGATACGCCTCGACGTAGGTCAGCGCGTAGATGCCCGAGATCGAGTGCCCCATGAGCGCGTAGCGGTCGACGCCGAGGTACTCCAGCGCCGTGTGCACCTCGCTCGTGATGTTCGCGGCCGTGCGCGGTACGTCGGTCTGATCGCTCAGCCCGGTTCCGAACGGCTCGACGGCGACGACGCGGTACGTGTCGTCGAGCTGGTCGATGAGCGGGGCGAAGTCGAGGCCGGGTGCCGCGGTGCCCAGGCCCGGCAGCAGCACGATGGTCTCCGCGTGGTCACCGCTCACGACGACGTTCATCGAACGACCCCCCACGGGAACCCGCTGGCCGTACGGGGTGATCTCCGCGGCCTCGGCGCGGGTGGCCACGGCGTTGACGGCGGCCGTGGTGGCCAGCGTCGCCGCGAGGACGCCGACGATCACGACGGGTGGGAGCAGGAGGGCGAGGCGGGTGGACTTCTTCACGGGGATCCTTCGGGTCGAGGTTCCTCCAGTCGACCAGTGGCTGCCCGTGGGCGGGAGAGCCGTCGGTCACCACTCGCGGTGACATTTGTCACCGAAACCACGACAGAGGGCCCCGCGCGATGCGGGGCCCTCTGTGAAATGGCTGGTCGTGTGGGCGTCAGGCCCGCGCGGCCGCCGAAGTCATGGGGCACTCGAACGGGTCGCGAGCGGCGAGCCCCACCTGGTTCAGGTAGCGGATGACGATGCCGTACGACTCGAACAACGTGGTCTCGACGTAGGGGACGTTGAGCGTCTGGCTGTGCTCCTTGACGATCGCACGGGCCTTGCTGAGGTGCGGGCGCGGCATGTTCGGGAACAGGTGGTGCTCGATCTGGTAGTTGAGCCCGCCCATGAGCCAGGTGGCCCACCAGCCGCCGGTGATGTTGCGCGAGGTGCGCACCTGCTTGCTGAAGAAGTCGAGCTTCGCATCGGGAGCGATGACGGCCATGCCTTTGTGGTTCGGCGCGAACGACGCGCCCATGTACAGACCGAACACGGCGAGCTGCACGCCGACGAAGGCGAAGGCCATGCCGAGCGGCAGGAAGACGAACACCGGAGCCACGAAGACCGCGAAGCGCAGGGCGATGAGGCCGAGCTCCGTCCAGCGGCCCTTGACCGGCTCCTTCGAGAGCAGGTGGCGCAGACCGATGAAGTGGAGGTTGGCGCCCTCGAGCGTGAGCAGGGGGAAGAACGCCCACCCCTGGCGCTGGGTGATCCAGCGCTGCAGGCCGCGTGCCTTGGCGGCATCGACCTCGATGAACGAGATCGTGTCGATCTCGATGTCGGGGTCTTTGCCCACGCGGTTGGGGTTGGCGTGGTGGCGGGTGTGCTTCGAGGTCCACCACGACAGGCTCATGCCGACGACACCGGCCGCGAGCCACAGCGCGAGGCGGTCGTTGGCTTTACCCGAGGAGAAGATCTGCTTGTGCGCGGCCTCATGGGCGAGGAACGCCACCTGGGTGAACAGGATGCCGAGGGCCGCGGCGATGAGCAGCTGGAACCAGCTGTCGCCGAGCAGGACGAAGCCGGTGATCGCCCCGCCGAACCCGAGGGCGAGGACGGTCCCGACCAGGGCGTAGAACCGTCTGGCGCGAACAAGCAGGCCCGTCTCACGGACGACCTGCGACAACTCCGTGTAGGCCTTGGCCATGGGCGGGAACTCCGTCGTTCCCTTGTAGGTCTGACGGATCGGTCCCATCCGGGACTCGATGACGGGTGCAGCCAATGCGTGCTCCTCGGTGGGGGTGACCGAAGTCTCGAAGCCGGGGGCAGATGCCGACGACTTGTTGGCCACGCTACGGGGGGCGTATGCGCTCAGGCGTATACGGCGACGCCGTGATCCCCGGAATTCCGCATGTTCCGGGTCGATGGCGGTGGCGTTGCCCAGGCGATTGCCAGTCTCGGGCCGTTTTCGGGGCTGCTGCGCGGTGGGTGAGCTGGTCGTGAGGGTCGACGTGGATCTCGAGGAGGACGGCGGGGCCGGGGGCTCCCTAGGCTGACGGGCACTGGCATTTCGTCGGCCACGTTCGCGTCCTGGCTGTGTCTGACGACGCGGCGGTGGCCGACGGCCGCCCGTTCCAGTTCATCGCGGCGACGTCGGGGTACCCCTGGCGATGGCACGGCGCCGACGCGATCCTGCTGTTCTTCGAACCCGAGACGCGTACGGCGGTGTTGACGTTCGACTTCTCGTGATCGGGCGGACGGGGGTGGTTCGACCGGCCGCGCCTCAGAGCTGGTCCGAGTGCCCCTCGATCTGCTCCCGGCGGTACGTGCGCTGTGCGGAGAGGACTGCGCCGCGGATGACTAGCCACGACACCAGGGCCGAGATCCCACCGATGATCACGATGGACGGAAGCGCGATCATGAACTCGTCGAAATCGAACATGAGGCTCACCCGATGGGCGCTGCGGTGACGAGCTCTCGGACATCCCCCGAGAAAAGACGAAGGGCCGGAAACTTTTACGAGTTCCGACCCATTCCGTCGGGATGACAGGATTTGAACCTGCGACCCCTTGACCCCCAGTCAAGTGCGCTACCAAGCTGCGCCACATCCCGTTACCCGCGAGCGGGCAACTCCCCTATATTAGCCCCTCGCCGACTCCCCCGCGAACCAACGGCCACCCCGGGCGTGTGCGCACTCCCTTGTCGATGTCGGAACCCCTCGCTACGGTCTCGGGCATGACGATCGAGATCCTCCCCGCCACCGGCGACCGCTTCGACGACGCCGAGACGGCGCTCGACAGCGGAGACGGTCCCGGCTGCCAGTGCCAATGGTGGCTGCTCACGAACGCCGAGTTTCAGAAGACCTCGCGCGACGACCTCACCGCGCGATTTCACGCCGAGATGCACGGCGATCGCGCTCCCGGACTCATCGCCTACGTCGACGGCGAGCCCGCGGGCTGGGTACGCGTCGGTCCCCGCATCGACCAGGCGCGCCTCCTGCGTACACGCGACGTCACGACCGCGACGGACGAGCCCCTCGACGCCGACGACGTCTGGTCGATCTCGTGCTTCGTCGTTCGCACGACCCACCGCGGTCAAGGCCTGATGAAGAGGCTCCTGGATGCCGCGGTCTCCACCGCCCGCGAGGCCGACGCCCGCGTCATCGAGGCGTATCCCCTCGACACCACCGTCACGAAGCGCTCCGCCAACCAGCTGTATCGCGGCACCGTGTCGATGTTCGAGAAGGCGGGCTTCGACATCGTCGATCGCCCCAAGCCCGATCGCGCCCTCGTCTCGCTGAGCCTGCGCGAGTGAGAGCCCGTCCTACGATGGAGGTTCGCCGACGAAAGACCTGACATGACGGATGCCGCGACCACCGCACGCGTCGATGCGTGGCTCTGGGCGGTGCGCGTCTACAAGACCCGGTCTGCGGCGACCACCGCGTGCCGCGCGGGGCACGTCCGGGTCAACGGTGAGCGGGCCAAGGCCGCCCAACCTGTGCGCCCCGGCGATGAGTTGCGTGTGCGCATCCAGGGCTTCGACCGGATCCTCGTCGTGAAGAAGACGATCGCGAAGCGTGTCGGCGCGGCCCTCGTCGCGGAGTCAGTGGACGACCGCACTCCCCCGCCGCCCTCGAAAGAGAGCATGCCGTTCGTTCCGGTGCGCGATCGCGGCGCCGGTCGCCCCACCAAGCGCGACCGCCGCGACATCGAGAAGCTCCGCGGCCGCGACCCTGACTGACCGCGCGTCACAGCCTCGGCAATCCCCACAACCTCAGCCGCCCCCCGGCCCCGCCAACTGACCTTGTGCGAATCTCAGACCCTGAGCACGCCCCGCCCCGCGCAACCTCCACAATTCGCACAACCTCAGCCGACCCCCGGCCCCGCCGGCTGACCTCGCACGAATCTCAAACCTCGTGCACCCGCCGCCCCGCACATCCCGGCACAACCCCCACACCCCAGCCGAACCGCGCCCCCGCCAACTGACCTTGCGCGAATTTCAGAAGGAGCGCGACCGCCGCGACATCGCGAAGCTCCGAAGCCGCGACCCCGACTGACCGGCGCGTCACAACCTCGGTAACCCGCACAACCCCAGCCAAGCAGCGACCCCCGCATCTGATCGTGCGCGAACCTCAAACCTTTTGCACGCGCCGCCTCAGCACGCCCCGCACAACCTCCACAATCCGCACAACCTCAGCCGACCCCCGGCCCCGCCAACTGACCTTGCGCGAATCTCAAACCTTGTGCACGCGCCGCCTCAGCACGCCCCGCACAACCTCGGCAATCCACACAACCTCAGCCGACCCCCGGCCCCGCCAACTGACCTTGTGCGAATCTCAGACCCTGGACAGGCGCCGCCCCCGCACGCTCGCAGAACCTCCGCAATCCGCACAACCTCAGCCGACCCCGGCCCCGCCAACTGACCTTGCGCGAATCGCCGACCCAGCGACACCGCTGACCCAGCGACACCGCTGACCTAACGACACCGCAGACCCCTCGCCGCACGCACGACGTCGGGGCGGTGACGCCCCGCAGCCGTCAGTCCAGCTGATCCAACAACCAGCGCGCACCGCGCACGCTCGCCCCGAGCTCCTCGACGCGCGCCGACAGCTCGCGGTCGCTCGTCACGACGACCACCGGGCGGCACGCCCCCGCGACCTCGCGCACGACCGCGACGATCTCGTCGTCGCCCTCGCCCGGCGCGTGCCGCACCTCGACCGGGGGTGCCACCGGCTCGGCAGACCGCGCCTGGCCCTCCAGCACCGCCGTGACCACCGGGAACCAGCGCGTCGCGGACAGCCCGAGCGCCTCGGCATCCACTCCCCGCTCCGCCAGCCGCGAGAGCTTCGTAACCAAACGGGTCGCGGCACCGGCGCGATCCTTCCACCACCCGTCGGGAACCGAACCCATGACGTTGGCCACGTCGACGACGATCGCCGGCCGCGCGGTGAGCGCTTGGCGCAGGGCCGGCCACGAGGCGGCGAAGCCGGGGTGCAGCGGCAGGGAATCGACGTCGTCGACGGCGACCCACTTCAGGGCGACGCTCTCGGGATCGCTGATCACGGGCTCGAACGGGGTCGTCACATCGGCGACGAGAGTCGAATACGACCAGATGCCGAGGTCGAGAACGCTCTCGAAGCGCGCACTCACGGCATCCGCCGGCACTCCCGCCTCTTCGCCCGATTCGCGCAGGGCGCCGTCTCGAGCGGATTCGCCCTCGTGCCGCGCGCCACCCGGCAGGGCCCACGTGTTGCCGAAGTGGCTCCACGAGACGCGATGCTGCAGCAGCACTCCGCGCTCGGGGTCGAGGGCGAGCAGCCCCGCGGCGCCGAAACGACCCCAGTACTTCTCGCCCGTGGGCGCGACGACCCAGGCATCGCCCGGGTCGCGAGGCCCGTGCGGGCGTCGCGGCTCACCGGGGGCGGGGGGCTCGATCGTCATCGTCTCCAGCCTGGCACACACAGGACCGACGGTCCCCGCCGAGCGTCACGAGACGCCATGAGATCACCCGCGCCAAGGCACATACCGCGCCGAGAAGCGCGATATGACCGCCACCCCTCGGCCGCGGGGAAGTCCGACTTGCCTGGAGTTGCCAGAATCGTCGGATGGAGTACGAATTCGACGACGACCCCGAACGGATCGACCGCGACGCCATCTGGCAGTGGCTGAGCACCGAGGCGTACTGGGGGCGCTGGCGCACCCGAGCCGACGTCGAGGCCCAGCTCGACAGCGCATGGCGCGTGGTCGCGGCGTACCGCCGCGAAACGGGCGAGCTGGTCGGCTTCGCGCGGGCGATCTCCGACGGCGTCGGGTTCGCCTACCTGGCCGACGTGTTCGTCCTCGACGGGCACCGGGGCCACGGCCTCGGCAAGGGCCTGGTCTCGCTCATGATCGATGAGGGCCCCGGCCCCCACTTCCGATGGACGCTCTTCACCAGCGACGCGCACGGCCTCTACCGCCAGTTCGGTTTCGCCGAGCCCGACCAGACGGCTCTCGTCCGCCCCGCGGCGCCCCTCTGAGACACCGGATGCCGGCTCCCCCCGCCGACGCCGCATCCCGCTGACACGTCGGTCGCCGCCCGTCATCCCCCACCGCCGAGGCCGCGCGCGAGTGGATCGCCGGGCCCACGGCATCCGGAACGACGAGCGCCGATGTATCAGGCGTCGAAGCGCGCGCCCTCCGCCCGCGGCCCCTGGAGCGTGAAGACGAAGAGAACCAGGACGCCGATGAGCGGCACCACCCCGATGAACACCCAGAAGCCGCTGTGACCGGTGTCGTGCAGGCGCCGCACGAGCACCGCGAACGTCGGGACGATGGTTGCGAGGGCCCACACGAGCCAGATCGTCCCGAGGACCACCCCGAGCGGTCCGGTGACGGTCGTCGAGCCATCGGCTTCGATACGGATGCCATCGGTCAGCGTTGGCAGCGCGTTCAGCACCGTGCCCACGACGGCGGCGGTCAGCACCCACCACCAGTACTCGCTGCGGCTCGCGCGCCCACGGAAGGTGGCGTACTTCTCGAAGACGCGGCGGACCGCAGCGCCCAGCGGCGCGCCGTAGTACGGCTGGTCGAGCGGCGGGGCGGCGGTGGTCATGGGGTCTCCCGGCGTCAGTGGAGGGCGGATGCCACGGCGTCGCCGTCGCGAGAGCACTGTATCGACCACCCGGTCCGGCCCGACCCCGCTTGCGCTCATGCCCGTCCGTGCCTCACGGCACCCACCGCGCGCGAGACGGCATCTCGCTGACACACCCACGTCAGCCTGCAACCGACTCGTCAGCGAGCTGCAGTCTCGCGCGACATACGGGCCCGCAGTCGCAGCGCACACACGCCGCCGCCCCACCGCCGTGCGCGCGAGGCACACGCCCCAGCACGCGAAAGCGCCCCGACCCCCATGTAGGGACCGGGGCGCTCGCTGCGCGACTCAGCGCTGGCGCTTCTCGCGAATACGCATGTTGAGCACGATCGGCGTGCCCTCGAAGCCGTAGATCTCGCGCAGGCGCCGCTGGATGAACCGGCGGTAGCCCGGGTCGAGGAATCCGGTCGTGAACAGCACGAATGTCGGCGGACGCGTCGCCGCCTGCGTGCCGAACAGGATGCGCGGCTGCTTGCCACCGCGCAGCGGGTGCGGGTGCTCGGCGACGAGCTCCGACAGGAAGGCGTTGAACTTTCCGGTCGGGATGCGGGTGTCCCACGACTCGAGCGCCTGCTCGAGGGCCGGCACGAGCTTGTCGAGGTGGCGACCGGTGCGGGCCGAGATGTTCACGCGCGGGGCCCAGGCGACGTGCGCGAGGTCCTGCTCGATCTCGCGCTCGAGGTAGCGGCGACGGTCCTGGTTCTCCATGTCGTCGTCGTTGAGGCGGTCCCACTTGTTGAACGCCAGCACGAGCGCGCGACCCGACTCGAGCACGAGGTCGATGATGTTGAGATCCTGCACGCTGATGGGCTGCGACACGTCGATGACGACGACCGCGACCTCGGACTTCTCCAGCGCCGTCGAGGTGCGCAGTGACGCGTAGAAGTCGGCGCCCTGCGACAGGTGCACGCGGCGACGGATGCCGGCGGTGTCCACCAGCGTCCAGAGCTTGCCACCGAGTTCCACGACCTCGTCGACGGGGTCGCGGGTCGTGCCGGCGAGCTCGTTGACGACGACGCGCTCTTCGCCGGCCGCCTTGTTGAGGAGAGACGACTTGCCGACGTTCGGGCGACCGAGGATCGCGACGCGGCGAGGTCCGCCGATCTCGTATCGGGCGACCGCCGACACGTCGGGCAGCACCTTCATGATCTCGTCGAGCAGGTCGGCCACGCCGCGGCCGTGGATCGCCGACACGGGGTGCGGCTCGCCGAGTCCGAGGTTCCACAGGGCGGCGGCCTCGGGCTCGTGGCGGGCGTCGTCGACCTTGTTCGCGATGAGGAAGACCGGCTTGCCGCTCTTTCGCAGCAGCTTCACGACGTGCTCGTCGGTCGAGGTCGCTCCCACCGTGGCATCCACCACGAACAGGACGATGTCGGCGAGATCGATCGCGACCTCGGCTTGCGCTGCGACCGAGCGGTCGATGCCCTTCGCGTCGGGCTCCCAGCCGCCGGTGTCGACCAGCGAGAAGCGCCGGTCGAGCCACTCGGCCTTATAGGTCACGCGGTCGCGGGTGACACCGGGGGTGTCCTCGACCACGGCCTCGCGGCGGCCGAGGATGCGGTTCACCAGCGCCGACTTGCCCACGTTCGGGCGGCCGACGATCGCGACCACCGGCAGCGCCGGCAGGAACTCGATCGCTCCCTCGCCCGAGGCGAGACCGGCGAGCAGCGCCGCGTCCTCCTCGTCGAGGTCGAAGTCCTCGAGGCCCGCGCGCAACGCTTCGGCCCGCTGTTCGGCGAGCACCTCGTCGAGCTGCTCCATCTTCTCGGCGAGCTGGTCGGGCCCGCCCTCGTACTCGTCTTCAACGCCCATCGCGGGCTCCCATCGTGGAGTCGACGACGCTCAGCACGGCGTCGACGGTCTGTTCGAAATCAAGGTGGGTCGAATCGACGACCTGCACGCCGGGGGCGGCGGTGAGGAAGTCGACGACCGTGGAATCAGCGGCGTCGCGCTGGTGGAGGGCTGCGGCGACCTTCGCGGCATCCTGATCCGTCAGCTCCGCACTGCGGCGCGCGGCGCGCACCTCGGGAGCGGCGGTGAGGAGGATGCGCACGGGGGCGTCGGGGAACACGACCGTGGTGATGTCGCGGCCTTCGACCACGACGCCCGGAAGAGCAGCGGATGCCACGAGCCGGCGGAACAGCTCGTTCACCGCGTGGCGCACCGCGGGAACGCGGGCCACGCCGCTCACGGCATCGGTCACGCGGGGTTCGCGGATGGCGGCGGTGACGTCGGTGCCGCCGACGCGTACCCAGCGATCGGTCGGGTCGAGCGAGATCGCGTAGTCGAAGTCGCCGAAGACCTCCAGCACCGCCGTGGCGTCGGAGGTGTCGGCCTCGTGCGCGAGGGCGTGCCAGGCGAGGGCGCGGTAGGCGGCACCGGTGTCGAGGAAGCCGTACCCGAGACGGGTGGCGGCGGCCTTGGACACGCTGGACTTGCCGCTGCCGGCGGGGCCGTCGATCGCGACGACGGCGGGGGCGGATGCCGAACCCTCGGCGGGGGCGGCGAGACCGGGCCGGAAGAGGGCCGAGGTGGGATCAGTCATGGGTGGTGCTCGCAATCCGCCAACCGCGCTGCTGGAGGCCGTCGACGGCGCGGCGGACCGCGTCGGGGACGACGCTGATCTCGGCCAGGCCGAACGGGGCTCCGGGCGAGTGCTCGAGGCGTAGGTCTTCGACGTTGACGTCGAGGTCGCCGAGCTCGCCGAACAGGCGCCCCAGCTGGCCGGAGGTGTCGTCGACCATGACGACGAAGGTATCGAAACGGCGATTCTGGCCGTGCTTGCCCGGCAGGCGCTCCACGCCCTCGTTGCCGCGGCGAATGGTGTCGGCGACCGCGCGACGTGCACCGGGCACCTCGGGATCGCGCAGGGCCCCGGCGACAGCGGTGAGGTCGGCGGCGAGCTGATCGAGCACCTCGACGACGGGCGCCGCGTTCGCCCCGAGGATCTGCACCCACAGTTCCGGAGCGGAGGCCGCGATGCGCGTCGTGTCGCGCACGCCCTGACCCGCGAGACGCAGCGAACCGTCGGGGGCCTCGACGAAGCGCCCGGCGAGAAGGCTCGCCACGAGCTGCGGAACGTGCGACATGAGCGCGACGGACTCGTCGTGCTCCTCCGGCGTCATCTCGATCAGGGTCGCGCCGAGATCGAGAGCGAGGCCCTCGACCAGGGAGAGATCGTGCGCGGAGGTCTCGCCGTCGCGGCAGACCACCCACGGGCGCCCCACGAAGATGTCGGCGCGGGCCGAGATGGCTCCGCCGCGCTCACGACCGGCCATGGGGTGCGAGCCGATGTAGTGGGTGAGATCGACGCCGCGTTCACGCAGCGTGCGCAGCGGCTCGAGCTTCACGCTCGCGACGTCGGTGACCACGGCATCCGGGAATGTCTCGAGCTCGCGCTGCACGACGTCGGCCGTGACATCGGGCGGAACAGCCACCACGATCAGCGAGGGCCGGTCGTCGGGGCGTTCGGCCCGACCGGCACCGTAATCGATGGCGAGCCGCAGCTGCGACGGCGACGCGTCGACGAGCACGACGTCGACACCGCGGGCGGTGAGCGCGTGGCCGATGCTGGCTCCCAGCAGCCCCGAGCCGACGATGCGGACGGTGCCGCTCGTACGGGTCGCCAAAGGCCCGGCCGCGCGCGCGGACGTTCCGTTGACTTCGCTCATCGGGTCTCCTGCCCTGGGCGGCGCCGCTGGCACCGCGAAGCGCCCGAGAGGCTCACTCCGCCGGATCGGCCGGAGCGCTGTCGTCCTGGCGGGACAGCGTGAGCAGGGCACCGCGTTCTACTGTAGTCAACTCGCGGGCCTTGCCCACCGGGAGAGTTCCCAGGTGGAGCGGTCCGAACTGCCGCCGGACCAACTCGATGACCGGGTGACCGACCGCAGCCATCATGCGGCGGACGATCCGGTTCTTGCCCGAGTGCAGGGTCAGCTCGACCAGGCTCTCGCCGCGGGAGGCGTCGAGCAGGCGCGCCTTGTCGGCGACGATCCGCCCGTCTTCGAGGTCGACGCCCTTGATGAGGCGTTGGATCGTCTGGGGCAGCACCTGCCCCTCGACCTTGGCGATGTACACCTTGGTCACCCCGAACGAGGGGTGCGCGAGCACGTGCGCGAGGTCGCCGTCGTTGGTGAGGACGAGAAGACCGCTCGTGTCGGCATCCAGTCGTCCGACGTTGTAGAGGCGCTCCTCCCAGTCCTTCGTGTACTGGCGCAGATCGGGGCGGCCGCGGTCGTCGCTCATGGAGCTGACGACGCCGGTGGGCTTGTTGAGGATGACGTAGCGCTTGGACTCGTCGAGCTGGATGGCCGTACCGTCCACGTCGACGAGGTCGGTCTCGGGGTGGATGCGGCGGCCGAGCTCGGTGACGACGACACCGTTCACTCGCACGCGTCCCTCGACGATCATCTGCTCGGCGACGCGGCGCGAGGCCACTCCCCTGTTCGCCAGCACCTTCTGCAGGCGAATGCCGTCCTCGCTCGCCGCTCCCGTCGAATCGTCGCTCATTTCAATACCTCTCCGTCGAATCCGTCCGAGCCGTCGTCGAGCAACGGCGAGATGTGCGGCAGCTCGTCGAGCGAGTTGATGCCGAGGTTGACCAGCAACTGGTCGGTCGTTCCGTAGTGGATCGCGCCCGTGTCGGAGTCGGTGAAGACCTCCGTGATGAGTCCGCGCGACAGCAGCGTGCGCACCACGGAGTCCACGTTCACCGCGCGGATGGATGCCACCTGCCCGCGCGTGACGGGCTGCTTGTACGCGATGACGGCCAGGGTCTCGAGCGCCGCCTGGGACAAGCGCGAGGGCGCCTGGGTGTTCACGAACTCGCCGACGACGTCGTCGTACTCTTCGCGTACGTAGAGGCGCCAGCCGCCGCCGACCTCGCGCAGCTCGAAGCCGCGGACCGGTCCCCCGGTCTGGCCGTCGTAGTCGGCGACGAGCGCCTCGACGGCCTGGCGGACGGCCGGGACGGGCGCACCCACGGCGGCGGCGAGGCTCACGAGGCTCTGCGGCTCGTCGAGGACCAGCAGGATCGCCTCGAGGCGACGGGCGACGGATGCCGGATCGCTCGGGCGCGGGGCCGGAGCGGCGTCGGTGAGCTGTGGCGACGGGGACGTGGCGTCATCGGTCATAGTCGGCTCCCAGGGCGGCGAGGTTCTCTTCCGACCACCGCTCGGCGGTCCAGCGGAGCGTCAGCTCCCCCAGCGGTTCGAGCTGCTCGAACGACAGTGCCGCGTGGCGGTACAGCTCGAGGATCGACAGGAACCGAGCGACGACGACCCCGGTCTCGGTGACGCCGGCGACGAGGTCGCGGAAGTTCAGTGTCCCCGCCGATCGCAGCAGGGTCACCACGATCGCGGCCTGCTCGCGGATGCTCACGAGGGGCGCGTGCAGGTGGTCGAGACCCACCGTGGGGATCTGCTTCGGCGCGAAGGCGACGACGGCCAGCGCGGCGAAATCGTCGGCGCTGAGGGTCCACTTCAGCTCGGGCACCGCGCTGCGGTACTTCTCATCGAGCCGCACATTGCGCGTGTGCCGCTTGTCCTCGCGCTGCAGGCACCGGGCGAACCACGCCGACACCTCCTTGAAGGCGCGGTACTGCAGCAGGCGCGCGAACAGCAGGTCGCGAGCTTCGAGGAGCGCCACCGACTCGGCATCGACGAGCTCCCCCTGCGGGAGGAGACCGGCGATCTTCATGTCGAGGAGGGTCGCGGCGACGACGAGGAACTCGGAGGCCTCGTCGAGATCGCTCTCCGGGCCCATCTCGCGCAGGTACGCGATGAACTCGTCGGTCACGCGGCTCAGTGCGACCTCGGTGATGTCGAGCTCGGCGCGCGAGATGAGGGTGAGCAGCAGGTCGAAGGGTCCGTCGAAAACGGGGAGGGTGACCCGGAAGCCGGGGGCGTCGGGGGTTCCAGACCCGTCGACGGCCTCGAGGACCGATGGCACCGCGAGGCCGGTGCCGGCGGGGGCGTCGTCAGGCGACGGCGCCACGGGCGACCAGCTCCCGCGCCAACCGCAGGTAGGCCTGGGCGGCTGCGTGCTCGGGAGCGAACTCGGTGATCGGCATGCCCGAGACCGAGGCATCCGGGAACTTCACCGTGCGACCGATGACCGTCTCGAGCACGTCGTCGCCGAAGGCCTCGACCACGCGCTCGAGCACTTCGCGCGAGTGGAGCGTGCGGGGGTCGTACATCGTGGCGAGGACGCCGTCGAGCTCGATCGCCGGGTTGAGGCGGTCGCGCACCTTGTCGATGGTCTCAACGAGCAGGGCGACACCGCGGAGGGCGAAGAACTCGCACTCGAGCGGGATCAGCACGCCGTGCGCGGCGGTCAGGGCGTTGACGGTCAGCAGACCGAGCGAGGGCTGGCAGTCGATGAGGATGACGTCGTAGTCCGCCGCGACCTTGCGCAGCACCCGGGCGAGGATCGTCTCGCGCGCGACCTCGTTGACGAGGTGCACCTCGGCGGCCGAGAGGTCGATGTTCGCGGGGAGGATGTCGAGACCGTCGACGCGCGTCGAGACGATGACCTCACGGGGGTCGCGCTTGGTGTCGAGCAGCAGGTCGTAGATGGTCGGCACATCGTGCGTCTGGATGCCCAGGCCCGCCGACAGCGCGCCCTGTGGGTCGAAGTCGATCGCGAGAACACGACGGCCGTATCCCGCGAGCGAGGCCGCCAGGTTGATCGTGGTCGTCGTCTTGCCGACGCCGCCCTTCTGGTTGCAGAGGGCGATGATGCGGGCCGGGCCGTGGCTGTCGAGCGGCTTGGGGGTGGGGAACCCCTGGTAGGGGCGACCGGTGGGTCCGAGGATGACCTCGTCTGCGCCCGTCTTCTGGCCCTTTGTGCTCGCCGACACCGAGTCTCCCGCCTTCGTCATAACGTCCCCGAGTCTAGCCGCCACCCGCCGCCGAGCCCGTGTGACCCGCGGGTGGTCGCCGCCTCGGCACACGGCATCCCTCCGCCCCGCACGACCTCAGCGATTCGCACGACCTCAGCGCGAGAGGACCACGTCCCGCTGAGTCTGCGCGAATCACCGACCTCGTGCGCGCCGCACCCCGGCCCGCGGTCCCCGCACCTGTCGAAGGACCGCAACCCGTCGCACAACCTCCGTGATTCGTACACCCTCCGCGCGAAAGGCCCGCATCCCGCTGAGTCTGCGCGAATCACTGACCGTGCACCGAAGCCCGCTTCGCGTCGACCGCCCGCGCGCGCCGCACCTGCACGACCACCGCCAGCGCGAGCGTCAGCGCCGCCCAGGCCGCGGCGACCTTCGTCAGCACGCCGTAGATGAGGTGCGTGGGCGTGTAGTCCGCGCCGAACCCGCCCTGCACCGCGAGCGCGACGAGCGCGGCACCGACTAGCGCGACCGGGAGCGAGAGCCACCACGCCGCGCGGGCGGCATCCGGGATCACCCTCCGCACCGGGTGCGGCGCGTGCCGCGACAGCCACACGAGAGCGAAGATGGCGAGCACGAGCAGGCCGAACGCGCTCGACGCATGCTGCAGCCACTTCGCGCCCGTGAACATCCCCCACTGCCCCGAGAGCGCCGGGAACAGTTGCTCCCCCACCCGGCCTTCGTGCGTGAACAGGTCCCACGCGATGTGCGAGACGACGCCCAGCGCGAGCGAGACGACGAGCCACAGGATGCCGACGACTCCCCCGCCCACGCTCTCGCGCAGCGCCGTGCGGGCACCGGCATCCCACTCCGCCGGCAGGCGCTCCGCGACCGCGCGCGGCAGCAGCTCCCGGCTCGCCGGTCGCAGCACGCACCGCCACACGAGCAGGAGCACGAACGCCACCACGACGGTGATCGGCACCCACGCGAAATCGTGCGTGAGTCCGTAGCCGGGCCACATCCCGCGAACGAAGAGCGGCAGGTCCGGAGTCATCGCCCCGATCGCGATCGCCGCCGGAACCAGCCGCGTGCGCAGGAAGGGCAGCGCGACGACGGCGTGGCTCGGTGTGAACGGCATGTCAGCTCAGGAACAGCCCCGCGAGCGTCTTCTTGCCGCGGCGGAGCACCGAGACACCGCCGGGGAGCGTGCCCTCGACGACCGCCTCGTCGCTCGTGACCTTCTCGCCGTCGAGCGAGACACCGCCCTGCGAGATCGCTCGTCGCGCTTCGCTGAGGCTCGCGCACAGCCCCGTGGCGGTGAGCGCTTCGACGACGGTGGATCCGGCGGCGACGGTCGCGTGGGGCAGTTCCTCGAGCGCACTGCGCAGCACGGCGGCGTCGAGCACGGTCATATCGCCCTGCCCGAACAGCGCCTCGGTCGCGGCGATGACGGCCTCGGTCGCCTCGACGCCGTGCACGGTCGTCAGCACCTCACGAGCGAGACGCTTCTGCGCCGCACGACGGAACGGCTCCGCCTCGACGAGGGTCTCGTACTCCTCGATCTCGGCGCGCGTGAGGAACGTGAACACCCTGAGGCGCTCGATCACGTCGCGGTCGTCGGTGTTGAGCCAGAACTGGTACATGACCCACGGACTGCACATCTCGGCATCGAGCCAGATGGCGTTGCCCTCGCTCTTGCCGAACTTCGTGCCGTCGCTGTTGGTGATCAGCGGCGTGCCGATGGCGTGAACCGAGCCCCCTTCGACGCGGCGAACGAGATCGGTGCCGCTGGTGAGGTTGCCCCACTGGTCGCTGCCGCCGGTCTGCAGGATGCAGCCGTACTGGCGGAACAGCTCGAGGTAGTCCATGCCCTGAAGGATCTGGTAGCTGAACTCGGTGTAGCTGATTCCGGCCTCGGAGTTCAGGCGCGCGCTGACCGCGTCTTTCTTCAGCATCGTGCCGACGCGGAAGTGCTTGCCGATCTCGCGGAGGAAGTCGATGGCGCTGAGCGGCGCCGTCCAGTCGAGATTGTTGACGATGCGCGCGGCGTTCTCGCCCTCGAAGCTGAGGTAGCGCTCGACCTGATCCCGGAGTTTGCCGACCCACTCGGCCACCGTCTCGGGCGTATTCAGGGTGCGCTCGGCCGTCGGGCGAGGATCGCCGATCAGGCCCGTCGACCCGCCGACGAGCCCGAGTGGGCGGTGCCCGGCGAGCTGCAACCGGCGCATGGTGAGCAGCTGCACGAGGTTGCCCAGGTGCAGGCTCGGGGCGGTCGGGTCGAAGCCGCAGTAGAACGTGATGGGGTCGCCACCGAGGAGCTCGCGCAGCTCGCCCTCATCGGTCGAGACGTGCACCAGACCGCGATACACCAGCTCGTCCCAGACGTTGTCGAAGGTCGGGTCGTTGGCGGGGGCGAGGGCGCTCACGGGCGCCGCATCGGTGGAGGCAGACACCGGTTTAGGCTATCAGCGGGGGTGTCCGAGTCCGGATGCCATCGCCCGGGCGCTCAGCGGGGTCGCCGCGGAGACTGGCCGGCGGCGGGCGGCTCAGCGAAAAGAAGCAGCGTCCTCGAAGCCGTCTCCCCCGGTGATGACCATCGACCGTGTCGACCTCAGTCGGTGTCCCTCGCGCGACGCGTCAGTGCGCGTGCACGCCCCACCACACGAGGAATGCGACCGCGAGCGAGGTGACCCAGCTCACGAGGCTGCCGATGAGGAAGTACTCGGCGCGGTCTCCGTCGTCGCGGTCGCGCGAGATCTCGGGGAATCGCACGATTCCCTTCGCCGCGAGCACCGCGGCGAGCAGCGTGTACGCCCCGGTCAGCGTCAGCACGAACACGAGGATGCGCTCGAGCGGCCCGATGAGTCGACCGCCTCTGAGGGTCGGCACCGCGTCGCGCTCGGGATCGGCCGCGCGCCCGCCCATCTCGGACCGCAACGCGATGCGCACCACCGCGTTGCCCGACTCCAGCAGGAACACCAGCGAGCCGATGACGAGGACGGCGACGTCGATCGACGCCGACGCCCCCGGCCGATAGGCGGCCCACGCCTCGCCGAGCAGGCCCGGCCGCTCGCGCCCCGGCGCGATGACCACGCACGCCGCGGCGGCGAGCGCGAGCAGGGCGACCGGCCACAGCCCCGCTCGAGCGGGACCGTCTTCGGGCACGACCCACGTCCAGATAGCGGCAACGGCGACGGCGAGGAGCCCGGCGATCACGGCATCCAGTCCCGCCGAAACGACGACGAGAGCGAGGGATGCCACGGCGAAGGCGAGCCAGCGCCGCGTGCGGATCATCTGACGGATGAGGTCGACCGCGCCCACCGCGAGCAGCAGGAGGCCGGCGGCGATCATGAGCGCACCCGCGCGGTGAGAGCCGCGAAGCCCTCGACGAGAGCGGCGGAGCCTGCGGCGGAGAGCGCCTGCGATACCGCGGACTGACTGATGCCCTCGATGTCGGCGAGTTCGCGCTGAGAGCGTCCGACGCAGCGTCCGTAGGTCAACCGACGCGATCGCTCGCTCATGGCCGACACGAGCTGGTCGCGGCTCAGGGCGTAGGCGCGGGCCAGCGCGATGGTCTCGGTCATGCTGGCATCCTGCCCCTCGGCGAGAACGATCCAGGTGCGCGCGAGCGGCGCGGCGCGGGTCTGCAGCCGTTCGATGTGGTCGATGGCCTCTCGAGCGGCCCACCATGCCGGGCCCTCGGGGACGGTGCGGTCGGCGAGCTCGATCGGTCGCACCTCCCCCACTCCCGCACCGAAACGGCAGTCGACGTCGTCGGGCAGGGCCAGACGCAGCAGCAGGAGCGAGGCGAGCGCACCGGAGAGGTCGTCATACTCGCCTTGCAGCTCGTCGCCCACGACGGGCGCGAGGGGGGCCACGGCGACGGGCAGATCATGCTGAACCATGCGCACCGACTCGACGATGGCCCGCTGCGCGCCGGCGCGATCGTCGAGTCGCCGAGAGGCGATGATGTCGGCGATCACAGCGACGGTCATGAGATAAGTCTAACGCTTATTATCTCGTCTTGATAAGCGAATAGCTGATACTCAGGCGATGAGTGAGCGAGATGCCGCCTGCGCTCGGGCCACCAGCTCTTCGCGCTGTTCGCGCACGCGCTCCGGAGCAGTACCGCCGACACCCGTCCGGCTCGACACGGACCCCTCGATCGTCAGCACCTCGCGCACCCGCGGGGTGAGCTGGGGCGACACCGAGGCGAGCAGAGCGTCGTCGGCGTCTTCGAGTCCGATCTCGCGCTCCTCACACGCCCGCACCAGGGCCCCCGAGATCTCGTGGGCATCGCGGAAGGCCACCCCCTGACGCACCAGCCATTCGGCGACGTCGGTCGCGAGCGAGAAGCCCTGCGGGGCGAGCTCGGCCATGCGATCGGTGTGGAAGCGGAGCGTGGCGATCATGCCCGAGAACGCGGGCAGAACGAGCTCGAGGGTGCGCACCGAGTCGAAGACGGGCTCTTTGTCTTCCTGCAGGTCGCGGTTGTACGCCAACGGCAGGCCCTTGAGCGTCGCCATCAGCCCCGACAGGTTGCCGATCAGGCGGCCGGCCTTGCCACGCGCGAGTTCGGCGATGTCGGGGTTCTTCTTCTGCGGCATGATGCTCGAGCCGGTCGAGTAGGAGTCGTCGAGGGTGACGAAGCCGAACTCGCGGGTGTTCCAGAGGATCACGTCTTCGGCGAGGCGCGAGAGGTCGACGCCGATCATCGCGGTGATGAAGGCGAACTCGGCGACCACGTCGCGCGAGGCGGTGCCGTCGAGGGAGTTCTCGGCCGGACGGGCGAGACCGAGGCGGTCGGCCACCAGCTGGGGGTCGAGGCCGAGGGTCGCCCCGGCGAGCGCACCGCCGCCGTACGGCGAGACCGAGGCGCGCACCGACCAGTCGCGCAGGCGCTCGAGGCCGCGGACGAGAGCCCAGCCGTACGCCTGCAGGTGGTGGGCGAGGAGCACGGGCTGCGCGTGCTGCAGGTGGGTGCGACCGGGCATGATCGCGCCCTCGTGCGCCTCGGCCTGAGCGACCAGGGCGTCGATGAGGCGGAGGAGCTCACGCGTGATGGTGCGCGAGTGATCGATCAGGTACAGCCGCACGAGAGTGGCGATCTGGTCGTTTCGGCTGCGACCCGCGCGGAGCTTGCCGCCGAGAGCCGGGCCCACGGTCTCGATGAGCACACGCTCGAGAGCCCCGTGCACGTCTTCGTCGCCGGGTGCGGCGAGCAGCGAGCCGTCCTGCACGCGGGCCGCGAGCTCGTCGAGGCCGTCGTGCATGGACTGCGCCTCGTCGGCCGTGAGATACCCCGCCGCCTCGAGAGCGGCGGCGTGGGCGTGCGAACCCTGGATGTCGTAGAGCGCGAGATCCCAGTCGAAGTGGGTCGAGCGGCTCAGCGCCGCCAGTTCGGGAGACGGTCCGCCCGAGAAACGGGCTCCCCACAGGGCGCCCTCGTTCGTCGATTGACCGGTCTCGCTGCTCATGGCGTCCAGCCTACCGAGGGCCACCGACGCCGCCGTCGGCGCGCGGCCCGAACCGGTGACGCTCCCCGTGCCACACTCCGGAGAAATCGCGCCCGCCGGCACCGACCACGCCAGAAACCGGCCCCCGGCGCACGTTCCTCCGGAGTTCCGCACACCCCGCGCCGCGCACCCCGAGGCCAGGCCCCCGGCGTCAGCGGTGAGGTGTGACCGGCGGCCGGGTATCCCGTCCGACGATTAGACGCACGACGGCGTCGACGAACATCTCGAGCGGGCCGCGGCCGATCGTGAGCGCCCAGACCGTGCAGCCCACGATGAGCCCGAGCGTCAGGGGGACGAACAGCCCCGCCTCGCGGATGCCGACGAGGTCGGACGTGTCGCCCAGCAGGGCGGAGGCGACGATGGCCCAGACGACGAGTTGCAGCACGTACGCGGTCAGCGGCATCGACCCGACGGCGCGCAGCGGCACCGCGACCCAGCGCAGCGGCGTGCGGCACAGCAGCAGGCACACCCCGATCGTCAACAGCGCGAAGCCGCCGGAACCGATGACCTCCCACAGTCCCGAAGAGTGGTCTTCGGCGGTCAGCACCGCCGCGAGATACGGATCCCCCGCCGCCACCGGGGCCGTGGCGATCGCGAAACCGTACCCGGCGAGCGCGAGCGAGGCGCCCGCCATGGCGAGCAGCGCCTGATCCGTGACGTTGCGCAGGTCGAGTCGGCCCACGCCCATGCCCGCCAGCAGGAACGCGATCCACACGGTGAACGGGTACGCCCACCCCACGGCGGCCTCGAGCTCGGCTCCCGCCGGACCCGCCCAGATCGGCGCCGCGTCGAGGAACGGCTGGATCCACGGCATGACGATCGCGAGCACGCCGGCGGTCAGGAACAGATTCCGCGCACGCATGCCCAGAAACGGCAACGCCAGCACGAACAGCAGCGCGTACGCCGGGAGGATGACGTAGACGGGCACTCCCGTCATCACCAACGACAGGCCGATCACCCAGAGCAGGGCTCCGCGCAACGCCAACCGGGCGGCCGCGCGGGGTCGTCGCTGCGGGGCGAGCGGCCGCGGTCCACCGGTGACGAGGGCGATCGAGACCCCCGCGAGCACCGCGAAGAGGATCGACGAACGACCGTTCACGACGGTGACCCACGTGCTCGGATCCGGTGTGAAGGTGCGCTCGGTGTCGAGCAGGTGCGCGGCGAGCATGCCCAGGACGGCCAGCCCGCGCGCGAGGTCCACGCCGACCAGCCGGCCCGGTCCGTCGAAACGGGACCAGGCGCGGCCGAGCGGCGAAGAGGTCACTGCTGACGCAGAAGCCACACCAGGAGCGCCTTCTGGGCGTGCAGACGGTTCTCGGCCTCGTCCCAGACGACGCTCTGCGGCCCGTCGATGACCTCGGCGTCGACCTCGTAGCCGCGGTCGGCGGGCAGGCAGTGGATGAAGATCGCGTCGTCGTCGGCGCGCGCCATGAGCTCGCCGGTGACCTTGAAGCCGCCCAGGTCGCGGATGCGTGCGATCTTCTCCTCCTCTTTGCCCATCGAGACCCACGTGTCCGTGACGACGACGTCGGCTCCGGATGCCGCGGCCTCGGGGTCGGCGAGCAGGGTGATCGACCCGCCGGTCTCGGCGGCGATGCGCTCGGCGTCGGCGATCACGTCGGCGCGCGGCGCGTAGTCGGCCGGGGCCGCGACACGCACGTGCATGCCGGCGGTGACCCCCGCGAGGACGTACGAGTGGGCCATGTTGCTCTGACCGTCACCGAAGAACGACAGGGTCAGGCCCTTCAGCTCGCCCTTGTGCTCGCGGATCGTGAGCAGGTCCGCCAGCAGCTGGCACGGGTGGAAGTCGTCGCTGAGCGCGTTCACCACGGGAACGCGCGTCCCGCGCGCCATCTCTTCGAGACCCGCCTGCGCGTAGGTGCGCCACACGATCGCGGCGACCTGACGCTCGAGCACGCGCGCGGTGTCGGAGGGGGTCTCCTTGCCGCCGAGCTGGCTGTTCGCGGTCGAGATGATCAGCGGGGAACCGCCGAGGTCGGCGATCCCGACCGCGAACGAGACACGCGTGCGGGTCGACGACTTGTCGAAGATCACGGCGACGGTCTGAGGGCCCTTGAGCGGCTTCTGCGCCCAGCGGTCCTTCTTCAGCTCGATCGCAAGGTCGAGGATCTCGGCCTGCTCGGCCGGGGTCAGGTCGTCGTCACGCAGCAGGTGGCGGGTCACGCGGGGGCTCCTTCGAGGATCAGGGCATCGGAGACGGTGGCCAGCGCGGCACCGAAGAGGTCGAGGAACGCCGAGACCTCGGCATCCTGGATCGTCAGGGGCGGCGCGATGCGGATCGAGTTGTCGTTCGCGGCGTTGACCACCAGGCCGTGCTGCTGGGCGGCGGCCACCACGGCCTTGGCGACGGGACTGTTGAGCCCGATGCCGAGGAGCAGACCGCGACCGCGCACGCCCGACACGAGCGGGGAGCCGAGGGCGGCGATCCCCTCGCGCAGCTGGATCTCGCGGCGGGCGGCGTTCTCGACCAGTCCCGCCGACTCGATCTCTTCGAGCACGGCCCCGCCGACGGCGGTGCCCAGGGCGTTGCCGCCGAAGGTCGAGCCGTGCGTGCCGGGGAAGAAGAGGTCGCTGGCCGCGCCGAAGGTGATGAGCGCGCCGATCGGGAAGCCGCCGCCGATGCCCTTGGCGACCGTGATCGCGTCGGGGACGATCCCGGCGTGCTGGAAGCCGAACCAGGCGCCCGTGCGACCGGCACCGGTCTGGATCTCGTCGACGATCAGCAGGGCCCCGTGGCGCGCGGTGATCTCGCGCGCAGCCTGCAGGTAGCCCTCGGGCAGCTCGACGACCCCGGCCTCGCCCTGGATGGGCTCGACGAGCAGCGCCGCCACGCGCTCGTCCATCGCGGCCTCGAGAGCGTCGATGGTGGCGTCGATGTGCTCGACGCCCGGCACCATCGGCAGGAAATCGGCCTGCAACGAGGGCTTGCCGGTGAGGGCGAGAGCACCCATCGTGCGGCCGTGGAAGCCGCCCTTGAGGGTCAGGATCCGGGTGCGGTCGGTACCGCGACCGTGCAGGCGCGCGAGTTTGAGAGCGGCCTCGTTGGCCTCGGCACCCGAGTTGCCGAAGTACACACGGCCCGACTCGCCCGTGCCCGCGAGACGCTTCAGGCGCGCGGCCATCGCCAACTGCGGGGGCGTGGCGAAGTAGTTCGAGACGTGCGCGAGCGTCGCCGCCTGCGCCGAGACGGCCTCGACGAAGACGGGGTGGGCGTGGCCCAGGGCGTTCACGGCGATGCCCGCGAGGAAGTCGAGGTACTTGGTGCCCTCGCTGTCCCAGACGTACGCGCCTTCTCCGCGCACGAACAGCGCCATGCGGTCGCCGAAGCTGCGGACCAGGTCGCGTCCGGCGTCGTCCTGCCAGGTTGCGGTGGTCATGCGACCACCTCCGTTCCGATTCCCTTGCTGGTGAACAATTCGACGAGCACCGAGTGCGGTACGCGTCCGTCGATGATGGCCGCGGTGGGCACTCCCCCGTCGACGGCGTCGAGACACGCCTGCATCTTCGGGATCATCCCCGACTCGAGCTTCGGCAGCATCGCGCGCAGCTCCGTCGAGGTCAGGTGCGACACCAGCGAGTCACGGTTCGGCCAATCGGCGTAGAGCCCGGGGACGTCGGTGAGCACGACGAGCTTCTTGGCGTTGAGGGCCGTCGCGAGCGCCGCCGCCGCGGCATCCGCATTCACGTTCAACGAGGTGCCGGGGTTGTCGAGGTCGGGCGCGATGCTCGACACGATCGGCACGCGGCCGGCGGCCAGGTGGTCGAGGACCGGCTGCGGGTCGACCGTGACGACATCGCCGACACGACCGAGATCGTGCTCGACACCGTCGACGACGACGCCGCGACGGCGGCCGCCGAAGAGTCCCGCATCTTCGCCGCTCAGGCCGGTGGCCAGGGGGCCGTGGGCGTTGACCTTCGCCACCAGCTGCGGGTTGATCTGCCCGGTCAGCACCATGCGGACCACGCTGATCGCCTCGGTCGAGGTCACGCGGTAACCGCCGCGGAACTCGCTCGGGATGTCGAGGCGGTCGAGCATCGACGAGATCTGCGGGCCGCCGCCGTGCACGACGACGGGCTTGACGCCGACGTAGCGGAGGTAGGCGATGTCGGCGGCGAAAGCGTTCTGCAGCTCGTCGCTGACCATGGCGTTCCCGCCGTACTTCACCACCACCACCTGGTCGCGGTACTTGCGCACCCAGGGCAGCGACTCGACGAGCGTGACCGCCCGTTCGCTCGCCTGGGCGGGATCGGTGTCTTGGAGATCGACGTGGGTCATGAGGAGTAAGCGCTGTTCTCGTGGACGTAGTCGTGCGTGAGGTCGTTGGTGCGGATCGTCGCCGTCGCCTCGCCGACGCGCAGGTCGATGACGAGGTCGGTGGCGCGCGGGGTGAGGTCGACGTCTTCGCGGGGGCGGTCGGGGCCGCCGGCGGTGCACACGCGCACCCCGTTCATCCATACGTCCACGTCGTACGGGTCGAAGGCCGCGTCGGTCGTGCCGATCGCGGCGAGCACGCGGCCCCAGTTGGGGTCGTTGCCGAAGATCGCCGCCTTGAACAGATTGTTCCGAGCGACCGAGCGACCGACCTCGACTGCATCGTCCTCGCTCGCGGCGTTCACGACCTCGATCGTGATGTCGTGGCTGGAGCCCTCGGCATCGCCCTGCAGTTGCGCGGCCAGATCGTCGCACACCGCGGCGAGCGCGGCGGCGAACTCATCGGCATCCACGCGGATGCCACTGGCTCCGCTGGCGAGGAGCGTGACCTGGTCATTGGTCGACATGCACCCGTCGGAGTCGAGGCGGTCGAAGCTGACCCGCGTCGCAGAGCGAAGGGCCGCGTCGGCCTCGGCGGCGTCGAGCACGACGTCGGTCGTGAGAACGACGAGCATGGTCGCCAGGCCCGGGGCGAGCATGCCGGCGCCCTTCGCCATCCCGCCGATCGACCATCCCTCACCGGCGTGGACCGCGCGCTTGGGCCGGGAGTCGGTGGTCATGATCGCCAGCGACGCGTCTTCTCCGCCCTCGGCGGACAGGGCGGCCACGCCCTCGTCGACGCCCCGCAGAACCTTGGCCCGGAACGCCTCGTCCCCCGTGCCGATGAGGCCGGTGGAGCACACCACCACATCGCCCGCCCCGACACCGAGGAGCTCGGCGGCGCGCTCAGCGGTCTGATGAGTGGTCTGGAAGCCGAACGAACCGGTGAAACAGTTGGCCCCGCCGGAGTTCAGGACGACCGCCTCGATCGTGCCGTCCTTGACGACCTGCTCCGACCAGAGGATCGGGTTGGCCTTGGCGCGGTTCGACGTGAAGACGGCGGCACCCACTTTGAGCGGGCCGCGGTTGACCACGAGGGCGACGTCGCGCGCGCCGGTCGATTTCAGGCCGACCGCCACACCGGCGGCCTCGAATCCTGCGGGGGCGGTCACGCTCACGGGGCGACTCCGTTCAGGGGAAGGGCGGTGGTCTCGGCGAGACCCAGCGCCAGGTTCATGGACTGGATGGCAGCGCCGGCGGTGCCCTTGACGAGATTGTCGACCGCCGCGACGACCGTCACCCGGTTCGCCGCGCGATCGATCGCGATTCCCATCGATGCGATATTGGCGCCGAGCACGTCGGCCGTCCGCGGGAAGACGCCCTGGGGAAGCAGCTCGACGAAGGGCTCGTCGGCGTAAGCCGTCTCCCAGGCACCGCGGATCTCGGCATCCGTCACTCCCTCCCGGATCGGAGCGGACGAGGTGGCGAGGATGCCGCGCGACATCGGAACCAGAACGGGAGTGAAAGAGAGCCGTACGCCGCCGCTCGGCGCCCCGGCTGCCACCAGCGCCTGGCGGATCTCGGGAATGTGACGGTGCGTGCCGCCAACGGCATATGGGTTGGCGGAGCCGAGGATCTCACTCGCGAGGAGGTTCGTCTTGGCCGACTTCCCGGCACCACTGGGACCCACGGCGAGCACCGACACGATGTCGAAAGGATCGATGACCCCGGCGGCGACACCGGGAGCGAGGGAGAGAGCGACGGTGGAGGCGTTGCAGCCGGGAGCGGCGATACGCGCGGCCCCGCGGAGGTTCTCGCGCTGCTTTCCCCCCGCGACGGGCAGTTCGGGGACGCCGTAGGCCCACGGGTCGGGGTGAGCCCCGCCGTAGAACGCCGCCCAGTCCTCCGCCGAGGTGAGGCGGTGGTCGGCACCCGCATCGATCACGAGCGGGGTCTCGGCCAGGGCGTCGGTGTACTGCGCGGACTGCCCGTGTGGCAGGGCGAGGAACACCACGTCGTGCCCGGCGAGCACCTCGGGAGTCGTCGGTTTCAGCTCGAGGTGCGCGAGGGAGCGCAGGTGCGGCTGGTGGGCGACGAGGGGCTGCCCCGCGCTGGAGTGCGCGGTGACGGTGCGGATCTCGACGTCGGGATGAGAGGCCAGGAGGCGGAGGATCTCGCCGCCCGCATAGCCGGAAGCGCCGGAGACGGCGACCGAGAGGGTCATGTATCCACCTTACGAGTCGGGGCTGGTGCTGAAATCAGCGTGAACCGGGGCGGCGACGCCCGTACGCCCGACCGAAGGCGGGTTACGAGGTCGCCGAGAATCGGCGCGCGACCCGACGTCGACGCTCGCCACCGGTGCTCACGAAGAGCTCCTCGGTGCGCACGGTGATCGACGACATGTGGCGAGGGTATCCGCAGCGCAGGGATGGGGGCAAATCGAGCCTTCCGCCCGCCGGCGACGATCGATGCGCGCACGAACTGAGGTGCCCGCCCCCCTTTGTCCCCCAAATGGGGGACAAACAACCGGTATGATGAAGTACCTGCCCTCATCGCCGGGCGCTTCCGGCAGCCCCCTTACCGGCGGTGAGGGCAGGCCCACCGTGCGCGATCGCGTCCGAGCGTGTGACGCACACCACGCCGTCGACGAGAGAATCCGCCGACGGCGGGAACGCCGAAGCGCCGCACGGCCTGAGCCGGCGGCGCTCCAGAACGCGTGGAATGCTCAGTCGCGAATCGCGGCGCCGAAACGCTCGGCGGCCACGGCGACACCGGCGAGCTTCGCCTCGGTCGCCTCGGCTGCGGTGAGCGTGCGGTCCTCGGCCCGGAAGCGCAGGGCGAAGGTCAGGCTCTTCGTTCCCTCGGCCAGACCCGGGCCGCGGTAGTCGTCGACGAGCCGAGCGCCTTCGAGAAGCGGAGCCCCGCCCTCGAGAAGCGCGGCACGCACCGCGCCAGCGGCGACGTCGGTCGAAATGGTCAACGACACGTCCTGAGTCGCGGCCGGGAAGCTCGAGAGGGATGCCGCGACCACGCGCGCGTGAGCGAGCTCGAGCATCGCGTCGAGGTCGAGCTCGGCCACGAGAACGCGACCGGGCAGGTCGGCGGCGGCAGCGACCGCGGGCAGCAGCTCGCCGACGTAGCCGATGTCGGTCCCCGCGGCGAGCACGCGAGCCGTGCGACCCGGGTGCAGGGCTGCACGCTGCGCCTGCACCAGCTCGATGTCGAGACCCGCGGCGGCGGTGAGTACGCGCACGGCGTCGACGGCGGCGGCGAGGTCCGCTGCCACCGCGGCCTGGCCGGGCTGCTTGGCCACGGTGTGTCCCGTCAGCAGCACGGCGATATGGCGACGCTGCGGCGGAATCGATGCGTCGAGGGCCGTGAGCGTCGCGGCGTCCGGTCGCACGGCCAGCGGCGGCACCGACGGGGTGCCGTACTGCACGCCGGGCTTCGGCAGGAACACCGTGCCGGTCTCGAACAGCGCGAGATCCACGATGCCGCGTGAGACGTTGCGGTGCGCGACCTGCAGCAGAGCCGGGACGAGGGAGCGGCGCAGGAACGGCGCCAGGCCGTCGAGCGGGTTCGCGAGCTTCACGCTCGGCAGCCGGTCGCCTGACGGCGAGCCGTGCAGGGCGTTCTGCTCTTCGGTGGTGAACGGGAACGACGGCGTCTCGACGAAGCCGGCCGAGGCCAGGGCGTTCGCCACGCGACGGCGCCCCTGCTGAGCGGAGGTGAGGCCGCGACCCGACGGGGGCGTCGGGAGCACGGACGGGATGCGGTCGTAACCCTCGATGCGCGCGACCTCTTCGGCCAACGTCCACTTGTCGCCGAGGTCGTGACGCCAGGACGGTGCGGTCACGGACCAGCCGCCGTCGCGCTCGTCGACCGTGCAGCCGATGAGGCGCAGGGCCGAGACGATCTCGTCGTCGGTGTACTCGACGCCGATCAGACCGGGCACGAAGCCCGCCGGAAGCGTGATGGCCTCGCGACGGTAGGTCGAACCGAGCGAGGCGCCCAGCTCGGTGTCGAGCGTGCCGCCGGCCAGCTCGACCATCAGCGTGGCGACGCGCTCCGCCGCCACGTACGGCACGAGCGGGTCGACGCCGCGCTCGAACCGGCGCGAGGCCTCGGAGGGCAGCTTGTGCCGTCGCGCGGTGCGGGCGATCGATACCTGGTCGAAGGTGGCGACCTCGATGAGCACGTTGCGCGTGGCGTCGCTCATCTCGGTGAGCCCGCCGCCCATGACGCCGGCGAGACCGATCGGCCCCGACTCATCGGTGATCAGCAGGTCTTCGGCGTGGAGCGAACGAACCTGGCCGTCGAGGGTCTCGAGCTTCTCGCCCTGCTCCGCACGGCGCACCGTGATGCCGCCCCGCAGACGGTCGAGGTCGTAGCCGTGGATCGGCTGGCCGAGCTCGAGCATGACGTAGTTCGTGATGTCGATGAGCACCCCGAGGGAGCGGATGCCAGCTAGCGACAGGCGCGTGATCATCCACGGCGGCGTCGGACGGGAGGGGTCGACGTCTCGCACGATCCGCGCCACGAACTCGGTCGCGCCGTGGCGTCCGCGAATGGGTGCCTGATCGGCGACCGTGACCGGGAAACCGGAGGGCGTGCGCGCTGCAGCCTCGTCGTGCCCGAGGCCCGGATCGCGGAAATCCGCCCCGGTCGCGTGCGAGTACTCGCGGGCGACACCGCGCAGCGACAGGGCGTAGCCGCGGTCGGGGGTGACGTTGATCTCGACCGCGAGGTCGTCGAGACCGAGGAGCGCGATGGCATCCGTTCCGACCGGCGCATCGATCCCGAGATCGACCAGGCGCAGGATGCCGCCGTGCTCGCTGCCGAGCCCCAGCTCTTTCGCCGAGGCGATCATGCCGTCGGACACGTGGCCGTATGTCTTGCGGGCGGCAATCGGGAAGGGACCGGGCAGAACCGAGCCGGGCAGGGTCACCACGACCTTGTCGCCCTCGAAGAAGTTGCCCGCACCGCAGACGATGCCGCGCACTCCCCCGTGCTCGGCGCCGACGTCGACCTGGCACCAGCGGATGGTCTTGCCGTTGGACTGCGGCTCGGGAGTGAACTCCTTCACCTCTCCGACCACGATCGGGCCGGACAGCTCGAAGCGGTGCACGTCCTCTTCTTCGAAGCCGACCGACACCAGAGCCGCGAGGACGTCCTCGGGCGTGGCCTCGGCGGGCACGTCGACGTACTCGCGCAACCAGGAGAGCGGGACGCGCATCAGACCACCATTCCGAACTGCTCGCTGAAGCGCACATCGCCCTCGGCCATGTCGCGCATGTCTTGCACGTCGCTGCGGAACATGAGCGTGCGCTCGATGCCCATACCGAAGGCGAAGCCCGAGTACTCCTCGGGGTCGATGCCTGCGGCCCGAAGGACGTTGGGATTGACCATCCCGCACCCGCCCCACTCGATCCAGCGCGCCCCGCCCTTGAAGGTGGGGTGCCACAGATCGAGCTCGGCACTCGGCTCGGTGAACGGGAAGAAGTTCGCACGGAAGCGCGTCTTGGCCTCGGGCCCGAACAGCACGCGCGCGGCGTGATCGAGCGTGCCCTTGAGGTGCGCCATCGTGATGTTCTTGTCGATGACGAGACCCTCGAACTGCGTGAACACCGGCAGGTGCGTCGCATCGAACTCGTCGGTGCGGTAGACCCGGCCCGGGCACAGCACGTAGATCGGCAGGTCGCGCTCGAGCATCGACCGCACCTGCACGGGGCTGGTGTGGGTGCGCAGCACCAGGTGGCGCGCGACCGGGTCGACGAAGAACGTGTCCTGCATCTGACGCGCGGGGTGGTCGACGTCGAAGTTGAGCGCGTCGAAGTTGAACCACTCGTGCTCGAGCTCGGGGCCCTCGGCGATCTCCCACCCCATGCCGACGAAGATGTCCGACACCTGCTCCTGGAGGAGCGAGATCGGATGCCGCGCCCCGACGCGTGCGCGCTGCGGAAGGGCGGTGACGTCGATGCGCTCGGCCTCGAGCTGGGCGGCGGTCTCGGCTTCGGCCAGCTCGCTCTCTCGAGCGGCGAGCGCCTGGTTCACCTGACCGCGAGCCTGCCCGACGAGCTTGCCGAAGGCGGCCTTGTGCTCGGGGGCGACATTGCGCATCTGGGCGTTCAGCTGCGCGAGAGAGGACTGCTCCCCCGTGTGCGCGGAACGGGCGGACTTCAGCTCGGCCGTGGTCGCGGCTGCGGCGATGGCGGCAAGCGCGTCATCGACCGCGGAGGCGACGGCCTCAGGGGTGATCTCGGGTGCGTCGGACACGAGATGAGAGTCTACCGACGGGCGGGGACACTGCCCCGCCCGTCGGTCGGTTACATCGTCACTCGGAGTGTCTGCCGAGAGCGTCAGGCGGGAGAACCCGGGTCGTGCTTCCCGAGACCGCGCTGGGCGACGATCAGCTCGGTGTCGGTGCCGGTCTGCCCCGCCGGCTCGGCGGGGGCGACGTTGCCGCCCTTCGGCGACCGGCGCAGACCGATCTCGACGCGGTGCGCAGTGTACGACAGGGCGAGGCACATCGCGACGTAGATGACGCTGGCGACCATCGCGGCGGGGATCAGCGGCGACCCGTACTCGCCGTTCGATCCCAGCAGACGTGCGAAGTACAGGAGTTCGGGGTAGGTGATGATGAAGCCGAGGGCGGTGTCTTTCAACGTCACCACGAGCTGGGCGATGATCACGGGCAGCATGGCGCGGATCGCCTGCGGAAGCAGGATCAGGCGCATCACGCCGGCCTTGCGCAGCCCCACGGCGTACCCGGCCTCGCTCTGGCCGCGCGGCAGCGCCTCGACGCCCGCGCGGATGACCTCGGACAGGACCGAGCCGTTGTAGAGGATCAGCGCGATGACGACGGCCCAGTACGACGACATCTTGATACCGACGACGGGCAGGCCGTAGTACAGCAACAGCATGAAGACGAGGACGGGGACGGCGCGGAGCAGTTCGACGACCCACCCGACCGGAAGGCGCACCCAGCGGTGGTCGGACATGCGGCCGATGGCGAGGATAAATCCGAGGACGAGCGCGCCGACGGCCGCGACGGCGAACGCCGCGAGAGTCGCCAGCGTCGCCTGACCGAATCGCTCCCAGATCGCGCTGTAGCTGAAGACGTTCCACTTCGCCGCCGAGAACTGGCCGGTGTCGATGAAGCGCCACACGACGAAGCCGATGACGGCGGCGACGAAGACGAGCGTGATCACGCCGAGGATGCGGTTGCGCAGCTGCGCGCGGGGACCCGGCACGTCATAGAGGACGGAGGAACTCATCGGGCGACCTTCCACTTCTTCTCGGCGGCGTTCTGCAGCCCAGCGAGCAGCAGGACGAGGATGACGAAGACCGCCATCACGAGGAGGATGGTGACGAGCTGGTTCTCGCCGTTCTCACTCATCGTCGCTCGGATGTTTCCGAGGTTGACCACCGAGAATCCGGCGGCGACGGTGGTGTTCTTGAGCAGGGCGATGAAGACGCTCATCATCGGCGGGATGACCGAGCGGGTCGCCTGGGGCAGCACGACGAGCGTCATGACCTGACCGAAACCGAGGCCGAGCGCGCGAGCCGCCTCCGCCTGGCCGACGGGGACGGTGTTGATGCCGGCGCGCAGGGTCTCGGCCACATAGGTCGCGGTGTAGATGCCGAGGCCGCACACGGCCAGCGTCAAGAAGCTGCCGCGCGGGACGTCGATCAGCAGCGGGACGCAGAACGCGAAGAAGAACAGCACCAGCGTGAGCGGGGTGTTGCGGATCCAGTTCACGTAGACCGCGCCGACCGCGCGCGCGATGGGCACGGGCGACACGCGCATGGCGGCCACGATGAAGCCGAGCACGAGCGCGATCAGGCCGCCGCCCAAGAAGAGCACGACCGTCCCCCAGAGCGCCTGCGCCCACAGGTCGGGGTAGTCGAAGATCTGGTTCACCGTACGCTGTCCGTTTCTCTCTCGTCGTCCTCGTCGGGCGGTGCGGACGGCGCGGTGTGCGCCGCCCGCACCGGGAGATCAGCTGACGGGGTCGACCGCCGGCTGCTCGCCCTTGACGCCCGAGGCGCCGAGGTTCTTCTCGAAGATGGCCTCCCAGGTGGGACCGCCATCGGTGAACATGGTGTTCACGAACTCCTGGAAGGCGGTGTCGCCCTTGGCGATGCCGACGCCGTAGCGCTCCTCGCTGAAGGGCTCGCCCGCGATCTTGAGGTTGTCGGGGTCCTGCGCGGCGTAGCCGAGGAGGATCGCCTCGTCGGTGGTCACCGCGTCGACCTCGCCGTTCTTCAGCTTCTCGACGCACTGCGAGTAGGTGTCGAACTCGACGACCTTGGCCGGCGTCTGCTCGCGGATCCGCTGGATCGGCGTCGAGCCGGTCACCGAGCACACGGTGGTCTCGGCCGTGAGCGAGTCCTTGCCCGTGATGGTGTCGTTGTCGGCGGCCACGAGCAGGCCCTGACCGGTCAGGAAGTAGGGACCGGCGAAGGAGATCTGGTCCTTGCGCTTGTCGGTGATCGAGTAGGTCCCGACGTAGTAGTCGATGTCGCCGTTGATGATGGCCTGCTCGCGGTTCGCCGAGGCGATGGCCTTGTACTCCACCTTCGAGGTGTCGGCCGGGTCGTACCCGAGGGACGCGGCGATCCAGCGCGCGACGTCGACGTCGAAGCCCTTGCGCTCGCCCGTCACGGGGTCGAGGTAGCCGAGGCCGGGCTGGTCTTCCTTCACACCGACCACGATCTTGCCGGCCGAGGTGATCTTCTCGAACGTGGGGCTGCCGTCGATCTTGACGTCGGTGGCGACCGCGCCGTAGACGGGGGCGTCGGAGCCGCTGCCGCCGTCGGAACCGGGTGCTGCGCCCGGGGTGCCGCTGTTGCAGGCCGTCAGGGCCAGCAGGCCGGCGGCGACGATGCTCGCGCCGGCGAGAAAACGAGTTTTACGCATGTGATGTCTCCTTGGTTACGTGTGCTGTGCGGATAGGGGTCGTCGGTGACGGCGCGCGAGATCGACCGGGGGGAACGGTGCGTATGCGGTCGGCGGAAGAACCTCCTCGTTCATCGCCGTCAGGGGAAAGCCTCAGTGCGTGATGAGCTTCGAGAGGAAGTCCTTGGCACGGTCGGACTCGGGGCGGGTGAAGAACTGCTCGGGCGTCGCCTGCTCGACGATCTGCCCGTCGGCCATGAACACCACGCGGTTCGCGGCCTTGCGCGCGAAGCCCATCTCGTGGGTGACGACGATCATCGTCATGCCGTCCTTGGCGAGGCCGACCATGACGTCGAGCACCTCGTTGATCATCTCGGGGTCGAGAGCCGAAGTCGGCTCGTCGAAGAGCATGACCTTGGGCTTCATCGCCAGCGCACGGGCGATCGCCACACGCTGCTGCTGTCCACCCGAGAGCTGGGAGGGGAGCTTGTCGGCCTGGTGCCCGACGCCCACGCGATCCAGGAGCGCACGCGCCTCTTTCTCGGCATCCGCCTTCTTCATCTTGCGGACCTTGATGGGCCCGAGCGTGACGTTCTCGAGGATCGTCAGGTGTGCGAAGAGGTTGAACGACTGGAACACCATGCCGACGTCGGCACGCAGTTCGGCCAGGCCCTTCCCCTCTTTGGGAAGCTCCTTGCCGTCGATCGTGATCGACCCGCTCGTGATGGTCTCGAGACGGTTGATGGTGCGGCACAGCGTCGACTTGCCGGAACCCGACGGGCCGATGACGACGACGACCTCGCCGCGGTCGACGGTGAGGTCGATGTCTTTCAGAGCCTGGAACTGCCCATAATGCTTCTGGACGTCGGAGACGACGACCAAGGGCTCGGTCTTCGGGGGAACGGATGCCATGTCTTCACCCTATGAGGATGCTGGGCGCCCGACCACATTCCTGCGCACGCCTTAACCGTTCTGTAACAGCAGGGGTCAGCGTGCTCGCTGCGCGAAAGCCGTCTCGTAGAGGCAGACGCTCGCCGCGGTGGCCAGGTTGAGGGACTCGGCGCGACCGTAGATCGGCAGGCGCAGAGCGAGGTCCGCCTGAGCCAGGGCGGACTCGTCGAGACCGCGGGCCTCATTACCGAACAGCCAGGCCGTCGGCTCCGACAGAAGCTCTCGGGATGCCAAGAAATCGGTGCCCTCGACATCGGCGGCGACGATGCGCAACCCCGCCTCGTGAGCGCGGGCGACGACGTCCGCCAGCTCGAGATCGACCGCGATCGGCAGGTGGAACAGCGAGCCGGTGGTCGAGCGTACGACCTTGGGGTTGTAGGGGTCGACGGTCCGGCCGGTCAGGATCACGGCGTCGGCTCCCGCGGCATCCGCGGCTCGGATGATCGTGCCCAGATTGCCGGGATCACGCACTTCCTCGCAGATCGCGACCAGGCGAGGCTCCCCTGCCAGGATGTCCTTCAGCGCGGTGGGCGCCTGCCTCGCCACCGCGACGATGCCCTGCGGCGTGACGGTGTCGGCCATGGCGTCCAGAACCGCTTCGGTGGTGACCTGCAGGTCGACACCCGCCTGCTCGGCGGCATCGCGCACGTCGGTGTGTTTGTCGAGAGCGGCAGATGTCGCGTACACCTCGAGCACTGTCTCGGGCGCCCAGGCGAGCGCCTCGCGAGCGGCTTGCGGACCTTCAAGCAGGAACAGGCCTGTCTCCTGGCGGGCAGCGCGCTTGCTGAGCTTCGCCACGGCGCGCACCCGGGGCGAACGGGGGTTCTCGAGCACGACCCCAGTGTATGGCGCAGACGGAATGCTTTCCCCACGCCGCGCGAACGACTCGTGGGAACGACGAAACGGGCGCCCTCCGAAGAGGACGCCCGTTTCGAGAAGACGTGTCTTACGCGGTCTTCGCAGCGTTGACGTCGGTCGGCAGCGCGGCCTTCGCGGTCGCGACAAGCGACGCGAACACGGCGGGCTCGTTCACGGCGAGCTCGGCGAGCATGCGACGGTCGACCTGCACACCCGCGAGGCCGAGGCCCTGGATGAAGCGGTTGTACGTCATGCCGTTCGCGCGCGAAGCGGCGTTGATGCGCTGGATCCACAGACGACGGAAGTCGCCCTTGCGCTTGCGACGGTCACGGTACGCGTAGACCAGGGAGTGGGTGACCTGCTCCTTGGCCTTGCGGTACAGGCGCGAACGCTGACCGCGGTAACCGGACGCGCGCTCCAGGATGACGCGACGCTTCTTGTGGGCGTTTACTGCCCGCTTGACTCTAGCCATTTCTCATTCTTCCTAACGTGCGTCGGCGCTCAGAGGCCGAGGAGCTTCTTGGCGACCTTGGAGTCACCCTTGGCCAGGACCTGCTCCTGGTTGAGGCGACGGGTGCGCTTGGAGGCCTTGCCCTCGAGGTTGTGGCGCATGCCGGCCTGCTGCTTCATGAGCTTGCCGCTACCGGTGAGCTTGAAGCGCTTCTTGGCGCCCGAGTGGGTCTTCTGCTTCGGCATCTGTCTTCCTTCGTTGGGGTTCCCGCCGGAGCGGGAGTCGGGGAGCTTTACTCGGCGGACGCCGGAGCAGCTTCGTCTGTGGGTGCCGAGTCGCCTCGAGCGGCGCTACGCGCGGCTTCACGGTTCGCCGTGCGCTGCGCGTTCTGCTCGGTCTTGACCTCGGACTTGTTCTTGTGAGGGGCGACCACCATCACCATGTTGCGGCCGTCGATCGTGGGGTTCGACTCGACCGTGCCGAACTCGGCGACGTCTTCGGCGAACTTGCGGAGCAGACGGACACCCTGCTCGGGACGCGACTGCTCGCGACCACGGAACAAGATCATGGCCTTCACCTTGTCGCCCGCCTGGAGGAAGCCCTCGGCGCGCTTGAGCTTGGTGATGTAGTCGTGAGCCTCGATCTTCAGACGGAACCGGACCTCTTTGAGGACGGTGTTCGCCTGGTTACGACGCGTCTCTTTGGCCTTCTGAGCGGCCTCGTACTTGAACTTGCCGTAGTCCATGATCTTGACCACGGGCGGCTTCGAGCTCGGCGCGACCTCGACCAAGTCGAGGTCCGCTTCCTGGGCCAGGCGCAGCGCAGCTTCGATTCGGACGATGCCGACCTGCTCGCCGTTGGGTCCGACGAGACGGACCTCCGGGACTCGGATGCGCTCGTTGGTGCGGGGATCGCTGATGCGGAACTCCTCTTTCATACGGGTGGTGGCCGCCGCGATCCATCGGAATCGCGGGCGAAGAGGAGAGACACGCCACCCGGCACGGTGCTTTCAGCACCGGCTTCTGCACCCAGGCAACCCCGTGGGAAACGGAGCGGAGTGCGGGAACCCGGTAGCCTGGAGCGGCAAGCGCGGGTGGGATGTGATCCTCTTTCGTACGGAGTGAAACACTCCGAAGCCCGCCATAGTCTAGCAGAGAGATTCACGTGGACACGATCCCCTCCGACCAGCCCGCCCACGACCAGGGCACACACCGCCACGGAGCCGAAGACGAGCGCCTCGCCCGCTGGGAGGAACAGGAGCGCGCCGCGTCTTCCGCCACCCGTGACATCGCGGACGTACCGGCTGTCGAGGTCATCACCACGGCCGCCGTGCACCTCATGAGCGCCGCCGCCGTGAAGACCGGACTCGCCGACGACCCCGGCCAGCAACTCGACCTCGACGAAGCCCGCAAGCTCATCAACGCCCTCGCCGGCCTCATCACCGCCGGAGCTCCCGAGATCAGCGACATGCACGCCCGCTCCCTGCGCGATGGCCTGCGGTCGCTGCAGTTGGCTTTCCGCGAGGCGTCGACGATCCAGGACCCGATCGGCAAGGGCCCGGGCGAGAAGTGGACGGGGCCCGTCACGTAAGTCTGTCGCTTTGGGGTACCGGGCTTTGTGATGCCCCCTTCCCAAGGCTAGGGCGGGGCCCCTTCCCCGATTGCCTTGGGAAGGGGGCATCACTGCGCGCGGTGCCGCAGGCCACCTCTTCCGTGACACCCGCGGGGTATGGGAGCGGGCGACGCCTCGGCTGCTGTCACGAGCACAGGGGATGTCACGAGGACAGGGGTCCGGACGCCGGGGTGGCCTGTTCTCGACGCACCGTCCTGTTCTGGTGACGGTGCTGGGGTCAGGACTCGGTGCTGCGGTGGAGCTTGACCGTCAGGGAGTCGACGAGGACAGCGATCCGATCGTCCGCCGACCAGCGTCTCGCCAGACGCGCCAGCGTGGCATCCAGTTCCTCCTGCTCGAGGCCGGACATGAGCTGCAGGTGCACGACGAGTTCAGGCCCGCGCAGACGCCCGGTCGGGTCTCCCGACTCGACGGCGAGATCGAGGACGGCCAGCTCTCCGGCGATGCTCTCGTGAAGCCCGGTGAAGATCGAGGGCGAGGTGTGCGCGGGCTCCCAGGGCTCGCCCTGAGCGATCGCCCACACGGCCGGACGGCGGATGACGAACTCCGTCTCTGACGCGGGATCGACGACGATGAGTTCGGTGTCCTCCGATGCCGCCGCCAGCGCCGTGCGCCGTCCGTCGGCGGGCACCGGCCGTGCGGTGGTATCCCACGTCTGCAGAGCCGTCACCGAGGTGAAGACCGGGAGCACTTTGCGACCGTCGGGCGCGGCTACCGTCACGATCGACAGTTCCTGGGTCTTGTCGACCTCGAGGCCGTGCGCTCCGATGCCGTGGTCGCCCTTCTCCGCCACCAACGGAATGAGCAAGCGCGCGTCGCGATACGCGTCGACGACGGAGCGGGCATCGCCCTCGCCCGTGCGGAACGCCAGGAGAGCCGCCAGCAGCGCCGGATCGGCGGATCCGTCGTCCCCCGAGTGGGGGTTGGCCGAGAAGCTCCGGCCCTCCCACGGGACGCCTGCGGAATCCGCGTGAGCGCCGTGGGCGTGGCCGTGCGGATCGTCAGTGTCCGGCGACATCCAGCGCCTCGGCCAGGGTGAACTGGCCCGCGTAGAGCGCCTTGCCGACGATCGCGCCCTCGACACCGAGCGGGACGAGCTCGCGCAGGGCCGCGATGTCGTCGAGGCTCGAGACGCCGCCCGAGGCGACGATCGGCTTGGGGGTGCGCTGCGTCATCTCGCGCAGCAGCTCGATGTTGGGGCCGCGGAGAGTGCCGTCCTTCGTGACGTCGGTGACGACGTATCGGCTGCAACCGGCGTCTTCGAGGCGCTCGAGCACCGTCCACAGGTCGCCGCCGTCGCGGGTCCAGCCGCGCGCGGCGAGGGTCGTGCCCCGCACGTCGAGACCGACCGCGATCGCCTCCCCGTAGCGGTTGATGACGTCGGCGGCCCACTCGGGGTTCTCGAGGGCCGCGGTGCCGAGGTTGATACGGCTCGCGCCGCTCTCGAGAGCCGCCTCGAGGGAACGGTCGTCGCGGATGCCGCCGGACAGCTCGACCTGCACGCCCTTGACCTGCTTGATCACTTTGCGCATGACGCTGGCGTTGCTGCCGCGACCGAAGGCGGCGTCGAGGTCCACGAGGTGGATCCACTGCGCGCCCTGCCGGGCGAAGTCCGCGGCGGCGTCGACGGGGTCGCCGTAGCTGGTCTCTGTACCGGCCTCACCCTGGGTCAGACGGACGGCCTTGCCGTCGGCGACGTCGACCGCGGGAAGCAGCACAAGTTCGGGCGTGGACGCGAAATCGTTCATGGCTCCTCGCACCCTTCGGCGCATCTCGCCGAGCCGGGGCACGAGGTCACACAGTAGTCGTGCGCAGCCCGTCGATCCAATTGGCGAGCAGACGGATGCCGGCTTCGCCCGACTTCTCCGGGTGGAACTGGGTGGCCGACAGGGGGCCGTTCTCGACGGCCGCCAGGAACGGCGCCCCGTACGTGCACCAGGTCAGAACGGGTTGGGGGAACGGCGGGGCGACCTCGAGCGACCAGTCCTGCGCCGCGTACGAGTGCACGAAGTAGAACCGCTCCTTCTCGAGGCCGTCGAACAGGCGTGACCCGTCACCGGGTGCCACGGTGTTCCAGCCCATGTGCGGGAGCACCGGCGCCTCGAGCTCCGCGACGGTTCCGGGCCACTCCCCCAGGCCGGGGGTGTCGGCGCCGCGCTCGATACCGCGCGCGAACATGACCTGCATGCCCACGCAGATACCCAGCACGGGGCGACCGCCCGCCAGACGGCGATCGATGATCTCGCCGCCCCGGCTGTCGTTCAACGCGCCCATGACCGCACCGAACGCGCCGACGCCGGGGACCAGCAGCCCGTCGGCGTCGAGCAGCAGAGAACGGTCGGAAGTCAGCCGCGCGTCGGCTCCCGCCTCGATGAGCGCCTTGACCGCGGAGTGGACGTTGCCCGAACCGTAATCGAAGACGGCGACGACGGGTCTCCGCGTCACAATGCGCCCTTGGTGCTCGGGATGCCGTCGACGAGGGGGTCGAGAGCCTTGGCCCGACGGAAGGCACGCGCGAGCGCCTTGTACTCGGCTTCGGCGATGTGGTGGGGGTCGCGCCCACCCAGAACACGGACGTGGACGGTCAGCCCGGCGTGGATGGAGAGCGCCTCGAACGAGTGACGAACGAGCGACCCGGTGAAGTGACCGCCGATGAGGTGGTGCTCGAAGCCCGTGGGCTCGCCGGTGTGCACGAGGTAGGGACGACCGCTGATGTCGACCACAGCCTGCGCGAGTGCCTCGTCGAGCGGCACGAGAGCGTCGCCGTAGCGCGCGATACCGGACTTGTCGCCGAGCGCCTGGCGGATGGCCTGTCCGAGCACGATCGAGGTGTCTTCGACCGTGTGGTGGGCGTCGATGTGGGTGTCACCCGTGGAGCGGACGCGCAGGTCGGTCAGGGAGTGCTTCGCGAACGCGGTGAGCATGTGGTCGAAGAACGGCACGGTCGTCGAGATGTCGCTGACGCCTCGACCGTCGAGGTCGAGCTCGAGCTCGACGCGGGACTCGCTCGTCTCCCGGGTGATCGAAGCGGTACGGGGCGAGGCGGGGCCGGTCATGATCGCGATCCTACCGAGGCGAGCGCGTCGAGGAATGCGGTGGTCTCGTCGGCCGTTCCCGCGGTCACGCGGAGGTGGTGGGCGATGCCGACGTCTCGAATCAGGACACCCCGGTCGTAAAGCGCCTTCCAGGTGGCTGCCGGATCGTCGACACCGCCGAACAGGACGAAGTTGGTCCACGACTCGTGGGCCGTATAGCCCAGCGCCGACACCGTCGCCGAGATGCGGTCGCGTTGCGCCACGATGTCGTCGACCATCGACAGCATCGTCTCGGCGTGGCTGAGAGCCGCGGTCGCCGCCGCCTGCGTGAGAGCACTCAGGTGGTAGGGAAGACGGACGAGGCGGAGAGCGTCGACCAGCGCGGGGTCGGCCGCGAGGTAGCCCACCCGGGCGCCGGCGAAGGCGAAGGCCTTGCTCATGGTGCGCGAGACGACCAGCCGCGGGCGGTCAGGGAGCAGAGAAACCGCCGACGGCTCGTCCCGCGGGGCGAACTCCTCGTACGCCTCATCGACGATCACGATGCCGTCGGTGGCGTCGTACACCGCCTCCACCACATCGAGGCGCAGAGGCGTTCCCGTCGGATTGTTCGGCGCACAGAGGAAGACGACGTCGGGCCGCTGCTCGCGCACCTGCGCCGCAGCTGACGCGGGCGAGAGGGTGAAGTCGTGCTCCCGTTCCCCGGTGACCCAGCGCGCACCCGTGGCGCGCGTGAGGATCGGGTACATGGAATAGGTGGGAGCGAAGCCCATCGCCGTACGGCCGGGGCCACCGAAGGCCTGCAAGATGTGCTGGAGCACTTCGTTCGAGCCGTTGGCCGCCCAGATCTGTTCGGGGTTCAGGCCGTGTCCGAGATATCCCGCAAAGGCCTCGCGCAGTCCGGTGAACTCGCGGTCGGGGTACCGGTTGACGTCCCGAAGCGCCCGAGCGACGGCGTCCAGGATGTCGTCAGCCACCTCGGACGGAACAGGATGCGTGTTCTCGTTCACGTTGAGCGCCACGGGCAGTGCAGCCTGCGGGGCTCCGTACGGGGTCATACCCCGCAGATCGTCGCGAAGAGGAAGGTCGTCGAGGCGTACGGTCACCTCACCCATCGTAGGCGTCGAGCGGAGTCGAGGCGCACGAGCCGCGACCCGCCGTTCAGGCCGCGGGGGCGTACTCGGCGGGGATCGCGATGCGCTGACCCGCTGACACCGAGCCGCCGGGCAGAGCGTTGAGGCGCGTGATCTCTGCCACCACGTCGCGCGGGTCGGCGGAGGGGGCCACGTCTTCGGCGATGGACCACAGGGTCTCGCCGCTCATGACGGTGATCTCGGTGAACGAACCGGCGGGAGCGCCGGCGTCGCCGGAGGCGAGGGCGGATCCGCCACCGACGATCGCCACGGAGAGCACGGCGACGATCGGGAGGGAGATAAGGAACGCCACGACACGGCGGCCGCGCGCGGTGATGCGCAGGCGAGTAGACGGGGCGGTGAGGGCGATGCTGCTCATGATGTGCTCCTTGGTGGGGAGAGATTCGCACCCCACCCTCGGCCGGGAGGGCGGTGGTGCGAATCTGTATTCCGAATCTATATTCGAACCTGTTCGAGTGTCAAGACCTCGTGTATCGCAGACGAATCGAACGCGACACGCGTGGGCCTCCGTGTCAATCGGGTCGTCGACCGGATACGGTTTCGACACGGAGACCTCATCACCAACCTCCGACATTCGAATTTCCGCCGTGGTTTGCGCGGCGCGAGGGGAGCACAGATGACCGACGCGACGACCGCCGCCGGCCGCGAACGGCCGCAGACCCGGCGGCGCAAGAATCTCAGCGACAAGCAGCTGGCGATCCTCGAAGTGATCCAGCGATCCATCGCGCGGCACGGGTATCCGCCGAGCATGCGCGAGATCGGCGACGCGGTCGGGCTCAAGTCGCTCTCGAGCGTCACCCACCAGCTCAACCAGCTAGAGCTCAGCGGCTACCTTCGCCGCGACCCCGGCAAGACGCGCGCGATGGAGGTGCTCATCGACCTCCCCGGCGCCGCCGCGGAGAACCCCGCCGACGCCGCTCCCGCCCTCGGCGACGCCGCCCTGGTGCCCCTCGTCGGTCGTATCGCAGCCGGCGTGCCCATCACGGCCGACCAGCAGGTCGAGGAGATCTTCCCCCTCCCGCGCCAGCTCGTCGGCAAGGGGGAACTGTTCATGCTCAAGGTCTCGGGCGAGTCGATGATCGACGCGGCCATCTGCGACGGCGACTGGGTCGTCATCCGGTCGCAGGCCACGGCCGAGAACGGCGAGATCGTCGCCGCCATGCTCGACGGCGAGGCGACGGTCAAGACCTTCCGTCGGCGCGACGGCCACACGTGGCTGCTCCCCCGCAACAGCGCGTTCGAGCCGATCCTCGGCGACGAGGCCGTCGTCCTCGGTCGTGTCGTCGCGGTGCTGCGTACCGTCTGAGCCCGACGACTCGAGGCCGGATGCGAACCCAAAGGTGGCATCCGGCCTCTTCCGTTCCACGCGGGTGGATGTCGTAGGCCCTGCCTAGGCTGGGGTCATGGCTGACACCCTCCCCTACGGTTCCTGGCCCTCCCCGATCACGCCCGAGTCCGTCGCGCAGGCGTCACCGCGCGTCGACGGGGCTCGGCTCGTGGGCGACGAGATCTGGTGGGGCGAGTCCCTCCCCCACGAAGCCGGTCGTGTCGCGGTGAAGCGTCGCCGGGCCGACGGCTCCGTAGAGACGGTTCTCCCCGCACCCGCCAACGCCCGCTCCGCCGTCCACGAGTACGGCGGCGGTGCGTGGACCGCGTCCGACGATGGCGAGCTGTACTACGTCGAGAAGACCGACCAACGCGTGTGGGCGCTTCGCCCGGGCGGGACCGCGCGACCCCTCACTCCCGCCGACGACGCCGTACGCCACGGCGGCCTCCGCTGGGAGCACGGGGTGCTCCTCGCCGTCCGCGAGACACACGGTGCGTCCCGCGTGCCGCGCCGCGAGATCGTGCGCATCCCGCTCGACGGCGCGACGGAGGTGCTCGCCGAGGGCAGCGACTTCCTCGCGCAGCCCGCCCTCTCCCCCGACGGCCGTCGTCTGGCCTGGATCGTGTGGAACCACCCCGACATGCCGTGGGACGCCACGACCCTCCGTGTCGCCGACCTCGAAACGGGGGTCATCCTCGACGTGGCCGGCGGGGAACGACGCGCACCGCTGCAGCCCGTCTGGATCGCGGACGACGAGCTGCTCTACGCCGACGACCCCGAGGGTCGCTGGAACCTCTTCCGCCGTCCTCTCGATGGCGACGCCCAGCCCCTCGCCCCGGCCGATGCCGACACCGGCGGAGGCCTGTGGGTGCTCGGCACCCGCTGGTTCGGCGCAGCCGCCGACGGACGCGTCGTCGCGGTCCGCACGAACGGGGCAGACGAGATCGTCGAGATCGCCCCCAGCGGCGTGCGCCCGATCGACGTGCCCGTCGTCGCGGGGGCCGCGATCGACGACGTCCGAGGCTCGCGCGTCCTCGTCTCGGGGTCCGATGCCCGCGGACGCTCGGGGCTCTGGCTCGTCGACCTCGACTCCGGCGCGGTGGAACTCGTCACCGGCGGTTCCGGCTCGTGGGGAGACGAATGGATGCCGGCAGCCCGCGCCCTGTCCACCGACGGACCCCATGGCCCGGTGCACGCCTTCGCCTACGCCCCCACCAACCCCGGCGTCGCGCCGGCCGCGGGCGAGCGCCCGCCCTACGTCGTACTCGTCCACGGCGGACCCACCTCGCACGTGGGCCCCGCCCCCTCGGCGAAGACGGCGTTCTTCACCAGTCGCGGTATCGGCGTCCTCGACGTCAACTACGGCGGCTCGACCGGGTACGGCCGCGCGTACCGAGACCGGCTGAGGGGCCAGTGGGGCGTGGTCGACGTCGACGACGTGGCGGCCGCCGCATCCGCCCTCGCCGAGGCGGGGCTCGCCGACCCTGATCGTCTCGCCATCGCGGGTGGCTCGGCGGGCGGCTGGACGGTGCTGGCTGCCGTGACCCGCACCGACGTGTTCTCGGCCGGCATCTCGCGCTACGGCGTCGGAGACGCCCGGGCCCTGGCGGAGGACACGCACGACTTCGAGGCCCGCTACCTCGATGGCCTCATCGGGCCCCTGCCCGAGGCCGAGGCGGTGTACCTCGAGCGCTCGCCCCTGGGGCGCCCGGAGCTCTTCCGTGTACCCCTGCTCATCCTGCAGGGCTCGGAAGACCGGGTGGTCCCGCCGTCGCAGGCCGAGGCCATCCGCGATGCTCTGACCGCACACGGCGTGCCGCACGCCTACGTCCGCTACGAGGGCGAGGGCCACGGGTTCCGACGGTCCGAGACGGTGATCGACTCGCTCGAGCGCGAACTCGGCTTCCTCGGCGCGGTGTTCGGCTTCGAGACACCGGGCACTCCGGCGCTCGAGCTCGGCTGAGTCCGCGCGGGACGCAACGGACGCAGACGCCGCTGCACGCGGAGCGGCCCCGCGTCCGAGAGGACCCACCGCTCCCCCGGGAGAGGCGACGGGCCCCCGCGCCTACGCGCAGGGGCCCGTGACGCCGCCTCGGGTCAGGCTCCGAATGCCGCAAGCTCCGCCGCGAGACGAGCGCCCACGTGCGCGTGCAGGAACGTTCCGCTCTCGCGGTGCTCCTGCGCCACGATGAGTCCGCTCTCGTGGACGGCTGAGACGAGGTCGCCACGGTCGTAGGGAACGACCGCCTGCACCTCGACCGCCGGCAGCGGAAGGGCGTCCTCGATCGCGGCGCGGAGCTCGTCGATGCCCTCACCCGTCCGCGAGGAGACGAACTTCGCGTTCGGCGCGAGCCCCCGCAGCACGAGGCGGTCGTCTTCGCCGACGAGGTCGGCCTTGTTGAAGACGACGATCTCCTGACCGAAGTTCGCATCGACGTCGCCCATCACGTCGCGCACCGTCATGAGCTGTGCGGCCGGGTCGGGGTGCGAGGCATCGACGACGTGCAAGATGACGTCGGCGTCGCCGACCTCCTCGAGCGTGGAACGGAACGCCTCGACGAGCTGGTGCGGGAGGTTCCGCACGAAACCGACCGTGTCGGTCAGCGTGTACACGCGGCCGTCGCTCGTCTCGGAGCGGCGGACCGTGGCATCCAGCGTCGCGAACAGGGCGTTCTCGACCAGGACACCGGCGCTCGTGAGGCGGTTCAGCAGGCTCGACTTACCGGCGTTCGTGTACCCGGCGATGGCCACCGACGGGATGGTGTGCCGCTTTCGCTCGGCGCGCTTGGCCTCGCGAGCGGGAGCGAAGTCGCGCAGCTGCTTGCGCAGCAGCGCCATCTTCGTGCGGATGCGGCGGCGGTCAAGCTCGATCTTCGTCTCACCGGGTCCGCGTGAGCCCATACCGGCACCGCCGGCGCCGACCTGTCCACCGGCCTGACGCGACATCGAGTCACCCCACCCGCGCAGACGCGGGAGCAGGTACTCGAGCTGCGCGAGCTCGACCTGAGCCTTACCCTCGCGGCTCTTGGCGTGCTGACTGAAGATGTCGAGGATCACCGTCGTGCGGTCGATCACTTTGACCTTGACGACGTCTTCGAGGGCGCGCCGCTGGCTCGGGGCGAGCTCCGTGTCGGCGATCACGGTGTCGGCACCGACGGCGGCGACGATGTCGCGCAGCTCCGCCGCCTTGCCGCGTCCGACATAGGTCGCCGGGTCCGGATGCGGCCGGCGCTGCAGCACACCGTCGAGCACCACGGCACCGGCCGTCTCTGCCAGAGCCGACAGCTCGCGCAGGGAGTTCTCGGCATCCGCCTGCTCGCCCTGAGGGTGCACGCCGACGAGCACGACGTTCTCGAGGCGCAGCTGCCGGTACTCGACCTCGGTGACATCTTCGAGCTCTGTGGACAGACCTGCGACGCGGCGCAGCGCCGCACGTTCCTCGCGATCCCACTGATCGCCGTCGGAGTCGCCGCCGTAGGCCGTGGTGACGTCCTGGAGCGCTTGAGCGGCGCCGAAGACCCGGACCCCGCGGTGCGCTTCGGCGCGCGAGAGCACGCGGTCCACCGGATCCACCGGAGACGCGTCGGTGCTCGGGGGTGTGGTCTGTTCGGTCATGGGTTCCTTTCGTTCGCGGTGTTCCCGCGTGTTCTGGCACTTTATCCGTCCCCGCGGTGCGGCGGACGGTCGGATATCCTGGCGTGATGGGGAGCGAGCACTACTTCAGCGCGTCGCCGTCGAGTCCCGAGCAGCTCCGCCACCTCCGCGTGACGCTGGCCGGTCGAGAGCTCGAGGTGGTCACGGCCGGCGGCGTCTTCAGTCCCGACCATGTGGATGCCGGCACATCGGTGCTGCTCGCGAACACCCCGCCCCCTCCCGCCGGCGGGCACTTCCTCGACCTGGGGTGCGGGTGGGGTCCGATCTCGCTGTCTCTGGCGCTCGCCTCACCGCACGCGACCGTCTGGGCGGTCGACGTCAACGAGCGTGCCCTCGATCTCGTGAGACGCAACGCCGATTCGCTCGGCCTCGACAACATCAACGCCGTTCGGCCCGAGGATGTTCCCGACGACGTCTCGTTCCGCACCATCCGATCCAACCCGCCGATCCGCGTCGGCAAGTCCGAGCTGCACGGCATGCTGCGGCACTGGATCCCGCGCCTCTCGGAGCGCAGCGACGGCTGGTTCGTCGTGCAGCGCAACCTGGGCTCCGATTCGCTGCAGCGCTGGCTGGCCGCGACCTTCCCCGACGGCTACGGCGTACAGCGCGCCGCCACCGGCCGGGGCTTCCGTGTGCTGCGCGTCCGCAAGCACGGCTCGCCGCCGAGCGAGCTCATCGACGTCGTCTCCTGACGGCGCGGCGACCCGGCTCGCCGAGACCGGATGCCAAGATCACGCCTCTCACGCGAGACCACCCGAGCACGCGAGCCCGGGTCGTATCCCCTCGCGCCCATCGCGCCTGCCCAGGACAGGGCGGCGCGCCTCAGGCCAGCGCGACCTCGCCCGTGAAGACCAGCGACGCGGGACCCGACAGGTAGACGCGACCCTCGGCCACGCGCACACCCAGCGTGCCGCCCGGGGTATCGACCACCCAGGAGTCGGGTGCGGCCGCCCCGGCCCAGTGGCGCACGGCCAGAGCCGCCGCGGCCACGCCCGTACCGCAGCTCAGCGTCTCGCCCACACCGCGCTCGAACACGCGCAAGCGGATCGCCCCGACCCCGTCGCGCACGAGCGGGTCGGCGGGGACGACGAACTCGACGTTCGCGCCGTGACGGGGCGCCGGGTCGAGCACCGGCTGATAGGCGAGATCGAGACCCTCGAGTTCGGCGTCCGACGAAAGGGCGACCACGACGTGCGGATTGCCCACGTCGATACCCACCCCCGGTCGCGCGACCGGCAGACCCTTGGCGCGCACGAGGGTCTCATCGCCCTCGATCGCGTAGATGCCCAGGTCGACCTCGTAGCCGCGGTCGCTGCGTGTCAAGGTCTTCACTCCCGCGCGTGTGCCGATGCGCAGGCCCCCGTCGAGCGAGGCGAGACCGGTGTCGCTCAGGTAGCGCGCGAACACGCGAGTTCCGTTGCCGCACATCTCCGCCTTCGATCCGTCGGCGTTGCGGTAGTCCATGAACCACTCGACACCCGCGGCAGCGGCATCCGCCCCCTCGTCGATCGCGGCGCACCGCACGACGCGCAACAGGCCGTCGGCCCCGATACCGAAGTGACGATCGCAGAGCACGGCGATCTGCGCGTCCGAGAGGTCGAGTTCGCCATCGGGGTCGGCCACCACCACGAAGTCGTTGCCGGTGCCGTGGCCCTTGGTGAACGCGAGAGTCGCCATGCGCCCAGTCTAGGGAGGGGGCGCCGTCCGTTCGTCGCTCAGGCCGAGGGCGACGGCCCGCCCGGCCCGTCGACGACGAGCCGCTTGCCGGTCGCCCACGTGTCGAAAGGCTCGTAGCCGAGCGTGTCGTAGAAGCCGCGTGCGCCGGCGTTGTCAGGACGCACCATGAGCTGCACCTTGGGGCAGCCCATCGACTCGAGCAGCCGCTCCGCCTCGGCGACGAGGATGCGGCCGATCCCGCGCCCGCGGTGTGAGGCCGCGGCCGCGAGGTAGTACAGCCAGCCACGGTGGCCGTCGTAGCCGGCCATCACACTGCCGACGACCCGGCCGTCGTCGACGGCCACGAGGAAGAGCTCGGGCTGGACAGCGAGCTTGCGGCGGATATCGGCGCGCGGATCGTTCCAGGGCCGCGTGAGACCCGCCTCTTCCCAGAGCGCCACGACGACGTCCTCGTCCGTCGGCGCGAACGCACGGATGTCGATCGTCACGGTTCCTCCCCCGGTCGGGATGCCAGGTGGCCGGCATCCACCGCCCGCGCATCCACCCACCGGGCCGTGTCGTACCGCCGGAACCACGACACCTGGCGACGCGCGTAACGCCGCGTGAGCGCCTGGGTCTCGGCGACGGCCTCGTCGCGGGTCAGCTCGCCCCGCAACTGCCCGAGGGCCTGCGCGTAGCCGATAGCCCGCCCCGCGGTCGCGCCGCGCTCGAGGCCCTGCGCGCGCAGCTGCGCGACCTCGTCGACGAGCCCGTCCGCCCACATGCGCTCGACGCGCGCGTCGAGCAGCGGAACGAGCTCCTCGCGGTCGAGGGCGGTGGCCACGATCCGGGTGTCCGGATGCCAGAACTCCGGCGCCTCGGGAAGGGCACCGCCGTGCGTCTCGCTACCCTGCGCCAGTACCTCGAGGGCGCGGACGACCCGGCGGCCGTTGCGCGGATCGATGCGCTCGGCGGCCGCGGGGTCGGCCTCACGGAGACGAGCGAACAGCACACCCGCACCGTGTCGCTCGAGCTCGTCCTCGAGTTCGGCGCGCAGCTTCTCGTCGCGCGGCGGGAAGCGGAAGTCCCACAGCACGCTCGAGACGTACAGTCCCGAGCCGCCGACGAGGATCACGTCAGCTCCCCGCCGGTGGATCTCGCGGATCGCGGTGCGCGCGGCATCCTGATACCAAGCCACCGCGGCCTCGTCGGTGACCGCAAGGGCGTCGAAAAGATGATGCGGGATGCCACGACGCTCGGACTCGGGGAGTTTGGCGGTGCCGATGTCCATGCCGCGATACAGCTGCATCGCGTCGGCGTTGACGATCTCGACCGGCCGACCGCCGGCCGCCAGAGCCTCGGCGAGATCGAGCGAGAGCCCGGTCTTGCCCGTGCCCGTCGCACCGACGACGGCCCACAGGACCGGCGCGGTCACACGCCGACGCGGAGGGTGGGAAGGCCCAGCGACACCGCGCGCGGGGCACCGCTCTCGCCCGCCGGCGCCGGGATGCCGCAGGACTCGGCCTGCGACCGATCCCACGCGTCGCCCGCGCGCGTCCGGCGAATGCGCAGCGGTGCTCCGTCGGGCGCATCGGCGAGCAGATGGAAGGGCGCCGCGTGCGTCACCGTGACGGACACCACGTCGCCAGGGCGCGGGAGCGGCGAGCCCTCCGGCAGCTCGAAGTGCACCAGGCGGTTGTCTTCGGCTCGGCCGGTGAGACGGTGGGTCGAGGCGTCCTTCTTGCCCTCGCCGGCAGAGACGAGCACCTCGAGCGTGCGGCCGAGCTGCTTCTGGTTCTCTTCGGCGGCGATGCGGTCCTGCAGCGCGAGCAGACGCTCGTAACGCTCCTGCACGACCGCCTTCGGCACCTGATCGGCCATGGTGGCCGCGGGAGTGCCCTCGCGGATGGAGTACTGGAACGTGAAGGCGCTCGAGAAGCGCGCGGCCTCGACGACTCGAAGCGTCTCTTGGAAGTCCTCCTCGGTCTCACCGGGGAAGCCGACGATGATGTCGGTCGTGATGGCCGCGTTCGGGATGCGCTCACGTACACGGTCCAGAATGCCGAGGAACTTCTCGCTACGGTACGACCGGCGCATCGCCTTGAGGATGCGGTCCGAGCCCGACTGCAACGGCATGTGCAGCTGCGGCATGACCGCGGGGGTCTCTGCCATCGCCGCGATCACGTCGTCGGTGAAGGCAGCCGGGTGAGGACTCGTGAAGCGGATGCGCTCGAGGCCCTCGATCTCGCCCGCCGCACGCAGGAGCTTGCCGAACGCCAGACGGTCGCCGAACTCCACGCCGTAGGAGTTGACATTCTGCCCCAGCAGGGTGACCTCGATGGCGCCATCGTCCACGAGCAGGCGGATCTCGTTCAGGATGTCGCCGGGGCGACGGTCCTTCTCTTTGCCGCGCAGGCTCGGCACGATGCAGAACGTGCAGGTGTTGTTGCAGCCCACCGAGATCGACACCCACCCGCTGTGAACGGAATCGCGCTTCGTCGGCAGCGTCGACGGGAAGATCTCGAGCGACTCCAGGATCTCGAGCTCGGCTTCGCCGTTGTGACGGGCGCGTTCGAGCATGCCGGGGAGCGAGCCCATGTTGTGCGTACCGAACACCACGTCGACCCAGGGGGCCTTCTGCTGAACCGCGTCCTTGTCCATCTGGGCGAGGCAGCCGCCGACGGCGATCTGCATCCCGGCGTGCGCGTCCTTGCGTGATTTGAGGTGGCCCAGCGTTCCGTAGAGCTTGCCGGCGGCGTTGTCACGCACCGCGCAGGTGTTGATCACCACGACGTCGGCTTCCGTGCCGGCATCCGCTCGGACATACCCGGCGCTCTCGAGCGAGCCCGAGAGCCGCTCCGAATCGTGCACGTTCATCTGGCAGCCGAACGTACGGACTTCGTAGGTGCGCGGACCGTCGACGCCGTGAGCGGCGATGGACGGCGCGATCAGCGTCGGGGTCGAGACAGGGGTGGTCATGATGCGAGCAAGTCTAAACGCCGCCCCTGCGACGGACGTCTGATCGTCCGCACTCGTCCTCCCGCGGCGGACGCACCGATCGGCGCTTATCGGGTCAAAGGATGCGCAATCGGAATGATGCCGCGCGCTCCTCCTCGGTACGTTGGGGACACGTCAACGTCCGCGAGGTCTGCGGGCGGTCTCCGGGGGGAGAAATCATGGGGGAAGACCGTTCGACGAGGTGGTCGAGGGGGCTGGTCGGAACGGACCGGGATGCCGCGGCGCTGGCGCAGCGAGCGCGGAGCGGAACGTCGCTGATCCTGGCGGGACCGCGTGGGAGCGGACGCAGCTACCTTCTGCGCGCCGTCGCCGCTGAGCTGGAACGGGACGACGCCCTGGCTGTCGATCTGCGCACCTCCCCTGCGCTCACCCGCGTCGACTTCGGAGCGATCGACGCTTCCGGACACGCTGGGCTCCGCAGCCTCGCGGACCGCAGCGCCACCACTGTCGTCGAGGGAGTGGTGGTCGTCGACGACGTCGACTTGCTCGATGCGGCGTCGGCGCGAGCTCTCGCTCGGGGCATCGCCGCCAACCGCGTGATCGCAGTGATCGGGCTGCGGACGGCGCGTGCTGGATCGACCGGTCTCCCCGACGACGTGGGCGTCGTCCGCCGAACCGTTCTCGACCTCTGGCTCGATGGATTCGCGCACCGGATCGACCTCGCCGACCTCGGCAACGACGACGCCCTCGACATGATCGACCTCTTCCCGGGAGCCGACGTTCTCGACAGCTCCACCCGTGCCGGGATCGTCTGGCGGGCCGATCGGTCTCGGACCCTTCTTCGACACCTCATCGTCGAGGCGATCGATGCCGCCCGAGCCGGACGTGACCCGCTGAGAGAGCTGCAGACAGTGGATCCACGCAGTCGGCTCGCCATCGCCGTGTCCGAACACGTCGCCGACTTCTTACCGGAGGATCTCGCGTGCCTCGCCGCGGTGCGGCGACTGCCTCACCTCGAGCTCGCGGTCGCCGCGCGACTGCTCGATGCCGAGAGGATTCAGGCTCTCGTCGCGAGGGGTCTCCTGCACGCCGACGCTTCCGCCGATCGCCGCCTCACTGCGAACGATCTCATCGCCCAGCAGGCGCAGAGGCAGCTCGGTGCGGCTCGGGTCGACGAGGTGGTGGAGTCGGCGGGACATCGCATGCTGAGGGAATCGGCTGAGTGGTGGAGTCCGGCTGTCGCCATCTCGGTCGCGGAGCGCTGGCACCGGCATGGGAGCTCCTCGTCAGGCGAGGCAGACTGCTCCCCCGCACTGCGCGCCCGTGTCGCGCTCGACGCTGCTCGAGAGGCCAACGACCGAGGTGACACCGCACGCGCGGCGGCGTACGCCGCTCGGGGCCTTCGAGCGATGGAGGATCCCGAACTCCGACGGGAGGCGCATCTCGCCGCCGATCGGCCGGACCCGATGCCGGGGGCCGCCGAGATGGCGAGTACCGACACACGGCGACGTGTCGCGCGGTCCCGCGCGACACGTCCTCCCCGCGGCACGACCGGCCACCGCGTCGCGGCGTCGACGCTCGCCGATGAGCGCATCGACGTTCTGCTGCAAGACGCCGTTCACGCAGCCGCCGACATGGACTGGGCCCGGGCGGTGACCGCGACCGAGAACGCGCTCGCGGAGACCTCCGCGTCCCCGGCGGCTCGACTACGCGCCCTCGTCGCCGCGGGATCCGCACTGACGTTCCGGGGAGATTGGCGTCGAGCCCAGAAGCATTTCCGATCGATCGAGCGTGTCCTCGACGCCCGTCGATGCCCGGAGGGCATAGGGGTGCGCGACCGCCTGATGGCTCTGCTCACCATGCTCGCCTGCCATCAGATCGCCGGCGCCGACGGCACGGCAATGCGCAAGCGACTCGAGGACGAGACGAGCATCGCCGTCCGAGAGGGGGAATCGGCGGACCTCTCGGTCGCTGGCGCCGCCTGCGCGATCGCATTCGCGTGCGTCGGCCGTCCCGAGGCATCGCAACGGGAACTCGCCTCTGCGCTTTCACGGGAGTCGACGATGGTGCCCCCCTTGCACGCGGCCATGATCGAGCTCGGCGTGGCTGACGAGCTCGCCATGGCGGGCCGCACGAGGCAGGCTCGGGCGATCCTGAACAGCCTGCGAACGCAACCCGTGCCGCTGCTGGTGCGCAGCCGACTGTATGTGGAGACGACCATTCTCACGGCGGAGGGACGGATCAACGGAGCGCGGCGAACCGCCCGGGCCGCGGCCGACCTCTCGTGCGGGCGCTCCACCGCCGCGCTTCGCATTCGAGACCTGTTCCGGCTGGTGACCCTCGGAGAGGCCGAGGAGGGCGAGATCGACGAGCTCGTGCAGCTCGCCGCCACCACCGACCTCCCCCTCGCCTCCGCGGCCGTGCGCCGAGCGACGGCGCGCACCAGCGTGGAAGCGCGATCTCCGGTCGACGAGCTTCGACTCCACGATCTGTGGTCCGCCCCCGACACACCCGCGGCGCGCACCGCCGTCGTCGCTGCGCGCAGCACTTCACGAGACACACCGGCCAAGGCGATCGACGACCTCACGGCGCGCGAGCGCGAGATCGCGCTCCTGGCCGACGAGGGTCTGAGCAATCGCGATATCGCTCAGCGCCTGTTCCTGTCGATCCGGACGGTCGAGTCGCACGTCTACCAAGCGCGGATGAAGGTGGGAGCACCCTCGCGGCGGGAGCTCGGCCGTTTCGTGGCAGCGGCGTCCGGCGCCGGTAGCTGACAGGCGGCGTCGACCACGGAAGGCTCGACGTCAGCGGTCGGGCGTGAACCTCACACCCGAAGCGGGACGCGAGAACGACCGGGTCCGCCCGATCCCCGCCTCATCGAGAGCTGATCGCGCGGCCGTGAGAGCGACCGACGACGGGTACCCGCGTCGCGACAGCTGACCGGCGAGGCGTCGGAGAGCCGCGTCGTAGTCCTTGCCCTCGACTCCTCGCACCTTCGACCGCGCGAAATCGAGTGCGCGTTCGGCGTCGTCGTCGGGGAGGGAAGCCAGGACCGCCTCGGCGACTTCCCTGGGAATGCCACGCTTGCGTAGGGTCTCGGCGACGGCGCGTCGCCCCTCGCCTTTGCGCTCGACCGCCGACATCGCCAGTTGCTCCGCGAATGCGACGTCGTCGAGGTAGCCGAGGTCGACGAAGTGGTCGACGAGTTCGTCCGCGGTCGAGTCATCGGCACCCTCGACGCCGCGCACGACGGTCCGGGCCTCCGACAGCGACAAGGATCGCGAGCGAAGCTTGCGCAGGAGAACCGCTTCCGCCCGCTCACGGATCTCTACCCGCTCCGGGAAAGACTCGTCGTCACCGGTGTCGTCACCGACGACGGAGAATCGGGGACGCCCCGCGATAGGGGCGACCGCCCCTTTCACACCGGGCATTCCGGTCGAGTCGTCCGCGATGGCCTCGTCTCGGCGCGAGGGGTGGTCGCCGCCCGGCCGGACACCCGCCCCGAAGAGAGGGATGACCGGAGCAAGATCGGTATCGTCCACGGCCCGAAGCTCACGGCGCGTCGGAGACTCGTCGAGTCCGCCCCAGTCCTTCTTGCTTCCCCGTTCACGGCTGTCACCGAGACTCCGGTCGTCGCCCACTTCCTCGGACGGGCGACGACCGGAACCCCGCGTGTCGTCGGTCATCAGGCCGGGCGCCGTGCGGCCAGCTCGTCGTCTGCCGGCGCAGCAACGGCGGGAGCGCCTCCGATGCCCATCTTGGTCTTGATCTTCGTCTCGATCTCTTCCGCGATGTCGGGGTTCTTGATGAGGAAGTTGCGCGCGTTCTCTTTCCCCTGACCGAGCTGCTCACCCTCGTAGGTGTACCAGGCGCCCGACTTCTTGACGATGGCGTGCTCGACGCCGAAGTCGATGAGGCTTCCCTCACGCGAGATACCGACGCCGTAGAGAATGTCGAATTCCGCCTGCTTGAAAGGCGGGGCCATCTTGTTCTTCACGACCTTGACGCGCGTACGGTTGCCCACCGCCTCGGTGCCGTCCTTCAGCGTCTCGATGCGACGGATGTCCAGTCGCACCGACGCGTAGAACTTGAGCGCCTTTCCACCGGCCGTGGTTTCCGGCGAACCGAAGAAGACACCGATCTTCTCGCGCAGCTGATTGATGAAGATCGCGGTGGTCTTCGTGGTGTTCAGTCCACCGGTGAGCTTACGTAGGGCCTGCGACATGAGGCGGGCCTGGAGACCGACGTGCGAGTCACCCATCTCACCCTTGATCTCGGCCTCGGGAACGAGTGCGGCGACCGAGTCGATGACGACGAGGTCGATCGCGCCGGAACGGATCAGCATGTCGGCGATCTCGAGCGCCTGCTCACCCGTATCGGGCTGGGAGACGAGGAGGGCGTCGATGTCGACACCGAGCTTCTTCGCGTACTCGGGGTCGAGTGCGTGCTCGGCATCGATGAAGGCGGCGATTCCGCCGGCACGCTGCGCATTCGCGATCGCGTGAAGCGTCAGCGTGGTCTTTCCCGAGGACTCCGGGCCGTAGATCTCGATGATGCGGCCGCGAGGGAGCCCACCGATACCGAGAGCGACGTCGAGAGCGACGGAGCCGGTGGGGATGGTCTCGATGGGCGCTCGATCGTCGCTGCCCAGTCGCATGACCGAGCCCTTTCCGAACTGACGGTCGATCTGAGCCAGCGCGGACTCGAGGGCCTTTTCGCGCTCTGCAGGTGAGGGCATGACGTCTTCTTTCTTCTCGCGTTCCGGTCGCCTATAGGCTGTCGCGCCTCCCACCGACGGTGGGTTCACCCGACAAGGCGTTCAGAGTGTCGTTCGACATCTCTCACGTTAGAGAGGGCCTCCGACATTGGCTTCGGAGAACCCCCCGGCCGTGGACAGACGAGGAACAAACCCTGGTGTGAAGGAGCCTACGCCGGTTTCGAACGTAGATTCGAGGACACGCCGAAAGAACGGTGTCGACAGCCGAAAGCCTCGGCGGCACACCGTCGGACGCACGAAGACGCTTCAGGAGCGCCGCGGCTCCAGCCGACCCACTCCGTAACGACGGGTGGCGGGAACGTCCGTCTCTTCGCACAGTGCAAGCCAGACGTCTCGCGGGTCGACGCCCGCCGCGAGAGCGTCGACGCTGGTGCGCCCGCCCACCGACGACAACACGAGATCGGTCAACAGCGAACCCCCGCGCGCGCCGAACTCGTCACGGACGGCGCGATCGAACTCGCTACGACGCACGAGCGTCGCTCAGCGGAGCGAGAGCTCGGGCTCGACGGAGGCGACGAGCTCGTCGGGCACCACGTCGGGGAAGGTCTGCAAGCCCTCGAGCACCGAGAGCCGGTCGCCGACTTCGCGCATGATGGTCGAGATGGGAACGTCGAGGGCTTCCGCGACCGAGGCGAGGATCTCGCTCGACGCTTCCTTCTGACCGCGCTCCACCTCGCTGAGGTAACCGAGGGCGACGCTCGCGCGGCTGGCGACCTGGCGGAGGGTACGACCCTTCTGCTGGCGGAGGTCACGCAGGACTTCGCCGATCTCTTGACGAACCAGGATCATGTTGGGGCCCTCCTCACTGCTGATTCCGTCGCCGCCCTCCGTGGACGGCTGTGAAACACCTTCTGTGGTCACCCTAATGCTGTGCGCTGTGCACCGGATGGGAATCGCTACACGAAACCGGGATATGCGATGATTTGTTCCCGTTTTCGTCGACCGGGTACGCCGACGTCTTCACAAGGCCGCCAGCGCCCGCCGAATCGCCAGGTGGGCCGTCTCACGGCGGATGCGCTCACGGTCGCCGGCGATGACCAGGGAGTCGACCCGAGTGCCCAACGGCGTCGACACGGCGATGTGCACCGTGCCGACCGGCTGCCCATCCTGCTCTTCGGGGCCCGCGACGCCCGTCGTGGCGATCCCGACGTCGGTGGGCACGCCGTCTCGACCCAAGACGTCGCGCACGCCGCGGGCCATCTGACGCGCCACGCGAGGGTGCACAGCCCCGTGCGCCTCCAGCAGCGTCTGATCGACGCCGAGCAGACCGTGCTTCAGGTCGGTCGCGTACGCGACCACTCCCCCGCGCACCGTGCGCGAGGCGCCGGGGATGTCGACGAGCGAAGACACCACGAGTCCACCGGTCAAAGACTCCGCCACGCCGATCGTCCACCCCAGCTCGACGAGGCGCTCCAAGAGGACGGCAGCGCTTTCACGAGGTGTCCGGACGAGGGTCTCGTCGAGGTCGTCGGGAACGCCGTCGATCACCGTGCCGCTCGCTTCTTCCGCGCCGCCCGGACCTCGGTCACGACGTAGTCGAGTCCGGAAGCGATCGTAAGGACGACCGCGATCGTCATCGTGATGACGCCCGCCCACCAGACGGTGGCCTGCCACGCACCCGCACTCGACACCGTTGCGAACGGGATCAGAGCGATCGAGAGAGCGATGGCTTGGAAGACCGTCTTGAGTTTGCCCATCCACGCCGCCGCCAACACGTGATCGCTCACGACGAGGAAGCGGTAGACGGTGATGCCGATCTCGCGCACGAGCACCACGATGGTGACCCACCAGGGAAGCTCACCCAGGATCGACAGTCCCACGAAGGCGAGTCCCGTCAGGGCCTTGTCGGCGATGGGGTCGAGGAGCTTTCCGAGGTCGCTGACGATGTCGTACCTGCGGGCGATGTAGCCGTCGACGCCGTCGGTGGCGATGGCCACGATGAACAGCACGGCGGCTGCCCAGCGGAGGCCGCCGTCGGCGCCCGCGTCGACGAGAAGGAGCCAGAGGAAGACCGGCGCGCAGACGATGCGCGCGATGGTGATCGCGTTGGGCAGCTGCGGGTGCACGGCCATCAGTCGCGACCCGTCAGCTGCCAGGCGTCCTCGGAGCCCTCGTCGTCATCGGCGTTGACAACGGGCAGACCCTCGAACTGCGCCTCGATGGGATCGGAGCCGTACCGGTCGTCGGCGCCGGGTGCGGGGGCCGCCGGAGCGTCATCGCCTCGAAGGCGCGCGAGCACCGCGGGGAGTTGCTCGTTGGTCACCATCACGTCGCGCGCCTTCGACCCCTCGGACGGTCCGACGATCTCGCGGGATTCCAGGAGGTCCATGAGACGACCCGCCTTCGCGAAACCGACACGGAGCTTGCGCTGCAGCATCGAGGTCGAGCCGAACTGAGTCGACACCACGAGCTCGGCGGCGGCGAGCAGCAGCTCGAGATCGTCGCCGATATCGGCGTCGATCTCTTTCTTCTCGGCGGCGGCCTGCACGTCGGAGCGGTACTCGGGCCGCGCCTGCTGAGTGACGTGCGCGACGACCTTCTCGATCTCCTGCTCGCTCACCCACGCGCCCTGCACGCGAAGAGCCTTGGAGGCTCCCATCGGCAGGAAAAGACCGTCTCCCTGCCCGATGAGGCGGTCGGCACCGGGCTGGTCGAGGATGACGCGGGAGTCGGTGACGCTGGTCACCGCGAATGCCAGGCGTGAGGGGACGTTCGCCTTGATCAGCCCCGTCACGACGTCGACCGATGGACGTTGGGTGGCGAGGACGAGGTGGATGCCGCTCGCGCGGGCGAGCTGGGTGATGCGGACGATCGAGTCTTCCACGTCACGCGGGGCGACCATCATGAGATCGGCGAGCTCGTCGACGACGACCAGCAAGTAGGGATACGGCTTCAGCACCCGCTCGCTGCCGGCCGGCAGCGTGATCTCTCCCGCGACCACGGCGCGGTTGAAGTCGTCGATGTGGCGGAAGCCGAACGACGCGAGGTCGTCGTACCGCATGTCCATCTCTTTAACGACCCACTGCAGCGCCTCGGCCGCCTTCTTGGGGTTCGTGATGATGGGGGTGATGAGGTGCGGCACGCCGGCGTACGACGTGAGCTCGACGCGCTTCGGGTCGATCAGCACCATGCGCACGTCAGAGGGTTTGGCGCGCATCAGCAGGCTCGTGATCATGGAGTTCACGAAGCTCGACTTACCCGAACCGGTGGAACCGGCCACCAGAAGGTGAGGCATCTTCGCGAGGTTGGCGACGACGAACCCGCCGCCGACGTCTTTTCCTACGCCGATGGTCATCGGGTGCGTGGACGAGGTCGCGGCATCCGAGCGGAGGATGTCGCCGAGGGTCACGATCTCACGGTCGGCGTTGGGGATTTCGACACCGATCGCGCTCTTGCCCGGGATGGGCGCGAGAATGCGCACCTCGTTGGAGGCGACGGCGTAGGCGATGTTGTTGGTCAACGCGGTGATGCGCTCGACCTTGACCCCCGGACCGACCTCGATCTCGTATTGGGTCACTGTCGGGCCGCGCGAGAACCCAGTCACGCGCGCGTCGACCTTGAACTGCTCCATGACGCTCTCGATCGCCGCGACCACGGCGTCGTTCGCCGCCGAGCGCGCCTTCGGCGGCGTCCCGGCGGCGAGGGCGGTGACCGCGGGAAGGCGGTAGTTCGCCGCGGGGGGCGCACCGGCGTGGTCTCCGCCGAGACCCGAGATCCCGGGGAGATCGTCGTCCGGTGCGTGTTCGAGGGGCGAATCGTCGTGCAGACCACGACCCGCCGCGGCACCCGCCAGAGCCGTGGCGTCGAACACCTCGGTCAAGGCGTCGGGCGTCGGGGGCAGGGGCGGCGGCGTGGGACGGGTCGTCGGCTCGGGCTCGACCACGGCGGATTCGAAGCCGCCCTGCGTCGTTCCGGGCGACAGCAGCTCGGTCAGGTCGTTCGACCCGAGGGAGCCGTCGGTCTCTTCTTCGCGACCCGTCTTGTTTCGGCGCCACCACGGCAGCGACTTCTCGCCCGATTCCTCGTCGGAGTCACCCGCGGGCAACACCTGGGTCGCGGCAGTCTCGTCGCGCTCGGCACGCTCGGCCCCGAACATCCATGCGTACAGGTCGCCCAGGCGGCGTCCGATGCGGTTCGGCGGGGTCTTGGTGAGGATGAGGATGCTCAACACCGCGAGCACGGAAAGAGCGATGTACGCCCCGACGTTCTGAAGGACGAGCGCGAGCGGCTCTCCGACGATCCAGCCCGCGAGCCCGCCGGCGGGACTCAGCGCCGGCAGACCACCGATGTTCGGTGCGGGGCGACCCCCCGCGACGTGACAGAACCCCGCAACCGTCACGACGAACAGGGCGAAACCGATCCCCACGCGGCCGTTGTCGTGCACCGAGGCCGGGTGGCGGAACAACCAGCCCGCCAGGAGAATCAGCAGAACCGGCAGAACGAAGGCGACCCGGCCCACCAGTCCGCCGAAGCTGTACGCGCTGATCAGCGCAGCGGCATCCGTCCCGATGAAGAACCACTCGACCACCGCACCGAGAGCCGCGAGCACGACGAGGAAGAACGGGAAGCCGTCGCGTCGCTGATCGCGCTCGAGGTTCTCGGGGCCGAACGCGCGGAACATGCCGCCCACGCCGTGCGCGACCGCCATCCACGCGCGGGCCGCCGCAGCAGGCTTTTCGGGCTCGTCGACGTAGCGCTTGGGCGCCGGGGCTGCGCGCTTCGACGCGGGCGGCGTGGACTTCGCGCGCGACGACCCCTTGGCGGGAGCGCGGCCGCCGGACGGTGACGAGGTACGAGGCATTCCTCCACGGTAGGCCGACCCTCCGACATTCGGGCGTACCGACGCGGACTTCAGCCCAGGCGCTTGACCATGACGTCGCGCCCCATGCCCTTCCGCACGACGGCGAAGCCCTCCGACCGGTACAGGGAGAGCGCGTAGTTGTCACGCTCGACGCTCAAGCTGATGCGCGCGAATCCCTGCACGCGGGCGTGATCGACCAGGCGCTGCAGCAGTGCACGACCGGTGCCGTGCGCGCGCCAGACGGGGCGCACGCCGATGATGAGCTCGGGCACCCCCGTGCCGACCCACCCGAAGCCGGGTTCGTCGCGGGGAAGCATGCGGTACCACGCCGCCCCGACGGGCTCGCCGCTCGGCGACTCGGCGACGAACCCCGAGTCGCCGGGGCGCATCCACCCCGCGATGTAGCGGCGATACTCCGGGCTGCTGACGATCTCGTGACGCGGCCGCGAGACACCCGCGCGCCACGTCGCGGCCTCGACCGTCATGTCGGCGAGGAAGGCGCCGTCGGAGGCGAGCGCCGCACGGATCGGGAGACCGGGCATGCCCGAATGATAGCGAGCGCGCGCGGGGAGCGGGAACGACGAAGCGCCGCGGGCGAACCCGCGGCGCTTCGATGAGAATCAGGCCTCGATGACCATCGGCACGATCATGGGGCGCCGACGCAGAGACTGGTTGACCCAGCGACCGATCGTGCGACGGACGACCTGCGAGAGAGCGTGGTTGTCGCGCACCCCCGACTTCGCGGCCTCCGCGAGGGCCGCGGCGATCTTCGGCTTGACGCTGTCGAACACCTTGTCGGCCTCGGCGAAGCCGCGCGCGTGGATCTCCGGACCGGAGATGACGCTGCCGGTCGCGGAATCGACGACGACGATCACCGAGATGAAGCCCTCCTCGCCCAGGATGCGGCGATCCTTCAGATCGGCATCCGTGATCTCGCCCACCGACGAGCCGTCGACGTAGACGAAACCGATGTCGACCTGACCGACGACCTCGGCGACACCGTCGCGCAGGTCGACGACCGTGCCGTTCTCACCGAGGATCGTGTTCTTCTCGGGGATGCCGGTCTCGCGTGCGAGCTTCGCATTCGCCATGAGATGGCGGTACTCGCCGTGCACGGGAAGCACGTTCTTGGGCTTGAGGATGTTGTAGCAGTAGAGCAGCTCGCCGGCGGCAGCGTGGCCCGAGACGTGCACCTTGGCGTTGCCCTTGTGCACGACGGTCGCCCCGAGCTTGGTCAGCCCGTCGATCACACGGTAGATCGCGTTCTCGTTCCCGGGGATCTGACTGGATGCCAGGATGATCGTGTCGCCCTCGCCGGGCTCGATCGCGTGGTCGAGGTTGGCCATGCGACTGAGCACGGCCATCGGCTCGCCCTGCGAACCGGTCGACATGTAGACGATCTTGTCGTCGGGCAGGTCGCGCGCCTTCTTGTAGTCGATCAGCACGCCATCGGGGACGTTCAAGTAGCCCAGATCGGCGGCGATGCCCATGTTGCGCACCATGCTGCGGCCGAGCAGCGCCACCCGACGACCGTTGGCGTGGGCGGCGTCCAGCACCTGCTGCACGCGGTGCACGTGACTGGAGAAGCTCGCCACGACGACGCGACGCGGAGCGCGGGCGATGACCTGGTCGAGCACGGGGCCGATGCCCCGCTCCGTGGGGGTGAACCCGGGGACGTCGGCGTTGGTGGAGTCGACGAGGAAGAGGTCGACGCCCTCCTCGCCCAGGCGGGCGAAGGCGCGCAGGTCGGTGATGCGGCCGTCGAGCGGCAGCTGGTCCATCTTGAAGTCGCCGGTGGCCAGCACGAGCCCGGCGGGCGTGCGGATCGCGACGGCGAGCGCGTCGGGGATGGAGTGGTTCACGGCGATGAACTCGAGATCGAACGGGCCGACCTTCTCGTGCTGACCCTCCGTGACCGTCAGCGTGTACGGGCGGATGCGGTGCTCTTTGAGCTTCGCCTCGATGAGCGCGAGCGTCAGGCCCGAGCCGATGAGGGGGATGTCGCCCTTGAGCTTGAGGAGGTAGGGAACGGCGCCGATGTGGTCTTCGTGACCGTGGGTGAGAACGACACCGACGATGTCGTCGAGGCGGTGCTTGATGGGCTCGAAGTCGGGCAGGATCAGGTCGACGCCGGGCTGGTGCTCCTCGGGGAAGAGCACGCCGCAGTCGACGACGAGCAGCTTGCCGTCGTACTCGAACACGGTCATGTTGCGGCCGACTTCGCCGAGACCGCCGAGCGGGATGACGCGGAGGGTACCCGCGGCGAGCGCGGGCGGGTCGAACGGGGTAGTGGGCATATGAGCCTCCTCGGACACCGCCTCGCGGCATCCCTTCGTGTGGCGTCCCTGGCCGCGGTTCGGCGGACGCCGATGCTTATCTCGTGGTGCCGTGCACCTTCGGCAGGGCACCGCCGGCGGCCGCGTTGCGGTCGGGGCGGAAGTTGGAGAAGTCGGCGCCGGCCACGTCCTTCACGAGGGCCAGCTCGTCTTCGATGACGGCGGCTTCCCACTCCTCCGGCCCGACGAGGGGCAGGCGGACGCGCGGGCTGCCGATGCGGCCGAGGCCGTGGAGGATGTACTTCGCCGCGACCGTGCCGGGCACGTGCGTCATGACGGCGCGGACCAACGGCTCGAGACTCTTGTGCGCGGCCGTGGCCGAGGCCAGATCCCCCGCGTTCACGGCGTCCACGATCGTGCGGTAGGGCGTCGCGGTGATGTTCGCCGTCACACCGATGAGCCCGGAAGCCCCGATCGACAGGTGCGGCAGCACGTTGGCGTCGTCTCCCGAGAAGTACATGAGGTCGGTCTGGTTCAGCACGCGGCTGACCTCGCTGAAGTCGCCCTTGGCGTCCTTGATGGCGAGGATGTTCGGGTGCTTGGCGAGACGCAGGATCGTCTCGTACTTGATGGGCACACCGGTTCGACCGGGAATGTCGTAGAGGATCACCGGCAGGTCCGTCGCGTCCGCGACGAGACGGAAGTGCGTCAGGATGCCGGCCTGGGTCGGCTTGTTGTAGTACGGCGTGACGATCATGATGCCGTCGGCGCCGGCCTTCTCGCTCGCCTTGTAGAGCTCGATCGCGTGCGCGGTCTCGTTCGACCCGCCGCCCGTGATGATCTTGGCGCGACCGGCCGAGACGCTCTTTCCGACCTCGACGAGACGCAGCTTCTCGGGGTCCGTGAGGGTCGAGGTCTCACCCGTGGTGCCGGTGACGACGATGCCGTCGGCTCCGGCGGTGATGACGTCGTCGATGTGCTTCTCGGTGGCGGGCCAATCGACTTCGCCGTCGGCGGTCATCGGGGTGATGAGCGCGACGAGCACCTGACCGAAGGGATTGCCGGAGTGCGTCATGGGTCCAGGTTATCGGTTCACGGCGTTCCACCCTCGGCGTCGCCCGCAGCTCGGGTGAACAATGCGTGACAGCGACCGCGTCCTAGGGTGGGCGTCATGGCCTGGACCACCCGCTCATCGCGCACCGTCTACGAGAATCGCTGGATCCACGTGCGTGAGGACGAGGTGACCGGCCCCCACGGCGACGGGATCTACGGCGTCGTGCGGATGCAGCACCCCGCGGTGTTCGTCGTGGCCCTCGACGAGCGGGAGCGCGTGTGCTTCGTCGAGCTCGAGCGCTACACGACCGGGCGTTCCCTCGAGGTTCCCGCGGGCGGCTCCGACGGGGAGGATCCCCTCGAGGCCGCGAAGCGCGAACTGCTCGAGGAGACCGGGGTCACGGCATCCGAGTGGAGCTCGCTGGGCCGGATGAATGCGCTCAACGGCATCGCAGACGCTCCCGAGTACGTGTTCCTCGCGCGGGGCCTGACGACGACGGATGCCACGGCCTCGCAGGACGAGGAGGGTATCGACGCCGTGCGGTGGATCCCCTTCGCCGAGACGCTCAATCTCATCGCGAGCGGGGAGGTGTCGGACGGCGAGACGATCGGCGCTCTCGCCCTGGCGGGAATCCGGCTGGGCCGTTTCCGCTGAGCCCGTGCGGGGGCGCGGTTCAGCGTCCGCGCGAGGCGGCGCGCACGACCACGGCGTCGGGAAGCAGGCGCGAGGCGGCGACGAGCACCCTGTACCGCCACGACGGCACCGACACCGAACGACCGCGAGCGGCGTCGCGCAGGCCCTCGCGGACCACGTGCTCGGCGTCGAGCCACATGCCCGCAGGTACGCCCTCTCGGCCGGGCGGCAGGCCGAGGCGCTCGTGGAAGTTGGTGTGCACGAACCCGGGGCACACCGCTGTCACGCTCACACCGCGCGGGGCGTAGACGACGTTCGCCCAGCGGCTGAACGAGATGAGCCAGCCCTTCACCGCACCGTACGTGCCGCGCGGGACGAACCCGGCGACCGATGCGACGTTGACGATGCGGCCGCTCCCCCGCTCGAGCATGGCGGGCAGGGAGGCGTGCATCAGCCTCATCGCGGCTTCGACGTGCAGGCGGAGATGCCGCACCTCGAGGTCGACGGAGTTCTCTTCGAAGGCGAGATCGAGGCCGAAGCCGGCGTTGTTGACGAGCACGTCGACGCCCTCGGCCAGGCGCCTCTCGACCACGGCGAGCGCTTCGCCGTCGAGGAGGTCGGCGCCGAGCACCTCGACTTCGACGCCCCATCTCGCTCGCACATCGTCCGCGACCCGTTCCAGCGCCGCGCCGTCGCGGGCGACGAGGACCAGATCGGCACCGCGGGCGGCCAGCTGACGGGCGAACTCCGCGCCCAGGCCCGAGCTGGCGCCGGTGATGAGGGCGACGGCCACCTCAGCGCGTCCCTCGGCGATAGGTCTCGAAGCGATACCGGATGCCGCTTACGGAGGTGTGCCACCCCTCGACGGGATCGGCGGCCTCGAGCGTCCAGCCGTCGATCGAGGGGGCGAAAGTGTCGCCGTCCACCTCGACGTCGAGGCGTGTGAGTTCGAGGACGTCGGCGCGGTGGATCGCCTCGGCGTAGAGCCGGCCGCCCCCCATCACCCAGACGTCTTCGCCCTCTGCCCGCGCGAGAGCGTCATCGAGCGAGGATGCCCTCTCGGCGCCCTCGGCGGACCATCCCTCGGAGCCCGACACGACGAGATTCCGGCGCCCGGGGAGGGGGCGGAACCGCGGCGGGAGCGACTCCCATGTGCGCCGACCCATGATGACGTCGGACGACCCGGTCACCGCGCGGAAGTGCGCGAGGTCCTCGGGCACGTGCCAGGGCATCCCTCCGTCGGCGCCGATGACGCCTCCGTGCGCCTGCGCCCACACGAGGCCGACCGCGGTCATACCGCGACGGCTCCGCGGATCGCGGGGTGGTGCTGGTAGTCCTCGACGACGATGTCGTCGAACGAGTAGTCGAAGATCGACTCCGGCCGGCGGGCGAAGCGGAGCGTCGGGTAGGGGTATGGCTCGCGCGAGAGTTGCTCGCGGACCTGCTCTCGGTGGTTGTCGTAGACGTGGCAGTCGCCACCGGTCCAGACGAACTCGCCGGGCTCGAGGCCCGTCTGCTGCGCGACCATGAGCGTCAGGAGCGCGTACGAGGCGATGTTGAACGGCACGCCGAGGAACATGTCGGCGCTGCGCTGGTAGAGCTGGCACGACAGCTTGCCGTCGGCGACATAGAACTGGAACAGGGCGTGGCACGGTGCGAGCGCCATGTCCGGGATGTCGGCGGGGTTCCAGGCCGACACGATCAGCCGACGCGAGTCGGGGTCGCGACGGATCTGCTCCACGACCTGCGAGATCTGGTCGATCGTCCCGCCGTCGGCCGTGGGCCACGAGCGCCACTGGACACCGTAGACGGGCCCGAGCTCGCCATCGTCATCGGCCCACTCGTCCCAGATGGTGACGCCGTTGTCTTTCAACCACGACACGTTCGATTCGCCGCGCAGGAACCACAGCAGCTCGTACACGATCGACTTCAGGTGCACGCGCTTGGTCGTGATGAGCGGGAAGCCCTCGGCGAGGTCGAAGCGGATCTGACGCCCGAACACGCTCGTGGTGCCCGTCCCGGTGCGGTCGGACTTGTGCACGCCCGTTTCGAGAACGTCGCGGAGCAGGTCTTCGTAGGGCGTCGGAATGTCGGCGGTCACGGCCCTCACGATACCCGCGAAGCGGTCCCACCAGAACGTGGGAAGGGGGCTCGGTGCATGGCCGCGGGGAGCGCACCGCTGGGGAGGAGGCTCCGTCACGGGAGGACTCATCGGCCCTCGTCGCGCGCACGCGCATTAGCGTTGACCGTCGTGGACGTGACCTTCGCTCTTCTCGCGGTCGGCGCGCTGGTCGTGCTGACGACGCTCGTCGGTGTCGTGTTCCGCCGACGACAGGGGCGCGCACGGACAGTCGACTCGGCCGAGGCGGTCGATCCCGGCCTGCTCGGCGCGGACCGCCTGGGCCCGGAGGCGACCCTGGTGCAGTTCAGCACCGAGATCTGCTCGCGCTGCCCCGGGGTGCGCCGCATCCTCACGCAGGTCGCCGACTCCCGTGAGGGCGTCCACTACATCGACGTCGACCTGACCCATCGTCCCGATCTCGCTCAGCAGTTCCACGTCCTGCAAACCCCCACCACCCTCGTGCTCGATCGACGCGGAGCCATCCGCACCCGTTTCGGCGGGACTCTCGAACGCGCCGCGGTCGAGAACGAGTTGACCCGACTGCAGAAGGAGCCCACCCGTGCCTGACCCCTCGCGCATCGACGCCCGCGGCCCGCGCTTCGCGGCATCCATCACCGCCGCCCTGCTCCTGGTGGCGACGGCACTCGCCCTGGTCGGTGTCTCGACGCGGCGCGGGGATCTCGGGTGGGTCGCCTACCAGCCCGCGGCCGATGCCACCTTCCGCCCCGACGTCTGGACCGTTCAACAGGTCTCGTTCCAGGACCGCGTCGCCGACCCCGGCTTCGTTCTGCTGCTTGTCATCGCGCTGCTGTTCGTGTGGGGGGTCGCCTGGCCCCGCACGGCGCCCTGGGGCGTCCTGTATCGCCGGCTGGTGCAGCCACGGCTCGCGCCGCCGACCGAGTTCGAGGACCCCCGTCCGCCCCGCTTCGCCCAGGGCGTGGGGCTGTTCGTCACCGCCGCGGGGCTGCTCCTGCACCTCGTCGGAGTGCCGTGGGCGCTGCCGATCGCGGCGGCGATGGCGTTCGTCGCAGCGTTCCTCAACGCCGTCTTCGGGCTGTGCCTCGGATGCCAGCTCTACCTCTTGCTGCAGCGCGCGGGACTCATCGGTCGCCGCGGTCCCGCCGCAGCCTGAGCGTCTTCGAGCAGAGCCCTGTCAAGACCCGCCCGGCGGCCGACGCTCTCACTAGGCTGGCCGCGTCGCGGTCGCCCCTGACCGCGCCGAGACAACGGAGGTTCCCCATGGCCGTCACGAGCGAAGCCACCACCGCCTGGAAGGGCAGCCTGTTCGAGGGATCGGGTGAGGTCACCTTCACCTCGTCTGGAATCGGCACGTTCGACGTGAACTGGAAGGCGCGCAGCGAAGGATCGGGCTCGGTCACCACGCCCGAAGAGCTGCTCGCGGGTGCGCACTCGTCGTGCTTCAGCATGGCGCTGTCGAACGCACTGGCCGAGAACGGCACCCCGCCCGAGTCGGTCGACGCCACGGCGTCGATCACCTTCAAGCCCGGCACCGGCATCACCGGCAGCCACCTCAACGTCAACGCCGTCGTCCCCGGACTCGACGACGAGACGTTCCAGAAGATCGCCGCCGACGCGAAGGCCAACTGCCCCGTGTCGCAGGCGCTCACCGGCATCGACATCACCCTCGAGGCGACGCTTGCCTGAGACTCCGGCCCGACGCGTCGTCCTCGCCGGCGCGTCGGGCCTCATCGGCTCGGCGCTCCTCGACTCGCTGCGCGGCGACGGCGTCGAGGTCACCTCGCTCGTGCGCCACGAGCCGACGGCACCGCAAGAGGTGCAGTGGCTGCAGGACGCCGCACCCCTCGACCCCGACGTGCTCGCCGGGGCCGACGCGGTGGTGTGTCTGAACGGCGCGTCCATCGGGCGCTTCCCCTGGACAGCCTCGTACAAGAGCACCCTGCTGTGGTCGCGTATCACGCCGACCCGTACGCTGGCCGCGGCCGTGCGCGCGCTCGGTGCCGACGCCCCCGCACTCGTGAACGCCAGCGCCACCGGCTTCTACGGATCGCAGCCGGGAGCCGTGCTGACCGAGACCTCGAAGCGCGGCTCCGGTCTGCTGGCCGACATCTGCGTCGACTGGGAGCACGCCGCCCGCGCCGCCGGCGACTCGGCCCGCGTGGCGATGCTGCGCACCGCTCCCGTCGTGCACGAGCAGGGTGTGCTCAAGCCCCTGCTGCTTCTGACCAAGCTCGGCCTCTCGGGCCCCATCGGGCGCGGGACGCAGGTCTGGCCCTGGATCTCGCTCGACGACGAGGTACGGGCCATCCGCCACGTCATCGACGCCGACGTGTCGGGACCGGTCAACCTCACCGGGCCGGTGCGCGCGACGGCGAACGACCTCGGGTTCGCTCTGGCTCGCCGCATGAACCGTCCCTACCTCGTACGCGCACCGATCTGGGGCGTCAAGCTCGCCCTCGGGTCCGACGCGACGGAGGCCCTGCTCACCTCGGATGCCGACGTTCGTCCTGCCGTCCTCGAAGACAGCGGATTCGTGTTCACGCATCGCACGGTCGAAGAGGCCGTCGCCTCGGCCGTTCCCGCGCGCGACGCGGCCTGAACGCGCGGGGACGACCGACGCCACGCCGGTCGTCCCCGCGGCGCTGGCTCGTGTTCAGGCCGTCCGGCGCTCCGCCGTCTCGAGACGGATCGCCGTGCGGATCGCGTCTCGTGCGCGACGACGATCTCCCGCCGCGTCGTACGCGAGCCCCAATCGGTAGCGCGCGCGCCAATCGCCGGGGTGCTCCTCGACGTCCGCGCGGTAGCGCGGAAACAGCGCGTCGCCGTCCTCGCGCTCGATGCGGCCGCTGGGACGAACGGGAAGGTCCTCGTCGGGCAGCCCGCCCTCGGCCTCCAGCCGCTCGCCCAATCGCTGTGCACGCACGCCGAACCACAGCTCCCGACCGATCGCCCAGATGGCCAGGGCCGGAAGGACGAGCAGCGCCACGCCCATGACGACGCCGACGGTCTCGCCGCTCGAGAGCAGCACGATGGCCCGCTGCCCCGCCAGCACGACGTACATCAGCAGAAGCACCGTCATGACGGCGACCGCGATGCGGACTCTCATGCGCTGGTGACGCCCGCCACCTGGCCCGACACGTCGCCGTCGGAGATGGGGGCCTCGGGCGGCAGGGGTCGCACGCGTACCCCGATGTCGATGAAGCTGTCGAGGCCCACGTGCACCCCGCGCGCGTCGCGGGCGGCGGCCAGGGCGATCCGGATGCCGGGAGCGTACGCCCTGGCCGGCTCGATCGTGTCGTGGACGACGGTGAGCGACTCCCCCGCACCCGAGAGAATCGTCTCCTGCCGGGCGACGACGCCCGGACGGCGGAGCGAGTGGATGGGGACCGATGCGACACGCTGGCCACGGGCTCGCTGATCGACGTGCGGCGATTCGACGGGTCCGACATCGGCCCGCGCCGCTGCGATCAGCTCGGCCGTGCGCACGGCGGTACCGCTGGGTGAGTCGATCTTGGTCTCGTGGTGCGCCTCGATGATCTCGATCGAGGGGAAGAACGGCGCCGCGGCCGCGGCGAGGGCACTGCCGATCACCGAGCCGAGGGAGAAGTTCGGGATGAAGACGGCGCCCGTGCCACTGGCATCCACGAGGGAACGGACCAAGGCGATGCGCTCGTTCGACCAGCCCGACGTGCCCACCAGCACATTGATGCCGCGTTCGACGGCCGCGCGGACGACGTCGATCGACACCGCGGGCGTGGTGGCGTCGATGACGAGGTCGGCGCCGTCGATCTCGCTGAGCGGAGAGGCCGAGGTGAGCACCGCCGTCACCTCGTAGCCGTCCTCGGCGTCGACGACCGCGCGGATCACTCCGCCCAGCTTTCCGGTTCCCCCCACGATGGCCACACGCGTCGTCATGCGTCCAGCCTAGGTGCGAGCACCCGGCGTCGCGGCGTTATCCACAGACGCGCCGCGGACGAACTCAGACGGGAAGCGGGTCGACCAGGCCGGTGCGCAGCTCCACCGGCAGGTGCGCCAAGTCGTTGTGGGAGAGCAGCGTCCAGGGGCGCCCCTTCTTCTGCGCGATGACCGTCAGGCCGCAGTAGGCCTGGTTGATCGTCATCCAGCGCCAGTCGGGCGCCTGCAGAACCTCGCGAACGAACCACGAGATGACGAAGTTGTGCGTGATGACGAGCTCGTGCACCTCGCCGGCCTTGCGCGCGAGGAACTCGGCGGTGGCGTCGGCCATCTGGGCGCGACCGGCGTCGATCTCGGCCTCGCTCACCGAACCGAAGAAGGGCTCGAACACCGAGGGCGTCTCGGGCGTCATCCCGGTGGGGATGCAGTCGAACAGCAGCGCCGAGGACTCGGGCGTGACCGCGGGCAGGCGGTCGGCGACCGCGCGGGCGGTCTGCGCCGCGCGCTCGAGAGGCGAGTGCCAGACAGCGTCGAGAGGGAGGCCCGAGAGGCGGTCGGCCAGCAGAGCGGCCTGCCGCTGCCCTCTCGGAGACAGGGGCCCGTCGGTCAGACCGTGTTCGGCATCCTGGTGCTCGCCATGGCGCACCAGGTAGATGTAGTGCGTCACGTCAGCTCACTTCGTCGTCGATCTGCCGTCCCCCGGCCCTCTCGACAAGCCTACGTCACACCCCCGACACCGGGCCGGTCACTCCGCGGCTCGGGCGATATCCGACAGGTGCGCGCGGCTCAGGCGCACGCCCACGGCGCGCATGCACTCCACGACGTGGCGGGGGGCGAAAGCGTTGACGATCGGCGCCGTCACGATCTTCTGCGCGAGCAGCCAGGCGACGGCGACAGCGGCATCCGGGAGTCCGAGCTCTTCGCCCACCGCGTCGAGGGCCCGCAGAACGCGCGAGCCACGACGGTTCAGGTGCGCCGCCACCTGCGTGCCGCGCACCGACTGCGAGGACTGGCCGCGGGTGCGCGTCTCGCCGGCGAGGAAGCCGTGGGCGAGCGGGTGCGAGGGGGTAACGGCCATGTTCTGGGCCGAGGCGATGAGCCGCACGTCGCCCTCGAACTCAGACCGGCGCAGCACGTTGTAGGGGACGTCGAGTACCGCGATGCGCGGGTACCCGGCGGAGGACAGGATGCGGGCCTCGACGAGCTGTGCGGCGGTATAGCCGTGCGCACCGATCGCGCGGACCTTGCCCGACTCCACGAGCCACTCGCTGGTGGCCAGGGTGTCCTCGAGCAGGGCTCGGTCGCCGCGGGCGGCGTCGAGCGAGAGCACGTCGATGCGGTCGGTGCCCAGGCGCGTGAGCGAGGCCTCGACGGCGCGGACGAGATTGACGGAGTCCAAGCCCGGGTTGTCGGGGTGGCCGCCGATGCGGACCGTCAGCACCGTGTCGTCGCGCATGCGGCGGGTGCGGAGCCACTCGCCGATGATGAACTCGCTGCGACCGGCGGCGTAGCTGTCGGCCGTATGCAGCGCGTTGCCGCCGAGCTCGGCGTACGCGTCGAGGATCTCGTGGCTCGAGCGGGCGTCGACGTTCCAGCCGAACTCTCCCCCGCCGAGGAACAGGGGGAAGACGTCGAACCCCGTCTCGCCGAGAGGCACGCGCACGTGAGAGCCGAGGCCGGGGCCCTGCAGGGTGATCGGCGACGAGGGGTGCGCAGCACGATCCCGACGCAGGCGCGGCGAGGCCGTCTCATCGACGCCCGAGCCGCTCATGGTGAGGTCCTCTCCCCGCGATGCCGGATGACGGTACGGAACCACCCGTATCACCACGCCCCCCGACGTACTACGAGGCTAGGCCTTCCCCGAGACCGGCCAGCCCATTGCCCCGCCGTGGCGATAAACATTGCGTAACGCTTACGCGGCGATCGTCACACCCGCCCCACGGGCCACACGACGGATGCCCGCCCCGCGAGAGCGGGACGGGCATCCGGTGATCAGAGGATCAGCCTTCGGCGGGAGCCTCGGGACCCTGGCTCGCGGCGGCCGAGCTCTCCGTGTCGGCGGGCTCGGGCGTGGTGGCCTCCTCGTCGAGCACGGGCTCGAGCGACAGCTTGCCGCGGTCGTCGATCTTCGTGATGCGCACGAGGATCTTGCGACCGACCGAGAGCACGTCTTCGACGTTCTCGACGCGCTTGCCGCCGGCGAGCTTGCGGACCTCGCTGACGTGCAGCAGGCCGTCCTTGCCGGGAAGCAGCGAGACGAACGCGCCGAAGGTCGCGATCTTGACGACGGTTCCGAGGAACTGCTCGCCCACCTCGGGGTTGGTCGGGTTGGCGATGGCGTTCACCTGGGCACGGGCGGCCTCGGCCGAGGGGCCGTCGGTCGCGCCGATGTAGACGGTGCCGTCGTCCTCGATCGAGATCTGTGCGCCGGTCTCGTCCTGGATGGAGTTGATCGTCTTGCCCTTGGGCCCGATGAGCTCACCGATCTTGTCGACCGGGATCTGGACGCTGATGACGCGGGGCGCGGTGGGCGCCATCTCGTCGGGGGCGTCGATCGCCGAGTTCAGGACGTTGAGGATCGTCAGACGAGCCTCCTTGGCCTGGGTGAGCGCGGCCGCGAGCACCGACGACGGGATGCCGTCGAGCTTGGTGTCGAGCTGGATCGCGGTGATGAACTCGCTCGTTCCGGCGACCTTGAAGTCCATGTCGCCGAGAGCGTCTTCTGCGCCGAGGATGTCGGTCAGGGCGGCGTAGCGCGTCTGTCCGTCGACCTCGTCGGTGACCAGGCCCATGGCGATACCGGCGACGGGGGCGCGAAGGGGCACACCCGCGTTCAGCAGCGACAGGGTCGAGGCGCACACCGAGCCCATCGACGTCGAACCGTTGGAGCCGAGAGCCTCGGACACCTGACGGATCGCGTAGGGGAACTCCTCGCGGCTGGGGAGCACGGGAACGAGAGCACGCTCGGCCAGGAAGCCGTGGCCGATCTCGCGACGCTTCGGGCTGCCCACGCGACCGGTCTCACCGGTCGAGTACGGCGGGAAGTTGTAGTGGTGCAGGTAACGCTTGCTCGTGATGGGCGAGAGCGAGTCGATCTGCTGCTCCATCTTGAGCATGTTCAGCGTGGTGACGCCCAGGATCTGGGTCTCACCGCGCTGGAAGATCGCCGAACCGTGCACGCGCGGGATGACCTGCACCTCGGCGTCGAGCGGGCGGATGTCGGCGAGGCCACGGCCGTCCATGCGCACGCCCTCGGCGAGGATGCGACCGCGGACGATGGTCTTGGTGACCGACTTGTACGCGGCGTTGAACTCCAGGGTTGCGACGGCGGGCAGCTCGCCCGACTCGACGGCGGCGAGGAGCTGCTCCTTGACGGAGGTCTTGACCTCGTCGTCGGCGTTCTGACGCTCCTGCTTGTCGGCGATCTGGTAGACGGGCACCAGACGGTCGTAGGCACGGCCGGCGACGAAGTCGTAGGTCTCCTGGCTGTATGCCGGGAAGACGGGGAACGACTGGATCTCCTTGGCCGCGGTACGGGCGACCTCGTTCTGCGCGTCGACCAGCTGACGCAGGAAGGGCTTGGCAGCCTCGAGGCCCTCGGCCACGACCTGCTCGTTCGGCTTGGTGGCGCCGCCCTTGATCATGTTCCAGCTGCCCTCGGTGGCTTCGGCCTCCACCATCATGATGGCGACGTCGCCGTCGTCGAGCACGCGGCCGGCGACGATGAGGTCGAAGACGGCGTCTTCGAGCTGCGTGACGGTCGGGAAAGCGACCCACTGGTCGGCGTTCTCGCCCTGGCCGGGGATGAGCGCGAGACGCACACCGGCGATGGGACCCGAGAACGGCAGACCCGAGATCTGGGTCGACAGCGAGGCGGCGTTGATCGCGAGGGCGTCGTAGAACTCCCCGGGAGCGATCGAGAGCACGGTGACGACGATCTGGACCTCGTTGCGGAGGCCGTCGACGAACGACGGGCGCAGCGGCCGGTCGATGAGGCGGCACACGAGGATGGCCTCGGTCGAGGGGCGACCCTCGCGGCGGAAGAACGAGCCGGGGATCTTGCCGGCGGCGTAAGAGCGCTCTTCGACGTCGACGGTCAGCGGGAAGAAGTCGAATCCTTCACGCGGGTGCTTGCCGGCGCTGGTGGCCGACAGGAGCATCGTCTCTTCGTCGAGGTAGGCGGCGACAGCGCCCTGAGCCTGCTGAGCGAGGCGTCCGGTCTCGAACCGGACGGTACGGGTGCCGAAACGGCCGTTGTCGAGAACGGCTTCAGCGGCGGTGATTTCTGGACCTTCCAAGAGGTCCCTCCTTCTTTGTTTAGGCTCGCCGCCCCGTGTGGGCGACGAGCTGACATGCGAAGGAGCAGGAACAGGCAGAAAGGGCGCGCCGACGAATCGGCCCGGAAATCCCGGCGACTGGCCACCAGTAGACGACCACCCGGCGATCCGACGGGGAGTCCACCACAGGGGACCAGCGTCTGCCGGCCTGCTCCGTGAGCTCATATGTAGTTGAGCCGATGCCGAGGCGGCATCCTTCCCCACCCTATCAGCGACCACCGTTCGGGGGTGGGCAGCACACGGGATCGTGCTCTAGCGTGACCTCATGGGCCTCATTCGTCGCATGAGTCACACGCTTCTCGCGTGCGTCGTCGTCGGCGCGGCCCTCGTGCCCTCTCCCGCCTCGGCGGGCGTCCGCACCGGCCATGCCCTCGCCGTCGTCGACGACAGCGCCGTGGCCCAGGTGAAGCAGGAATTGGATGCCGCGGAGGCCGATGCCGCAGCCGCGTCGCACCGTGCCCTCGATGCGTCGGCCGTCGCCGAGCAGACGCGCCTCCAGGCGGAACGGACCGCGGCGCGCGCGGCGGAGCTGACCGCGCAGAGCGCCTCGGCCGATGCCGCGGAGACCTCCAGCGCCGCCGCCGCGGGAGCGAGTGCCGCGCGGTTGTACCGAACCGTGGGCAGTGGCCCCCTCGTGGCGCAGCTCCTGACGGACGCCGATCCCGATTCGCTGCTCGAGCGGCTCGGCATCCTGGATCGTGTGTCCGAGGTCACGGCACGCACCGCGGGCCGGGCCCGCAGCGCGGCCGACGTCGCCACCTCTCTGCGCGAGCAAGCGGAGCAGGCCCGCGACGAAGCCGCGCGCCTGGCCGACGACGCACGGACCACCGCCGCGACCGCGCAGAGCGACGCCGACACCGAGGCCGAGACCGTGCGGGCGGCGCAGGCACGCCTCGATGATCTGTACGCCCAGCTCGCGGCGTTGCGGGCGACCACCGCCGCTCAGGAACGCGCGGCGCGCGAGCAGGAGAAAGTGCAACGCGACGCGCAGCAGCCCGGCGGGTCGGCGGGAGCACCGGTGGCGGCTACCGGCGGCGGATCGGGCTCCGGCGGCGGGTCGACGGGTGGGTCCGGCGGGTCGAGCTCGTCCGGCGGGTCGGGCTCCGGCGGCTCGGGCTCCGGCGGTTCGGGGTCGAGCGGCGGGTCGGGCTCCGGCGGCTCGAGCCCGGGCGGCGGGTCCGGCGGCGGGTCGACCGCCCCGGCGGGGCCGGTCATGAGCCCCGGCGAAGCGCGCTCCGCGGCCCGCGGCGCGATCGGTCGCTACGGCTGGGGCGACGACCAGTTCTCGTGCCTCGTCTCGCTGTGGAACCGCGAGTCGAGCTGGCGGGTCGACGCCTACAACAGCGGCAGCGGCGCCTACGGCATCCCCCAGGCGCTCCCCGGCGACAAGATGGCCGCCTTCGGCCTCGACTGGCGCACCAACGCGAACACTCAGATCTCCTGGGGCCTGTCCTACATCAGCTCGCGATACGGATCCCCCTGCGGGGCGTGGGATCACTCTCAGCGCACCGGCTGGTACTGACGATCCGGGTCGAGCCCGCGCGAAACGCGAGAGAGCACACCAGCTCAGCGCGCATCGTCGTGCGACGTCGAGCCGATCGTGAGATCCCGAACGGAGGGCTCACACCGCGTCGGCGCGCTGGCGATCGCCGCGGGTCGGCAGCTCGACGAGGCCGGTGTGCTTGGCGACGATCCCGTCTCCCGCGGTGCGCCCGCGCAGGCGCCGCCACACCCACGGCAGCGCGTCGCGTGTGAGCCAGGTCCCTCGCGACCGCTCGGCGTCGTCGGCGTGCAGAGCCTCGTCGAGTCCGAGCAGCGCTCGCGCATCCGGCACGCCCAACGCCTCCGCCGCCCGGTAGGCGACGAGGCGGTGCCCGGCCGAGCTGAGGTGCACGAGGTCGTCGGCCCACATCGACGCCTCACCGATCTCGCCCACCGCCTCGAGATCGAGCAGGATGGCGCCCTGCTCGGCGGCGATGCGGCGCACGTGCACGTTGTACGCGGCGAAACGCCGGGCGAAGATGCGCGCCGCGGGCCGGCGCGGGAGGAACGTCGTGACCAGCAGAACGTCGGCACCGCTGCGGCGGACCGCCCGCACCGCCGACTCGACCTCGGCCACCAGGGCCGGCAGCACCGGGGCGGGGCCGACGAGGTCGTTCGCCCCGATGAGGATCGACACGAGATCGGGTTTCAGCTCGAGCGCGGCCGGGATCTGCTCGTCGATGAGGTGCCGCACCCGCCGGCTGCGCACGGCGAGGTTCGCGTAGCGGAACGGCCCCTGATCCGTGGTGCCCGCGAGCAGCTCGGCGAGGCGGTCCGCCCACCCGCGGAACTGACCCGACGGCATGCGCGACGCGTCGCACAGACCCTCCGTGAGCGAATCACCCAGGGCCACGAAGCGCGTCCACCGCCCTCGGGTTCGGGATGCCGTCGTGCCCGCCGGTCGTGGGCTCGTACGCCGCAGCAGACTGTCGTCGACGCGGCGCAGAGCCACGGCGTCGCGGTAGTGCTCGATCAGTGCCCCGGTCAGGGCCGACCATGTCCGCCCCTCGACCGAGTCGCGCGCCGCACGGGCGAAGGCGCGGCGCTTCGACTCGTCGCCGATGAGGTCCGCGACCCTGGTGCGCAGATCGTCGAGGTCGCCGGGCTTGTACAACCACCCGTCCACGCTCGAGCGCACGAGATCCAGCGGCCCGCCCACGCCGGTGGCGACGACCGGGACACCGCTCGAGAGCGCCTCCTGGATCGTCTGGCCGAACGTCTCGCTCTCCCCCGGATGCACGAATACGTCGAAGCCCGCGAGGGTCGAGGCGAGCTCGGTGCCATCCAGGTGGCCCGTGAACACGGCATCCGGTATCGCCCGCTGCAGCGCCGGACGCGACGGTCCGTCCCCCACGATCACCAGGCGCGTATCGGACAGGTCGGCGAGGGCACGCAGGTCGTCGACCTGCTTCTCGGGGGCGAGACGCCCGACGTAGCCGATGATGCGCTCGCCGTTCGGCGCGATCCGCGCTCGCCACGCGTCGTCGCGGTGCTCGGGGGCGAAGCGCACGGCATCCACTCCCCTGCCCCACCGGCGGATGCGGTCGACGCCCAGCTCTTCGAGCTGACGGGTCGAGGCCGACGACGGGGCGAGCGTCAGGGTCGCGCGGCGGTGCAGGCGCGCGACGTGGCCCGCGACGAGGGCCGTGGCGTGCGGGAGGCCGTACTTCTGGGAGTAGGCGACGACGTCGGTCTGATAGACGGCGACCGAGGGGATCTTGAGCGCGTCGGCGGCGGCGAGCCCCTGCCAGCCCAGCACGAAGGGGGATGCCAGATGCACGACGTCGGGATCGAAGTCGCGCAGCAGCGCGCCCAGGCGCGCCGCTCGGGCGAACACCACGCGCACCTCGGGATAAGACGGCAGCGGCACCGAGCGCAGCAGCTCGGTGCGGGCTCCGTGCAGGTCGGCGGTGACGTCGCCGGACTTGGGGGCGATGACCAGCGTCTCGTGCCCCGCCTCGGCGAGATGGCGCAGAACGTGGAGAACGGAACCGGTGACCCCGTTCATGTGCGGCAGGAAGGATTCGGCCAGCAGCGCGACTCTCACGTGACCAGGGTGGAGCGCATCCGCCTCCTGTGGGAGCGCGGAGGGGCCGACGTTCGCGATGTTCACCGGATGCTCCGCTCGGCGTCACCACCGCGTCGGCGGGGCGTCTCGATCGGCGGCGGAGAGTGACGGGATGGACGGAGTCGACGCCTGGCTGCAGGCGATCGCGGCGAGCCCCTGGGCTCTGCTCGGCATGGCCGCCCTCGTGTTCGCCGACGCGTTCCTGGTCGTCGTGCCGGGAGAGGCGGCGGTGACGGCATTCGGGGCGCTGGCCGTGTCGCACGGGACGCCGCCGTTGGCCGGGGTCATCGTCGTCGCGGGGCTCGCCGCCTTCGCGGGAGACGCCTGTTGCTACCTCGTGGGACGCACCGTCGGCGTCGAACGCTGGGCGTGGATGCGCGGACCCCGCGTGCGCGCGGCGCTCGAGTGGGCCCGGGCGCGCCTCGAGCGCAACGCCGCCGTGGTGCTGTTCACGGCGCGCTTCGTGCCCTTCGCCCGGCTCGCCGTCAATCTTGCTGCGGGCGCCGCGCGGGTGAATCCGGTGCGCTACCTCGGCGTCGCGGCGCTGGCGGCCCTGGCGTGGGCGGCGTACCAGGCGGTGGTCGGCGCGGTCGTGGCCGCGGTCGTCCCGGGCGGACCGGTGGTCGCGGTGGTCGTGTCGATCATCGTGGCGGTCGGGATCGGCGTGGGCATCGATCTCGTGCTGGCGCGGCGAGCGCGTCGCCGGTCGAGCGCGGAGGCGTGACGGCCGCGCCGGTGGGCGCGGATGCTCGGCGGGCGGGCGGACGGACCGGGACGAGGGAGGCACGCCCCACCCCGAACCCCTCGGCGTTCAGTCCGAGGAGACCGTGACGCCCGCGGCACGGAACGGGGCGAGCGTGCGTTCCAGCGGCGCCCACCCCCGCGGATCGAGCGGCACGAACACGGTGCGCGCGGCGCGCGCCGTCGCGCGATCGAGCTGGGCACGAAGATCGGCCGTCGCGGTCGACGGGTCTGCGCGCCCGACGAGGTCGACCGTCGCTTGACCATCGCTGACGATCACGAGGCGGCAGCGCTCGCGCGGCGCGTCTCCGAACTGCTCCAGAGCGCATCTGACGGCATCCGCGAGGGGCGTGCCGCCACCGCCCTGGGCGCTCGCGCGCTGAAGGGTCGCACGAGCGCGGGACGTGCGGGCGGTGCGCTGCTGCACCACACGCGAGAAGGATCCGGCCGCGAGCACGATGCTCACATCGCCCCGGTCCCGGTAGACGTGCGCGAGGGCGGCGTCCGCGACGCGGCGCGCGTGCGCGGCTCCGGCCGTTCCCATCGACGATGAGCCGTCGACCACGATCACCGTGTGCGATGCCGTGGGCTCGTTTCGCAGACGCCCGCGCAGGTCGTCGCGAGCGAGGGCGAGCTCACCCGTCGCGCCGGTCGTCGCGTGCCGGCGCAGAGCGCGTTGCAGCGTGGGGAGGATCGCGATGCGCCCGCCCGCCCTCTCCGGGGCGACGATGCGACCGGGCCGGCCCCGACCGCTACCTGCCCGCATCGCACCGCGACGGGCGCTCCGCCCCGCCCGCACCGTCGCTCGAACGACGGTGTCGCTCCGGGTGGGGTCGGCGAGCGCGACGGCACGGGCGGAGGGGTTCTCGCCGGGCTCGTGGGTCGCCACACCGGCTTCGGGCGCCCCGTCGGCCGATGCGGTGGCCGGCGCGGCGTCGGACGTCGGGGCACGCGGGTCGCCCGCCTCGCGGGGGCTCTCCCCGCCGTCATCGGCCGAGGGCTCCGCGGCGCAGACCTGCTCCGCCGCCTCGTCGGTCGCCGGATCCGCGTCCGCCGACGTGTCCTCTCCCCCACTGCCGGCCTCGGGCGCGGCGGCTTCACCCCCATCCGCGGACTGCCCCTCGCCCCCGCTCCCTTCCACCGCCGTCTCGTCCTCGCCGTCGGCGCTGTCGTCCCCCTCCGCGCCCACCGCCCACTCACCGGGCGGCTCAGCGGCATCCGTCCCGTTCGGCACCTCCGACGCGCCGTCCGTCCCTTCGACGTCGCCGTCGCCGCTCGCCCGCACCGCCCGCCCGTGGGGGACGGCGATCATCGCGCGCACGAGGGCGACGGGGTCGCCTTTCCATCCCTCCGAGACGAGGGTGGATGCCAGGACGCAGGCCGCGACGTCGATCGCTCCGTCGTGCACACCGTGCGTCGCCAGCACCCTGACGACACGACGCCACAGTCCCGCTTCATCCTCGCCCGCCGGCCTCCGCCCCGGCGCCACCCGTCCACCCACGTCGACGACGACGGTGCAGAGGCGGCGCACCGTGCGGGGCAGCGTCGTCCCCTCGGGGCACAGCGCGAGGACCCGGGCGGTCTTCGGGGGCGGCTCGTCCGCATCCGCTCGCCGAACGACCCGGGAGGCCTGCGGACGCACAGAGCGGAAGACCTGCTCGGCGCGCTGGGCGTCACCCGTCAGCGCGAGACCGAACGGGGCACCGGAGCGCCACGCCTCGATCACCGCGTGAGCAGCGGGCGCGAGAGGGATGTCTCCCGCGATCTCCGCTCGGAGCTCTGCCACCCCACCGTCGGCACGCGAGCCGGTCGCGGCGACGGGGCGACCGGGCGGTACGACGTGCCTCTCAGGCAACGCGCCGCCCCAGCACCGCGGTCGCGGCGACCCGCACGCGGGCGGCGGCGACCGATACCGGCTCGAGGGCGGTGCGCGGCGTGCGGTGCTGCAGAGCGGGAACCGCCACGGCGGCGAGGTCGTGGACGGTGACCGCGGGGCGTCCCGCGAGCGCCGCGGCCGCCCGGGCGGCTCGCACGAGGACGAGCTCCGCGCGGTGCCCCACCGCTCCCGCGTCGACGCAGAGGCGGACGGCGGCCTCGAGCAGGTCGTCTTCGAGGTCGACGTCGGCGCACCGGTCACGAGCGAGGCGGATCCGCGCGGCGAGGCGTTCCTCCCGCTCGGCCCACTCCGCGAGGAACCCGTGCGGATCGCGCTCGAACGCCAAGCGTCGGCGCACGATCTCCCACCTCTGCTCGACGTCGCGGATCGTCGCGACCGGCGTCGACAGTCCGAAGCGGTCCTCCAACTGGGGGCGCAGCTCACCCTCTTCGGGATTGCCGCTGCCCACGAGCACGAACCGCGCGGGGTGCGTGTGACTCATACCGTCGCGCTCGACGGTGTTCACCCCCGAGGCGGCGACGTCGAGCAGCAGGTCGACGAGGTAGTCGTCGAGCAGGTTGACCTCGTCGATGTACAGGATGCCGCCGTGCGCCGCCGCGAGCAGGCCCGGTGCGTAGGCGACCTCACCGCGGAGCGCCCGGTCGATGTCGAGCGATCCGAGCACGCGGTCTTCGCTCGCGCCGAGCGGCAGATCGACGACCGGCATGTCGAGATCCTCACGCGCGAGCAGCTGAGCGAGCCCGCGCACGGTCGTCGACTTCCCCGTTCCGCGGTCGCCCAGCGCCAGCACGCCTCCCACTGCCGGATCGACGGCGCACAGCGTGAGAGCGTGTCGCAGATCGTCCTGACCGACGACGGCGGTGAAAGGGAAGACGGGTGAGGTCATGGCATCCATCATATTGAGAATGTTTCTCAATAAGTGGAACCTCGCGCCTCACACCAATGCGAGCGTGCGCTCCGCGGCGCTGACGAGCGCCCGCCCGTACGAGGGGCCGTGGCCCGCCGCGTGCACCGCGAGCGGATGCAGCTGATGGAGCGGCACACGGGCTCGCCATCCCTCCCGCAGGGGGTGTGCGTTGTCGTACGCGGCGAGGATGTCGTCGAGGAACGGGCACCCGAACAGCTCCAGCATCGCGAGGTCGGTCTCGCGATGCCCGCCGTGCGCCGCGGGGTCGATGAGCACCACGCCCTCCGCAGCCCAGAGCACGTTGCCCGCCCACAGGTCGCCATGCAGGCGGGCAGGCGGCTCGTCGTCGTCGAAGGCGCCGTCGGCGATCAGGCCGCACGCCCGTCGGACGACCTCGGCACCGGATGCCGACAGGTTGCCCGCCGCGACCGCGATGGGCACGAACGGCTCCACGCGCTGAGCCGCGTAGAACGCGCCCCACGCGGATTCGGGACGCGCCTCTTGCGAGCGCCGACCGATGAAGATGTCCCCCTCCCATCCGGGCGGCGGTGAGCCGAAGGCATCGGCCCCGGCCGCATGGGTCGCGGCAAGCGCCGCCCCGAAGTCCGCCGCGGCCGCGCGAGTCGGCGCGGCCTCCGCGATGCGCTCGAGAGCGATCCGGTCCTCGCCGACGGCGATGACCCGCGCGATGCGCGCTCCCCCGGCCGCCTCGAGCCATCGCAGCCCCGCAGCTTCCGCGGCGAAGAATCCGGCGGGCGCGTCGACGCGGGTCTTCACGAGCTGTTCCATCGCCCCAGTCTGTCGCGATGTCGGAGGTGACCGGCACGATGGAGGCATGAGCGACGGCTACGACCCGGACTTCCTCGGCATACCCCTCCCGCTTCCCGCGCCCGCCGCGGCGACCACGCGGCTCGAATATCCGAGATTCTCGGTGCTGCTCGACGAACGGCGCCGATTCGCGGCGGTCACCGGCGTCGTGATCGACGGCGCGACCCTGCGCGAGCAACCGCGGACGGGCGAGTGGCGTCTCGACCCGCGCGTGCCCGACGACGCGCAGGCAGGGCCCGAGGTCTACAGCCGCAACGACCTCGACCGCGGTCACCTGGTGCGCCGCCGCGACCCCGGCTGGGGCTCCGCGGCCGAGGCTCGGGATGCCACCGAGGCCACGTTCTTCTACACGAACGCCGCCCCGCAAGCGGCCGGGTTCAACCAGTCGAAAGAACTGTGGCTCGGGCTCGAAGACCATGTCCTGGCCTACGCCGAGACCACCGATCAGCGGCTGGCGGTGTTCACGGCACCGGTGCTCGACGACGACGATCCGCCGTACCGCGGCATCCGGGTGCCACTGCGGTTCTGGAAGATCGCGGCGTGGCGGCAGGGCGAAACGCTGGCCGCGGCCGGATTCGTGCTCGATCAGACCTCGCTCGTCGACACGCGCCAGGGGCTGACGGTGCCGCCGCTCGGCGCGTTCCGCACGTTCCAGGCGCCGATCGCCGACATCGCGGCGGAGGCGGGCGTCGACGTCGGCGCCCTGGCCGCGGCCGACACGTTCGTCCGGCGCGGGCTGCGGCCGGTCGCGGCGCGGGAGTTGCGGAGCGTGCAGGAAATCGAGCTGTGAGGCAGGACCCGAGGTGGCATCCAGACAAAGGAGACGTGAGATAAAAGAGCACACACCCGCGGCCCGCGCCCTCGCGGACCTCATCGGGGCGACGAACACGCACGACTTCGACAGGGTTTCCCCTCTTCTCGCCCCCGATGTCGTCTACCACTTCACGGATGAGACCGTCCGTGGCCGAGCAGCCGCACGGGAATACTTCGAGCGCACCTGGCACACGGTGCGTGACGAGGAATACGGGATCGAGGACGTCGAGTGGCTGGTCTCGAGTGACGCGACGGCCGTCGCCAGCTACTGCTTCGTCTGGCGCGGCATCATCGACGGTCTCCCCCGGTCGGGTTCCGGTCGTGCGACGAACGTCTTCGTCCGCGCCGCCGAAAACCGCTGGCTTCTCGCGCACGAGCATCTGAGCCCGGAACCCGGTGCCACCTGACCATCGCCTGGTCGGATGAAGCGGTCAGTCCACCCGCACCGCGTGCAGCAACGTGTCGATCGCCGCGGAGCCGTGTCCGCCCCGCAGCTCGGCATCCGCGGCCGTCCGGGTGATCCGCTCGCAGCGCTCGATTCGGAACCGGTCGTCGAGCGCACCGCGCAGCAGCTCCGGGGTGTACAGGATCGCAGGGTCAGACGGACCGTGACCACCCGCCGCGATGTTCTCGACGTCGTGGCCGATCACGACGAGCGTTCCCCCGGGCGCGACCCATTCCGCGACCCGCGCGACCGCGGCCGCGCTGTCGGGCAGGTGCAGATAGCACGAGACGACGAGGCCGACCGGTGCCGGCGGCTCCCACTCGTGCACGTCGGCGTGGGTCCAGGTGACGGCGTCACCGCCGGGTCGCGCCGCGGCGAGCGCGAGCCCCGCCGCCGAGAAGTCGATCCCGGTACAGCTCCAGCCGCGGGCGGCGAGCCAGACGGCGGTACGTCCATCGCCGGTCGCGACGTCGATCACCGTTCCGGGACGAAGCGCGGAGACGATCTCGCGCACCACGGCGGGAGGCTCTGCGGCCCACACACCCCCGGCGGAAGCGCGGTATCGCTCGTCCCACTGCGTGGCATCCATTCGAGCTCCCTCTCCTCGACCCACCCTAGGCCGCGCGCGTCGCCCACCCGCGCCGGCCCAGCGCTCGGCACAACCTCAGCGATTCGCACACCCTCAGCCCCGAGACCGCGATCGCAGCGGAGGATACGCAGATCACTGAGCGAGTGACTCCGACGCGGCGCCCACGCCGCACGCACGACGGAGGATACGCAGATCACCGAGACAGCGCCCCCGACGCGGCGCCCACGCCGCACGCACGACGGAGGATACGCAGATCACCGAGACAGCGCCTCCCACGCGGCGCCCACGCCGCACGCACGACGAAGCCCCGCCACTCACGGGAGCGACGGGGCCTCGCCACGGGGTCACTCCCCCGACAGACCACCCAGTAGGTGACCGAACGACCGGCCCTCGCCGAGATACGACGAGGGGTCGAACGGATCGGCGTCGCGCACCGGCTCGCGGGCGGCGATGGCGTCCGCGAACTCCCGCGCACCGCGGTCGACGCGGGAACCGAGCGGGGCCACCTCGTCGGCGTTCGCCCCCCAGTCACTCGAGGCGGCGAACACGCCGGTCGGCACGGGGTTGGCGTGCAGGTAGGTGAACAACGGGCGGATCGCGTAGTCGATCGCGAGCGAGTGCCGAGCGGTGCCGGCGTTCGCGCCGATCAGCACGGGCGTTCCGCTGAGAGCCTGGGGGTCGAGCACGTCGATGAACGACTTGAACAGCCCCGAGTAGCTCGTCGAGAAGATCGGCGTGACGGCGATGATGCCGTCGGCCGAGACGACCGTGTTGATCATCTGCTCGAGCGCCGGTGGCGCGAAGCCGGTGAGCAGGTTGTCGGTCAGGTCGTGGGCGTAGTCGCGCAGCTCGAATACGTCGCTCGTGGCGTCGATACCGCGCTCGCGGAGCTCGGTGAGGGCTGCGTGAGAGAGACGGTCGCCGAGCATGCGCGTCGACGAGGGCGTCGAGAGCCCCGCGGTGATGACCGCGATGCGGCGGGCGGCCATATCAGGCACCGACCTTCGTCGCGGCGGCACCGAACGCGCTGCCCGCGCGGGCGGCATCCTGGTACGGGCTGCCCGCGGTCAGGTTGTCTCCGCGGTTCGCGGCGGGAACGGCCTGGCGCGGGGCCGCACCGGCGTAGATCTTCTCGACCTGGTTGGCGTGCGTCGGCGCGTCGGGCACCTCGGCCGGGCGGTTCACCTGCAGTTCCTTGCGCAGCACCGGCACGACCTCGGAACCGAGGATGTCGAGCTGCTCGAGCACGGTCTTGGTGGGAAGACCCGCGTGGTCGATCAGGAAGAGCTGACGCTGGTAGTCGCCGAACGTCTCGCGCATCGCGGCGTAGCGATCGATGATCTGCTGAGGCGAGCCGACGGTCAGCGGGGTCATCTCGCTGAAGTCCTCGAGGCTCGGGCCGTGGCCGTAGACCGGCGCGTTGTCGAAGTAGGGACGGAACTCGCGCACCGCGTCCTGCGAGTTGGCGCGCATGAACACCTGGCCGCCGAGGCCGACGATCGCCTGCTGGGGCGTGCCGTGACCGTAGTGGGCGAAGCGTTCGCGGTAGAGCGTGATGAGGCGCTGGTAGTGCTCCTTGGGCCAGAAGATGTTGTTCGCGAAGAAGCCGTTGCCGTAGTACGCCGCCTGCTCGGCGATCTCGGGAGTACGGATCGAGCCGTGCCACACGAACGGGGGCACGCCGTCGAGCGGACGCGGGGTCGAGGTGAAGCCCTGCAGCGGGGTGCGGAACTTGCCCTCCCAGTCGACGACGTCCTCACGCCACAGCTTGTGCAGCAGGTCGTAGTTCTCGATGGTGAGGGGCAGCCCCTGACGGATGTCCTTGCCGAACCACGGGTAGACCGGGCCGGTGTTCCCGCGACCGAGCATGAGGTCGGCGCGACCGCCCGACACGTGCTGCAGCATCGCGAAGTCTTCGGCGATCTTCACCGGGTCGTTGGTGGTGATGAGCGTCGTCGAGGTCGTGAGGATGAGGCGCTCGGTCTGAGCCGCGATGTAGGCGAGCGTCGTCGTGGGCGACGACGACCAGAACGGCGGATTGTGGTGCTCGCCGAGGGCGAAGACGTCGAGGCCGACCTCTTCGGTGTGCTTGGCGATCGTGAGGGTGTCCTTGATGCGCTGAGCTTCGCTCGGCGTCTTGCCGGTCGTCGGGTCCTGGGTGATGTCGCTCACCGTCATGACACCGAACTGCATTCCGGGCCAGCTGCTCGTCTCACTCATGATGCGCCTCCTATTTGTATGCATCTGAATATACATTGTGAAACGTCTCGCGCCGATCTTTATTCCGCGTGCGGAAACGTCGAGCGGACCCTCGCAACCCGGCGGAGCACTCGGCGTCAGGAGCCGAGCAGCCCCGCCCCCACCGACGCTCCCGCGGCCGGAGCGGGAGGCACCGCCCACAGCCCCGAACCGACGTGGCGAACGTACTCGTTCATGGCATCCGTCGACAGAGCCTTCTGCACGGTGATGTAGCGCTGCGGGCTCTTCTGGAACGACAGGAAGAACAGCCCCGCATTCAGCCGCCCGAGGTCGGTCGTGCCGTCGACGAAGTTGTAGCCGCGACGCAGGAGGCGGATGCCGCCGTTCATGTCCGGGTGCGCCAGCCGCACGTGACTGCGCGGGTCGATGGCCGGGATTCCCGTCGAACCCATCGCCGCGAAGTCCGGCTCCGTGAACTCGTCTCCGCCCGACAGCGGCGCGCCCTTCGCTTTGTCGCGCCCGATCACGCGATCCTGCTCGGCCAGGCGCGTGCGGTCCCACGTCTCGATGAGCATCGAGATGCGACGCGCGACGAGGTACGACCCGCCCGCGAGCCACGCCGGACCCTCGGATGCCGATACCCACACGTTCTCGTCGAGGGCGGCCGCGTCGTCGGCGAGGATGTTGGCCGTTCCGTCCTTGAAGCCGAAGAGGTTTCGGGGAGTCGACTGCTCCGACGTGGTCTTCGACGTGCGACCGAATCCGAGCTGCGACCAGCGGATCGTGGCGCGCCCGAAGGCGATGCGGCTGAGGTTGCGGATCGCGTGGACGGCCACCTGGGGGTCGTCGGCGCAGGCCTGGATGCAGAGGTCGCCGTCGGATCGCAGCGGGTCGAGGTCGTCGCCGAGGAAGGCCGGGAGTCGCTCGAGCCCGTCGGGTCGCTGACCTTGCAGGCCGAAGCGCGCATCGAACAGCGAGGGGCCGAAGCCGAAGGTGATCGTGAGGTTGCTCGCGGGAAGCCCGAGAGCCTCCCCCGTGTCGTCCGGCGGCGCCTCGGGAGATCCACCGACGGCTCCCGTGGCGGTGACCTCGAGCCCCTGCATCATGCGAGTGGCGGCGTAGGTCCAGTCCGAGAGCAGCTCGGCGAGGTCGTCGCGGGTCGTGCGCGCCATCATGTCGTACGCCGCGAAGTGCAGGTGCTCCTGCACGGGCGTGGTGATCCCCGGCTGGTGGATGCCGGTCGGCGCCGCCGCGGCATCCATCACCGCCCGCTGCTGCTCACGGCCGTACGCCGCCCCACCCACGAGTCCTGCGCCCGCGCCCACCACGAGCCCCGTGGCGCCGGCACCGAGGGCGAGGCCCATCAATCCGCGGCGCGACAGGCCCGTGGCATCCGGCGCCTGCTGTTCTTCCTCGGTCACGCTCACTCCAGGATCGTCACCGTGAGCTGCGACAGCGGCTCGGCGAGGGCGTTGATGAGGTCGGTGAGCTGACGCTTGTCGGCCTCGGTGATCTGGCTGTAGGGGACGAAGCCGGCGTCGAGCGAGCCGTACTTGGCCAGCGCCGCCTCGAGGTCGGCGTAGCCGCCGTCGATGCGCGAGACCAGCGCGGTGCCCTTGTCGCCCTTCGAGTCGGCGAAATCGCGCACGAGCGAGAACGCCATCTTCGAACCCTCGACGTTCGCCGCGAAGTCGTTGAGATCGGTACCCGACCACCAGTCCTCTTCGCCGCTGATCTTGCCGGTGGCGACCTCGTCGAGCAGCGAGATCGCGCCGTTCGAGATGCCCGCCACCCCCTGCGTGGTCAGCGCCTGGGTGAACGCGTCGGAGTGGACGTAGTCGTACAGCTCCTGCGTGTCGGCGATGAGCTTGTCCGCGTGGGTCGCCCGCTCGGCCGGGGTCGAGGGAGCCCAGTTCTTCCACGCCGGGGTCTCGCCATCCGCGTTGAGCGCGTCCTTCGCGGGCACCCACAGGTCTTTCTCGATGCGGTGGAACCCGGTCCAGTCGAGCCCCTCGGCCACGGCGTCGACCTCGCGGTAGTCGATGCGCGGGTCGAGGTCGCCCAGCGCCTCGGCGATCGGCTCGATGCGCTCGTAGAACGCCCGCACGCGTGGGAACTGCTCGCGCGCGGAAGCGTCGTCGCCCGACTCGTACGCGGCCGTGAAAGCCTTGACCGCGGGGATCAGCTGGCCGACCTGGTCCTTCACGAACGCCGCGTAGAGGTCGACGGCCTGCTGCTTCTGCTCGGCATCCGGTCCGGTGACCGCCACCGCGTCGCCCGTGACGGAGAAGCTCGCCCGCCCCACTCCGTCGCCGACCATCCCCGGCTTGCAGAGGGTGAAGTAGTCACCGGGCTGCGCGACGACCGTGAGGTTGCGCGAGGCGCCGGGGGCGATGTTCTCGACCTCGCCGACGATACGCAGACCATCGGATGCCAACAGGTAGAACTCCGTGACCTGATCGCTCTTGTTGCTGACGTCGAAAGCGACGGTGCCGCTGGGCGCGCTGGCCGACGACACGGCGCAACCATCGTCGGTCGAGGTGACCGACAGGGCACCGGAGGCCGAGGCGTCGGACTTGGCGACGCAACCGGAAAGGACGAGGGCGGCCGCGCCGGCCACGGCCGTGGCCGCGAGGAGGCGAGTCGAGTTCATGATGCTCCGTTCGGAAGGAGGGGTGGATGCCGCGGCGTCGGGCACGCGAGCGGCGTCGGGGGCTACGGGGCGGCGGTCGCCGCGTCGGGGGTCGGGGCGGGGGCGGGCGCGGCCTCGACGGCTCCACGCGATCGGCGGTTGGCGCGGACGCCCCGCACGAAGAGGGGCACGACGACCGCTACGTAGGCGATCCACGCGAGGACCTGCAGCCAGGTCATCTGGGGCATGAAGCCGACCGTGGCCTGCAGCAGCGCGGCCAGAGGGCCGCCGGGGGCTATCGCCCCGGAGACGTCGAACGCCCAGCCGAAGGGGAAGCCCGCCCAGCCGGTCGCGACCGAACCCGTCGCCGCATCGACCGGGGCGCCGGCACCGAAGGGACCGGGGAGCGCCCCGGCCTCCTGCAGGTCGTGGAAGGCGTAGGCGAGCACACCCGCTGCCACCACGACGAGGAATCCGCCCGTCCACGTGAAGAAACGCGAGAGGTCGAGGCGCAGCATGCCGCGGGCGATGAGCCAGCCGAGCACGACGGCCGCGGCGAGACCGAGGAGAGCCCCGACGAGCGCCGTCGGGGCGTCGCCGAACGACTGGACCATGGACCACAGCAACAGCGTCGTCTCGACGCCCTCGCGCGCAACGGAGACGAACCCGATCGCGACGAGCGCCCAGACGCCGCCTCGCAGAGCCCTGTCGACACCCCCCTCGAGGCCGGCCTTGAGCGTGCGGCCGGCGCGCTGCATCCAGAAGATCATCCACGTCACCATGGCCACCGCCAGCAGCGAGAGGCCGCCGCCGAGCAGCTCCTGCGCCTCGAACGTGAGCATGTATGCACCGAAAGTGAACACCGCACCGATGGCGAGGGCGAGAGCGACGGCGAGACCGACACCCGCCCACAGGCGCGGCAGGGCGTCGCGCCGGTCGAGGCGCGTGAGGTAGGCGACGAGGATGCCGACGACGAGAGCGGCTTCGAGGCCTTCGCGAAGGCCGATGAGGAAGGTGGCGAGCACGGGCGGGTGTTCCGACTTTCGATTCTCGGGTGGGAGCCGCGGCGCTGCGGGTAGGTAAGGGAAGCCTCACCTGACCAGTACACATTACGCAATCCCCTGCCCCTCCGCACCCCGCCGGTCGGCGGGGATCGGCCCATTTCACCCGGCTCATCGGTGTCGTCGGTAACCGTCGGCAACATTTCGGCGCGCACCTCGGAGACGACCTAGCCTCGACGCATGTCCGACCTGAACCTCCCCGTGCTCGACCTGTCGCTCCTCGACCAGGGCCCGGATGCCGCCTCCCGCTTCCGCGAAGAGCTGCGCGCCGCGACCCACGACGTCGGCTTCTTCTACCTCACCGGCACCGGCGTGAGCCCCGAGCTGGAGGCGCGCCTACTCCAGGCGGCCACGGACTTCTTCGCGCTTCCCGAGGCCGAGAAGCTCTCGATCGAGAACGTCACGAGCCCGCACTTCCGCGGCTACACCCGCGTCGGCGGCGAGCGCACCCAGGGTCGCGTCGACTGGCGCGAACAGATCGACATCGGCCCCGAGCGCGACGCGATCGATGACCCCGACGGTCCGGGATACAACCGGCTCATCGGCCCGAACCTGTGGCCGTCGGCGCAGCCCGAGCTGAAAGACGTCGTCACCGAGTGGCACGACCACCTCACCGGCGTCGCCCGCAAGCTGCTGCGCGCGTGGGCGCTCGCCCTCGGCGCAGAGGAGCAGTACTTCGACCGCCACTTCGGCGACCCGCAGACCCTCATCAAGATCGTCCGCTACCCCGGCAAGGACGACCCGACGCCCCAGCAGGGTGTCGGTGCCCACAAGGACTCCGGCGTCCTCACCCTGCTCTGGGTCGAGCCCGGCAAGGGTGGACTGCAGGTCGAGCGCGAGGGAGAGTGGGTCGATGCTCCCCCGGTCTCGGGAGCTTTCGTCGTCAACATCGGAGAGCTGCTCGAGTACGCCACGCAGGGGTACCTGCGCGCGACGAACCACCGCGTGATCTCGCCGCGGTTCCCCGACGAGCGCATCTCGGTGCCGTTCTTCTTCAACCCCGCCCTGGATGCACGTCTGCCGATCATCGAGTTGCCGGCCGATCTCGCCGCCGAGGCCCGCGGCGTCGAGGACGACCCCACGAACCCCATCCACGCCACCTACGGCGAGAATGCCCTCAAGTCACGGCTGCGCGCCCACCCCGATGTGGCGGAGCGCTGGCACTCCGACCTGCTCGCCGCGCGCACGGCATCCTGACGCGTCCACCGCGCGACCGCCGCCCGCGACCGTTCGCATGGCCGCGGGCCGCAGGGCCGCGCGGCCGCCGGACCTCAGGGCCACGGGACCACAGGGCCACAGGGCCGCCGGGCCACAGCTCCGCGCATAAACACCGTCGGCGCCCATAAACGCGTGCACACCGCGTTTATGGGCGCCGATCGCGTTTATGCGTGCGACCCGGTGCATGTGGCCGCACGACGCCGACGCATCGTGACGGGACGACGAGCACACGCCGCGAGGGCACGGCATCCGGGAATGACGAAGGCCGCCCCACACCGTGGGGCGGCCTTCCAAGAATGTTTTGCGCGATAGAACGCTGGTGCGATTAGCGACGCAGACCGAGACGCTCGATGAGCGAGCGGTAACGGTTGATGTCGACGTCCTGCAGGTAACCCAGCAGGCGGCGGCGCTGACCGACGAGCAGGAAGAGCCCACGGCGCGAGTGGTGGTCGTGCTTGTGGGTCTTGAGGTGCTCGGTGAGGTCCTTGATGCGCTGCGTCATCATCGCGACCTGCACCTCGGGGGATCCGGTGTCACCGGGGTGCGTCGCGTACTCTTCGATGATCGCCTTCTTGACGTCTGCTTCGAGTGCCATAGATGGGATCCCCTTCCTTCTCATTGCGCGGCGCCCGTCACACGATGTGCGAGCTCTCTTTATCCGCGGCCGATCGAACGGCAACCGCATGAGTCTACCAGCATCGGGATGCCGACACCGCACCGGTCCGCGGCGTCCGGTGTCGGAGGGCTGGCGTAGCCTCGATCCGTGAGTCAGACCGATCCCGCCGCTCCCCCGCGCCGAGGCGCGCGCGGCGCGTTCATCGATCTGCAGCCCCTCACGACCTCTCCGGCATTCGCACGGCTGTGGGTCGGCTCGACGCTCGCCGGACTCGGCGGCCAGCTGACGGTCGTCGCCGTCATGCTCCACGTGTTCGAACTCACCCAGAGCACTCTCGCGGTGTCGATGATCGCGGTCGCGGGACTGCTCCCCATGATCGCGGCGGGGCTCTACGGCGGCATGCTCGCCGACGCCTTCGACCGGCGTACCGTCGCGCTGCTCGCCGCGGTGGTCACGTTCGCGTCGACGGCGTTGCTCGCCGTGCTCGCGTGGACGGGGCTCGAGACCGTGGCCTGGCTCTTCGCCCTCAGCGTGCTCAACTCCGCGGCGAACTCGATCGTCATGGCCACGAAGTCGGCGATCACCCCGCGCCTCATCCCCCGCGATCTGCTGCCCGCCGCTGCGGCTCTGCAGGGGGTCACCGTGGGAGTCATGGTCATGGCGGGTCCGGCTCTGGCGGGTGTCCTCGTGGCGGTCGCGGGCTACGCCTGGACGTATTCGCTCGACGTGCTGCTGATGACCTCTTTGTTCCTCGGCCTGTGGTCTTTGCCCAAGCTCCGCCCCGAGGGCGAGATCGTGCGCCCGGGGCTGCAGTCGTTCCGCGACGGCGTGCGTTTCCTGCGCCGCGCACCCAACATCCGCCTGCAGTACATCCTCGACATCATCGCGATGACCTTCGGCCAACCGGTCGCCCTGTTCCCCGCGATCGGCGCGGTGCTGCTCGGTGGTGGCGCGATCACCACCGGAATCCTCACCGCGGCGGTCGCCGCGGGCGCCTTCTTCTCGAGCCTGTTCTCGGGCCCGGTCGGCCGGGTGCGCCGGCAGGGGCTCGGCATCGAGCGTGCGATCCAGGTCTACGGTCTGTCCATCGGCCTCTTCGGGCTGGTGCTGCTCGCCGCCACCCTCGGGTGGCTGCGTCCCGCTCTCGTCGACGAGACCCACGCCGCGGTCGCCCTCATCGCCCTTGCCGCGGTCGTGCTGGCGGTGTCGGGAGCCGCCGACAATGTCAGCGCGATCTACCGGTCGACCATGATGCAGGCGGCGGTTCCGGATGCCATGCGCGGTCGCCTGCAGGGCATCTTCATCGTCGTGGTGGCCGGTGGCCCCCGCGTCGGCGCCCTGTACGCCGGCACTCTGGCGACCCTCGCCGCCCTGTGGGTTCCACCCCTGTTCGGCGGGATCCTGATCCTCGCCCTCGTCGGAACGCTGGTGCGCTTCTCGCCGCGCTTCCGCCACTACGACGCCCTCGACCCCCAGCCCTGACCGGGCGCGAGGCGCAGCAACTGCCGACCGTCGGCGGATTACGGACGTCGCATCGGCGGAGCCCACTCGATGTCGCACCTCGGCCCTAGGGTCGGGATCGTGGCATCCACTTCCGCTCCCTCGCCCGTCTCGATCGCGGTGCAGTTCGTGCTCACCGGCGTCGTGTGGGGGTCGAGCTTCCTCTTCATCGCCGTGGCCCTGACCGGCATGACCCCGGCGCAGGTCGCCGGCGGGCGCCTGCTGTTCGGCGCCCTCGCCCTCGCGGCGATCGTGGCGATCCGCCGCGAGCGCCTTCCCCGCAGTCGACGCGTCTGGGGGCACCTGAGCGTGCTGTCGCTGAGCTTCTGCGTCGTTCCGTTCCTGCTGTTCGCGTGGGCCGAGCAGCACGTGTCGTCCGGCCTGGCGAGCATCTTCAACGCGACGACGCCGATCATGACCGCGATCATGGCGTGGGCGGTGTTCCGCGTCGAGAGCCTCAAGGTCGGCCAGCTGGTCGGCATCGCCGTGGGTATCGCGGGCGTGGTGGTGATCATCGCGCCGGGCGCCGCGGCCGATGTGGGCGACAGCACGATCGCGCAGATCGCTCTCCTGGGCGCGACGGCCTGCTACGGCTTCAGCCTCGCGTACATGCGCCGCTTCCTCGGCGACACCGGCCTCTCGGGCATCGCGTTCGCGTTTGGCTACATCGGCCCGGCGGCGGCGTTCATGGTGCTGCTCTCACCGTTCATCCTCGCCGAGCCGATGCAGCTGACCCTGCCGGTCGTCGGGAGCATCGTCGCCCTCGGGGTCCTCGGCACGGGCATCGCCTACGTCTGGAACCAGAACACGCTCCGCGCCTGGGGGCCCACCCGCGCCTCGACCGTGACGTACATCACGCCGGTGGTGGGGGTGGCTCTCGGCATCCTGGTGCTCGGTGAGCGCATCTCGTGGAACGAGCCCGTGGGCGCGGCGGTCGTGTTCGTGGGCATCCTCCTCGTCCAGCAGCGGATCCGCCTCTCGGGTCGAACCCGCTCCTGACGCTCCGCGAGAATCACCCCGCGGGAACGACGAAGGCCCCGGATGCCGAGCACCCGGGGCCTTCGCGATGTTTCATGTCCGCAGCGCGAGCTGCGGCGAGATCACGCCTGGAGCGCGAGCTGCAGGTCGAGCTCGATGGTGACGTCCTTGCCGACGAGCACGCCGCCGGTCTCGAGGGCGGCGTTCCAGGTGAGACCGAAGTCTTCGCGGTTGACGACCGTCTTCGCGGTGGCGCCGGCCTTGTAGTTGCCCCACGGGTCGGTGCCGAAGCCGCCGAAGTCGAGCGCGAAGGTGGCGGGCTTGCTGATGCCGCGGATGGTCAGGTTGCCGTCGACGAGGAAGTCGCCGTCCTCGACGCGAACGCCGGTGGAGCGGAAGTCCATCGTCGGGTAGGTCTCGACGTCGAAGAACTCGGCGGAGCGGAGGTGCTGGTCGCGGCCCTCGTCCTTAGTGTCGACCGAGGTGACGTCGACGGAGGCCTCGACGGTGGCCTCGAGGGGGTTCTCGGGAGCGACGATCGTGGCGCTCTTCATGCCGAAGGTGCCGCGGACCTTCGAGATCATCATGTGGCGCACCGAGAAGGTGACCTCGCTGTGCGACGGGTCGAGGACCCAGGTGCCCGCTTTGTAGCCGGGGATGTCGAGGGCGGTGGTGTCAGTCATGTCACTCCTAAAGGTCTGGGGAGCCGCATCGGCGTCCTGCCGGGGGTCAACTCCCATTCATACGAATGTATTCCACGATCGAGCGAAATAACGAACCCGAGGAGGCCGACGCCCCCTCGGGTTCGTGAACGTTCCGTGAAGAACGCCCGATCAGCCGACCTTCAGCAGGTCGATGATGAAGATGAGGGTCTTGCCGCCCAGGAAGTGCCCACCGGCGGGTCCGTAGGCCAGGTGCGGCGGGATCACGAGCTCGCGGCGTCCGCCGACCTTCATGCCCGGGATACCGTCCTGCCAACCCTGGATCAGGCCGCGGAGCGGGAACTGGATGCTCTCGCCGCGACCCCAGGAGGAGTCGAACTCTTCACCCGACTCGTACTCGACACCGGCGTAGTGCACGGTGACCGTGTCGCCGGGCTTGGCCTCGTCGCCGTCGCCGACGATGATGTCGCGGATGACGAGGTCGGAGGGGGCGGGGCCGCTGGGAGCGTCGAACTCCGGCTTGGTGCGATCAGTCATGCCTCCATCCAAGCACGGCGAGCGCGCCCGCGAAGCCCCTGGACACGGAGCCGAGAAAAGACTCAGCGCCCGGTGCCGCGGCGATGCCTGCGTGTCTACCGGGCGCTGAGTTGGCCTACATCGATGGTGCCCCTGCCCTTCGACGGTGTCAAGACCCCGCCGCGGTGCCGGGTCAGGGGCGCAGGAGCGTCGCCCGCGCGGCCGTCGTCCGTTCGAGCAGATACCGCTCGGTGGCCGGAGCGTGCGGGTCGCGACCCGACAGGGTGCGCTGCCGCGCGGCGGCGAGAGCCGTGGCATCCGCGATGAAGCCCTTCATCACCGCCGAGCGGTCTCCGGGCAGCGTGCGCGACCAGGCCAGGGCCGAACGCCGCCCCGGGGCGGTGGCGAGCATGTCGACCTCTTGGGGGGTGAACCATCCCGCCGCGGCGTACTCGCCCAGCCGCGCACGGGTCAATCGCGACTCCTCGCGGCGGAGGGCCAGGATGCCGAGGATGAACAACACGAACAGCGGCACCTGAAGCGCGGCGTACAGCTCGAAGAAGTCGAAGAAGGTGGCGGAGCCGTTCCACAGGGCGTGCAGCACGATCGCACCGATGACTCCGGGGACCGCGTAACGCAGTGCCGCGCCGGTGCGCAGCCCCCGGCGCGCGGCCAGCCCGAAGGCGAACCCGGTGAGGCTCGTGAACATCACGTGAGCGAACGGCGAGAGCACGGCGCGCAGGAAGAACGTGCTCGCGACCTGCCCCGGGCCTCCCTCAAGGTAGCTGATGGCGAAGTACTGCACGTTCTCGGTGAGGGCGAAGCCGGCCCCGATGAGCGCACCGTAGACGATGCCGTCGACCGGGCCGTCGAACGCGCGGCGAGCGAGAGAGAAGACGAGGAGCACGCCCAGGCCCTTCGCGAGCTCTTCGACGATCGGCGCCTGGATGACGCTGCTGAATGCCGGCGGCTGCGAACCGACGACCAGCGTGACGACGAGGTCGACGCCGAGCGCGAGCGTGACCGAGGCGATGGCGCCCCAGGCGACGGCGAAGACCAGCAGGCGACGCGGCTCGGGCTCCCACCGATCGATGTAGCGCACGGCGAACCACACGATCACGAAGGGGATCGTGGCGAGCACGAGGCCGATGAACGACGCGGCGGTGCCGAGGAATCCGGTGAAGTAGCGGACCAACAGCGCGAGCAGCGGCACCAGGAGCACCGCCACGATCCACAGCGCCACGCCACCCCGGCGCGAGCGAGGCGGGGCTGCCGAGACGGCCGCCTGCGGAGCCGTCGAGATGCGGGGCGCATCGGCCGATCCGGGCTGCGACAGCGGCGAGGGATAGGTCATGCGCACAGCCTAGAGGCGGCCTCGGACACGGCATCCGGGGCTTGCGGACTCCCCCACCGGGCCCGGGCCGGTAGCGTGGAGGCATGCGTTTCGCCCACGTCCGTGCACAGGAGGGGGCGGAAGCCCCCCGTCTCGTCAGCGTCCAGGGCGAGGAGTTCTCGTTCGTGGACGAGTTCTTCGCCGGTGCCCCGAGCACCCTCGAGCAGCTGATCGCCGGCGGCGACGAGCTGCTGGGGCGCGTTCGCGACGCCGCGGCCGGCGCTCCGCGGCATCCGCTCTCCGGCATCCGATACGCCTCCGCGGTGCTCGCGCCGCCCTCGATCCTCGCGGTCGGGCTCAACTACGCGGCCCACTCGGGAGAGCTCGGACTCAAGACCGATGCCGGCCCCACCGTCTTCGTCCTCTGGCCGAACTCCCTCACCGCCCACGGCGAGACCACCTCGTGGCCGCGTTCGCTCAGCGAGGCCGTCGACTACGAGGCGGAGCTCGGCGTCATCATCGGCCGTCCGGGTCGTGACATCGCCGAGGAGGACGCCCTCGACCATGTCTGGGGGTACACGGTCGTCAACGACGTGACGGCGCGCAACATCCAGTTCTCCGAGGCGCAGTGGTCGCGCTGCAAGTCGTTCGACGGGTTCACCCCGACCGGCCCGTTCGTCGTGACCGCCGACGAGATCCCCGATCCGCAGGACCTCCACATCTGGACCGTCGTCGACGGGCACACGGTGCAGGATGCCAGCACCGGCCAGATGGTGCGCTCGGTGGCGACCCTCATCAACAAGCTGTCGGAGTCGGTGACCCTCCTGCCCGGCACCCTCATCTCCACCGGTAGTCCCGGGGGCGCCGGCTACTCTCGCGACCCGCAGATCTTCCTGCGCGACCGTTCGACCGTGACCGTCGGCATCGACGGCATCGGCGAGCTGACCACGCACTGCCGCATCCTCGGCTGACGTCGGGACGAACAGAAGGGCCGGGACGAACGCGTCCCGGCCCTTCGCTGTTCGCGGGGCTCAGCCCTCGACGACGCTGTCCGCCGCACGCACGATCGGAATCGCGGCCGTGACGGCCTGCAGGCCCGAGAGGCGCGCGGGCGAGATCTGCTTGAGCACCTCATCGCGCGTCATCAGCCCGGCCTCGACGACCAGGTCGGCGACGTTGCGGTGCGTGAGCAGCGCCGTCTTGGCCAGGGCCGCGGCGGCGGCGTAGCCGATGAACGGAGTGAGGGCGGTCACGACGCCGACGGAGGAGCCGACCATCGCGCCGAGCCGCTCGCGATTGGCCGTGATGCCGTCGACGCAGTTGACGCGAAGGGTCCACATGGCCTGACGCATCCAGGTGATCGACTGGTAGATGGAGTGGGCTATGACCGGCTCGAAGGCGTTGAGCTGCAGCTGACCGCTTTCGACGGCCATCGTCACCGTCATGTCGGCACCGACCACCGAGAAGGCGACCTGGTTCACGACCTCGGGGATGACCGGGTTGACCTTGCCGGGCATGATGCTCGAGCCCGCCTGGCGCGCGGGGAGGTTGATCTCGCCCAGGCCCGCCTGGGGACCGCTCGAGAGCAGGCGAAGATCGTTGCAGATCTTCGATAGCTTCACGGCGTTGCGCTTGAGCGACGACGAGAACGACATGAAGGCGCCCGTGTCGCTCGTGGACTCGACGAGGTCGGTCGCCGTCTCGAGGTCGAGGCCGGTGATCTCGCGCAGGTGCCGCAGCACCGCTCCCCCGTACCCCGCGTGGGCGGTGATGCCGGTGCCGATGGCGGTCGCGCCCATGTTGATCTCGTAGAGCAGGTAGGCGTTCTCGGTGAGGCGGCTGTAGTCCTCGCCGAGGGTCGTGGCGAAGCCGTGGAACTCCTGTCCGAGCGTCATCGGCACGGCATCCTGCAGCTGCGTACGCCCCACCTTCAGCACGTCATGGAACTCCTCGGACTTCGACAGGAACGACTGCCGCAGGAGCTTGAGCTCCTCGAGCAGGCTCTGAAGCGTGAGGGCGAGGCCGATCTTGATCGCCGTCGGATACACGTCATTGGTCGACTGACTGCGGTTCGTGTCGTCGATCGGCGAGAGGAAGGCGTAGTCGCCCTTCTCACGTCCCGCAAGCTCCAGGGCGATGTTGGTGATCACCTCGTTGGCGTTCATGTTGGTCGAGGTGCCGGCCCCGCCCTGGATGACGCCGACGGTGAACTCGTCGTGGAACTCACCGTCGATCACGCGCTGAGCGGCACGGTCGATGAGGTCGGCCTTGTCGTGATCGAGCACGCCGATCTCGCGGTTGGCGCGCGCCGACGCCTGTTTGACCATCGCGAGGGCGCGCACGAGGTCGGGATAGACCGAGATGGGACGCTTGGCGATCGGGAAGTTCTCGAGCGCTCGAGCCGTGTGGATCCCCCAATACGCGTCGGCGGGGATCTCGAGGGATCCGAGGGAGTCGGTCTCGGTACGGGTGCGCGTCATTGCGTCCAAAGCCATGTGGGAGTCCTCGTGGGTGTCATGGTGAAGAGGGGATGCCACGAGCCTAACGAGCACCGCTACCCGGGCCAGTGGACACGGCGGCCGGTCGACGGATCTGCGCGCTCCGTAGTGTCTATTGCCGCCGCGCGCGCCCGGCCGGGCCTCAGACCGGGCAGGCGGACGCGGGGCCGGGCTCTGCCGCTCAGGACCGTTTTCGCGAGAACGCCTCGAGACGCTCGTCGGGGCTGAGCGCCGCCATGCGCGCCGTCCACTCCGGGGTGAACAATCCCGACGCCTCGACGTCGACCACGGGGACGACGGCGTGGGTGATCGTTTCGTCCCAGACGTGCACGAGGTGGAACGATCGCCCGGCATCCATACCGTTGACCGCGTCCGCGGGGCGCGCGAGATCCATCGTGTAGCAGGAGGCCGATGCGACGCTCACGGGAACGCCGGCGAAGGTGCCCGAGGTCGAGTAGTGCAGGTGCCCCGCCAGGATCGCCCGCACGTCGCTCCCGGCGATGGCCGCGGCGAGGCCCGGCTGGTCCCGCAGCTCGAGGATGTCGAAGAAGGGGATGTGCGTGGGCAGCGGCGGGTGGTGGAGCGCCAGGATCGTGCCCAGCGGAGCCGGCTCGGCGAGTTCGGCGCGCAGCCAGTCGAGTTGCGCGGCGTCGAGATCGCCGTGGTGCCAGCCGGGGACGCTCGAGTCGAGCGCGATGAGCCGCAGGCCGTCGAGATCCCAGACCCCCGTCACGGGTTGCTGCGTCGGCTCGGCGTCGAGGAGCCCTTCACGAAGGGCGGGGCGCTCGTCGTGGTTCCCGGCGACCCACACCACCGGTGCGCCCAGGCGCGAGGCCCACGGCTCGACCGCGTCGCGCAGCGCACGATAGGCCTCGGGCTCGCCGAGGTCGGTGAGGTCGCCCGTGAACACCACCGCATCCGGCCGCACCCCGGTCGCCTCGGCGGCCTCGAGCGTCCGGCGAAGGTGCAGCGCGGTGTCGTATCGGTCGCCGAGCAGACGATCGCCACCCAGCAGGTGTGTGTCGCTGAGGTGAAGGATCACGCGCGCCGCGGGCGCGTGTTGACCGAACTGCACGGATGCCATGTCTTCAGCCTACGAGGGGGCTCCGACATCGCGTCCGAGGTCTCAGTGACGCAAGAGGATCAGCAGCAGAGCACCGAGCACGGCTGCCGCGCACACCGCGAAGCAGAGGTACGCGCCGATCAACGACACGCGCTTCTGCGCGTCGCTCAGCGGGTTCTTCTTGGCCGCTTTGGCCACCGCCTTCTCGGCGCGGCGCTTCTGCTTGTCGGTGAGCACCGTGATGGCATCCGTGAACTCCGCCGGGGACACCAGCGGCGGGCGGCCACCGCGCACGAGCAGGCGCAGGCCGACCGAGTAGAACGTCACGACGATCGAGGCGCCGACGATCGCGGCGACGAAGACGTGGAGGAAGGCTTCCCAGTTGATCAGCATCAGGCGTCTCTCCCGACCTTGTCGCGCTCGAGACGGCGCTGACGACGCGTGGGTCCGGGCTTGCGGGGCACGTTGACCGCGGCCCCCGAGTCGGCGACCTCGCTCATCGCGTTGGCCGAGGTGACCGAGTCGCGCCGCGAGCGAAGGAACAGCCCCATGATGATGACGACGGCGATGACGGCGTCGACGGCGACCCCCCAGCCGCCCAGCCACACGACGATCAAAGCCGCGGCAGCTCCCACCGCACCGGCGGCGGGCAGGGTGAGGACCCAGCCGATCATGATGCGGCCCACGGTGTTCCAGCGCACGGTCGAGCCGCGGCGTCCGAGGCCCGAGCCGATGACCGAGCCCGAGGCAACCTGCGTCGTCGACAGGGCGAAGCCGAGGGCGCTGGATGCCAAGATCGTGGCGGCCGTGGAGGTCTCGGCCGAGAACCCCTGGGCGGGCTTCACGTCGGTGAGGCCCTTGCCGAGCGTGCGGATGATGCGCCAGCCGCCCATGTAGGTTCCGAGGGCGATCGTCAGCGCGCACGCGAAGACGACCCAGAGCTGCGGGTCCGGGTTCGACGTCGACTGCCAGCCCACCGTGATGAGGGCGAGCGTGATGACACCCATCGTCTTCTGGGCGTCGTTCGTGCCGTGCGCCAGGGCGACCAGCGACGAGGTGAAGATCTGGCCCCAGCGGAAGCCGTCGCGACCATCGGCCTTCATGTCGTAACGGCGGGTGATGCCGTACGCGATCTTGGTCACGGCGAAGGCGATGATCCCGGCCGTGAGAGGCGCGATGAGCGCCGGCAGGATGACCTTGCTCAACACCACGCCGGTGTCGATCGCCGAGGCACCCACGCCCACGAGCGTCGCGCCGATCAGGCCGCCGAACAGAGCGTGCGACGAGCTCGAGGGAAGACCCAGAAGCCACGTGAGCATGTTCCACGTGATCGCGCCGATGAGGCCGGCGAAGATGATCGGCGGGAAGATGTCGGGACTCAGCTGGTCCTCGCGGATCATCCCGCCCGAGATGGTCTTGGCGACCTCGGTCGACAGGAACGCGCCCACCAGGTTGAGGCTGGCGGCCAGCAGGACGGCGACCTTCGGCTTCAGCGCACCGGTCGCGATGGGGGTGGCCATCGCGTTCGCGGTGTCGTGGAATCCGTTGGTGAAATCGAAGAACAGTGCCAGCGCGATGACCAGCACGATGATGAGGGCTGCGCTCTCCACCGTTCGCTTTCCGTGAGAAGGAAGAGGGGATGCCGACGGGATCGGCGCGACGAACGAAGAGTTCACCTGGAGTTCGACACCCGTTCACCGGGGTCGCCTCGACATCCTTTCACCGAGGACCGCGACGGTCAAACTTGCGCAGCGTCGAGGCGCCGGCATCCTGAGCATTTTCGCGGACCGATCACGCACGGGCGCACTAGCGTGGGACGGTGACCGATCTCGACCCGAAGCTGACCCCGCCCGTCGCCGACCGCCGCCCTGTCGCGCGAACCCACCACGGCGACACGTTCGACGATCCCTACGAGTGGTTGCGCGCCAAGGACGATGCCGAGGTTCTCGCGCACCTCGAGGCCGAGAACGCCTACACGGGCGAGCGCACCGCGCACCTCGCCCCCCTTCGCGACACGGTCTTCGGTGAGATCAAGGGCCGCACGCTCGAGACCGACCTGTCGGTGCCCGCGCGCCGGGGCGATTGGTGGTACTACGGTCGCACGGTCGCCGGGGCCCAGTACGGCATCCAATGCCGCGCCCCCCTCGACTCCCCCGACGACTGGACGCCGCCTACCCTCTCGCCCGACTCCCCCGTCCCCGGCGAGCAGGTGCTGTTCGACGGCAACGTCGAGGCCGAAGGCACCGAGTTCTTCTCGCTCGGCAGCTTCGAGGTCTCGAACGACGGCACGCGCATGCTCTACGGCATCGACGTCGCGGGCGACGAGCGCTACACCGTTCGCGTGCGCGACCTCACCACCGGCGAGACGCTCGCCGACGAGATCCCCGGCACCTTCTCGGGTGCGACGTTCTCGCCCGACGGGCGCTTCATCGTCTACACCACCGTCGACGACGCCTGGCGGCCCGACACCGTGTGGCTGCACGAGATCGGAACGCCCGTCAGCGACGACGCGAAGCTCTTCCACGAGCCCGACGATCGGTACTGGATCGGCGCCGACTTCACCCGCAGCGACCGCTTCCTCGTGATCGAGATGGGCTCGTCGATCACGAGCGAGGAGTGGATCCTCGATGCCGATGACCTCCGCGGCGAACCCCGCGTGGTGTGGCCGCGCCGCGAGGGCGTCGAGTACTCCTCCTCGCACGCCGTGGTCGACGGTGAGGACGTGCTGTACATCCTGCACAACGACGGCGCTCTCGATTTCGAGCTCGTGCGGGTCTCGGCATCCGATCCTCAGGGTCCGCGCGAGACGGTGATCGCGCACCGCACCGGCCACCGTCTGCTGGGCGTCGACACCTTCCGCGACTGGGGCGTGGTCGGCTACCGGCGCGACGGCCTCGCACGCCTGGGCATGCTGTCGTACGCCGACGGCGCCGTGACCGAGATCGGGTTCGACGAGCCGCTGTACAGTGTCGGCACCGGCGGAAACCCCGAATACGCACCCCCGGTGCTGCGCCTCGGCTACGGCTCGTTCGTCACCCCCGGCACCGTGTACGACTACGTCGTCGAGACCGGCGAACTGCTGCTGCGCAAGCGCCAGCCCGTGCTGGGCGGGTTCGACCCCGCAGACTACGGGCAGGCGCGCGTCTGGGCCCCCGCCGAGGACGGCACCCAGGTGCCCGTATCGCTCGTGTGGAAGCGCTCGTTCGGCGACCCCGGTTCGTCGCCCCGACCGGTGCACCTGTACGGCTACGGATCGTACGAACACTCGATCGAGCCCGGCTTCTCGGTGCCGCGCCTGTCGCTGCTCGACCGAGGCGTCGTCTTCGCGGTCGCCCACGTGCGCGGCGGCGGCGAGATGGGTCGCCAGTGGTACGAAGACGGCAAGATGCGAGCCAAGCGCAACACCTTCACCGACTTCGTCGCCGCGGCGCGTCACCTCGTGGATGCCGGGTACACCACCCCCGACCGGATCGTCGCCGAAGGCGGAAGCGCCGGGGGCCTGCTCATGGGCGCCGTGGCGAACCTCGCGCCCGAGATGTTCGCCGGTGTGCTGGCCGACGTGCCCTTCGTCGATGCGCTGACGACGATCCTCGACCCCTCGCTCCCCCTCACCGTCATCGAGTGGGACGAGTGGGGCGACCCGCTGCACGATGCGGACGTCTACGCCTACATGAAGTCGTACTCGCCGTACGAGAACGTGCGCGAGGGCGTCGAATACCCCCGCATCCTCGCGGTCACCTCGCTCAACGACACCCGCGTGATGTACGTCGAACCCGCGAAGTGGGTCGCGCGCCTGCGCGAGGTCGGTGCCGACGCGCTGCTGAAGTGCGAGATGGTCGCCGGCCACGGCGGCGTCAGCGGCCGCTACAACGCCTGGCGCGAGCGCGCCTTCGAGATCGCGTGGTTGCTCGACGTGCTGGGCCTGGCGGAGTAAGCCCGACCCGCGTCTCGAACGCCCCGTCGCCTCGCGCGGCGGGGCGTTCGGCGTCTGGATTCCGCGGCGTTGCGTCATGAGAACAGGGGAAGTCACGAGAACAGGGCGAATCGGCCGGTTTCGCCCTGTTCTCGTCGCATCTCCTGTTCTCGTGACGAACGCGCTGCTCCGACACTCGTCCCCAGGCCGCTCCTCCTCCGAACCATCCCCATTTCGCGGAAGCAGGGGACGACTGGCGTCTCCCGGCCGCGAGTCTGGTGCGATGGAACCCAGCCTGGTCGCATGGTTGACGGCACGCGGCGGCGTCGCGCACACGACCTCGGCTGCGGCTGCCGGCTTCGGCCCACGGGCGATCGCGGCGGCGGTGGCGACGTCGGAGGTGGAACGCATCCGGCGTTCCTGGATCGTCACGCCCGACTGTCCCTCGAGCCGGAAGAGAGCGGCATCCGTCAGCGGTCGGTCGACGTGCGTGAGCGCGGCTCATGACATGGGCCTGTGGACACCGCAGAGCGAAGACGTGCACGTGTGGGTGCCCGCCACGGCCTCGCGCCTCGACGACGCACGTCTGCGACTGCATCGCGCCACTGCACCCATACCCCTGATGCGCACCGATCCCCTCGAGCCCATCGTCAACGTGCTGTTCCACGTCGCTCGCTGCCTTCCTCCCGTCGACGGTCTCACCGTGTGGGAATCCGCACTTCGGTCGAAGAAGGTGGATGCCGACACCCTGGCGGCGGTGGGTTGGCGCTCGACCCGCGCCTCGAGGTTCGCGCACGTCGCCACGTTCCTCTCCGACTCGGGCCTCGAGACGCACTTCCGCGAGCTGATGCTCGCGATCGGCGTCCGCCTTCGGCAGCAGGTATGGGTCGACGGGCACCCGGTCGACGCCGTGATCGGCGAGCGCCTGGCGATTCAGATAGATGGGTTCGCTTTCCACAGCTCACCGACGGACCGGCGCCGCGACCTCCGCCAGGACGCCCGGCTGGTGCTGCGCGGGTACACGGTCCTCCGCTTCGACTACGTGCAGATCCTGTTCGAGCCCGCCTATGTGATCGACACCGTGCGCCTCGCGATGGCGCAGGGACGCCACCTCTTCCCGTCCCGCTGAGTCGTTCCGCCCGGTCCGCCCCCCTGCGTCACCAGAACAGGGGATGCCACGAGAACAGGAGAAAACTGCCTCGATTCCCCTGTTCCGGGCGCACCGCCCTGTTCTCGTAACGGCCCGGAGGAAGCGCATACGTCAGGCCGACCCGCCCACCGAATCGATACCGCGGCCCTTCCACGTCACGAGAACAGGGGATGCCACGAGAACAGGACGAAACCGCCCCGATTCCCCTGTTCCGGGCGCACCGCCCTGTTCTCGTGACAATCCGGAGGAGGCGCCCCGCCCGCCCGACCCCCACAGCGCGACACCCCACTACAGCGCGACGCCCCACCCCGCACGAGGCGGGACGGGGCGTCGACGCAGCGAAGCTCAGCCGAAGAGGGCCGCGGCCTCTTCGTAGCGGTACAGGGGCACGCTGTTGAGCTCGCCGAGGGCGTCGGCGAAGGGAACGCGCACGATGTCGGTGCCGCGCATCGCCACCATCTGGCCCCACGCGCCTTCGTGGAGAGCGTCGGCGGCGTGCAGACCCAGGCGCGTGGCGAGGACGCGGTCGAAGCCCGAGGGCGAACCGCCGCGCTGGATGTGTCCGAGCACGGTGGAACGGGTCTCGATGCCGGTGAGGCGCTCGATCTCGGGAGCAAGCAGCTCGCCGATGCCGCCGAGGCGGGGACGGTTGAAGGCATCGAGGCCCTTGTCGCTGAAGGCCTCGTCCATGCCCGTGAGCTTGAAGCCCTCCGACACGACGACAAGGGGCGCGCGACCGCGGTCGTGCGCGCGGGTGACCTGCTCGACGATCTCGTCGATCGACATCGGCACCTCGGGGATGCAGATCACGTGGGCACCCGCGGCGATACCCGCGTGCAGGGCGATCCAGCCGACGTGACGGCCCATGACCTCGGCCACCATGCAGCGCTGGTGCGAGTCACCGGTCGTTCGGAGGCGGTCCATGGCATCCGTTGCGATGTTGACGGCCGTGTCGAAACCGAACGAGTAGTCGGTGGCGCGGAGGTCGTTGTCGATCGTCTTGGGAACGCCGAGCACGTTGATGCCGTCCTTCGACAGACGGTCGGCCGCGGCGAGCGTGCCTTCGCCGCCGATGGCCAGGATGCCGTCGAGCCGGTGCCCGTACATGGTCTTGGAGATGTTCTCGGCGCCGCCGCGTGCCCCCTCGTAGGGGTTGGTGCGGCTCGTGCCGAGGATGGTGCCGCCGACCTTGGACAGGCCCTTCACCTCATGACGCGTGAGCGGGAAGAAGTCGCCGTCGACCACGCCGCGCCAGCCGTCGCGGATGCCGACGAACTCGATGTCGTAGTTGGTCGTGCCCTTGAGCACGACGCCACGGATGACCGCGTTCAGCCCGGGGCAGTCGCCGCCGCTGGTCAGGATGCCGATCTTCATGGGCAGAGTCCTCTGGTGCTGTGGTTCGGGTGAAGGGGTCGGCGCCGTTGCCGTCTTCGACCCTATCGCCGCGGGCGGGACTGCTGCCACACGGTGACGGACGGGCGGTGGTCCCTCGGCCGACCCCGCAGGCCGCTCCTACGCCCGCCGCCACCGCCCATCACTCGCGCCGCGATCGACCGACCACGTCTCCTCCGAGCGGGAGGGGACGACCGTGTCGAACCAGAACGTCTCATCGGGGCCCCACCCCGCGAGCAGACTCGCGCCGCCGTCTCCGAGGTCGACGACGCGTCCCGCGGTGGTCAGGTATCCGGCGACCGTCAGGTGGACGCCGACGGCTTCGTCCGCGACAGCCGCCCAGTCCGGCTGAACCCAGTCGCCCACACGGCCCGTGGTCATCTCCCAGACGTAGCGGCGGGAGGCGGTGACGACCAGCGGATGCCGACGGCATAGTCGCGCCCATGCCTCGGGGCCGTCGATCTCGATGACCTCCCCCTCGGGGACCCGCACGGGCTGGACGCGGGCCGTCTCCCAGCCGAACGAGTCCTCGACGAGAGTCAGTCCGAGGGGCTCTCCCCCACGGCGCGCACGGGTCGAGCGAGGAAGATCCTGCGGCGGTGTCGACCACCACACCCCGGAGACGTCCTGTCCGGCGTACTCCGTCGCGAACTGCGTCTCTTCGGCCTCCATCGAAGCGCGCCACCGCGAGAGCCGGGCGCGCAGAGGCTCCTCGGACGACCTCTTCGATTCCCAGAAGACACAGGCCTGGGCAGCGCGCGCGACCGGCTCCGTCCACCAGCTGATCGACGGGTCACGGCTGACCGACTCGGCCACGGGCTCGAGCGCAGCGAGGACCTCCTCCGTCGTCACCAGGACGTCCTCTCCCGACGGCGGCTGCCAGTAGGCGGCGAGGTCGACCGCCACCGCCAAGGCGGTATCGAGCACGGCCGGGTCGATGTGCGGTCGCACCGCGCCGAGCGCGATGGCGGCCTCGGCAGGGCTCACCTCGGGCTCGACGCAGGAGGTCGCATCGCCCGCGAAGGCGATGACGGTGCCTCGGTGCTCGTCGAACGGTCGCGCGGCCCACGACACCGCCCACGCGGCCCTCTGCACCGCCGGACCGTCCCCCTGGGCGAGAAGCACTTCGAGGCACAGCCGTCGTCCTCGGGGTCCGGCCAGCAGCGCGGAGGGGTCCAGGGTCATGTCCCCGACCGTAGTTTCCGGCCGTCGCACCGGCCACGCACGAACGCCCCGACGCCGAAGCGACCGGGGCGTTCGAGGGGAGAACCGGATCAGGCCGCGCCGAGCGCCTGACGCAGCAGATGCATGAGCGCCGACAGCTGAACCGAATCGCTCGAGCCGGGCTCGATCGCCTGGCCGTCGAGGGCGCGGGCCGCGAGGCCCTCCTTCGAGTCGATGAGCTCGGCGATCTTGGTGTCGATCGTGTGCGCGGCGATGATGCGCCAAGCGGTCACGGGCTCCTCCTGACCGATACGGTGCACACGGTCGATCGCCTGGGTCTGCTCGGCGGCGGTCCACGACAGCTCGGCGAGCACGACGTTGGACGCGGCCTGCATGTTCAGGCCGACACCGGCGGCGGTCAGCGAACACACCGCGATCCCGACATCGGGGTCGGTGTTGAACGCGTCGATCGCGGCCTGACGTGCGGTCGAGGTCTGCTCACCGCGCACCGAGACGGCCTTGAGGCCGGAGGCCTTGAAGTGGGCCTCCGCGGCATCCATCACGTCGATGTGCTTGGCGAAGAAGACGACCTTGCCGACGGAGCGCTGCAGTTGCACGGCGTAGTCGGCGGCGAGGTGCGCCTTGGCCTGACCGATGCGGCGGACCATCGTGAAGACGTTCTCGCTCCCCGAGCCTGCGGCCTTGGATTCCTCGAGCTCGCCGTGGGCGACGAGACGCACGATGTCCTCGTCGATCTCGCCGGCGGCGGAGCCCCGGTCGCCGCGCGCCTCGATGATGCGGCGGTACTTCGCCGCGAGACGGGCGCCGAGTTCGCGCTCGGCCTGGCGGATCGAGCGGCCGAACTCGTCGTCGAGCTCGACCGGTAGGTCGGCCACGAGCTTGTCGGGCAGGTCGGCGGCGACGTCCTTCTTCTTGCGCCGCACGATGCCCATCGAGATCACGGCCTCGCGCGCCTCGGGGTAGAACGCCTTGTCCGCGGGCGTCAGACCCGTGGCATCCAGCTTCTCCATGAGCTCGGGACCGGGCTTCTCGCCGTTCGTCCAGCCGAGGAAGCGCCAGATCGCGTCGAAGTCCTCGACGTCGTTGATCAGCGGGGTACCGGTCAGCGCCAGCAGGAGCGGGTCGCGGGTCTGCTGACGGACACGGGATGCCAGGGCCAGCACGTTCTGCGAGCGCTGCGACGTGAGGTTCTTGATGAAGTGCGCCTCGTCGACGACGATGCCCTTCAGCCCGATCGACGACAGCCATGAGAGGTGTCGGTCGAGGATCTCGTAGTTGACGATGAAGATGTCGGCGAAGGCGTCGATGTCGGCGCCGCCGCCCGAGATGACGGTGGCGCGCCGCTGGGGCGTCCATCGCTGCACCTCGCGGGCCCAGTTCATCTTCACGACGTTGGGCACGACGACCAGCAGCGGGTACGCGTCAGCGACGGATGCCGCGAGCACCGACTCCGCGGTCTTGCCGAGGCCCGGCTCATCGGCCAGCAGGAACGAGCGGTGGCCGGTGCGGACGGCCTCGAGGAACCGCGACTGGTGCGGCATGACCTCGAGCCCGCGCGGCGAGAGACGGTCGAACTCGGGGACGGGCGGCAGCTCCATGCTCGCGGCCGACCCGCCGGCGCCGGTCTCGAACGCCTTGTACAGCGGTCCCATGAGTTCCCAGCCGTCGAGGCGACGACGGGGGGCGTCCCCGGTCGAGCGGGGAGTGAGGTCGGGTGCGAGGAAGGGGTTCGCCATCTGGCGCGCCTCGATCGAGGCGGGGATGACCTGCTTCTCGGCGAGCGCCGCGGGAACGACCGGGGCGACCTTCGGCGTGTTGTCGGTGATGATGAGCTCGTCGGGCGGCAGCTCGGCACCAGATTCGAGCAGCCAGTCGCGGCGCATACGACGGGCGACCGGCGAGGTGGCCTGGTCGACCTCGAGCAGCTGGATCAGCGAGGTGTCGCGGGCGGCGGTCTTCGCGAGGATCGTCGCGACCCCGTCGAGGCGCTTGAGCAGCTCGGCGCGTGCGGCGTCGGTGATCTCGGTGTCGGCCTTGACCCGGGCGCGCTCCTCGCGGACGAGGAAGGCGATCACCTGGAACTTGACGCGGTTGGTGGGCCCGAGCTTTCCGCGCTGCGCCTTCGCCTCGATCTCGCGCACCTTGCGGGCGAGGATCGGGATGACGGGTGCTTCGTCGTCGCGTCGGGATGACGTGGTCTTCCTGCGTCGTTGGCTCGAGCCTCGGGACGCGGTTGCCGTAGTCGGCATGCTCCTCCTGAGCGTGTCGTCCGGATGACAATCCGGAGCGTCCGGCGAATGCCGGTGGATCAGTGACCCCGGGAATTCGTCGCTCGAACCGCCGCCGAAGAAGCGGTGTCGGCGACCCGCAACGCGTCTACGCCGAAACGGCTCGCGAGGACAGCGGAGATCGGGGTCGAGATCATTCTAGCGGCCGGAAGCCGCTTTCCGCGTGAGGCGGAGGAATTCGTCGCCGCCCAGGACGCTGAATGAGGATCCTCCGCACGTCTTTCGGGTCTCACGCCGCGCGGCGCAGCCTCAGGCTGTTCAGCACGACGAACACGCTCGAGAACGCCATCGCGGCCCCGGCCAGCATCGGGTTCAACAGGCCCAGCGCCGCGAGCGGCAGCGCGGCGACGTTGTACGCGAACGCCCAGAAGAGGTTGCCGCGGATGATCCGCATCGTGCGCCGGCTGAGGGCGAGGGCGGTGACGATGCCCCGCGGGTCGTCGCGCATGAGAGCCACGTCGCTCGCGTGCAGCGCGGCATCCGTCCCTCCGCCCATCGCGATACCCAGATCGGCGGATGCCAGGGCCGCGGCGTCGTTGACTCCGTCGCCGACCATCGCGACGGTGCGTCCCTGGGCGCGCAGGGCCGTGATCTCGTCGACCTTCCCTTCGGGCAGGACCCCCGCGCGTACGCGTTCGATGCCCAGTGCATCGGCGACGGCACGGGCGACGTGCTCGTTGTCGCCGGTGAGGAGCACGGGCTCCAGCCCCATGGCCTTCAACTGCGCGACCGCTCGGGCGCTCTCGGGGCGGACCGTGTCGGCCACCTCGATGACGACTCGGGCGTGCAGGGCACCGTCGGGACCGGCCCACCCGGCAACCACGACGGTGCCGCGCCGCTCCCCCGCCTCGACGGCGTCGGCGAGCGCCGCGGGCAGCTGCGCGCCGAGGTCCGCGGCGAGCGCCGGACGACCCGCGAACACCCGTACGCCGTCCACGGTCGCGGTGACCCCACGACCGGGCAGGGCCTCGAGGTCGGTGGCGACCGGCCCCTCGCCCGCGGCGGCGACGATCGCGTGGGCGATGGGGTGCTCCGAGCCGCGTTCGACGGCGGCGACGCGCCGCAGGGCGTCGGCGGCATCCTGAGCATCGGCGGTCGTGACGCGCGCGACGCTCATCCGGCCCGAGGTGAGAGTGCCCGTCTTGTCGAGCACGATCGTGTCGATGCGCTCCGCGGACTCGAGTGCCGCGGGTCCGGTCACGAGGATGCCGAGCTGCGCTCCGCGACCGGTGCCGACGAGGATCGCGATCGGGGTCGCAAGTCCCAGGGCGCAGGGGCAGGCGATGATGAGCACCGCGACGGCCGCGGTGAAGCCGGCGGCCACGGGCTGCCCGGCGACGAGCCACGCGACGAGGGTCAGCGCGGCGAGAACGATGACGACGGGCACGAACACGCCGGAGATCCGGTCGGCGAGGCGTTGCACGCGACTCTTGCCGAGCTGGGCGTCTTCGACGAGGCGGGCGATTCGGGCCAGGCGGGTCTGCTCCCCCACTCCCGTCGCGCGGACGACCAGTCGCCCGCCCGAGGCGATGGTGCCGCCGGTGACGGTGTCCCCGGGGCCGACGTCGACGGGCAGCGCTTCTCCGGTCAGCATGCTCTCGTCGACCGAGGCACGCCCTTCGAGCACCTCCCCATCGGTGGCGACCGTGGCGCCCGGCCGCACGACGAAGGCATCGCCCACCGAGAGCCGGTCGATGTCGATGCGTCGTCCGTCGGCGAGTTCCGCCTCGCGAGCGCCGAGGTCGAGTAGGGCGCGCAGCGCCGCGCCGGCCCGCCGGGTGGATCGCTGCTCGATGACGCGCCCGAGCAGGAGGAACACCGTCACCGCGGCCGCGACCTCGAAGTAGACGACGGAGGTCGCGTCGTGCACCGGGCCGAAGAGCATGACCTCATGCCGGATGCCGATCCGCCCGGCCGTTCCGAAGACGAGTGCCCACACGCTCCACAGGTAGGCGGCGAAGGTGCCCAGGGTGATGAGGGTGTCCATGGTCGCCGCGCCGTGGCGCGCGTTGCGCAGTGTCGCACGATGGAACGGCCAGCCGCCCCACAGCACGATCGGCGTCGTGAGAACGAGCGAGACCCACTGCCAGCCCGGGAACTGCCACGCCGGGATCATCCCGAGGGCGACCACCGGCACGGCGAGGGCGAGCGAGACCCACAGACGGACGCGCAACGGGGTGGAGCCGGGCGCGTCGCCGGTGTCGTGGACGTGGCCGGCGTGGTCCGCTGCCGCGTCGAGCGCGTGGCCGGTCGCCGCGTCGATCTCGCCGCCGGGCGCGGGAACGGCGACGGAATCGGGCGCCGAGGTGCCGGCATCCGCTCGCTCGCCCGTGGGGGTCGGCAGAGGGGCGGATGCCGCCACACCCGCCGCCGGCCGAGAGGCGGGGCGCGGACGGACGGTGGCGTCGTATCCGGCGGAGCGGACGGCGTCGACGAGGGCAGCGGGGTCGAGGTCGGCGGGGTAACGCACCCGCGCGGTCTCGGTCGCCAGGTTCACCGCGGCCTCGACGCCCTCGACGCGGCCGAGCTTCTTCTCGACGCGGGCGACGCAGCTCGCGCAGGTCATGCCTTCGATATCGAGCACGGCCTCCGCGGTCGGTGCTTCGGTGCTCTCGGCCATGGCTCCTCCTCCGGTCACTCCGTTCTCAACACGATACCCCCTGGGGGTATTCCCGGGGCCGGATACCGTCCGGGCCGCCCACCCGCCCGCGCCGGCCTGCGCGACCCTACGCTGGAGTCATGGCCGACACGATGACACGCGAGCAGCGGGTCGTCCTGGCGGTTGCCGTTCTGGCGTCGTTCGTGTCGTTCCTCGACGGGACCGTGGTCAACGTCGCTCTCCCCGCGATCGCGGGCGAACTCGGCGGCGGCCTGTCGACGCAGCAATGGGTCGTGGACGCCTATCTCGTGACCCTCGGGGCGTTCATCCTCGTCGCGGGTTCGCTGAGCGATGTGCTGGGGCGCGTCGTGGTGCTGCGGATCGGCCTCATCGGCTTCGGCATCACCTCTCTCGCGATCGCCGCAGCCCCCACGGCCGAGTTCCTCATCGTCGCCCGAGCGCTGCAGGGCATCGCCGGCGCGCTCCTGGTCCCGAGCTCGCTGGCCCTGATCACCTCGACGTTCCGCGGACCCGCGCAGGCCCGCGCGATCGGCATCTGGACCGGCGCGACCACCGTCGCCATGCTCGCCGGCCCCCTCATCGGCGGCATCTTCGTCGACACGCTCTCGTGGCGCCTGGTGTTCCTCGTGAACGTCCTGCCCATCGCGGTGACCCTGTGGTTGCTCGCCCGCCTCGGGCACCGCGACCACCGTCGTCCCGGCGCGCGCGTCGACATCCTCGGGGCCGTGCTGTGCGCCCTGGGACTCGGCGGCATCGTCTTCGCCCTCATCGAACAGCCGAACCTCGGGTGGGCCTCGCCGGTGATCTGGGCGCCCGGGGTCATCGGCATCCTGTCGTTCGCGGGTTTTCTCGTGCGCCAACGCACGGCGCGCGACCCGATGATGCCGCTCGACCTGTTCCACTCGCGCAACTTCTGGGCGGGAAATCTCACCACCGTCTTCGTCTACGCAGCCCTGTCTCTCAACGGCTTCGTCCTGAGCGTGTACCTGCAGCAGGGCGCGGGGCTGCCGGCCACCCTCGCGGGACTCGCATCGCTGCCGAGCACGGTGCTGATGATCCTGCTCAGCTCACGAATGGGCGCGCTCGCGGGGCGTTTCGGACCGCGCCTGTTCATGACGCTCGGCCCGATCGTGATGGCCGTGGGCGCCCTCCTGCTGCTGAACGTCGGCGGCGACTTCGCCTACGTGACGCAGGTGCTGCCCGGAGTGATCGTGTGGGGCCTGGGCCTGACCGCCACGGTGTCCCCCCTCACGGCGGCCGTGCTCGGCGCGATCGACACCGAACGATCGGGCATCGCCTCGGCCGTCAACAACGCCGTCTCGCGCGTCGCGGGACTCCTCGCGATCGCCGCGGTGTCGGCGGTCGTGGGCGGCTCGCTCGATCTCGACGGCTTCCACCGCGCTGCCGTCTTCACCGCGGCGCTGATGCTGCTCGGGGCTGCGGCGTCGTTCCTCGGCATCCGGAATCGGTTGCCCCGGCAGGACTGAGCGACGAGCCCGGGCGTCACGCGCACCCGGGGCGGTGTAGCGGTGCCCGAGCGGTCCCGAGGCCACGGACGACGCCGCGAAACCGCGCCCTCTCCGCGCTCAGCGCAGAATGGCCCGCGCCCGCTCCACGTCGTCGGCCATCTGCACCAGCAGGGCGTCGATGCCGTCGAAGGCCGTCATCTCGCGCACCCGCTCGACGAAACGCACCTCGACATGGTGGCCGTACAGGTCGAGGCCGGTCTCATCGATCACGTACGCCTCGACCTGGCGTGCGTGCACGTCGTCGAACGTGGGATTGGTGCCGACGCTGATCGCGGCCGGGTAGCTGATGCGCCGCGCGCCGTCGACGTCCACGAGCCAGCCGGCGTAGACACCGTCAGCGGGGACGAAGCCCTCGAGTTCGGGCGAGAGGTTCGCGGTGGGGTAGCCGAGCTCGCGGCCGCGCTTGAGTCCGTGCACGACTTCGCCCCACACCGAGGGCGCACGACCGAGCAGGCGCGCAGCCGTGGCGACGTCGCCGACCGACAGCGCCTCGCGTATCCAGGTGGACGACACCCGCCGATCGGCGTGCACCGCGCGCACATCCTCCACCACGTCGACGCGGAACCCGTGCTCGGCGCCCATGCGCGTCAGCAGGTCGGGGTCGCCCTCTCCCCCGGCGCCGAAACGGAAGTCACGACCCACGAGCACCGTTCGCGCCTGCAGCGCTTCCACGAGCACCCGCAGCGCGAAGTCGTGGGCGGGGATGGCCGCCAGCTCTTCGTCGAAGGTCAGCAACAGGGTAGCATCCACCCCGGCCCGCTCGAGCAGCTCGAGCTTCTGGTGCGGTCCGATCACATCGGGCGGACATTTCTCGGGGCGCAGCACGCTCAACGGGTTGCGGTCGAAGGTCACCGCGACCACGCGCGCTCCGTCGGACGCGTCGATGCGCGCCCGGTCGATCACGGCGCGGTGCCCGGCGTGGACGCCGTCGAACTTGCCGATCGCCACCACCGAGGGACCGAAGTTCTTCGGCACCTCCGCGGGCTCGCGGAACACGATCACCGGGTCGCCCGACGGTGACGCATGAGCCACCACAGTCCGAGGAAGGGCAGCACGAGGGGGATGAACAGGTAGCCGTATCCGTAGACCGACCACACCGTCGGGTGCTGGAACAGCTCGGGGAGCACGAGACTCAGGGTTCCCACGACGAGGACACCCACCAGCTCGAAACCGATGGCGATCCACGCGATGCGGTACCAGGTCGGTCGCGCCGAGAAGACGAGCGCGAGGGTGGCGAGGATGTACACGACCGCGGCGAGGGCCGACAGCGAGTACGCGAGCGGGGCGTCGTCGAACTCGCGGACGATCTGCACGAAGGAGCGGCCGGTGGCGGCGAGCGCCATGATGCCGTAGACGACGACGAGGACACGGCCGATGCCGGTCATCCCCCGGGAGCGGGTGGGAGTGGTGGATGCCATGACCTGTCGATTCTAGTTCGCCCGCGGCCGCGGCGAGCGGTGCGGCCCGCGTCAGGCCAGCTGTACGGTCCAGATGATGTGCATGCGCCAGACCATGACGGCCACGGCGAGGGCCGCGACGCCCATGATGACGGTGCTCCAGCGGCTGCGTTCGATGAGCGCCCACGCGGCTCCCGCGACTGGCACGAGGGCGGCCGAGACGAGATAGGTCCAGAACTCGAGCAGGCTCCCCGACGGGGGGTTGCCGGCGAACGGCGAGATGATCGCCACCACGATCTGCACGATGAGCAGCAGTTCGATGAGCGCGAGGGATCCGACCGTGACGTCTCCGGGGCGGCGTCCGACGAGCCCCGCCGTGATCGCGACGAGGCCCGCGAGGACGGCGATCCCCACCTGCACGAGCGTGAACCACAGGATCATCGGGCGGCCTCCTCGGGCATGTTCATGGCGCTCTTGAGCTGCGTCCCCCGCTTCTCGACGATGCCGACGAGGCGACCGTCGGGGTCGATCGCGGCGGCGAGGGCGCCCGTCAGGCGTCCTCCCCCGTCGATGCGTTTGCCGTGACGCAGATCGCGCGCTTCGTCCGCCCCCACCGCGAGGGCGCCGACGACGACGGCGGCCGCGGTGGCCGGCTCGACGAGGGCGTCTTCGGCGATGTCGTCGACGGATGCCGCGCCGGAGACGTCGAAGGCACCGATGCGGGTGCGCCGAAGGGCCGTCAGATGCCCGCCCACGCCCAGCGAGCGACCCAGGTCGCGGGCCAGGGCTCGGATGTACGTACCGCTCGTGCAGTCGACGACGACGTCGAGTTCGATCGTCGTGTCGCCCCGACGGGTCTCGCGCACATGGAAGCGCGAGACGGTGACGCGCCGAGCCTTCAGCTCGACCTCTTCGCCCGCGCGGGCGAGGTCGTAGGCGCGGCGCCCGTCGACCTTGATGGCCGACACCGTGCTCGGCACCTGGTCGATCTCGCCCGTCAGCTCGGCGATACCCTCGAGGATCTGCGCCTCGGTCACGGCGGACGCGTCCGCACGGGCGGTCTCGGTCCCGTCGGCGTCGTCGCTGTCGGTCTCGACCCCCAGGAGGATCGTCGCCTCGTACGTCTTGTCGGCGCCGACGATGTACGTGAGCAACCGTGTCGCCCCCTCGACGCCGAGGACGAGAAGTCCGGTTGCCATCGGGTCGAGCGTGCCGGCATGGCCGATCTTGCGGGTGCCGAGCGCCCGGCGGGCCCGCGACACGACGTCATGGCTGGTGATGCCCCCGGGTTTGTCGACCAGGAGAATGCCGGGGCGGACCATCAGCAGAAGTCTCCGAACACCTGGACGGGGTGCGAGGGGTCGGAGTTCTCGACGATGACCGAGGCGGCGACGCGCGGCCGCGCGGTGTGGACGTACTGCTTCTGCGCGTCGGGCAGCTCGGGGCGCGGCTGTCCGACGGGCGGGTTGGACTCGAGCCACACCGACCAGTTCCACAGTCCCCGCCGCGCCGGGGTCTGGAGGAACACGCCGTCGACCACGAGCACTGCGTCGCCCTCGCCCGCGCGGAAGGGCGCCACGACGCCGTCGCGCACGTCGGCTGCCTCGTCCGAGACGCTCGCCCGGTGCACGGCCGTGCCATCCTCGGCCACCGCGGACGCGAAGCCCTCCGCGAAAGCGCGCGCCGCCTCGGCATCCAGCCCCTCGATGGCCACCACGACGCGGCCCGCGCGGTTGTTCTGCCGCATGAGGTCGCGCAAGCTGCGCTGAAGGGTCTCGACGGGGTTCTCGCTGGACATGCCTCCAGCCTACGGTCGACCACCGACACTCGACCGCGCTCTCCGCCCCGCAACGGCTGCGCCGCGCCGCCCCGAACCACGCGGAAACGCGACGCGCGCACAGAAACACGCTCTGCTCGCGTTTACGGGCGCGGAGGGCGTTTATGCGTGCCGAAGGACCGGGTTCTGCGACCGTAGGCTGGAGGGATGCCAGATCTCGCCGCCCCGCTCATCGCGTGGTACCGCGACGCGGCGCGCGACCTTCCCTGGCGCCGCCCGGGGTTCGGCGCGTGGGGCACGCTGGTCAGCGAGTTCATGCTGCAGCAGACCCCGGTCACGCGAGTCATCCCGCATCTCGAAGCGTGGCTGGAGCGCTGGCCGACCCCGGCGGACCTGGCCGCCTCTCCCCCGTCCGAGGCGGTGACGCAGTGGGCCAACCTCGGCTACCCGCGGCGCGCGCTGTGGCTGCATCGGGCGGCGGTCGAGATCCGCGACCGGCACGACGGAGTCGTCCCCCGCGATGTCGACGCGCTCCTCGCCCTCACCGGGATCGGCGACTACACCGCCCGCGCGGTAGCGGTCTTCGCCTACGGCGACCGCCACCCGGTCGTCGACACGAACACGAGGCGCGTCCTCGCCCGCGCGGTCGAGGGCGTGGCGCAGCCCGGTCCTCCGCACCGCCGGGATCTCCAGCGGATGGATGCCGAGCTCCCCCACGACATGATCGATGCGGCGATCGTGAACGCCGCCGCCATGGAGCTCGGCGCGATCGTCTGCACGGCCCGCTCGCCGAAGTGCGACCTCTGCCCGCTCGCCGCGCAGTGCGCCTGGCGGGCCGCAGGGTACCCCGCCTCCGAAGACCGCCGCCGTCGGCAGGCGAAGTACGAGGGAAGCGACCGCCAGGCGCGCGGAGCCGTGCTGAAGGTGCTGCGCGAGGCGGCCCCCTCCTCGGTGCCGCTGTTCGCGGTGCTCCCCGACTGGTCCGACACCGCACAGCGCGACCGTGCCATCGACTCGCTCATCGCCGACGGCCTCGCCGAAGCGGTCGACGACGTCCTGCGTCTGCCCGGTCACTCGGCATCCTGAATCCGCCCCGGGGCACTCCGCCCCGGTGCACTCCGCCCCGGTGCACTCCGTGCCGGACGCGACGCTCCGGCGACACCGTCGTCGCGGCGCGGATCGAGCCCGTCGCCACCGCCGAACGGTGCGGTCCTCCACCGACAGCCCTCCCAGGAACGACGAAGGCCGGACACGACCCCTCGGGGCGGTGTCCGGCCGTGTGCTTCGAAGCTCAGGCGCGAGGCGCGTCTTCGACGTCGACGTCGTCTTCGCTGTCGTCGTCGTCCTCTTCGTCTTCGCGCGGCTTGACGTACGGATCGGCGTCTCCCGCGTAGGCGGCCGAGGCGGCGAGACCTGCGACCGACTCGTCGCGCTCGCGCGCTTCGCGCAGCAGCGCCGAGATGTGGTCGGCGTTCTCGGGGATTCCATCGAGGATGAACTCCAGTGACGGGGTGAGCCGCGTGTTGAGGTTCTTGCCGACCTCGCTGCGGAGCATGCCGGTCGCCGACTTCAGCGCGGCGGCGGTGTCGGCGCGATGCGCCTCGTCGCCCATGACGGTGTAGAACACCGACGCGTGCTGGAGATCACCCGTGACCCGCACGTCGGTGATGGTGACGAATCCAAGCCGCGGGTCGCGCAGCCCCTTCTCGAGACGCTCGGCGAGCACCACGCGGATCCGGTCCGCCACTCGCGCCTGTCGTTCCCCTGCCACGTCAATTCCTATCTCTCACTAAGCCAGACGTCACACGCCAGATGCCGAAGCATAGGCGAAGGACGGAGGTTTCGTGGGTCTGCGGGAGCATCGGGGTAGAGGCCCCGCTCTGCTCCCGCAGACCCACGAAACCGGAGGCCGTAGCCGGTAGCTACGACCTCCGGTGTGTGATCAGCCTCGCGGCTTCTCGACCATTTCGGTGGTCTCGATCTCGTCACCGATCTGGATGTCGTTGAACTTGCCCAGACCGATACCGGCCTCGAAGTCCGTACGCACCTCGGTGACGTCGTCCTTGAAGCGACGCAGCGACTCGATCGCCAGGCCGTCCGCCAGCACGACACCATCGCGGATGACGCGGGCCTTGGCGTTGCGCGTGATCGTTCCCGATCGCACGATGACACCGGCGATGTTGCCGAACTTCGAGGAGCGGAACACCTCGCGGATCTCGGCGACACCCGACTGCACCTCTTCGAACTCCGGCTTGAGCAGGCCCTTGAGCGACTGCTCGACGTCGTCGATCGCGTTGTAGATGACCGAGTAGAACCGCACGTCGACACCCTCGCGGGCGGCACGCTCGCGGGCCTTCGTGTCGGGACGGACGTTGAAGCCGATCACGATCGCGTTGTCGATCGTGGCCAGGTTGATGTCCGACTCGGTGATCGCACCCACACCGCGGTGGATGATGCGCAGCTGGACGCTGTCATCGACCTCGATCTTGAGCAGCGATTCCTCGAGCGCCTCGACGGCACCCGACACGTCACCCTTGATGATGAGGTTGAGCGACTCGACCTTGCCCTCTTCGAGAGCACGGGTGAAGTCCTCGAGCGAGATGCGCTTGCGGGCCTTGGCCAGCTGGGCGTTGCGCTCGGCGGCTTCACGCTTCTCGGCGATCTGACGCGCGGTGCGGTCTTCCTCGGTGACGATGAACACGTCGCCGGCGCGGGGCACGGAGTTCAGACCCTGCACCGAGACGGGACGCGACGGGTAGGCCTCTTCGACCGCTTCGCCGTTCTCGTCCATCATCGCGCGGACACGGCCGTAAGCCGTTCCCGCGACGATCGCGTCGCCGACGCGGAGGGTTCCGGACTGGATGAGCACCGTGGCGACCGAACCGCGACCCTTGTCGAGCTTCGCTTCGATCGCGACACCGCGGGCAGCCTTGTTCGGGTTGGCCGTCAGGTCGAGACCGGCGTCGGCGGTGAGCAGGACCGCATCCAGGAGGGCCTGGATGTTGAGGTTCTGTCGAGCCGAGACGTCGACGAACATGACGTCTCCGCCGTACTCTTCGGCGACCAGGCCGTACTCGGTGAGCTGCTGGCGGACCTTGGCCGGGTTGGCGTCGGGCTTGTCGACCTTGTTGACCGCGACCACGATCGGCACGTTCGCCGCCTGGGCGTGGTTCAACGCCTCGACCGTCTGCGGCATGATGCCGTCATCGGCCGCGACCACGAGGATCGCGATGTCGGTCACCTGCGCTCCTCGAGCACGCATGGCGGTGAACGCCTCGTGACCCGGGGTGTCGATGAAGGTGATCGCGCGCTCGATGCCCTCGTGCTCGGTCCAGATCTGGTACGCACCGATGTGCTGCGTGATGCCGCCGGCCTCGCCCGCGACCACGTTGGTCTGGCGGATGGCGTCGAGGAGTCTCGTCTTACCGTGGTCGACGTGACCCATGACGGTGACCACGGGAGGACGGATCTCGAGATCGTCCTCGCTCTCGGCCTCGAGCTCGGCATCGAGGTCGAGACCGAAGCCCTCGAGGAGCTCCTTGTCTTCGTCCTCGGGCGAGACCATCTGGATCTTGTAGCCGAGCTCGGCACCGAGCACCTCGAAGGTGGCCTCGTCGAGCGACTCGGTCGCGGTGGCCATCTCGCCCAGGTTGAACAGGATGGTCACGAGCGTGCCGGGCTGGACGGTGTAGCCGCGCAGGGCCTCGAGCTTGTCCGCGAAGTCGGCGATGGATGCGCCGCGGCGCAGGCGGATGATCTCGCCGTTGCCCTTCGAGACGTTGACGCCGCCGACGACCGGCGCCGACCGCATCTCGAATTCCTGCCGCTTCGCCCGACGCGACTTACGCTGCTTGGACTTGCCGCCACCCTTACCGAAGGCACCCGCGGTACCACCGCCGGGACCACGGCCACGGCCGCCACCACCACCGGGACGACCGGCGAAACCACCGGCCGGAGCGCCACCACCGGGGCGCTGGAAACCGCCACCGGCACCGCCGGGACGACCGGGACCGCCGGGACGCTGCTGGAACGGAGCGCCGGGACGACCGCCGCCACCGGGACGACCGGCACCGCCGGGGCGCGGGGCACCGGGACGCGGGGCGCCGGGACGCGGAGCCTGGGGACGCGGGATGTTGCCGGGGGTCGGGCGCTGGCCCATGCCCTGCGCCGAAGCGAAGGGGTTGTTACCCGGACGGGGGCCCGCGGGACGCTGGCCCATGCCCTGCGAGGAGGCGAAGGGGTTGTTGCCCGGACGCGCTCCACCCGGACGCGGGGGCGCGCTCGGGCCGGGCTTGGGGGCACCGGCGCCGGGGGCGGCGGCACCGGGGGTCGGCGCACCGGACGTCGACGCCGAAGCGGCGGGCTTGGCTGCCGGGGCCTCGGCCGCTGCGGGAGCGGCCTTCTCGGGGGCAGCGGTCTCGGGGACCGGGCTCGCCGCGGGAGCGGCGGGGGCCGCGGGCTTGGCGGGGCCGGGGGTCGGGCCCGAGGGACGGGCACCGGGGGTCGCCGCAGGACGCGCGGGGCCCGGACGGGCGCCGGGGCGCGCCGCGGGCGCGGCGGGCGATCCACCGGCGGCCGGCGCCGAAGAGCCCTCGGCCGCGAGGGCGGCGCGGAGCTTACGGGCCACCGGGGGCTCGATGGTGGATGAGGGGCTCTTGACGAATTCGCCGAGCTCCTTCAGCTTCGCAAGCGCGACCTTGCTGTCGACGCCGAGTTCGGAAGCGATCTCGTGCACGCGTGGTTTTGCCACAATTCTCCTGTCTGAGGGCCTACCCCGGACAGGGCAGACCGCTAGTTGCGGACGGGTCTCATTTCGAGCCGTTCACTTCGTGTCCATAGCCGTTCAGCCTTTTCGCTGGAGGTGTGATTCGAAGGTCTGCGCGTCAAGCGGGCCTGACACACGCAATGCTCGTACGAAGGCGCGACGCGTAAGAGCTTTTCTCACGCATGCGTCCGTCTCGTGCACCCACGCTCCCCGACCCGGAAGGACCGCTCGTTCGTCTGCGACGAGGACCGATCCGTCGGTGACCACTCGCAGAAGCGAGGATCGGGGGGCGCGTGCGCGGCATCCGACGCACGTTCGTACGGGTTCCACTCTACACCTCGTGATCGTGGGGACGATCGGACCCTCAGTTGTCTTCGAGGATGCTGTCGGGCTGGATGTCGATCTTGGCGCCGGTGAGCTTCGCGGCCAGGCGGGCGTTCTGGCCCTCCTTGCCGATCGCCAGCGACAGCTGGTAGTCCGGCACGAGGGCGCGCACGGCCTTGGTCGTGGCATCCAGGACGAAGGACGAGGTGACCTTGGCCGGCGACAGCGCGTTCGCGACGAAGCGCGGAAGCTCGGCGTCGTAGTCGATGATGTCGATCTTCTCGCCCGAGAGCTCCTCGGTCACGGCGCGCACGCGACGACCGAGTTCGCCGATGCAGGCACCCTTGGCGTTGACCGTCGGGTCGGTCGCCTGCACGGCGATCTTCGAACGGTGGCCGGCTTCGCGAGCGAGCGAGACGATCTCGACCAGGCCCACGGCGATCTCGGGGACCTCGAGGGCGAAGAGCTTTCGGACCAGGCCCGGGTGCGTGCGCGAGACGGTGATCTGCGGACCCTTGTTGCCCTTGGAGACGCTCGTGACGTAGACGCGCAGTCGCGAGCCGTGCGCGTAGGTCTCGCCGGGCACCTGCTCTTCCGGCGGGAGGATGGCCTCGACGGTGCCGAGGTCGACGTGCACCATGCGTGGGTTGGGACCCTGCTGGACGACACCGGCGACGATGTCGCCCTCTTTGCCCTTGAACTCCCCCAGCACGGCGTCGTCGGCGATGTCGCGCAGACGCTGGCTGATGACCTGCTTGGCGGCGAAGGCCGCGATGCGACCGAAGTCATCGGGAGCCTGCTCCTCTTCGCCGATGACGGCCCCCTCGTCGTCGGTCACGGGCGTGAAGATGCCCACGTGACCGGTCTTGCGATCGAGGGAGGCACGAGCGCCCGTCGGGATCTCGCCGCTGGGCGAGATGTGCTTGGCGTAGGCGGTCAGGATCGCCTGCTCGATGATGCGCGCGAGTTCATCGAAGGGGATCTCCTTCTCGCGTTCGATCGTCTTCAGAAGTGCGAGATCGATGTCCACAAGGGCCCTCCGTTATTCAGCTCTCGTCGACGCGACCGGCGCCGACAACCCCCCTACGATACCCGGGATACCGGGTCCCTCGCGACCCACGGGACGTCGGACGCGGCGGCGGTCGGTGCGAAACTCCTGAGAAACGGTGGCCGCACCGCCCGCGGAACCCGCGATCGCGGCCCCGGCCCGCTGCACGCGGCCGATATCTCAGGAGTTCGGCCCGCCCGCCAGACGCTCGAGTGGATTCGCGGCCAGCTTCGCGACCACTCCCCCGTCGACGAGCCGCCGGGCGGCGGTGGCGGGCTTGCGTGCCGCCTGATCGGCCACGCACGCCCCGAACTCGGCCGCGAGGGCGCCGCGCGGGTGAGCGGCGAGCACCTCGCGGCGGAAGTCCTCGGGCAGCGCGTCGGGGCGAGCTCCCGAGATGTCGAGGCCCGTCGCGATCTCGAGCAGGTGCCCCTCGACATCCATCGTCGGATCGACGCTCGGCCAGTTGTGCCGCACGATCACCTCGAGCACCCGCTCGCGTCGGGGCTGCACCCACCCCGCGCCGGCGGTGAGCGCGACGCCGACATGCCCGCCCGCGTGCTCGTACGACAGCGTGTGGTTGTCGAAGGCGCCCACCGTGCCGATGTCGTGCAGGACGGCGGCGACGTACAGCAGCTCGCGGTCGATGTCCCGGATGCCGTCGGCCACCGCGAACGCCTCGGCCCACAGCCACGACCGCAGCGCGTGCGCCGTGATCGCGGGCGACTGGTACTGCCGGACGAGCGCGAGGGCACCCCGGGCGGCGAGGGTGTCGGGAACGGGGAAGTCGCTGATGCGCACGGGGCCTCCGGGATCGGGTGGACTCCCACTCTTCCGCCGTGCGGCCTCACCCGATAGGAGTGCGGCGGCCAGCCTTCGAAGCCTTCTCGCCAGCGTGGGCGCGACGCAGGAGATCGTGACGCGCGGCGCCGCGGCGACGGGGTCCGCCGCGGGCGCGGCATCCGATCTCCTGCGTCGTGCTCGCACAGGACGCGCCATCGGCCCGAGACCCGCCGACGACACGAACGGATGCCGCGACCTCGGGCGAGCGCCCGGGTCGCGGCATCCCGAAACCGCGTCAGCTCACCGGCGTGGCGTGCCAGATGCGATCGAGGTAGTCGCGCATCGCGCGGTCGGACGAGAAGTAGCCGCTGCGCGCGACGTTGAGGATGGCCGAGCGCACCCAGCCGTCCTGGTCGGCGTAGGCGGCGTCGACGCGGTCCTGGGCGTCGAGGTACGCCGAGAAGTCGGCGAGCGCCATGAACCGGTCTTCGTACAGCAGGTTCGACACGAGCGGTTCGAAGACCGTGCGGTCGCCGCCCGAGAACGCGCCCGAGGCGATCAGGTCGATCGCACTGCGCAGGCGCTCGTCCTTCTGGTAGAAGTCGGCGGGGCGGTAGCCCTCGGCCCATAGGGCCTCGACCTCGGGCTCGCTCATTCCGAACAGGAAGAAGTTGTCGTCGCCGACGAGCCCCCGGATCTCGACGTTCGCTCCGTCGTCGGTACCGATGGTGAGGGCACCGTTCAGGGCGAGCTTCATGTTGCCCGTTCCCGAGGCCTCCTTGCCGGCGAGAGAGATCTGCTCCGACAGGTCGGCGGCGGGGATGATGCTCTCGGCGAGGGTGACGTTGTAGTTCGCCGGGTAGAGCACCTTGAGCTTGCCCTGCACGCGCTCGTCGGCGCTGACTACCTCGCCGACGGCGTTGATGAGGTGGATGATGCGCTTGGCCATGCCGTAGCCGGGGGCGGCCTTCGCACCGAACAGGAACGTGCGTGCCTGCACGTCGGCGACGTCGAGGCGGCCCGACACGATGCCCTCGTAGGTGCTGACGATGTGCAGCACCTTCAGCGTCTGACGCTTGTACTCGTGCAGACGCTTGATCATGACGTCGAGCATGTGACCGTCGTCGAGGGCGGCCTCCCCGCGAGCTTCGAGCACGCGGCTGAGGCGACGCTTGTTCGACGCCTTCACCGCGGCGAACCGCTCGCGGAAGTCCGCGTCGTCGGCCAGGGCCTCGAGTCCCCGGAGTCGCTCGAGGTCGACCGTCCAGCCGGCGCCGAGGGCCTCGGTGATGAGCGCCGAGAGGTCGGGGTTCGCCAGGCGCAGGAAGCGACGGGGCGTGACGCCGTTGGTGACGTTCGTGAACTTGTCGGGCCACATGGCGGCGAAGTCCTTGAGCACGTTGTCGCGCAGCAGCTGCGAGTGCAGCTCGGCGACGCCGTTGACCTTCGAGCCGGCCACCGTGGCCAGGTAAGCCATGCGCACCGAGCGGTACGGGTGCTCGCCGATGATCGACATGCTGCGGATGAGCATCTCGTCGTCGCCGAAGCGCTCTCGCACCTCGAGCAGGAACTCGTCGTTGATGCGGTAGATGATCTCGAGGTGGCGGGGCAGCAGGCGACCGAGCAGATCGACCGACCAGACCTCGAGGGCTTCGGGCAGCAGGGTGTGGCACGTGTACGCGAAGCACTTCTGAGTGATGGCCCACGCGGCATCCCACTCGAGATGCTTCTCGTCGACGAGGACGCGCATGAGCTCGGGCACCCCGATGACCGGGTGCGTGTCGTTGAGCTGGAAGATCACGCGCTCGGGCAGACGCTCCAGGTCGAAGTCCTCGGGCAGGACGTTCTCGATGAAATCGGCGATGGATGCCGCGACGAAGAAGTACTGCTGCTGCAGGCGGAGTTCCTTGCCCTGGGGCGTGGAGTCCTCGGGGTAGAGCACCTTCGAGATGTTCTCGGCGAAGGTCTGCGCGCGCACCGACTCGACGTAGTCGCCGGAGTTGAAGGTGTGCAGGTCGAACGCGTTCGTCGCCACCGCGCGCCACAGGCGCAGGGTGTTCACGCGACCGTTGTGGTAGCCCGGGACCATCATGTTGTACGGCACCGCGAGGACGTTCCACTCGGGTACCCAGCGGGTGCGCTCGACACCCTCGTCGTCGTAGGTTTCGGTGGTGCCGGCGAACGAGATGGTCTGCGCGGCCTCGGGGTGGGCGAAATCCCAGGGCGACCCCATGCGCAGCCAGGCGTCCGGCTGCTCGATCTGCTGACCATCGGCGAAGGTCTGACGGAAGATGCCGTACTCGTAGCGGATGCCGTAACCGATGGTGGGCACGCTCATGGTGGCGAGCGAGTCGATGAAGCAGGCGGCGAGGCGCCCGAGGCCGCCGTTGCCGAGCCCGGGTTCGATCTCGACCTGGCGGAGGTCGTCGATGTCGATGCCGCACTGCGCGAGGGCCTCGGTGGCGATGTCGGTCAGACGCGCCGCGAGGAGGTTGTTGTCGAGCTGCCGGCCCAGCAGGTACTCGGCCGAGAGGTAGCAGACGGTCTTCGCCTGCTGCGTCTTCTGCTGTGCCCGATCGTCGAACCATCGCGCCATGAGGTAGTCGCGCACCGTGTAGGCGAGGGCGAGGTACTGGTCGTTCACGTCGGAGGTCGACAGGGTCACGCCCTGGTCGAAATTCAGGTTCTGGAGGAACTGTTTCGCGAAGCCGTCGACGGACGCCGCGGGGGCGACGACGGGCGCGATGGCGAGCGGGTGGGTGGGGCGCAGCTCTGGGGTGTTCTCGGGCACCTTCCGACCGTAATCAGAACCGCCCCCTCCCGCCAATGGGGCAACGGCACCGACACACGATCTTCACCCGCTCGCCGCACACGCTTATCGACCCGAGAAGCCGCGCGAGCCGAACGGATGCCGACCCCGGGCGCGCACCCGGATTATCGCTCGCCCGGGAATCGGCATACGGTTCCGTGGTGCCCTCCTCCGCCCGCAGCGCCGCCCGCGAGGCCGAGGCCAACCCCGCATTCCGTGTCATCGCCCGCGCCGGGTACGCTGCCAACGGCATCCTGCATCTCCTGATCGGCGGGCTGGTGATCGCGGTCGGTTTCGGAGCGCGGGAGGACAGCGATCAGACCGGCGCGTTTCGCGCCCTCGCCGCCGTACCCCTGGGTGCGGCCGCGCTGTGGGCCCTCGCGATCGGCCTCGTCACCCTGGGTGCGTGGCACCTCCTGCAGGCTTTCGCACCTCGACGCCTCACGGTGTGGCGCCGCATCGGGCGGATCGCGACCGAGGCGCCGCAGGGCCTGATCTTCGTCGCCGTCGGCCTGGTGTCGGCATCCGTCGCCCTCGGTGCGCGTCCGCACGCCGAACAGGCGGCCGAGAGTCTCAGCGAGGCCGTGCTGACGTGGCCCGTCGGCGGGTTCGTGCTCGGGGCCGTGGGCCTCGCGGTCGCCGGTGTCGGCATCGGGTTCGTCTGGATGGGACTGCGCCGGTCGTTCCACTCGAAGGTGCGCACGCCCGACGGCCCCGCCGGCTTCGCGCTCAGCGCGCTCGGAGTCATCGGCTTCGCGGCGAAGGGCGTGGCGCTCATCGTCGTGGGCGTCCTCGTGGTCGTCGCCGCCATCACCGTCGAGCCCGACACCGCGGGCGGTCTCGACGGTGCCACCTCGGCGGTCATCGCGCTTCCGGCCGGCCCCGTTCTGGCGTCGCTCGTCGGCCTCGGATTCCTCGCCTACGGAGCGTTCACGGTGTTCCGTGCCCGGTACGCCCGCCTCGACGCCTGACCCGACGACTCAGTCGAGATCGGGATTGCGACCGGTCCGCTCCCCCGTGTCGAGGGTCGCGATGGCCTCGTGGTCGTCGGCGTCGAGCACGAAGTCGAAGACGTCGCCGTTCTCACGGATGCGGTCGAGCGACACCGACTTGGGGAACACGACGAGGCCGCGATCGAGGTGCCAGCGCACGACCACCTGGGCCGGAGTCTTGCCGTAGCGCTCGGCGATGCGCGCAAGCTCGGGCTCGTCGAGCAGGCCGCCGCGCGCGAGCGGTGCCCACGACTCGGTGACGATCTCGTGCGCGGCGTGCCAGTCGACGAGCTCGTCCTGCGGGAAGCGCGGGTGCAGCTCGACCTGGTTCACGGCGGGGAGGACACCCGTCTCGTCGCGCAGACGCTCGAGGTGCGGCACGGAGAAGTTGCTGACGCCGATCGAGGTGGCGCGCCCCTCCTCCTGCAGGCGCTGCAGAGCCCGCCACGTGTCGACGTAGCGATCGGCGCTGGGAATGGGCCAGTGGATGAGGTACAGGTCGACACGGTCGACGCCGAGCTTGGCCGCACTGGTGTCGAAGGCGCGGAGCGTCTCGTCGAAACCCTGGTCGTCGTTCCAGACCTTGGTGGTGACGAAGACGTCGTCGCGATTCAGGCCCGAGGAGCGCAGTCCCTCGCCCACCTCGGCCTCGTTGCCGTAGAGCGCCGCGGTGTCGATGTGGCGGTAGCCCATGGCGAGGGCGCCTTCGACGAGACCGGCGGTCGCGTCGGCGGGCACCTTGTAGGTTCCGACACCCAGCTGGGGAATGGTGGAACCGTCGGACAGGGACAGACGGGGAGCCGAGATCATGGCATCCACGCTACCGATCTCGGCGTCGCGTACGGTCGGCGTGCCCTCCGAAAACCGGGGAGGCGCCGGGGAGGAGGGGGTCAGCGCGTCAGCGCGGCCACGGCGTCGTCGACCGACACCGTCTCGCGCTCGCCCGTGCGGCGGTCCCAGAGCTCGACCTGGCCCTCGGCCGCGCCGCGACCGACGATGAGGATGCGCGGGATGCCGACGAGCTCGGCGTCGCCGAACTTCACGCCGGGCGACACCTTGGGGCGGTCGTCGTAGAGCACGTCGAGGCCCGCGGCCTCGAGCTGGTCGGAGACGGATGCCGCGAGCTCGAACGCCACCGCGTCGCGGCCGGTGGCCACCACGTGCACGTCGAACGGGGCGACCGACGACGGCCAGATGAGGCCCTTGGCGTCGTTGTTGAGCTCGGCGATGATCGCGAGGATGCGGGTCACCCCGATGCCGTACGAGCCCATGGTGACGGTGGCGAGCTTGCCGTTCTCATCCAGCACCTTCAGGCCCAGGGCCTCGGCGTACTTGCGACCCAGCTGGAAGACGTGGCCGATCTCCATGCCGCGCGCGAGCTCCACGGGGCCGGAGCCGTCGGGGGCGGGGTCGCCCTCTCGCACGGTCGAGACCTCGACGAAGCCGTCGCCGACGAAATCGCGGCCGGCGACGAGCGAGTGCACGTGCTTCTGGTCGATGTTGGCGCCGGTGATCCACGCCGTGCCGTCGACGACGCGGGGGTCGAGGTAGTAGCGGATCTTCGTCGCCGACTCCTCACCCAGCACGGCGCCGGTGGGCGACCAGGGTCCGATGTAGCCCTTCACCAGCAGCGGGTTCTTCGCGAAGTCCGCCTCGGTGGCCGCCTCGACCTCGGCCGGAGCGAAGGCGACCTCGACGCGCTTGTCGTCGACGTCGCGGTCCCCCGGGAGGCCGACGACGACGAGCTCGCGCGTGCCGTCGAGGTGCGTGAGGGCGAGCACGACGTTCTTCAGCGTGTGCGCCGCGGTCCACTGGTTCGCCTCCGCCGTGGCGGGACCGGCGATCCCGGGAGCCGGGGCGTCGAGGTGCGCGTTCGAGTGGTCGACGAGGGTCGCGATCGTCGGGGTGTCCGGCGAGTCGAAGACGACCGGCTCGGGCTGGCCCTCGATCGGCAGCGCGTCGGGAACGACGGTGGTGAACGCCTCGACGTTGGCCGCGTAACCGCCGGCCGAGCGCACGAAGGTATCCTCGCCGATCGGCGTCGGGTGAAGGAACTCCTCCGACTTCGAGCCGCCCATCGCCCCCGCATCGGCCGCCACGATGACGTACTCGAGGCCCAGGCGGGTGAAGATGCGCTCGTAGGCGTCGCGCTGAGCCTGGTACGAGGCGTCGAGCCCGGCATCCGTCGCGTCGAACGAGTACGCGTCCTTCATCGTGAACTCGCGACCGCGCAGGAGACCGGCACGGGGACGAGCCTCGTCGCGGTACTTGTCCTGGATCTGGTAGATCGTCAGGGGCAGGTCCTTGTACGACGAGTACAGATCCTTCACCAGCAGGGTGAACATCTCCTCGTGCGTCGGCGCGAGCAGATAATCGGCACCCTTGCGGTCCTGCAGGCGGAACAGCGCGTCGCCGTACTCCTCCCAGCGGCCGGTGACCTCGTAGGGCTCACGCGGCAGCAGCGCCGGGAAGTGCACCTCGAAGGCACCCGCGTTCGCCATCTCCTCGCGGACGATCGTCTCGATCTTGGCCTTGACCTTCAGACCGAGCGGCAGCCACGCGAAGACGCCCGGGGCGTTGCGACGGATGTAGCCGGCGCGCACGAGCAGACGGTGGCTCGTGACCTCGGCATCCGAGGGATCTTCGCGAAGCGTGCGGAGGAAATAGTTCGACAGACGGGTGACCACGAGAGTCGAGTCTAGGGCGGTGGATGCCGAAGACCCGGCCTCTGGGCAACAGTCACGCCGCTCACCGTCCCTGGAACCAGAGAGATCACGCCGTGGGGTGGTCGAGCGGGATTCCCAGGTCAGCCGAGTTCTGTCAGGACAGCCTCGACCATGGCGCGCATCTGTGCATCATCGAGCCCGCGCCCGCGCACGTTCAAAACTCCACCGCGTGCAGCGGCATCCAGCTCAGAGGCAACATTGGGAGGGTTCTCCGGATAAAGCCATCCGGAGACGCCGCCAGCAAGAGGGAACGATTGTCGTCTGTCGTCGCCGGCGGCTGCGTCCTTGTCGAGCGTGCCGCCCGGCCAGAACGTCAGATCCATGGTGAAGAGCGTGCTGACGTCTTCGCTGTGTCCCGAGAAGCCGCACCATCCCGCGGCCCCATTCGAGGTCAACACGTCCCAGGCCTGCCCATGCGGGAAGTAATCGGTCTGGATGGGGCCGATGTCATCGCGCCCCAGCGCCTCTCGGACGGCCGGGAGAACCTCACTCTCGCAGTCGGGGATCGACCATGCGTCCGAGGACAGCGCGCGTGCGATACCCGGCGTCTCAGCTGCACGCGGACCGATGTTCTGCACCGCAGCCGCGGCACCCTCCACGTCGTCGGATTCCGCGTTCACCCATGCATCGCCGTGGCGCTCGCTGTAGGAACAGACACTGCCGCCGACGCACGGGGGCACGAGTCCCACTTCCTGGCGAACGGAGTCAGGCACGGCCTCCCATGGCACGACAGTCATCGTCACCGGGACTCCCTCCCCGGCGGACACGGGAATCCATGTGCACGACACCCCTCCGAGAACCCGGGCACCCCCGAGAAGATTCGTCCCTGGCTTCATCGGAACACCGAAGAACTCCGAGACAGTTTCGTCATCCAGCACGACGGAGCACTCGCCCCCGAAGGCAAGTGCCTGCAGTACGGTCGTCGGTGACATCGTCGGCGTCGGAGCCGACGTCGGGGTAGGTATCGGGATGGGGGTCGTCGTCGTGGTGACCGTCGGCGATGGCGTCGTCGCGATCTCCGGCGCACTGAGCGTCGAGGTCACCGCCACTCCCCCGGCGATCGCGACCACCATCGCCGCGGCCACGGAGCCCGCGATCCAGGCGTTGCGGTGCGCCCCGACGGGCTTGATGTCGTGGGCGCCGCCCACGATGCGGGCGCGCAAGGCCGCGCGCTCGGAGGGCGTCAGTTCGTCGTTCATGCCCGTGCCCCTTCCAGCGCGAGCTCGTCGCGCAACTTCGCTTTGGCGCGGGCGAGCCGCGATTTCACCGTTCCGGCCGGGATGCCGAGGGCTTGAGCGATCTCGCGCTCGGCGTAGCCCTCGAGCACCGACAGCACGACCACCGCCTGCTCGCGCTCAGGGAGGCGCTTGAGCGCCGAGAGCACCCCGCTGTCGTCGGCAGCGTCGCTCGACACCTGCTCGGCGACCGGGGCGCGGTCCAGCAGGGCGCGATAGCGCCGGCTCGACCGCTCCAGGTTCCGCGCGCTGTGCGCCACCGTCGTCAGCAGCCACGGCAGCGGAGACCCATCGACCAGACGCACCGAGGCGCGCTTGCGCCACAGCTCGAAGAAGGCCACGGTCACGGCATCCTTCGCATCCTCCCGATGACTCAGCAGCCGTGACGCATGGCGGAACAGCCGCGTCTCGTGCCGATCGAACAGCGCGGCGAGCGCGAGCTCGTCGCCTTGGCGTACCCGGTCCCACAGCCCGGCATCGTCTTCATCCACACCCAGTAATGTCCGCGGGGGCGCCATCGGTTCCCTTTCCGGCGACGAGATGGATAACGAAACGGTGACGGTCCGCGAGGTTCGTGCCGCACGGCGACGCCACCGTCATCGGGCCGCAAGCTCAGGCCGCCCGACGCCCCACGTGCAGCACCGCGCGCACCACGAGTCCCGCGACCAGGGCCCAGAACGCGGCGCTCACCCCGAACACCGCGATCCCGGAGGCGGCCACGAGGAACGTCACCACGGCGGGCACCCGCTCGCCGGGGTCGTCGATCGCCTGCTGGATCGCCGACCCGAAGGCGCCGAACAGCGCCACGCCCGCGACCGCCGGGATGACGCCCGCCGGGGCAAGCAGCACGATCGCGGCGAACGCCGCGGACAGGGCGCCGAGGACGATATAGGTGCCCCCGGCCGACACCCCCGCGACCCACCGCTTCTTCGGGTCGGGGTGCGCATCGGGTCCCGCGGCGATCGCCGCGCTGATCGCGCCGAGGTTCATCGCGTGCCCGCCGAACCCGGCCGCGGCGGCCGAACCGAGCCCGGTGACGAGCATCGCGGGGCGCCACGGGATCGTGTAGCCGAGGCTGCGCATGACGGCGACCCCGGGCACGTTCTGCGACGCCATCGTCACCACGAACAGCGGCACCGCGATGCCCACGACCGCACCGACCGTGAGAGAGGGGGCCGTGAACTCCAGGCGCGGCAGCAGGGTCGCGGCATCCGCGTCCACTCCCGTACGGGCCAGCTCCACCCCGACCACCGCGATCGCGGCGACGAAGGCGAGCGGTACGGACCAGCGGGGAAGGAATCGGGATGCCACGAGCCACACCAACAGCACGGGAGCCACACCCCACGGGTCGTTCACGAGGCCGGCGAACGGCGCCACGCACAGCGGCAGCAGGACACCGGCGAGCATCGCCTGCGCGATCGAGGCCGGGATCCGCGCGATGAGCGCGCCGAGCGGGGGGAACAGCGCCGTGCAGAGGATCAGCGCGGCGGAGACGAGGAATCCCCCCACGACCGCCGGCCACCCACCGTCGACGGCGCCGGTGGCGGCCAGCAGGGCGACGCCGGGGGTCGACCACGCGACCGTGATCGGAATGCGGTATCGCCCCGCGAGCACGATGCAGCCGATCCCGACCACGAGCGTGATCGCGAGCAGGCCGCTGGCCGCCTGGGCGGGAGTCGCCCCTACGGCACGCAGGCCCGTGAGCACGACGGCGAAGGTGCTGGTGAACCCGACGAGGGCGGTGACGACCCCGGCGACGAGCGGTCGGGCGAGCGAGGGCGGCGAGGTGTCGGCCATAGGCCCCCGAGGCTACCGGATGCGCAGAGGCCCTCCGTGCCCCGGCCGCGACCGGGTGCCCCCGGGGCCTACGGCGTTCCCGGGGCGGTCACCCCGCGGGCGCGGTGGGCGTCAGCGCAGCACGACGAGCGTGCCGAGAGGAAGCGCGGCGAGCGCCGCGACCGCGTCGGCACCGATCCGGACGCAGCCGTGCGAGATCGCCCCGTCGCGCTCGTCCGCGTAGTGGATGCCGATGAGTCCCCCGTCGTGGCCGCCGAAGGGCTCGTCGGCGGCGGCCGAGTGCAGCGAGGTCAGGTGGATCGGCTGGTCGCCGGTCCCCTGCGACGGGTCGACGTAGCGCGCCTCGAGGTACCCGACCACGCCGGTCGGCGTGGGTGTGCCGTCGGCACCGACGGCGGCGGGGAACGTCGCCTGCACGGTGCCGTCGAGGGCGACGATCGACACGGACCGCTGCGCCACCGACACCTCGACGCGAGACGTCGGGCCGGTCGTCTTCGCCAACGACGCCAGCGGGGCCCAGGCCTCGGTCTGCGCCGCCGCGGGCTGACCCGCCGGCGCAGCCGACGGGAGCGTGCGGCGGGCGGGCGTCAGCACGAGCGCCCACGACCCCTCGATGCGGACCACGACCACGGGAGTGGCCTCTCCCAAGAAGTCGCGCGCGGCCAGACGCGCGATGGGACCGCCGCTGCCGCCCGGGCGTCCCGTGCCGTCGGCGTCGCCGAAGAGGGGCAGGTCGGATGCCGTCGAGTACACGTCGGCGTGCGCGGGCACGGCCGTGTCGGCGACGAGGAGCCCGCCGATCACCGCGTCATAGCGCGCCTCCGGCAACGCCGACAGTGCGCCGGCGTCGACCGCGGGCACCGGGCGAGGCGACGCGGCGGTCGCGGGCGTCGGGGAGGACGAGGGCGTGGGATCGGCTGCCGGGACCGAGGGGGCGGCGGGAGCCAGCGCCCACGCGGCGATCACCGCGACGACGGCCGCAGCCGCCGTCGCGGTGATCGTGACGAGCGCCAGGCGCCGACGAGCGGGGCTCGTCGTCATCCGCTCACCAGGGGCAGGCGCACGCCGGTGACCGTGACCGCGAGCGGTCCCGCAACGACGGCGCCCGTGGCATCCAGGAGCGTGATCGTGTGCGCACCGGCCGGGGTCGAGGCGGGGATCGTGACGGTCGTGGCGAAGGCGCCGTTCGCATCGGCGGCGATGGTCGCGATCGTCACCGGGTCGCTGTGCAGCTGCACCGTGAGCGGCTGACCGGCGGCGAAACCCGAGCCCGCGATCTGCAGCTGGCCACCGGCGGCGACGGTCGTGCCGTTCGGAGCGGTCAGCGCGCGCGTCGTGCTCGTCGAGCCGCTCGGGGCGGGGAACACCTGGGCCGCGCCGCCGACGCCGAGCACCGTGACGGTGGCGTCGGCGTTGACCTGCACCTTGGCCGACATCGCGGCGGCGAGGTTGAGACGCTGCCACGAGCCGTTGCCGCCGGACGTCTGATCGAGCGGGTAGCCCGAGTCGATCTGGGTCTGCGCGAGGATCGACGTGCGCTGCGCGTCGGTCAGCTGCGGGAACGCGGTCAGCAGCAGGTTCGACGCGCCCGCCGGCACGGCCGCCGGCTGACCGGCGGTGCCCGTGCGAGCGAAGCCGTAGGTGAGGCGTTCGGTGTACACCGACACGGCCGAGGCGCGGTCGGTGACCTTCTGCGCCGTTCCGCCGGGCATGGCCTTCCCGCCGTAGGGGTCGTTCTGGTACGGCGTCTCGGCGGCGATGCACGCGGCGAGGGTGCTTCCGCACTGCTGCTGCAGGTACGTCATCAGCTCTTGACGGGCGGGCTGCAGCACGCCGGTGCGGTAGGCGTCGTCCGACCAGCGGGCGGCGAGAGCGGCCTCGCCGTCGATGCGGCCGCCGACGATGTCGAGCGGGTAGTGCACACCGAGCACGATGCGGTTGTTGCCGTTCTCGGACGCCCGCGCGAGCACCTCGGGCCCCAGTTCGGGCACGAGGGTCGCGAGGGTGATACCGGCCTGATAGGCGGTGGTCGTGTGACCGGACGGGAACGAGCCACCCTTGCAGATGCCCGGCTGACCGTACGCGGCGTCGAGGGGCACATCGTTGGGCGAGAACTGGTGCGTGGTGTCGGTGACCGGTGCGACACGGCCGATGAGCAGGTTGCCGTTCGCGTCGGCCCATGCCGTTCCCTGGCGCATGGCCTTGAGCGACGAGGCGTTGTTCACGCTGGGCGCGCAGGAGGCGTTGTCGCCCGAGACGGCCGTCGCGTTCGGATCGGTCATGACGAAGGGGCGCGCGTAGCTGAACGTGTTCTTCGCCGTGCTCGTCGACACGTAGGCGCCCGACGATCCGTTCGAGCTGTTGATGAGGGCCTGCGTCAGCGGCAGGGCGCCCGAGTTGAGACCGTTGACGTAGATCGCGCCGAGCGACGAGCCGAGACCTCCCGAGACGGTGAAGGACTGGTCGTAGGCGGTCTTGGCGTTGTTGTTGTACTCGGAGTCCTGCAGAGCGCGGAACTGCTGCGCGGCGGTGGCATTGTTGTTGATCCACACCGTCAGCCGGTCGTTGTAGGCCAGCACCGTCGGGTTCACCACCGTGCCGCTGAAGTCGCCCTGACCGCTGGGCGTCCAGAAGTCGCGGTAGCCGCTGAGCAGCGCGACGAGATCGGGCTTGGCGCTGTCGCTGGGGTAGCTCGCCGCGTTCGCCGAGAGCGGCGCCGCGGTGCCGGCGACGACGAGCGCGCCGGCGATGGCGATGCGCCACGCCGTGCGGAGCCTGTGGGTGCGTGAATCCATGCGTGATGCGCCGCGGGGTGCGCGGCGTCTCCTCTCCGACCGTCCGATGGGATCGGCCGCGACGCGTCGCCGCGACCGGATCAGACGGTAGGCCCGCTCCGTGAGCATCGGTGGTTCGCCCGCCGCCGAGACGTCGAACGGCCGGTGTCACCCACGTGAACGAATGCTGTGGGGAGGCGATGAGAGCCCGGTAGGCCAGCGACGACGCGCGAGGCTCAGGCCGTGATGACCTGCGCGGTGCCGGTGGCGGCGTCGGGGCCCATCTCGGCGGCGAGGCGGTTGGCCTCGGCGATGAGGGTCGCGACGATCTCGCTCTCGGGAACGGTCTTGACGACCTCGCCCTTGACGAAGATCTGGCCCTTGCCGTTGCCGGATGCCACACCCAGGTCGGCGTCGCGCGCTTCGCCGGGTCCGTTGACGACGCAGCCCATGACGGCGACGCGCAGCGGCACGGTCATGTCCTTGAGGCCCTCGGTGACGTCGTCGGCGAGGGTGTAGACGTCGACCTGCGCACGGCCGCACGAGGGGCACGAGACGATCTCGAGCTTGCGCTCGCGCAGGTTCAGCGACTGCAGGATCTGATGGCCGACCTTGACCTCTTCGGCGGGGGGCGCCGACAGCGAGACGCGGATGGTGTCGCCGATGCCCTCCGACAGCAGGATGCCGAACGCCGTGGCGCTCTTGATCGTGCCCTGGAACGCGGGGCCCGCCTCGGTGACGCCGAGGTGCAGGGGCCAGTCGCCCCGTTCGGCAAGCAGGCGGTACGCCTTGACCATGACGATCGGGTCGTTGTGCTTGACCGAGATCTTGAAGTCGTGGAAGTCGTGCTCCTCGAACAGCGAGGCTTCCCACACGGCGCTCTCGACGAGCGCCTCGGGGGTGGCCTTGCCGTACTTCTCGAGCAGGCGGCGGTCGAGCGAACCCGCGTTGACGCCGATGCGCAGCGAGACGCCCGCATCCTTGGCGGCCTTGGCGATCGCGCCGACCTGGTCGTCGAACTTGCGGATGTTGCCCGGGTTCACGCGCACCGCGCCGCAGCCGGCGTCGATCGCCTGGAACACGTACTTCGGCTGGAAGTGGATGTCGGCGATGACCGGGATCTGGCTCTTCTTCGCGATGATGTGGAGCACGTCGGCGTCGTCTTGCGACGGCACGGCCACGCGCACGATCTCGCAGCCGGACGCCGTCAGCTCGGCGATCTGCTGCAGGGTGGCGTTGATGTTGGTCGTGGGCGTCGTGGTCATCGACTGGACGCTCACCGGGGCGTCGCCGCCCACGAGGACCTTGCCCACGCGGATCTGGCGGGTCTTGCGACGGGGCGCGAGGGTCTCCGGCACGCGGGGCATTCCGAGGTTCACAGCAGGCACGCGATCAGCCTACGCCGCCCGCACCGCACGGTGCCTGAACCGGCGCCGAAAGGCTGCTGTGGTAGGTTCGGCGCCATGCGCGCTCACACATCCTGGTGGCTCACCGTTTAGGCGGTGCGCACGCATGCAACAGACCGCCCTCCCCCTGGGGAATCCGGGCGGTCTTCGTGTTTTCGGCGGCCGCATCGGACCTCGTTCAGCACAGACGGAAAGACTTCTCGATGACCGGGCTCGACCCCTCCTCCCCTTTCACGGACCTCGCCGCAGGCTCCGCCCCCTTCGCCCTCATCGCCCGTGACGGGGCGACCGTCGAGGTCCTCACGGGAGACGTGGTCGACGTGGACCTCCTCGCCGACATCCCCCTGACGGATGCCGAGGGCCGCGCCCGCGAGGTGCTCGCCCTCGTTCCCTACCGCCAGGTGCGCGAGCGCGGCTTCGTCTGCCACGACGACGGGGCACCGCTGCGCTGCCTGGTGATCGACGACCGTGTCTCCGTGCCGCGGGCGGAGGCCCTGGCATCCCTCCCCTCCTCGCCCGTGCCCCTTGCCGACGCCGGCTTCGACATCACCGACGAGGACTACGCCGCCATCGTGCGCCGCGTCATCGCGGACGAGATCGGTCGCGGCGAGGGTGCGAACTTCGTGATCCGTCGCGACTTCGTCGCCGGCGTCGACGTCGACCCGCGCATCGCCGCGCTCACGTGGTTCCGGGCTCTTCTCGAGCACGAGAAGGGCGCGTACTGGACCTTCGCCGTCGTCACGGCCGATCACATCGCGGTGGGAGCGAGCCCCGAGGCGCACGTGAGCGCCAAGGACGGCATCGTCACGATGAACCCCATCTCGGGCACCTTCCGCCACCCGGCGGGCGGGGCGACGTCCGAGACGCTCGCCGAGTTCCTGCGCTCGACCAAAGAGACCGAGGAGCTCTTCATGGTCGTCGACGAGGAGCTCAAGATGATGAGCGCCGTCTGCAGCGACGGTGGCCGCATCACCGGCCCGCACCTCAAAGAGATGTCGCGCCTCACGCACACCGAGTACATGCTGCGCGGCTCGAGCGATCTCGACCCGCGCGACATCCTCCGCGAGACGATGTTCGCCCCCACGGTCACCGGCTCCCCCATGCAGAACGCCTGCACCGTGATCGCCCGGCACGAGACCGTTCCGCGCGGCTATTACTCCGGCGTCGCGGCCCTCTTCACCCCGAACGGCTCGACCGAGGGGCCCACGCACGACCTCGACGCGCCGATCCTCATCCGCACGGCCTATCTGGTCGACGGGCGCCTGCGCGTTCCGGTCGGGGCCACGCTCGTGCGCCACTCCGATCCCGACGGCGAGGTGGGCGAGACCCACGGCAAGGCCGCCGGTGTGCTCGGCGCGATCGGCGCGGTCCCTCGAAGCGTGCCCGTCGCTCCCGAGGGGGCGGATGCCGATGCCCCCGCCGCCCCGCAACGACCGCTCGGCGAGGATCCCGCGATCGCCGAACTGCTGGCATCGCGCAACGATCGCCTGGCGCCCTTCTGGATGAACCCGCAGGACCCCGACGGGTCGGGCCCTTTCGCGGGCCGCACGGCGCTCGTGGTGGATGCCGAGGACCGCTTCACGACGATGCTCGCGCACCAGCTGCGACACCTGGGACTCGACACCCGTATCGTGCACTGGTCGCAGGCGTCGGACGACGAGGTCGATGCCGCCGACCTCGTGATCTCGGGCCCCGGCCCCGGTGACCCGCGCGACGACAGCCCGCGCATGTCCGCGATGCGCCACGTCGTCTCCCGCCGCCTCTTCCGCCACGCTCCGCTTCTCGCGGTCTGCCTGAGCCACCAGATCCTCGCCGACCAGCTCGGCATCGATCTCGCCCCTCTCGCGCAGCCGCACCAGGGCCTGCAGAAGAGCGTCGACGTCTTCGGCGAGGACGCCTCGATCGGGTTCTACAACACGTTCACGGCGCGCGTGGCGCCGGGCACGACCGAGCGCGGGATCGTTGTCGAGTCGATCACCGTGCGCGGGGAGTCGACGGGGGCTCCCCTCCCCGTCCCGGAGGGGCGCATCGAGATCCCGGCCGAGGTCGCGGCCGACCCCGAGACCGGCGACGTCTACGCCCTCCGCGGCCCCGCGTTCGCGAGCGTGCAGGGGCACCTCGAGTCGATCCTGTCGCGCGACGGCATGCGGACCCTCGAACGCCTGATCGCGCACGCGCTCTGACCCGCGGCCTCTCGGCGGGCTCACACCCTTCCCACGGGGAGGGTGTGAGCCTGTCGCCCCCGGGCGCGGCTAGAGCAGCTGCACCGGGTTGAAGATGTCGGCGAGGAACAGCACCCCGCCCGTCGCCACGAGCAGGATCACGACGACGAAAGTCACCGGAACGAGCTTCGTGGCATCCACGGGACGAGCGACCTTGCCGCGCAGACGCGCGATCTGTCGCTTGATGCCGTCCCACAGCGCCACGACGACGTGACCGCCGTCGAGCGGGAGAAGCGGGATGAGGTTGAAGACGAACAGGGCGATGTTCAGGCCGCCCAGCAGCGTGATCATCGTCTGCACGCGGTCGAGGATCGGCGCGTCGACCGCGGCGATGTCGCCGGCGAGACGGCCGGCGCCGACCACGCTCATGGGGCTGTTCGCGTCGCGCGGCTGGCCGCTGAGGGTGTCGACGGCCACGTCGTAGATGCGCACGGGGAACTGCGACACGATCTGCGCGACCGAGCCGATGTACTGCCCCGTCGCCGCAAGGCTCGTCCCGATCGGTTGGCGAACCAGGGCGCTCTGCGGGCTGATGCCCGCGAATCCGACGGTCTGGTACTCGGTGGCGCCCGCGGCGTCGACCACGGGACGACCGTTCGCGTCGGTGACCGCACGGTCGGTGGTCGCGGGCGTGAACTCCACGGTGCGCTGCGCGCCGTCGCGGTCGATGACGACCGAGAGCTGCTTACCGGGTGATCGCTGGATGATCGCGGCCGCCTCGGCGAACGTCGAGACGGGGGTGCCGTCGATCGAGACGAACTCGTCACCGGGTTGGATGCCGGCGGCGGCCGCCGGAGCGACGGGATCGCTGGGGGTGCAGTCGGTGCGCCCCTCGCTCGCGGGGATCACGCACTGCGAGACCGAGGCGACGGTCGTGGTGCCCTGCTGGATGCCGATGCCGCTCAGCGCGATCGTGAAGAGCACCACCGCGAGCACGAGGTTCATGATCGGGCCGCCGAGCATGACGATGATGCGCTTGTAGACGGGCAGCTTGTAGAAGACCCGATCGTCGGCGGCGATCAGGGTCTCAGCGTTCGCGTCGCGGGCGTCCTGGACCATCGTCGCGAAGAAGCGCGAGCGCTTGGTTCCGGGCTTGGCGTCCTCGGGTGCGGGCGGGTACATGCCGGCCATCGAGATGAAGCCGCCGAGCGGCAGCACCTTCAGGCCGTACTCCGTCTCGCCGATCCGCTTCGACCAGAGGGTCGGTCCGAAACCGATCATGTACTGGCCGACGCGCACGCCGAAGAGCTTGGCGGGCAGGAGATGCCCGACCTCGTGCAGCGCGATCGAGACGGCCAGGCCGAGCACGAGCACGATGACGCCGATGAGGAACGCGATCGCAGTCACCCGCCGACGATACCGCCGCGCGCCTTTGAACCGCCCGTGCAGCCTCGATGCGGTGTCTGTGCGACGCCGGATGAGACAATGGATCCGATGTCCTCCGCCGCCCCCTCGAACCTGCCGCCCGTCCTCCGCCCGGAGAACCCGCCGCGCCGCGACCTCGCCGAACTCGCCCGACGCTACGGCGTCCGCACCGTGGGCGACGTCGACGGCACCACCCTCACCGGCATCACGCTGGCCACCGCCGATCTCCGCGCCGGCGAGGCTTTCGTCGCCATCCGCGGCGTGAACCGGCACGGGGCGGAGTTCGCCCCCATCGCCGCCGAGCGTGGCGCCGTCGCGGTCATCACCGACGACGCGGGGGCGGAGATCGCCGGCCCGGCGGGTCTTCCGATCGTGGTCGTCGACGACCCCCGCGCGCTCCTCGGCGATCTGTCGGCGTGGGTCTACGGAACCGGGCCCGACGACGCGCTCCCCCAATTGCTGGCGACCACGGGCACCAACGGAAAGACGAGCGTCTCGCACCTGCTCGAGGGGATCCTCGGTCAGCTCGGCGTCGTCACCGGCTTGTCCTCGACCGCCGAGCGTCACATCGCGGGCGAGGTCATCGTCTCGCGCCTGACCACTCCGGAGGCCTCCGAGTTCCACGCCCTCCTCGCCCTCATGCGCGAGCGCGGCGTGCAGGCGGTCGCGGTCGAGGTGAGCGCGCAGGCTCTCACCCGCCACCGGGTCGAGGGGCTCGTCTTCGATGTCGCGGGCTTCACGAACCTCACCCACGACCACCTCGACGACTACGCCGACATGCGCGAGTACTTCGAGGCGAAGCTCCCCCTGTTCCGCCCCGACCGCGCGCGTCGCGGCGTCGTCTGCCTCGACTCGGCGTCCGGCGCCGAGATCGCCGCGCGCGCCGAGATCCCCGTCGTCACCATCGCCACCCCGGCGATCAGCGAGAACGCGGCCGCTGCGGCATCCGCCGACTGGACCGTCGAGATCGTCGACGAGCGCCAGGAAGGCACCGAGTTCACCCTCAGCGACGGCAAGGGCCGTTCCCTCACCACCGTCGTTCCCGTCATCGGTCGGCATATGGCCGCCAACGCGGGCCTCGCCATCGTCATGCTGCTCGAGACCGGATACACCTGGGAGCACCTCTACAGCACCCTCGACGGCTCGCACATCGAGGCTTCGCTGCCCGGTCGTACCCAGCTCGTCTCGGGCACCGAGGGTCCCGCGGTCTACGTGGACTTCGGCCACTCCCCCGACGCGTTCGAGAAGACCCTCGCCGCGGTCCGGAGGGTGACCCCCGGCAAGGTCGTCATGGTGTTCGGCGCCGACGGCGACCGCGACGCCACCAAACGTCACGACATGGGCCGCACGGCCGTCGAAGGCAGTGACATCCTCGTCGTCACGGACCACCACCCCCGTCACGAGAACCCGGACACCATCCGCGAGGTGCTCGTCGAGGGGGCGCGACGCGCTCGACCCGACGCCGAGATCCTCGAATTCACCCCGCCCGAGCGCGCGATCCTCGAGGCCGTGAAGCTGGTCGGAGACGGCGACGCGATCCTGTGGGCCGGTCCCGGTCACCAGGACTACCGGGACATCCGCGGCGTGCGCACCCCGTACTCGGCGCGCGAGCTGTCGCGTCGTGCGCTGCGTGCAGCCGGCTGGCCCGTGCCCGACCCGCAGTGGCCCGTGCCGTACCCGGCCGACAGCACTCCGTCGTCGGACCCCGAGCGCCCGGTCGACTTCCCCGCCTGACGCCCGGGCGAGCGCGTTCGGGTCATCGCGCTCCAGCTGCATCGATCCGGTCTCGCGCAGCCGTGAGCCGCAGGCGCGGCAGGGTCGTGGGGAGTCGTGCGGGAGTCGTGCGGACAGCGCCCGCCGCCTGAGGCACAAGGCCCACGACCTCGACGCTCAGCGACCCTCAGGCCGACCGCGGCGCAGCGCCCGCCCCGGTAGCAGCCGCCGCTCCGGGTTCAGCGCGCCGGGTTCAGCGCGCCGGGTTCAGCGCGCCGGGTTCAGCGCGCCGCGATGATCTCGTCGGCGGTGCGCCGTGCCCAGGCCTCGGCTTCGGCGAGCGACTCGCGCGTGAGCTTCGTCGGCGGCTCGTGGCGGTCCACCACGCGCTCGATCAGCTCGACGATCTCGAGGAAGCTCAGCCGACCCTCGTGGAACGCGTCGACGGCCTGCTCGTTGGCCGCGTTGAACACGGCGGGATAGGTGGCGCCCGCGCGTCCGACCTTCTTGGCCAGGGCCACCGATCCGAACGCCTTCTCGTCGAGCGGCTCGAAGGTCCACTGCGAGGCGCGCGTCCAATCGAGCGGAACGCCCACGCCGGCGATGCGATGCGGCCAGTCGAGGCCGAGCGAGATCGGCAGACGCATGTCGGGCGGCGACGCCTGCGCGATGGTCGAGCCGTCGACGAACTCGACCATCGAGTGCACGATCGACTGCGGGTGCACGGTCACCGCGATCCGGTCGTACGGCACGTCGAAGAGCAGGTGCGCCTCGATCACCTCGAGGCCCTTGTTGACGAGAGTGGCGGAGTTCGTCGTGACCACACGGCCCATGTCCCACGTGGGGTGAGCGAGGGCTTCCGCGGGGGTGACGTTCTGCAGCTCGTCGCGCGAGCGTCCGCGGAAGGGGCCTCCGGATGCCGTGAGCACGAGCCGGCGCACTTCACCGTCGTGACCGGAGCGCAGCGCCTGGGCGATCGCGGAGTGCTCGGAGTCCACCGGGACGATCTGCCCCTCGGCGGCGAGCGCGGTGACGAGCTCGCCGCCGACGATCAACGACTCTTTGTTGGCGAGGGCGAGGGTGCGCCCCGCCTCGAGGGCGGCGATGGTGGGACCGAGTCCGACCGACCCGGTGATGCCGTTGAGCACCACGTCGGCCTCGACGTCGCGCACGAGCTGCTCGGCCTCGACGGCACCGAGGGCGGTGTGCTCGACGCCGAAGGCCAGGGCCTGCGCCTCGACGCCGGCACGGTCGGTGCCGGCGGCGAGACCGACGACCTCGAAGCGATCGGCGTTGTCGGCGATGACGTCGAGCGCCTGCGTGCCGATCGAACCGGTGGAACCGAGGATGAGGACGCGGCGCATGCCCTCAGCCTAGTTAGCCCGCCATGTTGGCGTGCTGCACGCCCAGGATGTCGACGACGAAGAACAGGGTCGAGTTGGCCGGGATGTCGCCCTGCGCCTTGTCGCCGTAGCCCGCGGCGGGCGGGATGACGACGACGACCTGCGAGCCGACGGTCTGCCCCTCGAGGGCCTGCCGGAAGCCGTCGACGACCTGGTCGGTCTGGAACTGCGCCGGAGTGCCGCGCTGCCAGCTCGAGTCGAAGACCTGCCCGCTGTCGTAGAGGGCGCCGGTGTACTGCACGATGACCTGGTCACCGGCGTTGACCGTTTCGCCCGCTCCCTGGCGCAGGTTCTCGATGCGCACGTCGGTGGGAGCCGGAGCGGTGGGCTTGGGCAGCATCTGCTTGCCGTCGGCGTCGGTCGTGGTCGTGGGGGCGCCGTTGTCGTCGAAAGTCACCGCCGGCATGCCGTCGACGGGGGCGACCTCGGTGCCCTCGGCGCGGGTCGGCAGCTCCGAGATGGCGTCGGCGACCATGACGAAGGCGGGTGAGCCCTCACCGAGCGTGCCGGCGGGGAACGACGAGACGGTGCGCGACCCGATCGGCGCGCACTCGAGAGCGGCCCCGAAGATCTGCTGCGAAGAGACGAGCGTGTCCATGCCGCTCGGCTCGGTGTCGAGGGTCTGGAGCTGAACGGCGCCCGAGGCGGTGTCGATCAGCGTGAAGTTGGCCTTGAGGACATCGCCCGCCTTGACCTGCTGGCCCGTGCCCTCGACGAGGGTCGTGCGCTGCAGGGCGGTGGGGTTGTACCCGTCGGGCAGAGTCACGGTGACCTTGCTCTGGAAATCGCCCGAGACGACGAGACCGTCGGGAGCGGGCGCGTCGGCGAGCGCGCTCTGGCACTGCCCCGCGTCCGCCGACCCGCTCGCGTCGGGCGTCGACGTCTCGTCGGGCGAACCGGAGCACCCGGCCAGCAACAGGGCAGCGACGGCAGCGACGGACAGGGAAGCGATCGGGCGGAAGCGCACGGGTGACCTCTCGAGGAAAGACAGAGAACCCTCATCTTGGCGCATCCGGCTTTGCCGCGGCTGAGAGGCCGGTGCGCGCGCGTTCGCGCGTACGCGCGCGCACCATGCACGCCCGGGCATGCGGCGGCGAGTAACCTCGTCGAGTGAGTTCCGACCTGCCCGCCGAGACCCCCGCGACCGTGCCGGAACAGATGGGCGCGACCTACCGCCTCGGACGCCTGCTGATCGCTCCCCTGGCGCGCGCCGTCTATCGACCGCGCATCGAGGGGCGAGAGAACGTCCCCCGGACCGGTCCCGTGATCTTCGCGAGCAATCATCTGTCGTTCATCGACTCGATCGCCATCCCGGTCGCCGCTCCGCGCCCCGTGCACTTCATGGCGAAGTCCGCGTACTTCGAGAAATGGGCGTCGCGCCAGTTCTTCACCGCGATCGGTGCGATACCCGTCGAGCGCGGCGCCGGCCAGAAGGCCCTCGACGCCCTCGACCAGCAGCGAGCGCTTCTCGACGACGGCCGGGCCGTCGCTCTCTACCCCGAGGGCACGCGCTCCCTCGACGGCCGCCTCTACAAGGGCCGCACCGGGGTCGCCTTCCTCGCCCTGCAGACCGGCGCCCCGGTCGTCCCGGTCGGTCTTATCGGCACCGACAAGGTCATGCCCGTCGGTGCGAAGATCCCGACGACCAAGGAGCGCATCACGGTGCGTTTCGGCACGCCCCTCGACCTCTCCCCGCACGGTGCCGCCTCCTCGGGCCGCGCGCGTCGCGGTGCCACCGACGAGATCATGGCCGCGATCCACGCTCTGAGCGAGCAGGAGCTCGCGAACGCCTACAACGAGGCACCCGCGCAGAACCCGATCGAGCGCATCAGGCAGGTACTGCCGCACGAGCGCCTCTGAGACGCGGTCTCTCACCGGCTTTTCCTCCTTGACGTGACGGCCCCCCGCGAGCAGGGTCGAAACCGACGGCCCGAACCGTCGTCGCCACAACGAGGAGGCACCGTGAAGAAGTTCGTCAACGACCCCGCCGACGTGTTGGCGGAGGCCCTCCGCGGCATCCGAGCAGCTCATCCGAACGTCCGAGTGGATGCCGAGAATCGCGTCATTCTGCGGGCGGAGCCGACACGCGCGGGCAAAGTGGCGCTCGTGTCGGGCGGCGGATCCGGGCACGAGCCCCTGCACGGCGGTTTCGTCGGTCTCGGCATGCTCGACGCCGCGGCGGCCGGCGAGGTGTTCACCTCCCCCACCCCCGACCAGGTGCTCGCCGCGACGCAGGCGGTCGATTCGGGTGCGGGCGTGCTGCACATCGTGAAGAACTACACCGGCGACGTGCTGAACTTCGAGATGGCGGCGGAACTCGCCGAGGCCTCGGGCGTGCAGGTGGAATCCGTCGTGGTCGCCGACGACGTCGCCGTCACCGACTCCACCTGGACCGCGGGCCGCCGCGGCACCGGCACCACCGTGATCCTCGAGAAGGTCGTCGGTGCCCTCGCGGAGGAGGGAGCCGACCTCGCCTCCGTCGCCGATCTCGCCCGCCGCGTCTCGTCCGCCGGCCGCTCGATGGGCGTCGCCCTGACCAGCTGCACCGTCCCCGCGGCGGGCCGACCCACCTTCGAGCTCCCCGACGACGAGATGGAGGTCGGCGTCGGCATCCACGGCGAACCCGGCCGTTCGCGCGTGAAGCTGGCATCCGCTCGAGAGATCGCGAAGCTCATGGTCGATCCGATCGTCCACGACTTCGGCGAGCCCGTCGGGCCGGCGATCGTGCTGCTGTCGGGCCTCGGCGGCACCCCGCTGATCGAGCAGTATCTGCTCTACGGCGAGGTCGCACCGCTGCTCGCCTCGGCCGGCGTCGACATCCAGCGCGTGCTGATCGGCGACTACATCACGAGCCTCGACATGGCCGGGGCGTCGTTGACCGTCGTCAAGGCCGACGAAGAGATGCTCCGCCTGTGGGACGCCCCCGTCGTGACCCCCGGTCTGCGGTGGGGCGCATGAGCGGCTCCGTCTCGACCGACGATCTGGTGGCATGGCTCCGCGCGTTCCACGAGGCCGTGCAGCAGCAGAAAGACGAACTCACCCGCCTCGACTCCGAGATTGGCGACGCCGATCACGGCTCGAACATGGCGCGAGGTCTCGACGCGGTGGTCGCCAAGCTCGACCCCGTCCCGGCGAGTCCGGCCGATCTGTTCAAGACCGTCGGCATAACCCTCGTCTCGACGGTCGGCGGTGCCAGCGGCCCGCTCTACGGCACGTTCTTCCTCCGCATGGGCCCCGCCCTCGCCGCTGGGGGACAGATCGATGCGGACGCCCTGGGCGCCGCCCTGCGCGCCGGCGTCGACGGGGTCGTCGCCCGCGGGAAGGCCGAGCTCGGCGACAAGACCATGATCGACGCCCTCTCGCCCGCCGTCGACGCCTGGGATGCCGCAGCCCACGAGGGCCCCGCCACGGCCGCCCGGGCCGCCGCCGAGGCCGCGGCCCGGGGGCGCGACGCCACTGAGCCGCTCGTCGCGCGCAAGGGTCGCGCGAGCTATCTCGGCGAACGAAGCGCGGGGCACCTCGACCCCGGCGCGACGTCCGCGACCCTGCTCCTGCAGGCGCTGAGCGACACCCTGGCGGCCGCCGAGTGATCGGTCTCGTGGCCGTCTCGCACTCCCGCGCTCTCGCCGAGGCCGCCGTGCACCTCGCCCTGCAGATGGGAGGCGAGACACCGCCGACGGTTCGCGTCGCCGCAGGCGGTCCCGACGACGATCTCGGAACGGATGCCGTAGCCATCGCCGCGGCCATCGACGAGGCCGACTCCGGAGACGGGGTCCTCGTGCTGATGGACCTCGGCTCTGCGATCCTCAGCGCCGAGACGGCTCTGGAGTTCGTCGCCGCACCCGAGCGCGTCCGTTTGAGTCCCGCCCCCTTCGTGGAGGGACTCGTCGCCGCCGTGGTGACCGCCGCGGGTGGGGGCGACCTCGAGACCGTGGCCCGCGAGTGCGCCACCGCCGCCGCCGCGAAGGCACGGCAGCTGGGCGCCGACGCCGACGGGGCGGCATCCGGTGTCGGCGATACGGGAGTCGCCCCGCCCGGAGAGGCGCTCTCGTTCGAAGCCGTCGTCACCAACCCCTCCGGCCTGCACGCACGACCGGCCGCCGCCTTCGTCAAGGCCGCTTCGCGGCACGACGCCGAAGTGCGCATCGCCGACCTCGAGACCGGTGCCGACGAAGTATCGGGGCGGAGCCTGCTCGCGCTGATGGCGCTGGGGATCCGTCAGGGATCACGCGTGCGGGTGCGCGCGTCGGGCCCCGAGGCCGAGGCGGCGCTGGCGGAACTCCGGGCGCTCATCGACGAGGGGTTCGGCGAGCGGTGAGCGCTCGGCGCGGCCTGCGTCAGCGCGTGACGCTCAGCAGACGCCGCGCGAGCGACTCCTCGACGACCAGTTCGGTCACGAGGTCCGCAGCGAGCGCTCCACGCAGTCCGTCGAGCTTGGACAGGCTCGACACGACGCAGAAACGACGGGGGATGCGCCGGACCGTGTCGAGATCGGGGCCGCTGGAGCGGGCGTTGAGCTCGGGGATGTCACTCGAGCCGTCCGCGCGGTAGAAAACGGTCGCGCAGTCGCCGACCACGCCCTCGCGCTCGATGACCGCGCGGTCGCGCTCGTCGAAGTAGTCGCCGCTGTACACGTGCGAGGGCACGTCGGCATGGGGCGAGCCGAGGCCGAAGACGAACAACCCGACGCGCTGCTGGATCTCCAGCACGGAACGCACCGACCGCTCCCGCCACATCGCCTGCTTCGTGTGCGGGTCGTCGAACAGCGCGGGCACCGGGAATTGGTGCACCGACGACGACCACGCGGCGCCGAGCTTGGACAGGATCTCCCCCGCGTAGGGGATGCCGGAGGTGCGGACGTTCGCCGCGCCATTCATCTGGACGATGTGGGTATCGTGCACGTCTTTCTGCGGGACGTGACGCGCGACGGCGGAAAGAGTGGAACCCCAGGCGACGCCCACCGTCATCGACGATTCGACGCGCTCGGCGAGGGTGCGCGCCGCGGTCAGCGCCGTGCGCTCGAGACGCTCGGCCTCCGAGGTGCGCGCGGGGGTGGGCACGACGTGCGCCGTGATGCCGAAGCGGTCCGCGATCCGCTGAGCCATCTGACCCCGGGCGTCGTCGGGCGGGCTGATGGAGATGGTGACCAGACCCACGTCGCGGGCATGCTGCAACAGGCGCGACACGGACGAACGCGAGACCCGCATCTCGTGCGCGATGGCATCCATCGTGAGGTCCTGCATGTAGTAGAGCTGCGCCGCGCGCAGGGCGTCGCGGGAGCGCTCCTCTGCTTGCGTCACCACCGTCGGAATACCTTCATGAACACTATTCTGCACGTTTGTTCAAGGGGCTTGCAACAACGTGCAGACAGGCGCATTGTGATCGTCGTACCAACAACGAAAGGTCGCAGTCGACATGTCGTCCCCCGCAACTCCGCTCCGCGCCGACGTCCAGGCGCTCCGCGACGCCGAAGACCTCGACGTCCTCATCATCGGTGGGGGCATCAACGGCCTCGCCACTCTCCGCGACCTCGCCCTCCAGGGCGTCAGCGTCGCGCTCGTCGAGCGGGGCGACTTCGTCTCCGGCGCCTCCTCAGCCTCCAGCCACATGGTCCACGGCGGCATCCGCTACCTCGAGAACGGCGAGTTCCGTCTCGTGAAAGAAGCGGTGACCGAGCGCAACGACCTGCTCAAGACGGCCCCCCACTACGTCAAGCCGCTCGAGACGACGATCCCGATCTACAAGACGTTCTCCGGCATCCTGTCGGCGCCCTTCCGTCTCCTCGTGACGCACGGTCGCGGCAAGCCCAACGAGCGCGGCGCCCTGCTGATCAAGGTCGGCCTGATCATGTACGACACCTTCTCGCGCGACGGCGGCTCGGTTCCGCGCCACAAGTTCCTCAGCAAGAAGAAGTCGCTGACGGAGCTGCCGAAGCTCAACCCCGACCTCGCCTACACGGCCACGTACTTCGACGCGTCGATGCACGACCCCGAGCGCATCGCCCTCGACGTCCTGCGCGACGGCATCGAGGCGGGCGCCGGCCGCACTCAGGCCGTCAACTACGTTTCGGCCGTGGGCGCGGACGCGAACGGGGTCCGCGTGCGCGACGAGGTCTCGGGCGAGGAATTCAGCGTCAAGGCGAAGGTGATCCTCAACACGGCCGGCCCCTGGACCGACCTCGCGAACTCCGCCATGGGTCTCGACACGACGTTCATGGGCGGGACCAAGGGCTCGCACATCGTCCTCGACAACCCCGAGCTGCTCGCCGCAACCGGTGGCCGTGAGATCTTCTTCGAGCACTCCGACGGCCGCATCGTGCTGATCTACCCCCTCAAGGACCGCGTTCTCGTCGGCACCACCGACATCGACGCCGACCCCGCGAAGCCCGTCGTGTGCACCGACGACGAGATCGAGTACTTCTTCGACCTCATCGGTCACGTGTTCCCGAGCATCGGCGTGGACCGTTCGCAGATCGTCTACACGTTCTCGGGCATCCGCCCGCTCCCCCGCCACGACGACACCGCTCCCGGCTTCGTCTCGCGCGATTACCGGATCGTCGAGGACGAGATCGCGGGCGTTCCGGCCATGAGCCTGGTCGGGGGAAAGTGGACCACCTTCCGCGCTCTCGCCGAGCACCTCAGCATGAAGACGCTGCAGAAGTTGCGTCGTCCGCACCGCGTCAGCACCCAGGGCCTGCCGATCGGCGGCGGCGCGGGCTTCCCCACCACCCCCGAGCAGCGTCGTCGCTGGATCGCCGCACGCACGAATGCGCACTCGGCCGCGCTCGTCGAGGCCATGCTCGAGCGCTACGGCACCCGTGCCGACGCCGTCCTGGCCGCCCTCCCCGCCGAGCCCACGCCCGTTCCCGACGCTGCCGGGTACTACCGCGAGGAGCTCGCCTTCATCGCGAAGAACGAGCAGGTCGTGCACCTGATCGACGTGCTGCTGCGCCGCACGCACCTGGCCTTCGTCGGCGGCATGAGCGAGCGCACGCTGCAGGAGGTCGCCGAGGCGGTCGCCGAGCCCCTCGGTTGGGACGCGACCCGTGTCGAGGAAGAAGTGGCTCGAACGACGGAGATTCTGCGCTCCGCCCACCGTGTCGACCTGGCACAGGCCGGGGTGGCCCGAATCTGAGAGAACGTGCGGGCGTGCCACCTGTTGCACGCCCGCACGTGAGCCGTAGGTTCGGAGCACCGAGCCGCACTACCACCCGAGCCGAAGGTGTCCGGGTGACGAAAGAAAGGTCGATGACGACATGCAAGAAGTGAACCTGGGGCTGTACTTCCTCTCCGAGGTCGTAGGCACCGCCATGCTCATCCTGTTGGGCTGCGGCGTGGTCGCCAATGTGGCCCTCGCCAAGACCAAGGGCAACGCCGGCGGCACCCTGATGGTCAACTGGGGATGGGGCCTGGCGGTCTTCGCCGGTGTCATCGTCTCCGCATACTCCGGCGCCCAGCTGAACCCCGCCGTCTCGATCGGCCTCCTGGTCGCCGGCAAGATCTCCTTCGTCCAGTTCCTCGTAGCCGTCGCCGCGCAGATGGTCGGTGCCATCATCGGCGCCGTCCTGGCCTGGGCCTCGTACAAGCAGCACTTCGACGACGAGCCCGACCCCGCCGCCAAGCTCGGCGTCTTCTCGACCGGTCCCGCCATCCGCTCGTACGGCTTCAACTTCCTCACCGAGGTCATCGCCACCTTCGTCCTGGTGTTCGTGATCTTCGGCTTCGGCGACTACGGCGTGGCCGACATCGGCGTCCCGGGCGGCATCGGCGGCCTCGCGGCCGTCCCCGTGGCCCTGCTCGTCGTCGGTATCGGCGCCTCCCTCGGCGGCCCGACCGGTTACGCGATCAACCCGGCCCGTGACCTCGGCCCCCGCGTCGCCCACGCCCTCCTCCCCATCAAGGGCAAGGGTTCGAGCGACTGGGGCTACGCGTGGGTTCCGGTCGCCGGCCCCCTCGTCGGTGGTCTGCTGGCGGGTCTGCTGGCCCCGGTGCTCCTGAGCCTCGGCAAGTAGTCACCCTCGCGGAACGTCTCCCGACGCCCCTCCCCTCATCTCATCCTCTTCACCCGTAACAGACACTGACAAAGGAGTCCATCCATGGCCGACTACGTCCTCGCCATCGACCAGGGCACGACCTCGACGCGCGCGATGATCTTCGACAAGTCCGGGAGCGTCGTCTCCGTCGGGCAGAAGGAGCACGAGCAGATCTTCCCGCGCGCGGGATGGGTCGAGCATGACCCCGCCGAGATCTGGCGCAACACCCAGGAGGTGATCGGCCTGGCCCTCAGCCGCGCCGACATCACCCGCCACGACATCGCCGCCGTCGGCATCACCAACCAGCGCGAGACCGCGGTCGTGTGGGACAAGAACACGGGCAAGCCCGTGTACAACGCGATCGTCTGGCAGGACACGCGCACGCAGTCGATCGTCGACCGCCTCGCGGACGGCGACCCCGAGCGTTACAAGAGCATCGTGGGCCTGCCGCTGGCGACCTACTTCTCGGGGACCAAGATCGTGTGGATCCTCGAGAACGTCGACGGAGCGCGTGAGAAGGCCGAAGCCGGCGACCTGCTGTTCGGCACGACCGACAGCTGGGTGCTGTGGAACCTCACCGGCGGCATCGACGGCGGCGTTCACGCCACCGACGTCACCAACGCCAGCCGCACGCTCTTCATGGACCTCGAGACGCTCTCGTGGCGCGAGGACATCCTCGCGGACTTCGGCGTCCCCGTCTCGATGCTCCCCGAGATCCGCTCCTCCTCCGAGGTCTACGGCACCGTCGAGTCTTCGTCGCTGCTGCGCGAAACCCCGATCGCGGGCATCTTGGGCGACCAGCAGGCGGCGACCTTCGGCCAGGCGGCCTTCGACCCGGGCGAGAGCAAGAACACCTACGGAACGGGTAACTTCCTCATCTTCCAGACGGGCGAAGAGATCGTCCACTCCAAGAACGGCCTGCTGACGACGCTCGGGTACAAGCTGGGCGACCAGCCCGCGCGCTACGCTCTCGAGGGCTCGATCGCCGTGACCGGCTCGCTCATCCAGTGGCTGCGCGACCAGCTCGGCATCATCTCCTCGGCCCCCGAGGTCGAGAAGCTCGCCGAGAGCGTCGACGACAACGGTGGCGTGTACTTCGTGCCGGCGTTCTCGGGCCTGTTCGCACCGTACTGGCGTCCCGACGCCCGCGGCGCGATCGTGGGTATGACCCGCTACGTCAACCGCGGTCACATCGCCCGCGCGGCCCTCGAGGCCACCGCCTTCCAGTCGCGCGAGGTCCTCGACGCGGTCAACGCCGACTCCGGCGTCGACCTGGCCGAGCTCAAGGTCGACGGCGGCATGACCGCCAACGACGCCCTCATGCAGTTCCAGGCCGACATCCTCGGCGTGCCGGTCGTACGTCCGGTCGTCGCCGAGACCACCGCCCTCGGGGCCGCCTACGCCGCGGGCCTCGCCGTGGGCTTCTGGGACAACCTCGACGACCTGCGCGCCAACTGGCAGGAAGACAAGCGCTGGGAGCCGAACATGGACGACGGCGAGCGCGAGCGCGAACTGCGCCTGTGGAAGAAGGCCGTCACCAAGTCGATGGACTGGATCGACGACGACGTGCGCTGATCCCGCCCCTCCCCCACGACGGAACCCCGTCGGCCTCGAGCCGGCGGGGTTCCGTCGTTCGCGTGCCCTTTCGCACGGAGGCGAGGCCGCTGAGCATGGGGGGCGTCACCCTCTCGAGACGCCGGGTGTGCGGCATCCGGATGCCGCAACCCTCAACGCTGCGGCTTGGGATACGCCGCACGTACGGCGTCGGAGAGCAGGTAGTCCGAGACGCCGATGAGCAGGATCGCGAAGAGGATCTGCTCGGTCACGACCCAGAAGGGATAGAGACCGGGGATTGCCGCCAGCACGAGGGCGACGATGGGGAAGATGCGGCTGAACAGCTGCAGGCGGCGGAACGCCCAGTACCACCCGGCGCGGGCGCGCCAGAGGAAGTAGAACAGGGTCGTGGTGATCGCGAGCACCACGAGGCACCGCATCCACACCGCGAAACCGACGTCTTCGCCGTTCAGGGTCATGACGAAGGCGACCGCGACCGTCGCGACACCCAGCACGAAGCCCACGACCAGCAGCAACGTGATCGCCCGGAAGGCGCGGTGCACCTTCGGATCGGCGGAGACGGAGACGCGGTGATCGGCCTGGCGCCCGCCGGCGATCCGGTCGAGGCGGCGCAGGGCGGGTTCGAGCTGCATGCGCTCACTGTACGACGCCCGACCGCGCCTCCCGCGACGCGCGGCGCTCAGCCCGCGGTGACCTCGGGCTCGTGTCGCACGGGGAAGTTCACCGAGTTGGCGATGAAGCACCACTCACGCGCCTGCCGGTGAGCGGCCAGCGCGGCCTCGACCATCGACTCCTCGGCGACGCGCACGCGGGGGCGAAGGACGACCTCGGTGAAGGCTCCCCCGCTGTTGCCGTCCTCCTGCATCGTCCCCGAAGCATCGTCCTCGTAGGCGGTGACGACGACACCGGTCGTGACGCACGCGTGCAGATACGACAGCAGATGGCACTCGCTCAGCGCCGCGATGAGCAGCTCCTCGGGGTTCCACTTGGCCGGGTCGCCCCGGAAGGGCTTGTCGGCGGATGCCGCGATCGCGGGCTTGCCGTCGACCTCGAGGGTCACGGCACGCTCATAGTCGCGATACCCGCTCGTGCCCGTTCCCAGATCGCCGGTCCAGGTCGAGCGCAGGCGGTAGTGATGCTCTCCGTTCATGCCCCCAGTCTGCCCCGTCCGCGCGGCAGGAGACGCCGGGGAACGTCGTCCGGCGATTCCTGGGAGCGACGATTCCCGGCCGCTCGCGCGATCTGGCCGCCCCCGTGGAAGAGGGGCCGGCCGGATACGATGGAGGGATGCCCGCAACACCTCCCGCCTCCGTCGAACTCGCCGTCGTGGACCGCAACGGCTTCGTCGAATCCCGTCACTACGGCGTCGCCGTGGTCCTCGCGCCCGACGGGACCGAGAAGCTCTCCCTCGGCGAGGCGGGCGCCCTGTTCCTCCCCCGCTCGAGCATGAAACCGCTCCAGGCCCTGGCGTGTCTGTCGGCCGGAGCCGAGCTGGCCGACGAGCGTCTCGCGATCTCGATGGCGAGCCACGCGGGCACCGAGCGTCACGCCGAGGTGGCCCGCGGCATCCTGCAGGCCGCCGGCCTCACCGAGGACGACCTGGGCTGCCCCGCCGCGTGGCCCACCGACACCGCTTCGCGTGACGAGATGGTGCGCGACCACGCCTCCCCCTCGCCGTTGCGCATGAACTGCTCGGGCAAGCACGCCGCGATGCTCGTGACGTGCGTGGCCAACGGCTGGAGCACGGGCGATTACCTCGACCCGCAGCACCCGCTCCAGGCGCACATCCGCGAGGTCATCGAGCGTCTCGTGGGTGAGCGTATGACGACGACCGCGATCGACGGCTGCGGCGCTCCCGTCTACGCCATGAGCCTCGTCGGGCTCGCTCGAGCCATCCAGCGCATCGCGACGTCGTCGGAGCGCTCCCCCTTCGCGCTGCACCGCAGCGCCGGCACCCTCGTGCGCGCGGTGAAAGAGAACCCGTGGACGATCGACGGCCCCGGTCGCCCCGACACGGTGGTCATCGAGCGACTCGGCGTGTTCTCGAAGATGGGCGCCGAGGGTGTGCAGGTCATGACCGCACCCGACGGCACCACGGTCGCTCTGAAGATGCTCGACGGCTCCAACCGCGCCGGACACGTCGTCGCCCTGCGGCTGCTCGAACGCGTCGGTGCCCTCACCTCGCAGGAGGTCGCCGACACCGTCGCGCAGCTTTCGCTGTCGGTGCTGGGCGGCGGCCACGAGGTCGGCTCCATCCGCTCCGCCGTCTGACCCGATCTCGTCCTGCGCGACGCGGGGCGCTTCGAGTCAGATACCTCCGTCGACCGATCGAGGGTGGGCGATCGGCTCGTCCGGCACGAGCACCTCGGTTTCGCGATTGAGGCTCTCGCCCCGGAAGAACGGCTTGGCCGCCGGGAACACGAACCAGAGCATCATCAGGACGACGCCGAGCGCGAGCGCACCGATTCCGACCACGAAGGTGCCCCCGATGCCCAGCAGCACGGTGTTGCCGTACTCGGGGTCGTACATGTCGATCGCCGACTGCACGAAGGCGTAGGTCAGCATGAGGGCTCCGAGCAGGGGCAGGATGCCGCGATAGACAAGGCTCTTCGCCGAGGAGAACAGCTGGCGGCGGTAGTACCAGACGCAGGCGTAGCCGGTCATGGCGTAGTAGAAGGCGATGGCGAGGCCGAGCGACAGGATCGAGTCCTGCAGGATGTTGTCGCTGATGAGCGTCATGCCCACGTAGTAGACGCTGGCGACGATCCCCATCACGAGGGTCGAGAACGACGGTGTGCGGTAGCGGGGGTGCACCGTCTGGAAACGATGCGGCAGTGCCTTGTACGCGGCCATGGCGAGCGTTCCGCGCGCCGTGGGGAGGATGGTGGTCTGCGTGGACGACACCGCCGAGATGAGCACCGCGACGACGAGGACCCATCCGAACGGACCGAACAGATCGTCCTTGAGGGCGAGGAACACGTCGTCGGCGTTCGCGGGGTTGGCCAGGCCCGCCCCGTCTTCTCCGACCCCGGCGTACATCATCGCCGCGACGGTGACCGTGACGTACGTGCCGAGCAGGATGACGGTCGTGAGCAATGCCGCGCGCCCGGGGATGCGCTGGGGGTCTTTGGTCTCTTCGTTGAGCGCCAGGCAGGTGTCCCAGCCCCAGTAGATGAAGAGGGCGAGCAGAACCGCCTCGGTGAACCCGCTCCAGTCCGTGAAACCGAACGGGTTGAACCATGCGAGGTCGAAAGGCGTGGGGTTCGGCGCGGTGCCGTCGAAGAACTTCCACAGCGCCAGCACCACGAACAGCGCGAGCACGACGTACTGCACCGCGAGCAGGATGTTCTGGATCCGCTCGCCGATCTCGACACCGCGGTAGCTGATAAAGGTCATCGCCGCGATGAACGCGACGCCGGTGGCGGTGACGAGCGGCACGTTCTGGGCGAGAGAGCCGTCACCGACGAGGGACCAGAGGTAGACACCCGCGATCTGCGAGAGATTGGCGAGCACGACGATCCCGGCGACCGCGACGCCCCAGCCGCCCATCCACCCGGCCCACGGACCGAAGGCCTTCGTGCTCCAGGTGAACGTGGTCCCGCAATCGGGCACCTCGTTGTTGAGCTCGCGATAGGCGAAGGCGATGAACAGCATCGGGATGAACGCGAGGACGAAAGCGATCGGCGCCGAAGCCCCCACCGCGAGGACGACGAATCCGAGGGTGGCGACGAGGGAATACACCGGAGCGGTGGATGCCAGACCGATCACGGTCGAGCCCCAGAGACCGAGGGTGCCGGCGGCCAGGCCTTTGCCGGCCGTCCGTTCGGGTGCGGAGGTCATATGCCGAACGTAGAATCCGCGGGTCTCCGCGGTCAAGATGAATTTATGCGGGGCGACGGATGACGTCGAGCACGACGATCGAGATGTTGTCACGCCCACCGTTCTCGAGCGCGGCCGCCATCATCGCGTCGACGGCCGCGGCCGGGTCGGCGTTCGCCTCGAGGAAATGACGGATGCCGAAGTCGGTGAGCTCCTTGGTCAAACCGTCGGAGCAGATGACGAAGCGGTCACCGTCGAGCACGTCGAGGCGAAGATAGTCGGGCTTGACGCTGTCGCTCGGGCCGACGGCCCGCGTGATGACGTTGCCGTACGGGTGGTTCTCCGCCTCTTCGGGGCTGAGGCGTCCCGCCGCGATGAGCTCTTGGACCACCGAGTGATCGGTCGTCACCTGGACGATCTCGCCGTCGCGCAGAAGATACACGCGCGAGTCGCCGATGTTCAGGGTCACCCAGTGGGGTTCGTCCGTCTGGGTCTCGAGGTATACGCCCGTGAGCGTGGTGCCGGTGCCCTCGTCGGTCGTCTCCGGGTGGGCCACGATGTCTTTGACCGCGCGGGACAGGGCCTTCTCGATGTTCTTGGTCGAGACGGGACCGGTCGCGACGACGGCACGGAGACGTTCGACGGTGCTCGCGCTGGCGATCTCTCCGCCCAGGTGTCCGCCCATACCGTCGGCCACCACGAACAGCGGGTAGTCGGCCAAGACCGCATCTTGATTGACCTCGCGGCGACGTCCGACCTCGGTGCTCGCTGCCCACGACAGCTCGAGGACGGTTTCGCCGAGCGAGACGGTGCGCGTGTGGGTGGTCACCTCGGGCACGAACGATCCTCCGGTTGGCCGACTGCGCCGGCGGAACCGCACGGCCCTGTCATCTTAGTCGACGCTCGCCCCCGATCCGCGGACGCGCCGCAGGTGCGCCTGACCTCCGTGTCGATCACCCCGCGGCAGGATCCGCGGGAAGGGGCAGGATGCCGTCGAGCTCGACGAGGTCCTCCCCGCTCGGCGTCCACGCGGTAGCCGCGGCGGCGTTCGCTCGGACCTGCTCGGGACTCGTCGCTCCGGCGATCACGCTCGAGACGACGGGCTTGGACAGGAACCAGGCGAAGGTCGCCTCGAGCATGCTGATGCCGCGCGCGTCGCAGAACGCCTGGTAGCGCTCGAGCGCGTCCCACGGCGCCTCACTCCACAGATGCCGCCTCTGGCGCATGATGCGACTGTCCTCCGGCCCGCCGTCACGCGTGAACTTGCCGGTGAGCAGTCCGTTGTGCAGGGGGAAGAAGGGCAGGAGCCCCAGGCCGTAGCGCTCAGCCGCGGGAATGACCTCACGCTCTGCGGCGCGCGCGAGCAGGCTGTACTGATTCTGGGTCGAGACGAAACGCACCCCCCGCGCCGCGTGGTCGGCCTCGGCGATCTGCCACCCCGCGAAGTTCGAGTGGCCGACGTAACGGACCTTGCCCTCGCGAACCAAGTCGCTCAGAGCGTCGAGCGTCTCATCGATCGGGGTCGACGGATCGGGCGTGTGCAGCTGGTAGAGATCGATCCAGTCCGTCCGCAGGCGACGCAGCGAGGCTTCGACGGCGCGGCGCACATGCGTGCGGGACCCCTTCGCCCCTCCCGAGATCGCCGGCGCGAAGTCGGAGTGCCCGAACTTCGTCGCGAGGACGACCTGGTCGCGTCGTCCCTCGAGAGCCTCCCCCAGCAGGCTCTCGGACAGACCGAACTCGCGTCCGTACATGTCGGCGGTGTCGAGGAAGGTCACCCCCGCCCCGATGGCGGCGTCGAGTACCGCCCGCGTGCCCTCGATCGTCTCGGTCGCCGTGCCGGCGCGCCCGAAGTTGTTGCAGCCGAGGCCTACCGCGGATACGCGGAGTCCGGAACGGCCTACGCCGCGGAGGGGAAGAACGGGAGACGTCATCCCTCCACGCTATCGCCGCGTACGACGAAGGGCTCCCCGTCGTGACGAGGAGCCCTTCGATGACGTCAGACCTGGGGGCCTGCCGGCGGAGCCGGAGGCGGCGGGGTCGTACCCGTGGCCGGCGGGTTGTACGGCTGCTGCGCCGGGGGCGCTCCGTAGCCGGGGCCGGCGTATCCGCCACCGTTGCCGGCGACGGGCTGACTCGGCTGAACGGGGATGCCGTTCCACACCGTCTTGTCGGCGAGGAAGGAGTTGGCCCACGGCGCGGGAGCGATCGCGGGGTTCCATCGATTGTTGCTGAAGGCGATGATCGCGAGCCAGATGAGCGCGCCGATACCGGGGATCAACCACAGCAGGAGCAGCGGCCAGTCCTTACCGAGCTTGAGGCCGATGCGGTACGAGTACATGACCGCGACCGCAAGGATCGCGAGGCTGAAGATCGGGCCGATGACCGGGATGTTCGAGAGCACGCTCGAGGCGACCGCGACGATCAGGACCACCCACGGCGAGACATCGCCGAGCTTGGCGGCGATGAGGCCGTTGTATACGGGCACCCAGGCGCGCCACTTGCCCTGCACACCGGCCTTCTCGAAGATCTTCATGTAGAGGAACGACGAGATCACGTATGCCGCGACAGCGAGGATGAAGAGGATCGGGATCAGGACGAGCAAGACTGCTGCGAGAGCGGCGGCACCGCTCCCGTCGTCGTAGTAGTAGGAGTCACTCATGCGAGTTCCTTTCCAAGCGAGTGCGCGGGAAGCATCCATGCGCCCCCCGCGTCTCACATGCTAGCGATCCTGAGACTTTCCTGACAGGGGCGCGCGAGACTTATACAATCAGCGCCACCTCGCCGGGTGCGCCGGCGCGGAGCGTCCACCCCGCGCCCTCCGCCCATTCATGAAGGTCGTCGATGGTCTCGATCTGCGCTCGTTGCACGGCCAGCGCCCGGACCAGCTCCCCCTTCGCGTGTTTGTTGAAGTGGTTGAGGGCGCGCGCCGCGCCGCCGGAGTCCTCGCTCATCACGCGGACGTACACCGCCGCCACCCCGGCGGGAAGGGGACCGAGCGCGGCGTACGCCTCCGAGCGCAGGTCGAGGACGAAGTCCGGCCGAAGCTCTGCCCACGCCTGGCTCACGGCGTCTGCCCAGATGCGTCGCAGCGCCGGAGTGCCCGGCAGCGATGTGCCCGCCGCGAGACGATAGGCCGGGATGCCATCGAGAGCTCCGACCGGTCCGAACGGCGCGGACTGGATCATCACGTGGTCGCCGAGCCAGGCACGCGCCGCGGCGTCGAGGCCGGCGGCATCCAGGGCATCGAAGAGGACCCCGGTGTAGCGATCGATCGCCGGCATGGTCGGCGCGGTACGCAGGGCCGCGTTGTCGCCGATCTCGTGCCGACGCTTCGCGCTGATCTTGAGTACCCGCGCGGCTTCTTCCTCATCGGAGGAGAGAGCGACCAGCGCATCGACGACGGTCTTGCGCGCACCGCTCAACGAGGGCAGGGGCAGCCCCGCGAGATCGAGAGGGAGGCCGTCGCCGCCCGGTCGCTTGGTCTCGGACGGGGGAAGAAGGACGAGCATGGGTTCTCCGCAGACAGACGACGCGCGCCGCCCGGAATCGGGCGACGCGCGTCGAGGGAAAGAGACGGTGTCAGGAGACGAGTGCCGCGTTTCCGGCGACGATCGTGAGTTCGTCGTTCGCCATCGACAGGAAGCCGTCCTCGGCGTTGGCGAGGATCTTCGAGCCGTCGGTACGGGTGATGCGCACCTCGCCCTGGGCGAGGATCGCGAGAACCGGCTCATGACCCTGCATGAAACCGATCTCACCCTCGACGGTCTTGGCCACGACGAGCGAGGCCTCCCCCGTCCACACCTCGGCGTCGGCCGACACCAGGCTCACGCGCAACGACATGTCAGCCGTTCTCCTTCTGGATCTGCGCCCACTTGGCCTCGACGTCGGAGATGCCACCGACGTTGAAGAACGCCTGCTCGGCAACGTGGTCGAACTCACCCTTGACGATCGCGTCGAACGACTCGATGGTCTCCTTGATCGGGACCGTGGAGCCCTCGACACCGGTGAACTTCTTGGCCATGTAGGTGTTCTGCGAGAGGAACTGCTGGATACGACGCGCACGCGACACGACGATCTTGTCCTCTTCCGAGAGCTCGTCGACACCGAGGATGGCGATGATCTCCTGCAGTTCCTTGTTCTTCTGGAGGATCTGCTTCACCGAGGTGGCCACGCGGTAGTGGTCGGCACCGATGTAGCGCGGGTCGAGGATGCGGCTCGTGGAGGTGAGCGGGTCGATGGCCGGGTAGAGACCCTTCGACGCGATCTCACGCGACAGCTCGGTGGTCGCGTCGAGGTGAGCGAAGGTGGTCGCCGGAGCCGGGTCGGTGTAGTCGTCGGCGGGGACGTAGATCGCCTGCAGCGAGGTGATCGAGTGGCCGCGCGTGGAGGTGATGCGCTCCTGGAGCACGCCCATCTCGTCGGCGAGGTTCGGCTGGTAACCCACGGCCGAGGGCATGCGGCCGAGCAGCGTCGAGACCTCGGAACCGGCCTGCGTGAAGCGGAAGATGTTGTCGATGAACAGCAGCACGTCCTGCTTCTGGACGTCACGGAAGTACTCAGCCATCGTCAGGGCCGACAGCGCGACGCGCAGACGCGTTCCCGGCGGCTCGTCCATCTGACCGAACACGAGGGCGGTCTTGTCGAAGACACCGGCCTCTTCCATCTCGCCGATGAGGTCGTTGCCCTCACGGGTACGCTCACCGACACCGGCGAACACCGAGACACCACCGTGGTCCTGCGCGACGCGCTGGATCATCTCCTGGATCAGGACGGTCTTGCCGACGCCGGCGCCACCGAAGAGGCCGATCTTTCCACCCTGCACGTACGGGGTGAGGAGGTCGATCGACTTGATGCCGGTCTCGAACATCTCGGTCTTGGACTCGAGCTGGTCGAAGCTGGGCGCCTTGCGGTGGATGCCCCAACGCTCGGTGATCTCGACCTGCTCACCGGGAGCGGCGTTGAGCACCTCACCGGTGACATCGAAGACCTTGCCCTTGGTGACGTCTCCGACGGGCACCGAGATGGGGCCGCGGGTGTCACGCACTTCCTGACCGCGGACGATGCCGTCGGTGGGCTTGAGGGCGATGGCGCGCACGAGGTCGTCACCGAGGTGCTGAGCGACCTCGAGGGTGATCTCGGTCGACTCGTCACCGATGGTGATCGTGGTCTTCAGCGCGTTGTAGATCTCGGGGATCGCGTCATGCGGGAACTCGATGTCGACGACCGGGCCGGTGACGCGCGCGACGCGTCCGACGACGGCCGCGTCGGTCTTCTCGGCGGTGAGGCTCATGGCTTCTTCTCTCCTTGGGAACTTACTTGCCGGATGCCAGAGCATCGGCGCCGCCGACGATCTCGGCGATCTGCTGCGTGATCTCCGCCTGACGCGCGTTGTTGCGCAGGCGGGTGTAGTCGGTGATGAGCTTGTCGGCGTTGTCGCTGGCCGACTTCATGGCCTTCTGCGTCGCGGCGTGCTTGGCGGCCGACGACTGGAGGAGGGCGTTGAAAATTCGGCTCTGGACGTAGACCGGCAGAAGCGCATCGAGCACGGTCTCGGCGTCCGGCTCGAACTCGTAGAGCGGGTAGATCTCGGCCTGACCCGGGGCCTCGTCGGCCTCGAGCACCGCGAGCGGAAGCAGGCGCACCGACTCGGGCGACTGCGTCATCATGCTGACGAAGCGGTTGTACACGAGGTGGATCTCGTCGACACCCTCGTTGTCGCCACCAGCGCGATACGCCTGGAGAACGGCATCCGAGATTTCCTCCGCGGTGGAGAACTGCGGGGTGTCGGTGTCACCGACCCACTGCGCGGCGCTCGCCATGCGGCGGAACTGGAAGTAGCCGACGGCCTTGCGACCCACCAGGTAGAACACCACGTCCTTGCCCTGCGAACGCAGGAGCTCGGCCAGCTCGAGAGCCTCGCGAAGGATCTGCGAGTTGAACGCTCCCGCCAGGCCTCGGTCGGAGGTGAACACGACCAGGGCCGAACGGCGGATGTTCTCGCGCTCGGTCGTCAGCGGGTGGTCGACGGAGGAGTGCGTGGCCACCGCGGAGACGGCGCTCGTGACGGCCCGCGCGAAGGGCGATGCCGCGCGCACACGCGCCATCGCCTTCTGGATGCGCGAAGCCGCGATGAGCTCCATCGCCTTCGTGATCTTCTTGGTCGTCTGAGCAGAAGAGATCTTCTGCTTGTAGACCCGCAGTTGTGCGCCCATGATTCCGTTCTCGTGTCGTCGCTATCAGCGACGGCCCTTGACGATCCGCTCCTGGTTGACGTCTTCCGCCTCGGCAGCGTCGACCTTCTCGGCGCCGACGACGCCCTGGTCCTTGCCGGGCTGGAATTCCTTCGCGAATGCGTCGATCTTCTGCTCGAGCTCCGCGAGCGTGTCGTCACCGAGCACGTTGGTCTCACGCAGGGTGTCGAGCACCGTCGAGTTGCGGCGGAGGTAGTCCAGCAGCTCGCGCTCGAAGCGCAGGACGTCGGACACCTCGACGGTGTCGAGCTTGCCGTTCGTTCCGGCCCAGATCGAGACGACCTGCTCCTCGACGGGGTACGGCGAGTACTGCGGCTGCTTGAGCAGCTCGGTCAGACGCGCACCGCGGGCGAGCTGACGACGTGAAGCCGCGTCGAGGTCGCTGGCGAACATCGCGAAGGCCTCGAGCGAGCGGTACTGCGCGAGCTCGAGCTTCAGGGTTCCCGACACCTTCTTGATCGACTTGACCTGAGCGTCACCGCCCACTCGCGAGACCGAGATACCCACGTCGACAGCGGGACGCTGGTTGGCGTTGAAGAGGTCGGACTGCAGGAAGATCTGGCCGTCGGTGATGGAGATCACGTTGGTCGGGATGTACGCCGAGACGTCGTTCGCCTTCGTCTCGATGATGGGCAGACCCGTCATCGAACCGGCACCGAGCTCGTCGGAGAGCTTCGCGCAGCGCTCGAGCAGACGCGAGTGCAGGTAGAAGACGTCGCCGGGGTAAGCCTCGCGGCCCGGCGGGCGGCGGAGCAGCAGCGAAACGGCACGGTAGGCCTCGGCCTGCTTCGACAGGTCATCGAAGATGATCAGCACGTGCTTGCCGCCGTACATCCAGTGCTGGCCGATGGCCGAGCCGGTGTAGGGGGCGAGGTACTTGAAGCCGGCGGGGTCGGACGCCGGGGCGGCGACGATGGTGGTGTACTCCATCGCGCCCGCCTCCTCGAGGGCGCCCTTCACCGAAGCGATGGTCGAGCCCTTCTGGCCGATCGCGACGTAGATGCAACGCACCTGCTTGTTGACGTCGCCGGACTCCCAGTTGGCCCGCTGGTTGATGATCGTGTCGATCGCGATCGCCGTCTTACCGGTCTGGCGGTCGCCGATGATGAGCTGACGCTGGCCACGACCGACGGGGATCATGGCGTCGATCGCCTTGATGCCGGTCTGCAGCGGCTCGTGGACGCTCTTGCGCTGCATGACGCCGGGAGCCTGGAGCTCGAGCGCGCGACGCCCCTCGGTCGCGATCTCGCCGAGACCGTCGATCGGGTTGCCGAGCGGGTCGACGACGCGGCCCAGGTAGCCGTCACCGACACCCACCGAGAGGACCTCACCGGTGCGAGTGACGCTCTGGCCTTCTTCGATGCCGGCGAAGTCGCCGAGGACGACCACACCGATCTCGTTCTCGTCGAGGTTCTGAGCGAGGCCCAGCGTGCCGTCCGCGAAGCGGATGAGCTCGTTGGCCATGACGCCCGGAAGGCCCTCGACGTGCGCGATGCCGTCGGCCGCGTCGACGACGGCGCCGACCTCGGTCGCCGCGGCGCCGGTGGGCTCGTAGGCGTTGACGAAGTCCTTCAGCGCGTCACGAATGACGTCGGGGCTGATAGAGAGATCTGCCATTGTCTTCCTTCGTTCGTGGGGCACTCGGCCCCCAGATCCACGCCCATTCGGGCGGAAAGTCTTTAGCCTGCGATCCGCTGGCGGAGGTCAGCGAGACGTGCGGACACGCTCGCGTCGATGACGTCGTCCGCGACCTGCACGCGCAGACCGCCGACCACCGTCGGGTCGATCACGGTGTTCAGCGTGACCGCTGAACCGTAACGTGCGCTGAGAGCGTTCTGCAGACGAGTCTGCTGTTCGGCGCTGAGGGGGGCTGCGGCGTACACGGTGGCGACGATCCGCGCGCGCTGGTCGGCGACGATGCGCTCGGCCCGGCGAAGCAGGGCGCGTACGCGGCGGCCGCGGGCGTGCTGCACCAGCGACGACACGATGAGTGCGGTGCCGGTGCTCGCGCGGCCGTCGAGAAGGGTCGAGACGAGCGACCCCTTCGCCGAGGCCCCGCCGAGGCGCCCACCGAGAGCGAGCTCGAGCTCGCCGTTGCTCGCGACGGTGCGCGAGAAGGCGAACAGCTCCGACTCGATGTCCGCCGACTCGGCGACCGAGGTCGCCTGGATCGCCAGCTCTTCGAGACCCTCGACGAACTGCCCGGCGTTCGACCAGCGCTGCTGGGCAGCGCTGGAGAGCAGGGCGACCGTGGCGGGACGGTAGGTGGAGCCGAAGACGGCCGAGACCAGCCCCGCGCGAGCGGGGGCCGGCACCGACGAGTCGGACAGCGCGCCGCTCAACTGCGACGATCCGCTCACGGCACCGACGGCCGCGAACAGCTCGCGCGCGACGTCGAGATCGACGCCCGACGCGGAGGCCAGGGCCTCCGTCGTCGCGGTCCGCGCCTGAGTGGTCGCGCTGCCCATTACTTGGCCGCCTTCTCGGACGCCTCGAGCTCGGCGAGGAAGCGGTCGACCACGGCGTTCGCACGCGCGTCGTCGGACAGGGTCTCACCGATCACGTTGCCGGCGAGGTCCACCGCGAGGGTACCGACCTCGGAGCGCAGCTGCACGAGGGTCGCCTGACGCTCCGCCTCGATCTGCGCGTGAGCGGACGCGGTGATGCGAGCGGCATCGGCTGCCGCGGTCTCGCGTGCCTCGGCGACGATCTTGCGACCGTCCTGGGTGGCGGACTCGCGGATCTCACCGGCTTCGCGGCGCGCCTCGGCGAGCTGAGCCGTGTACTGCTCGAGGGCGGCCTCGGCCTGACGCTGGGCCTCGTCGGCCTTCGCGATGTTGCCCTCGATGGCAGCACTGCGCTCGTCGAGCAGCTTCGCCATGCGCGGCAGAGCGACGCGCCACACCACGAAGATGATGACGACGAAGCACACCGCCGACCAGATGATGTCGTAGACCGCAGGAAGCAGCGGGTTGTGCGCTTCCCCCGCGGGCTCCGCGGCGAGAGTGACAAGAGCGTTCAGCATCCTGTCTCCTTACAGTGAATCGAGAGCGGCCGGGATCAAGTGAAGATGAAGCCGGTCGCGATACCGATGAAGGCGAGCGCCTCGGTGAAGGCGATACCGATGAACATCAGGACCTGCAGGCGGCCCGCGAGCTCGGGCTGACGGGCGACGCCCTCGATCGTCTTGCCGACGACGATGCCCACGCCGATGGCGGGGCCGATGGCGGCGAGACCGTAGCCGATCGTGGCGACGTTACCGGTGACCTGGGCGAGAACCGTAGTTGCGTCCACGGGTTTTTTCCTTTCGTTGGGTGGCTCGGCGTGCGCCGGGCCGCTCAGTGCTCTTCTGCGACCGCGAGCTGGATGTAGACCGCGGTGAGGATCGCGAAGACGTACGCCTGGAGGAAGGCGACGAAGATTTCGAACAGGGTGAAGGCGAAGCCGAAGGCCAGCGAACCGGCGCCGAGAGCCGTCCACCATCCGCTGAGCCCCACGACGAAGAACTGCGTCGCCGAGAAGAACAGGACCAGCATGAGGTGACCGACGACCATGTTCATCAGCAGACGCAGCGTCAGGGTGACGGGCCGGATGATGAAGGTGGAGAGGAACTCGAGCGGGACGATGATGATGTACAGCGGCCACGGGACGCCCGAGGGCAGCAGCGCGTTCTTGAAGAAGCCGGCGGGGCTCTTCTTGATGCCTGCGTAGATGAAGGTGACGTAGGCCACGATCGCGAGCAGCATCGGAACGGCGATGACGCTGGTGCCGGCGATGTTCAGGAACGGGATGACACCCGTGATGTTCATGAACAGCACCATGAAGAAGATGGTGGTGAGGATCGGCAGGAAGCGCTTGCCGTCCTTGCGTCCGAGGATGTCCTCGGCGATGTTGACGCGGACGAAGTCCAAGCCCATCTCGGCGACGCTCTGGAAGCGGCCGGGGACGACCTTCATGCGGCGAGTGCCGAGCACGAGGAAGAGAACGAGGGCCAGCGTCGCCAGCATCTGCGTGAGGTTGATACGCGTGATCGCGAAGATCGTGCCCTCGAACAGCACCGCATCCGGGAAGAACTCCGAGATGGACGGCGGGTGGAACTCGGCACCCGCGGACGCGAAGTTCGTGATCAGGGTCGCAGCTTGAGTAGTCAGCGCTGGCTCCAGCTTCGGGGCATCGGTGTGAACCGTTGCGACGATGGTCGGTGATTGTTACCCGAAGTGCGAGCCTGGAGAAGAGTTCCAATCGCGGGTGGGTACTACGGCAACCCTATCAAACTCCCGGCGGATCCATGAGTCCGAGTGCCGTGATCGTCTCGCCGACGGACTAATGGGCCTCGACGTGCCGCCTCATGAGATACGGGGGTCTCAGGATCGGCGATCACCCGCGTCGGGGTCGGTGGGCAGGGTCACGTCGCTCACGCTCGGGATACGCATGCGCAGCAACACGACCACGTCGACGGCGAGCGAGGCGATGACGCTGACGACGAGCGCCACGTAGAACACGACCGGGTCGACCCACCCCTGTCCGCGCAGCACCACGATCGCCACGATGAACAGGATGAGCTTCAGCAGCCACCCGCCCAGGACGATTCCGAAGAAGATCGGCACGTAGAGGGCATCTCCGAACCAGCGGTTCGCCACGAGGATGCTGATGGCCGTCACCGCGAGGAAGATCGCGCTGACCGCGACGCCCGACAGGGCGCTGCCGAGGCCTCCCCCGCCCCCGACGAGGAAGCCCACGACAGCCCCGAGCACGAGCAGCACCGCCGTCACGATGCCACCCCATACCAGGGCGGTGCGCAGCACCGGGGTACTGGAGAGAGGGCGACGAGGGGCGGGCGAAACACTGCTCATGAGGGGGACTCCGGTCGGGTGGGTCGGGGTCGGCGGGACAACCGCAGACGGTGCTGGGAGGGCAGGAGCGTGAGGACGGCGCAAGCGGCGACACCGGTCACGCCGAAGGCGATGCCGATCGCGTAGTCGCCGGGCCAGCCCTGCTGGGTGCCGATGTACATCAGCAGGAACGCGAGGCTCACCACGGCGGTCCAGCTGTAGAAGATGAGGACCGCGTCGCGGTCGGTGTGCCCCATGTCGAGCATGCGGTGGTGAAGGTGCTTGCGGTCCGGCGAGAAGGGCGATCTGCCCGCCCACTGCCGCCGAGCGACCGCGAGCCCGAAGTCGAGCAGGGGCAGCAGCACGATGACCACGGGCAACAGGATCGGGATGAAGGCACCGAGCAGCTGCGAACGGCCGATCTTCTCGGGATCGAGCACCGCGGGGTCGAGCTGACCGGTGATCGCGACGGCGGAGCTCGCCATGAGCAGCCCCAGCATGAGTGCGCCCGCGTCGCCCATGAAGAGCTTCGCCGGGGTCCAGTTCATCGGGAGGAAGCCCAGGCACGCCCCCACGAGCACCGCCGCGATGAAGGACGCGAGGTTGAAGTAGGTGCTCGCTCCGGTATCGCGCACGAGGAGGTACGAGTACGCGAAGAAGACGCCGTTGGCGATCAGGCAGACGCCCGCCACGAGACCGTTCAGCCCGTCGATGAAGTTCACGGCGTTCATGACGACGACCATCGCGAACACGGTCAGCAGGAAGCTCACCCAGCTCGATCCCACCGTGAGTGCGCCGATCGGCAACGACAGGATCTGCAGCTGACCGAACCAGGCGATGATGCCGGCCGCCACGAACTGCGCCCCGAGCTTGATCATCCAGTCGAGATCCCACAGGTCGTCTGCGACGCCGACGAGCACGATGAGCAGCACCGCCCCAAGCAGAGAGAGCACCGGGACGGGGTCGATCCAGAAGATCGCGAAGTAGGGGTTCCTGCTCGAGAGCGCGAAGGCGGCGACCACGCCGAGGAACATCGCGACACCACCGAGGCGCGGGGTGGGCGTCTTGTGCACATCGCGGTCGCGGATGCCGGGGTACAGCTTGAACCGCAGAGCAAGCTTCCACACCACCCACGACAGCGCGAGCGTGACCGCCGCCGTGAACAGGATGGTGAGGAGGTATTGGGTCACGGACCCGGCGCCTCGGCATCCGGGGTCGTTGCGGAGGGTGTCGCGAGGGGGTCCACGACCTCGTCGACGGGGTCCGGCTCGAGGAGGTCGCCCACCACCGCGCGCAGACGGTCGCGCGAGATCGCGCCCTCGCGCAGCACGCGGATCTGCGGTTCCGCTCCCCCGACGAGTGTCGTGGCATCGATGATCGTCGAGGCGACGCCCGTCTCGCTGACGCCGGCGTCGAGGTAGGCCGCCACACTGTCGCCGAGCATGTCACGAGCGGAGTCGATGTCGACCGCCGCTGCTCGACCCGTGAGGTTCGCGCTCGACACCGCGAGCGGTCCGGTCTCTTCGAGCAGTTCGAGCGTCATCTTCTGCGCGGGCATGCGCACCGCGACCGTGCCGTGCGTGTCACCGAGGTCCCACGAGAGCGAGGGCTGGGCGGGAAGCACGATCGTCAGCCCTCCCGGCCAGAACTCGCGAACGAGATCGTCGACGGCGGGAGGGATCTCGGCGACGAGGGCCCGCAGCGTCCCGACTCCGGGAACGAGGACGGGCGGCGGCTGCTGGCGTCCGCGGCCCTTCGCCTCGAGCAGGCCCGCGACGGCACGCGCGTTGAAGGCGTCCGCGGCGATTCCGTAGACGGTGTCGGTGGGGAGCACGACGAGCTCGCCGCGGCCGATCGCTTGACGCGCGTGGCGCATTCCGGACAGCAGCTGCGATTCGTCACGGCAGTCGTAGACGGGTGACATAACGCGCGTCAGTCTAGTCGCGCGCCGCCCTCCGCGTGGTCACGGACGGGTGGCGGTGGTGGCGCGATCCCTGCTCGTCAGATCGCGGTGGGTCGCGGCCGAACGCCAGCCGTCGGCGACGAGGATCTCGCGGATGGCCTCGCCCTGCCACTCGCCGTGCTCGATGACGATCATCGCCCCGGGGTGACCGAGCCGGAGTCCGACGCGGCTGAGATGGCGCACGGCATCCAGTCCGTCCGGTCCCCCGTACAGCGCCGCCGGCGGGTCGTAGAGACGCACCTCGGGATCACGCGGGATCGCGTCGTCTGGAACGTAAGGAGGGTTGGATGCCACGACCGACACGGTCCCGTCGAGCTCGCGGAACGCGTCGGCGAGGTCGACGAAGGCGAGTGTGACGTTGTCGGCACCGACGCGGGCCACGTTCTGCTTCGTCCAGACGAACGCATCAACCGAGTTCTCGGCGGCGAAGACACGGGCGTGGGGCACCTCGGTGGCCATCGCGAGCGCGATCGCGCCGCTGCCGGTTCCGAGATCGACCGCGATCGGCGCCTCGGATGCCGCAGAGCGCAGCGCGTCGATCGCGAGCTGGGCCACCATCTCCGTCTCGGGGCGCGGGACGAACACGCCCGGTCCCACCGCCAGCTCCAGGGAACGGAACGGCGCGAGACCGGTGAGGTGCTGCAGGGGCTCACGGGCCGCACGGCGGTCGAGCAGAGGGGCGAGGGCGCGCGCGGCGGGCTCCGGCATCCGGTCTCCGCGGATGGCGGCGGCCTGCACCCCGCCGCGGGAGGAGTCGAGCACATGGGCGACGAGGAGTTCGGCGTCGACCTGCGGATCGGGTACTCCCGCCGCGTGCAGTCGCTGCGCGGCGGAGCGCAGGACATCGGCGACCGAAAGGGCCGTGGGGACGGGGAGCGGGACGGTCTTTGGCATGACGGGAGCCCAGCCTAGTCGCGCGGCGTCACACGGGCCGGCGGTGTCGGAAGGCTCGCCTAAAATGATCGCGTCCCGACCGACGGCGAAAGGCGAGCCATGCCCGGCATCCACTCCGACATCACCTCTGCATTCGGCGACACGCCGCTCGTGCGGCTGAACCGCGTCGCCGAAGGCGCGGGCGGCCGGATCCTCGCCAAGCTCGAGTTCTACAACCCCGCCTCGAGCGTCAAGGACCGCCTCGGCATCGCCATCATCGACGCGGCCGAAGCCTCGGGCGAGCTCAAGCCCGGCGGCACGATCGTCGAGTCGACGAGCGGCAACACCGGCATCGCCCTCGCCATGGTGGGCGCCGCACGCGGGTACAAGGTCATCCTCACGATGCCGGCCTCGATGTCGAAGGAACGCCGCATCCTGCTCAAGGCCTTCGGCGCCGAGCTCGTACTCACCGATCCCACCAAGGGCATGTCGCACGCCGTGGACGAGGCCAAGCGCATCGTCGCCGAGACGCCGGGCGCCGTCTGGGCCCGCCAGTTCGAGAACGAGGCGAACCCCGCGATCCACCGCAAGACCACGGCCGAAGAGATCCTGCGCGACACCGAGGGCAAGGTCGACTACTTCGTCGCCGGAATCGGCACCGGCGGCACCATCACCGGCGTCGGCCAGGTGCTCAAGGAGCGCGTGCCCGGGGTCAAGGTCGTCGCCGTCGAGCCCGCCGACTCCCCCGTGCTCACCAAGGGCCACCCCGGTCCCCACAAGATCCAGGGCATCGGCCCCAACTTCGTGCCCGCGATCCTCGACCGCGACATCATCGACGAGGTGATCGACGTCGAGTTCGACGACGCGATCCGCCTGGCCCGTGAGACGGCTGCGAAAGACGGCATCCTGGTCGGCATGTCGTCGGGTGCGGCGATCTGGGCGGCCCTTGAGGTCGCGCGGCGCCCCGAGGCGGCGGGCAAGAACATCGTCGTCATCATCCCCTCCTACGGCGAGCGGTACCTCTCGACGGCGCTCTACGAGCACCTGCGCGAAGACTGACGTGGGGGTCCTCTCCCGCATCCGCGAAGACATCTCTTCTGCCAAGCTCCGCGATCCCGCGGCGCGCGGCGGCCTCGAGATCGCGCTGCTGTACCCGGGGCTTCACGCCGTGTGGTCGTACCGCATCGCGAACCGGCTCTGGCGACGGGGTCTGCGCTTCCCGGCGCGGGCCCTGTCGCAGGTGACCCGGTGGCTCACCGGGATCGAGATCCACCCCGGCGCCGCGATCGGTCGACGCTTCTTCATCGATCACGGCATGGGTGTCGTGGTCGGCGAGACGGCCGAGGTCGGCGACGACGTGATGCTGTACCACGGCGTCACCCTGGGCGGTCGTCAGCGCGAGGGCGGCAAACGCCACCCGACCCTGCACGACGGGGTCGCGGTCGGCGCCGGGGCGAAGATCCTCGGGCCGATCACGATCGGCGCCCGCAGCGCCGTCGGCGCCAACGCCGTCGTGACCGCGGATGCCCCGGCCGACAGCGTGCTCGTCGGCGTCCCCGCCAAAGCGCGTCAACGCCGTGCCGGCGAGGACACCCGCGCGGTGCTGACGACGCCCGAGTACTGGATCTGAACACCCCCGTGCGGGTCCGCCATCGCCGCGTTCCCGCACGGGGGTGGGTCGGTCAGACCGACAGGCGGTTCTCCGCCGCGGCCAGGTGGTCGTAGCCCGGGGTGCGCAGCATCTCATGCAGGTGGCGGCGTCGCACGCCCATGTTGCCGCCGTCGTAGATCGGCAGGCACAGCACGTCCTGCATGATGCCGCCGAGCGGTACGCGGTCGCCGTAGGAGTCCACCCCGACGAGGCGCATCGCGTCATAGACCGTCTGCACGGCGAGCTCGGACTTGTAGATCTTCGACATGTTCGACAGCTCGCGGTCGAGGCCCCCGGTCTTGTCGAAGTGGTCGGCGGCCTTCCAGGCGAAGTACCGGCCGACCTCGATCCGCGTCTTGATGTCGGCGAGCATGTATCCGGCGTTCTGGTGGTCGATGACCGGCACACTGCCCGAGCGCTTCTCGGTCGAGACGAAGTCGTACGCGATCTCGAAGGCACGGCGCATCTTGCCGACCGCCGCCGCGGCGATGCTGGAGCACGTCCACGAGAACGATCCCTTCGTCAGCGCCATCCCGTCACCGGGCGCACCGATGAGGTTCTCCACGGGCACGCGGACGTCGACGAAGTCCACGTACGGCGAGTTCGTGGCGAGGTGGCCCATCGTGTCGATGATGCCCGAGAAGGTGACACCGGGCGTGCCCTTCTCGACGACGATGATCGCGAGCGACTCGGCCGGGGGCTTGGTCTCGTCGATGCGGCAGACGACGCTGATGATGTCGGCGCCCTCGTCGTCCCAGCCCGAGGCATTGGTCGTGTACGCCTTCCGTCCGTTGAGGACCCACTCGTCACCGTCGCGGACGGCGAAGGTCTGCACGCCGTACTTCGGGTCGGGGTGGTCGAAGTTGGCGCTTCCCGCCGCCTCCGTGAACGCGATCGCCGCGAGAGCGGGGCTGCCGTCGACGAAGGGGGCGAGGAAGCGCTCCTTCTGCTCGGGCGTGCCCGCCGTGATGATCGGGAAGGTGCCGAGACCGGTGCCGAGGACGATGGTCGGGGTGTTGATCTCGACGCGCGCGAGCTCCTCGCAGGCGAGAGCGAACTGCAGGTTGCTGAAGCGGTGCCCGCCGTTCTCGACGGGGATGAGTCCCTTGACGAAGCCGGCGTCGACCATCTGCTGGTAGAAGGGCTTGAGGGCGCGGAAGCGGTCGAGCGGGTCGGGGATGGGCGCGATGACGTCGGGAACCTGGCTGAGCACGGTCTCGGCGAACTCCCGCGCCTGCAGGCGCAGACCGAGCTGCTCTTCGGAGAGGGTGAAGTCGATGGCCACGGATGAGCTCCTGTCTCGTCGGATGAGGTGTGGGTAGCGTCGCAGCGCTACGGACGGCAGCAATTGGACGCGCGTGCACGACGGTGAGGACGACAGTGCACGCGATGCCGCGGTGAGCACTTCGTTACCGGCACGACACGCGACGCGGCGTCCCGGGTAACAGCGCATTGCTCTGCTGAGTTCGTCGACATCCGCGGGCCGCCGAGGAGGAACCGATGAATCGATGGGACACACGCGACCGACCGCCGCGGGAGCAGTTCGCGTACTGGCGCGAGGTCGTGTGCGCCGCGTTCACGCCCCTCCGCCCCGCGGCACGAGACACGCGCGACGACTGGTCCCGCGTGGGCCTGCAGGGCCGGGTCGAGAGCAGGCCCTTCGGCCACACCACCGGTGCCGAGATCGCGACGTGCGCACAGGTCATCCACCACGGTCCCGACGAGGTGCGCCGGGTCGACGACGAGGTCGTCTTCGTCAACCTGATGCTCGACGGGCGCTGCGTCGTCTCGCAGGACGGCCGACGCAGCATGTCGGGTCCGGGGACGTTCTCGATCGTGGATGCCACCCGCGCGTTCACGCTGGACTACCTCGACCCGTGGCGGACGGTGTCGTTCCGCGTACCGGCTCATGACATCCCCGACGTCTTGCGGGCGGATGCCACGGCACGGGCGTTCTCCGCCGCGACCGGGCTCGGAGCGGTCGTCGCCGACACCCTGCGCTCCTCGTGGGAGCAGGCGTCGAGAATGACCGACAGCGAAGCGGATGCCGTGGGGGTCGCCGTCTCGTCTCTGAGCCGCGCACTCTCGCATTCCGCGTCGACCGGATCCGTCAGCGATGAACACGGCGGGGACGAGGAACTGCGTCGCAGCATCGCGCGCCATCTGGAGAGGCACATCCGGTTCGTGGACACTTCACCGTCAGCGATCGCGCGGCACTTCGCCGTCTCGGTGCGCAAACTCCATCAGCTGTACGAGGATGCTCCCCTCACCTTCGGTCAGACCGTCATGCGCGTGCGGGTGCGGGGGTGTGCCGACGACCTGCGCGCGATGCGCGGGCGGATGACGATGACGCAGCTCGCCGCCAAGTGGGGGTTCAGCGACCTGTCTCACCTGCATCGGGCTTTTCGTCACCACCTCGGGCAGACGCCCCGCGAGATTCTGGAGCAGCTCGACGAGGACAGCGCGGCGTGGGAGCGCGCCGGATAGCCGTCCGCGGTGGACAGGCGCCGGGCCGGCGACGGGGCGGCCCGTGCGGCCTCGCGAGGCAGGTCCACGGGGACGCTGCGTGAATGTGGGTCGCATCGGTGCGTGGCGTCGGCGAGAGACGCGCTGCTCGATGCCGTCGTAGGCTCGGAACATGACCCGCCTGCACGACCTGTCGCTCGTCGCGCAGGTCGGAGGCCTCGCCGACGGCACGCTCGACCCGCGCGAGCTCACGGCCCATTACCTCGACCGAATCGCCCGGTTGGCCGACCTGGGCGCTTTCGCCGAGGTGACACCCGACGCCGCGCTGCGCCGCGCTGCCACCCTCGACCCCGCCACCGGTCCCCTGTGGGGCGTGCCGCTCGCCGACAAGGACCTCGTCGCCCGCGCCGGCGTCCCCACCCGCTACGGCTCGCGAGCCCGCGTGCACCTCGTGCCCACGGCATCCGATCCCCTTGCCGAAGCGCTGGATGCCGCGGGGGCGATCAACGTGGGAAAGACGAGCACGTCGGAGTTCGGACTCACCGGGTTCACCGAGCCGCTGATCCACGCGCCGGCGCGGGATCCGTGGCGCCTCACGGCCGGGGCGGGCGGATCCAGCGGTGGGGCCGCCGTCGCCGTCGCGGCGGGGCTCTTGCCTGCGGCCGTCGGCTCGGATGGCGGTGGGTCGATCCGCATCCCCTCGGCGACCGTCGGCGTCGTCGGACTCAAACCGTCGCGGGGGCGGCTACCGATCGGATCCGGCTTCGACTCCCCGGACGGCCTGTCGGTGACCGGACCGATCGCCCGCTCGGCAGAGGACGCCGGGCTGCTGCTCGACGCGCTCGTCGGCCTCGCGCCGTTCACGTACGCCACGGCGGCGCCCAGCACGGGGCCGTTCGTCGAGGCCGCCCGGCGTCCACCGGGAGCGTTGCGCGTGGGGATCACGACCGTGTCGCCGTGGGACGACGACGAGGACATCGTGCTCGACGCCGACGCCCGCACCGCCTTCGACACGGCCGCCGCCTGGCTCAGCGACGCCGGACATGCCGTGGCGGATGCCGATTGGCATCCCTTCGGCTACGCGTCGCTATTCCACGTGCTGTGGCGCGCGAGCGCCGCACGGATCCCGCTGAGCGACGACGACATGATGCTCGTCGAGCCGTTGACGGCGTGGCTCGTCCGCGAGGGACGCCGACTGTCCGCGCTGGACCTGCTCGGCGGTCTGGCCTCGGCGCGCGCGTTCGAACGCCGCACGATCGCCGACTTCGCCGCTTTCGACGCGGTGCTCACCCCCGCGCTGGCGCAGCGGCCGCAACCCGTGGGGGCTTACGCCGGACATGGCCCCGAGCGGACGTTCGCGATGCAGGTGGAGTACGCGCCGTATTCGAGCTTCGTCAACGTCGCGGGGCTACCCGCGCTGACGGTGCCGCTGACCAAGGACGCCACCGGCCACCCCGTGTCCATCCAGCTCGTCGGGCGTCCGGGCGGCGAGGCCACACTGCTGTCGCTCGCCGCTCAGCTCGAGCGGCGCCGTGGCCCTCTCCCCCACCCGCCCGCCTGGGACGACTGACGCCCATCAGTGCACAGCGCAGGAGATCCGCCCGCGCCGCGCTCTGCGGACGCGTCACGGCTGTGGATCCTGTGTCGCGGTCCCGGAATGGCGCCCGTCAGGGCAATAGCCCCGCCGCCGCGAAGGCGCGGGCGTAGATCTCGCGGATCACGCCCTGTTTGCGGGCGTTGTACTCGCTCATCAAGCCGTCGGCCGCGACCTCGTGCTTGACCGCGGCGTACCGCTGTCGATCGGCCTCGTCTGCGCGCAACCAGTCGCGGAAGATGCGGTGCCGCGCCGCCTCGGGACTATCGGGCGGCCACACGTGCAGGTTGGCGGCCGGCTCCGCCGAGACCAGGCAGCGGTGCCCCAGCCACCACGGCTCGCGCACGCGCAGCACGAATCCGAGCGCCTCGAGGGCAGGGACGAAGGCGTCCTCGTCGTCGGTGTCGGCGACCGTCAGGTCGATGTCGATGATCGGCTTGGCGGCCAGCCCCGGCACCGACGTCGAGCCGATGTGTTCGATCGCGAGGACGCGGTCACCCAGCGCACCGACGATGCGGGAGCGGAGCACCTCGAAGATCTCGGGCCACGCGGCATCCGGATCCACGATCTCGATCTGCCGCACCTGCTCGGCGGGACCGACCCACGGCGAGAGCCCGGGCGGGGGCGGGGTGTCGTCGAACGACACGATCTGAGCGGCGGTGGGCACCACCCGAGCTTAGGAGTCGGCGAGGGCCGCGAGCCGCGCTTCTTCGTCGGCCGTGATGGCCGACTCGATGATCGGGCCGAGGGCGCCGTCCATCACCTGATCGAGGTTGTACGCCTTGTACCCGGTGCGGTGATCGGCGATGCGGTTCTCGGGGAAGTTGTAGGTGCGGATGCGCTCGGAGCGATCCATGCCGCGGATCTGCGACTTGCGCGCATCGGCGGCGACGGCGTCGCGCTCCTCCTGCTGCTTGGCGAGAAGGCGGGCGCGCAGCACGCGCATGCCGGCCTCGCGGTTCTGCAGCTGCGACTTCTCGTTCTGCATCGACACGACGATCCCGGTGGGAACGTGGGTGATGCGCACGGCGGAGTCTGTCGTGTTGACGGACTGACCACCGGGGCCCGACGAGCGGAAGACGTCGATCTTCAGGTCGTTGGGGTCGATCGCGACCTCTTCGGGCTCGTCGACCTCGGGGAAGACGAGCACGCCCGTGGTGGAGGTGTGGATGCGCCCCTGCGACTCGGTGGCCGGCACGCGCTGCACGCGGTGCACGCCGCCCTCGTACTTCAGGTGCGCCCACACTCCCTGGGCCGGGTCGCTCGAGGACCCCTTGATCGCGACCTGCACGTCCTTGTAGCCGCCGAGGTCGGACTCCGTGCGCTCGAGGAGCTCGGTCTTCCAACCCATGGATGCCGCGTACTGCAGGTACATGCGCAGCAGGTCGGCCGCGAAGAGGGCGCTCTCGGCTCCCCCCTCGCCGCCCTTGATCTCCATGATGACGTCGCGGGCGTCGTCGGGGTCGCGCGGGATGAGCAGACGTCGCAGACGCTCCTGCGTCTCGGCGACCCGCTCCTCGAGACCCGGCACCTCGTCGGCGAACGCCTCGTCCTCGCGGGCGAGCTCGCGGGCGGCCTCGAGATCATCGGATGCCGAGACCCACGCCTCGTGCGCCGTCACGATCCGCGACAACTCGGCATAACGCCGGTTGACGCGCTTGGCGCGCGCGGCGTCCGCGTGCACGGCCGGGTCGGAGAGCTCTTCCTGGACGGCCTTGTGCTCCTCGAGCAGTCCGCGGACCGACTCGAACATCGCGGGCTCCGACATCGCGTCTCCCGCCCCGATCAGCGGATGCTGTTGTCGTCACCGCCGCGCGCGGGCGCCGGGATCGACTTCTGCATCTGCACGAGGAACTCGACGTTCGACTGGGTCTCCTTGAGCTTTCCGAGCACGACCTCGAGGGCCTGCTGGGGCTCGAGGCCGGCCAGCGCGCGACGGAGCTTCCAGGTGATCTTGACCTCGTCGTTCGACAGCAGCATCTCTTCACGGCGGGTGCTCGACGCGTTGACGTCGACGGCCGGGAAGATGCGCTTGTCGGCGAGCTGGCGGTTCAGGCGCAGCTCGCTGTTGCCAGTGCCCTTGAACTCTTCGAAGATGACGTCGTCCATCTTGGAGCCGGTCTCCACCAGGGCCGTGGCGAGGATGGTGAGCGATCCACCGTTCTCGATGTTGCGCGCGGCGCCGAAGAAACGCTTGGGCGGGTACAGCGCCGAGGCGTCGACGCCACCGCTCAGGACGCGTCCCGAGGTGGGAGCGGCGAGGTTGTAGGCGCGACCGAGGCGGGTGATCGAGTCGAGCAGCACGACGACGTCGCGGCCGAGTTCCACGAGACGCTTCGCGCGCTCGATGGCGAGCTCGGCGACGGTGGTGTGGTCTTCGGCCGGGCGGTCGAACGTCGAAGCGATGACCTCGCCGCGCACCGTACGCTGCATGTCGGTGACCTCTTCGGGGCGCTCGTCGACGAGCACGACCATGAGGTGGACCTCGGGGTTGTTCGTGGCGATCGCGTTGGCGATCTGCTGCAGAACGATGGTCTTACCGGCCTTGGGCGGGGCGACGATCAGGCCGCGCTGGCCCTTGCCGACCGGGGCGACCAGGTCGATGATGCGCTGCGTGAGCTTCTCGGGGCCGGTCTCCAGGCGCAGGCGCTCCTGGGGGTAGAGCGGCGTGAGGTTGTTGAACTCGACGCGAGCGGCGGCGTCGTCAACCGACAGACCGTTGATCGAGTCGACCTGCACGAGTGCGTTGTACTTCTGGCGCCCCTGCTGCTCGCCCTCGCGGGGCTGCTTGATCGCACCGACGACGGCGTCGCCCTTGCGCAGGTTGTACTTCTTCACCTGGCCGAGCGAGACGTAGACGTCGCTCGGGCCGGGCAGGTACCCCGTGGTGCGGACGAAGGCGTAGTTGTCGAGCACGTCGAGGACACCGGCGATGGGGACGAGGACGTCGTCCTCACCGATCTCGGTCTCGAACTCGTCGCCCGCGACGCTCTGGCCACGGCGCTTGTTGCGCTGACGGTTGCGGCTGTTCGCCGAGCCGCCCTGCTGCTGCTGGGCCTGCTGGCCGTTCTGCGCGCTGTCACGCTGAGCGTTCTCACGCTGAGCGTTGTCGCGCTGGGCGTTCTCGCGCTGGGCGTTCTCGCGCGGGGTCTTCTCGGGCGCCTCGGCCTCGTCGGCGGAGGGCTGTGCCGGCGTCTCGCCCTTGTCGGCGTCGGCCTTGTTGCGGTTGCGGTTGCGCGAGCGGCTGCGGCCGCGGCCGCGGGCCGGTGTCTCGTCGCCCTGCTCGGCGCTCTCGGGCGCCGACGCGTCGGTCGATGCGCCCTCGGCCGACACCGTGTCGGTCGCCGAAGCAGCGGCGTCGTCGGTCGAACCGGTCTCAGCGGACGCGGTCTCGGTGGCGCTCGCCTCGTCGGCGGCGGTCGTCTCGGCGACGGCGGGGGTCTCGGCGACGGCGGGGGTCTCGGCGGCGGCCTCGGCGTCAGCGGCGACGTCGGCCGCCGTGGTGACGGGCGTGGCGGCGTCGGCGGACTCGTCCGCGGCCGGCGCTTCGGCCGCAGCGGCGTCCGCGGCAGCCTTCTCTTCGGCGGCGGCGGCCTCAGCGGCGGCCGTCTCCTCGGCGGTGGCGCTCTTCGCACGGCGCGGAGCGCGCTTCCGCGGAGCGCGAGCGGGCTTCTCGACGGGGGCGGCCTCCTCGACGGGGGCCTCCGCGACGGGGGCCTCTTCGGCCGCGGGCGCGGCGTCGGCGGCAGGCGCCTCGGCGAGCGCGTCGTCGGTGAACAGCGCCTCGGGCTGCGCGTCGGCAGCGGCGGCGTCCGCCTCGGCGGGCTCGTCGACAGCGGGGGCGCCAGCGCCCTCCGCAGCGGCCTCGGTGGCCTGTTCGGTGTCGGTGCCCTGATCGGCAGCGGTGGGCTGCTCGTCGGTCTCGACGCCCTCGGGCGCGTCGACGGGCTGGGTCTCGGAGATGGACTCCACGAGTGCTCCTCAGAAAATGAAACGTGATCAGATCGCGCTTCGCCATGCAGAACGCAGACGAAGGACACCAGCGGTTCGGGAGACTGCAGCCGATACCGGGTTCGCGATGTGTTGCGGATTTCGCAGGTGGTGCAGAGGCTCAGATTCGCGAAGTTACGCGGAACCCTCTGCGTTTTTCACTGTACCACCCTTGACGTCGACGGCGAGCATGAGGGCCTGCCACGGGGTGTCGACGACGGATGCCATAAGATCTGCGGCTGCAAGTCGCTGCCCCGGGCCGTCGGCGAGCACGAGCACGCTGGGCCCGGCGCCCGAAACGACGGCGGCGTAGCCCTCGGCGCGGAGCGCCCGCACGAGACGGTCGGTCTCGGGCATGGCCTGCGCGCGATAGTTCTGGTGCAGCTTGTCTTCGGTCGCTGCCATCAGCAGTTCGGGGCTCTGCGTCATCGCCGCGATCAGAAGGGCCGAGCGCGAGACGTTGAACACCGCGTCCTCGCGCGGCACCTGCAGCGGCTGCAGGCTCCGCGCCACGGCGGTCGACATCGTGAAGCTCGGCACGAAGACGAGCGGCGACACGCCACGGTGCACGATGAGCTGCTTGTGCTGGGGGCCCTCGGCATCCATCCACGCGATCGTGAGTCCGCCGAAGAGACCCGGTGCCACGTTGTCGGGGTGCCCCTCCATCTCGGTGGCGAGGCGCAGCAGGTCGACGTCGCTGAAGGCGACCTCTCCCTCGAGCAGACCCTTCGCGGCCAGGATGCCCGCGACCACGGCGGCCCCGGACGATCCCATGCCGCGCCCGTGCGGAATGACGTTGTGCGCCGTCAGCCGCAGTCCCGGAAGGGAACGACCGACCGAGGCGTACGTGTGCGCCATCGCGCGCACCACGAGGTGCGAGGCGTCGCGGGGGACGTCAATCGCGCCCTCCCCCTCCACCTCGATCTCGAGGCGGTCCGCATCGAGCTGCTCGACGACGAGCTCGTCGTACACGCTCAGGGCGAGGCCGAGGGTGTCGAAGCCGGGCCCGAGGTTCGCGCTGGTGGCGGGAACGCGAACGGCGACCCGACGACCGGGGCCTGGGCTCACGCGGTCACCGGCTGCAGGTCGAGCACGGAGGCGACCTCCGAGGTGGCGGCGTCAACGACCGTGGGCGAGACGTCCGTGCCGTCGGCGCGGCGCAGGGCCCACTGGGGGTCCTTCAGGCCGTGACCGGTGACGGTGAGGACGACCTTGGCGCCGGCCGGGATGACCCCGGCCTCGGCACGTTCGAGCAGACCCGCGACGCTGATCGCGGAGGCCGGCTCGACGAAGATGCCCACCTCGCCGGCGAGGATCTTCTGCGCCTCGAGGATGCCGGCGTCGTCGATCGCGCCGAAGTAGCCGTCGGTGGCGTCGCGTGCCTCGAGGGCAAGCTCCCAGGACGCGGGGTTTCCGATGCGAATCGCGCTGGCGATGGTCTCGGGCTGCCTGACGACCTCGCCGCGCACGAGAGGCGCGGAGCCGGCGGCCTGGAAGCCGAACATGCGCGGCACGCGGGTGGCGACGCCGCGGGCGGCCTCTTCGCGATAGCCGCGCGAGTACGCGGTGTAGTTGCCGGCGTTGCCGACCGGGATGAAGTGGAAGTCGGGAGCGTCGCCGAGGACCTCGACGACCTCGTAGGCCGCCGTCTTCTGCCCCTCGATGCGGTCGGGGTTGACCGAGTTGACCAGGTGCACCGGGTAGTGGTCGGCGAGCTCGCGCGCGATCTCGAGGCAGTCGTCGAAGTTGCCCCGGATCTGGATGAGCCGGCCGTTGTGGGCGACGGCCTGGCTGAGCTTGCCCATGGCGATCTTGCCCTCGGGCACGAGCACCGCGGCGGTGATGCCGGCGTGCGCGGCGTACGCCGCCGCCGAAGCCGAGGTGTTGCCGGTCGAGGCGCAGATGACGGCCTTGGCGCCGTGCTCGACCGCACGCGAGAGCGCCACCGTCATGCCGCGGTCTTTGAACGACCCGGTGGGGTTCATCCCCTCGTACTTGACCCAGACGTCGGCGCCCGTACGACGTGACAGCGCGGGTGCCGGCAGCAGCGGCGTACCGCCCTCGCCGAGGGTGACGACGGTGGAGGCGTCGGTGACACCCAGACGATCGGCGTATTCGCGGAGGACTCCGCCCCAGAGGTGTGCCATGTCAGTTCCCTTCCACACGCAGCACGGAGACCACGCGCTCGACGACGCCGCTCGCGGCGAGACGCTCGACGGTCTCGCTCAAATCCTGCTCGCGGGCCTTGTGTGTTCCGATGACCAGGCGGGCGGATCCCGCTCCGGTCGCTGAGCCTGTCGAAGCGCCCGAGTCTGCGGCATCCGGAGACGAGTCGATGACCGTCTGCTCGACGGTTGCGATCGACACGCGCCCCTCGCTGAGGATCCCGGCGACCGTCGCGAGGACGCCCGGCTGATCGTCGACCTCGAGCGTGATCTGGTAGCGCGTGATGACGTGCCCGATCGGCACGGCCGGGAGGTTCGCGCGGGTCGACTCGCCCACACCCACACCGCCGGCGATATGACGGCGGGCGGCCGACACGACGTCGCCGAGCACGGCCGAAGCGGTCTGCACGCCACCGGCGCCGGCACCGTAGAACATGAGATCGCCCGCGGCCTCGGCCTGCACGAAGACGGCGTTGTTCGCACCGTGCACGCTCGCGAGGGGATGAGTGCGCTCGACCAGGGCCGGGTACACGCGCACCGAGATCGACTCGGTGCCGTCGACACCGGCGGCCAGGCGCTCGCACACCGCGAGAAGCTTGATGACGTACCCGGCGTGACGCGCCGACTCGATCATCGCGGCGTCGACCGAGGTGATGCCCTCGCGGTGGACGGCGTCGAGGGGCACGGTCGTGTGGAACGCGAGGCTCGCGAGGATCGCCGCCTTCTGCGCGGCGTCGTAGCCCTCGACGTCGGCGGTGGGGTCGGCCTCGGCGTACCCGAGGGCCTGTGCCTGGGCGAGGACGTCGGCGAAGTCGGCGCCCTCGGTGTCCATGCGGTCGAGGATGTAGTTCGTCGTGCCGTTGACGATGCCCATGATGCGCACGACGCGGTCGCCGGCGAGCGAGTCGCGCAGCGGCCGGATGATCGGGATGGCACCGGCTGCGGCGGCCTCGTAGTACACCTCGGCGCCGACCTGGTCGGCGGCCTCGAAGACCTCGGAGCCGTGCGTGGCCAGCAGCGCCTTGTTCGCGGTGACGACGTCGGCGCCCGAGGCGATCGCGTGCAGCACCTGGGTGCGGGCGGGCTCGATCCCGCCCATCAGCTCGATGACGATGTCGGAGCCCACGATGAGGGTCTCGGCGTCGGTGGTGTAGAGCTCCTGCGGGAGGTCGACGTCGCGCTTCGCGTCGAGGTTGCGCACGGCGATGCCGGCGAGTTCGAGCTTGGCGCCCGCGCGATCGGCGAGCTCGTCGCCGTGCTTGAGCAGCAGGTCGGCGACCTGCGAGCCGACGGCGCCGGCGCCGAGAAGCGCCACGCGGAGCGTGCGGTAGTCGGTCATTCGGTGTCTCCGTGGGGTGATGCGGTCGTGCCGCGTGAGAAGGATGAATCGGATGCCGGGATGGCGGCGTCGCGCGAGAGCAGGTCGTCGATGCTCTCGCCGCGCACGATCACGCGAGCCTGACCGTCACGGACCGCGACGACCGGCGGGCGCGGCGTGTAGTTGTAATTGCTCGCGAGAGAGAAGCAGTAGGCGCCGGTGGCGGGCACCGCGAGCAGATCGCCCGGGGTCACATCGGCCGGAAGGTACTCGGCATCCACCACGATGTCCCCGGACTCGCAGTGGCGGCCGACGACGCGCGAGAGCGCCGGGGTCGCGGAACTCGTGCGCGAGACGAGGCGCGCCGAGAAATCGGCGCCGTACAGCGCGGGGCGGGCGTTGTCGCTCATACCGCCGTCGACGCTGACGTAGGTGCGGTCGAGGTCCTCCCCCGCGGTCACGGTCTTGACCGTGCCCACCTCGTAGAGCGTGATGCCGGCCTGACCGACGATGACGCGACCCGGTTCGGTGGCGACATCGGGCATCGGGATGCCGCGCACCGCGCACTCGTCGGCGATGGCATCGACGATGCCGTCGGCGATCTCTTCGATGGGCTTCGGGTCGTCGACCGAGGTGTAGGAGATGCCGAAGCCGCCGCCGACGTTGAGAAGGGGGATCTCTCCCCCGGCCAGCAGATCGGCGTGCAGGTCGACCAGACGCGCGGCCGACTCCCGGAAACCGGAGGAGTCGAAGATCTGCGAACCGATGTGCGCGTGCAGCCCCACGAACCGCAGACTCGACAGCTCGCGGATGCGGGCGACGGCCTCGGCCGCCCCCTCGAGCGAGAAGCCGAACTTCTGGTCTTCGTGGGCCGTGGCCAGGAACGCGTGGGTCTCGGCGTGCACGCCCGTGCGCACGCGCACGAGCACCGACTGCACGGCGCCGCGCCGCGCGGCGATCGCGGCGAGACGCTCGATCTCGATCGGGCTGTCGACCACGACCGAACCGATGCCGACCTCGACGGCGCGCTCGAGCTCGCTCACGCTCTTGTTGTTGCCGTGAAAGCCCAGGCGCGCGGGCTCGGCGCCCCCGGCGAGGGCGACCTCGAGCTCCCCGCGGGTGCAGACATCGACTGAGAGGCCCTCGGCGACGACCCAGCGCACGACCTCGGCAGAGAGGAAGGCCTTGCCGGCGTAGTAGACACGAGCCCGGATGCCGTGGCGTGCGGCCGCGGAATCGAAGGCGGAGCGAGCACGACGAGCGTGAGCACGCACCTCGTGCTCGTCGAGAACGTAGAGCGGCGTTCCGAAGCGGTCGCGGAGGTCGAAGACCGAGACCCCGCCGACCTCGACGGAGCCGTCGGCGACGCGGTGCGCCGAGGCGGGCCAGACGGAGGAGACGAGCTCGTTCGCTTCGGCCGGGGCGGTGAGCCAGGCGGGCACGAGCGCGGAAAGCGAGGCGGACACAGGGGGACCAATCGGGTTTTGCGGCGACGCGACGGCCGCGGATCACGGCTCCCACCCGCGCGGAGAGTCACGCGGCGGGCAGTCCTTGCAGTCTAGGGCACGACGTATGCCGCCCTTTTCCCACGACCGCCCCTGCTGTCTCGGTTCCGAGGGGGCGCGGGCGTCGCGGCACGCGACCGGGAGGAACGCACGCGCGGACGTCCGGGGCGATGCTCCGTGTCGAGCCGGGCGGTCAGCCGCAGGCGCCGTCGCTCTGCAGGGCGGGATCGTTCAGGATGCCGCCGGCCACGTCGAACGTCGCCACGAGATCCTGCCCCTGGACGGTGGCCGAGGTCAGGGTGAGCCCCCGCGGGAGGCGGTCGGCGATGCAGAGGCTCGTCGTCTTGAGCAAGGAATCGGCCACGCCGCCGAACTGGCCGCGGAGAGTGTCGGCATCGATCGCGTTGCCGCCCACCTGGAACGACGACGGGGTCAACGTCAGATCGCCTTCGGCGGCACCGGGGGTGACCCCGACGCCGACCGGGATCGCGATGCCGAAGAGCGAGAGCGAGGTCTCGAGATTCACGTCGGGGGCGGCCATGGTGACGGTACTCGCCGGGAGGTCCGGAACCTCGGCGAGCAGAGTCTTGAGGTGATCCTGGTCGAGTCGCACCGAGGCCACCCCGCCGTCCGCCGCGGCATCGCCCGAGACGGGGACCCCGCGCAGGTCGACGCGGACGTCGCCGGTGATGGGACCGAGGGTCACGTCGTTCGACGACACGGCGACCTCGTCGAGGCGTCCGCCCAGCAGCTGCGGCAGGACCAGACCCGACACCGACACGTCGACATTCTGATCGTCGGGCAGGCCGACGTTCTTCACGACGAGCGAGCGCACGGTGCTGGTCACGACCGAGCGGGCGATGAACTCCGCTGCCACGACCGCCCCGGCGAGCAGGACGACGACAACCACGAGGACGGCGACCCAGCGAACGGTGCGGCGGCGGGGGGCCGTGGCATCCGTCATGCTCTACATCCGCTCCGGAGCGCTGACGCCGAGCAGGTCGAGGCCGTTTCGCAGCACCTGGCCGGTGGCGTCGTTCAGCCACAGGCGCGTGCGGTGCACGGACTCGACGGGGGCGTCGCCGAGCGGGATGACGCGGCAGTTGTCGTACCAGCGGTGGTACAGCCCGGCGAGCTCCTCGAGGTAGCGCGCGACGCGGTGCGGCTCGCGCACCTCGGCGGCGTACGCGACGATGCGCGGGTACTCCTGCAGTGCGCCCAGGAGCGCCGACTCGGTCTCGTGGTCGAGCAGCTCGGGGGCGAACTCTGAGCGGTCGACGCCGGAGTCCGCGGCGTTGCGCGCGACATTGTGCGTGCGCGCGTGGGCGTACTGCACGTAGAAGACCGGGTTGTCGTTCGTGCGCTTCTGCAGGATCTCGGGGTCGAGCGTCAGCGGCGAGTCGGCCGGGTAACGCGCGAGCGAGTAGCGCAGGGCGTCGGTTCCGAGCCACGCCTGCAGGTCGTCGAGCTCGACGATGTTGCCCGCCCGCTTGGACAGGCGTGCCCCGTTGATCGAGACGAGCTGCCCGATGAGCACCTCGATGTCCTTCTCGGGGTTGTCGCCCGCGGCTCCGGCGAGCGCCTTGAGGCGGTGCACGTAGCCATGGTGGTCGGCGCCGAGCAGGTAGATCTTGTGAGCGAACCCGCGGTCGCCCTTGTTGAGGTAGTAGGCGGCGTCGGCGGCGAAGTAGGTGTACTCGCCGTTCGAGCGACGGATGACGCGGTTCTTGTCGTCGCCGAAGTCGGTCGTGCGCACCCACACGGCGTCGTCCTCGTCGAAAACGTGGCCCTGCTCGCGCAGGCGGTCGACAGCCTCGTCGACGAGGCTCGGCTGGCCCTCGATGCGGGCGTGCAGGTCGCGCTCCGAGAACCAGACGTCGAAGTGCACGTTGAAGCGCGCGAGCGAGGCCTGGATCTCGCCGAGCTGGAAGCCGTAGGCGAGCTCGGTGGCGACCGAGACCTGCTCGGCGCGGTCGAGCTCGAGGATGTCGGTGCGGGCGGCCTGCACGCGCTCGGCGAGAGCGGCGATGTAGGCGCCGCCGTAGCCGTCTTCGGGTGTCGGCTCGCCGGCGATGGCGGCGACCACCGAGCGGCCGAATCGCTCCATCTGGGCACCGGCGTCGTTGATGTAGAACTCGCGCACGAGGGTTGCCCCGCTCGCGAGGAGCACACGGGCGATCGCGTCGCCCAGGGCTGCCCAGCGGGTGTGGCCGATGTGCAAGGGACCGGTCGGATTGGCGCTGACGAACTCGAGATTGATCGTGTTGCCGCTCTGGCTGTCGTTCGAGCCGAACGCGGCGCCCTGCTCGACGATCGTGCGGGCCAGCGCACCGGCGGCCGCGGCGTCCAGCCGGATGTTGATGAATCCTGGGCCGGCGACCTCGACGCTCGCGATGCCGTCGACGGATTCGAGGCCGGCGGCGATCTCTGCCGCGAACTCACGGGGGTTGGCCCCGATGACCTTCGAGAGCTTCAGCGCGGCGTTGGACGCCCAGTCACCGTGATCGCGGTTCTTGGGCCGCTCGAGCGGCAGGTCGGCGGCCGTGATCCCGGCCGAGGAACCCTCTCGTCGCGCCTCGGCGAGCGGGGCGATGACAGCGAGCAGGGCGGCGGAGAGGGCTGCGGGATCCATAACCCGTCAAGTCTAGGGCGCGACGCCTGGGAGGCCGCGTCAGGCGATCCGCACCAGGGTCTCGTGATCGTCGGGCTCCGCGGCGGGGGCGTCTTCGAGCACGGCATCCACGCGCATCCGCTCGAGCCCCACGTATCCGCCGTGGAAGCTGAGGAAGGCGCAGTCGGCCGCGTCGCGTCCCGTGGCGATCCGCACGAGCGAGCGACGATCGGCGAGGCGCGTGGCGTCGACGACGTACCAGTGCCCGTCGAGGTACGCCTCGGCGACGGCGTGGAAGTCCATCGGGTCGAGCCCGGGGGCGAAGCACGCCGCGTACCGGGCGGGCATGTCCATCGCGCGCAGGAGGGCGATCACGACGTGCGCGTAATCGCGGCACACGCCCTGACCGGTCGAGAGGGTCGTCACGGCACTGTCGGTGCCCATGCTGAGCCCGGGCGTGTACGTGACGGTGGATGCCACGAAGTCCGACACCGCGGCCAGGAGCTCGCGCCCCGACAGACCGCGGAACTGACGCCGCGCCTGGGCGAACACCTCGTCGGACTGGCAGTAGCGGCTCGGCCGCAGATAGCCGATGGTCTCGAGATCGCTCGTGCGGGGGCTCTGGGCCGCACCCGAGACGAGCGCTTCGTAGCGCACCGAGAGGGGCCCCTGGTCAGCGGTGAGCCGATGGAGTCGACTGCCGGACGGGTCGACGAGCTCGGTCGGTGCGTAGAGACGGTCTCCCTGTGCGAATGTCAGATTCTCGCTCGCCAGGGGTGCTCCCTGCGCGGCGGTGATCTGGAAGATGAGGTCGACGGAGGCCCCGAGATCGAGGTCGAGTTCTGCGGTCACGCGGCGCGGCACCGGGCAATCCTCGCACGCGTTCCGACCCCCTCGGCGCGACCCGGGCGAAGCGGCTCAGCCGTCTTTCTTACCGGGGCCCTTGCCGTTGCCGTTGCCATTGCCGTTGCCCGGTCCCTTGTCGTCTTTTCCGCCGGGACTCTGGTCGTCCGGAGCCGGCTGGGCGGGCTCATCACCACCGTCGTCGACGACCGTGTCCGACGACTGTGTGGGCGCGGGATCCGTTGTGGGCGTCGGCGTCGGCACGAGAGAGGTCAGGTCGGCTCGGACGGTGGCGATCCGGCTCAGGATGCCGTCGGCTTCGTCCGCGGAGATCTCGCCGGCGTCACGGCGGGCGACCACGTCGGCCTCGAGAGCATCCAGGCTCGCGAGAGCCGAGGCGTAGTCGCCACCAGAGGCCTGATCGGCCACGGTCTGCACGTTCTGCTGCCAGGCCGTGGGGGTCGCAGCCGGCGGGGTGCACGCCGTGAGGACGATGGCCGCGGCGAGGAGGAGGCCCGCGGCGGGGGCGGCGCGGCGGATCACGGACCCACCTGCTTCCAGAGGTCGTCCATGTGCTGGTCGAGGGGCTGGGGAAGCGACGGCAGAGCGGGCTCGTCGGCCCCGCCCCCGGAACCGACAGCTGCGGCGATGCCGATGCCTCCGACGGCCAGGAGAACCGCAACGACGGCGCCGATGACGAGCGCGCGAGGCGAGGGCTTTCTGTCGGCCCGGCGCCGAGTCGGGTTCGCGGACGGCTCGAAGACGCGCGTGGGGCCGGTGCTGCCGGCAAGGGCGGCCGTCGGAAGAGGCGAGGCCGGCTTCGCCGGGGCCGATACGGGCACCGTCACCCCCGAGAGGGTGCCGAGCTCGGAGATGAGGCCCGTGGCATCCGGTCTCTCGTTCGGCTCGATCGCGGTCATCCGCTCGAGAACTCCACGCCACGCAGGCGGGATCTGCGCGGGGATCTCGGGAGCCGCGACGAGACGGGCGGCGAGGGCCTCGTGCGGGGTGCGGGACCCGAAGGGGCGGGAGCCGGTCAGCGCCTCGAGCAGGACGAGTCCGAGCGCGTAGACGTCGCTCGCGGGGCCGGCGGGCATCCCCCGCGCTTGCTCGGGGCTGAGGTACGCCGCGGTGCCGATGACCGTGTCGGCTCGGGTGACGCGTGTCGCCCCGACGAGCGAGGCGATACCGAAGTCGGCGAGGGTCGCGCGCGGGCTCTCGCCGGCGTGGGCGGCGGGTCGGATGAGGATGTTCGAGGGCTTCACGTCGCGGTGGACGATGCCGCGACCGTGGATGACGGCGAACGCCTCGGCGATCTCGCGACCGATGCGGGCGACATCGGGCCCCGGAAGCGGTCCGCGCGCTATGCGGTCGGTGAGGGTCGGGCCGGCGATGAGTTCCATCGCCAGGTAGGCCGGCTGCGCGTCGAGCTTGGCGTCGTACAGCGTGACCAGGGAGGGGTGCGACAGGGACGCGAGCAGCCGGATCTCGGAGCGCACGCGGGCGACGTCGGAGGGGTCGGCGCCGTCGCCGTCGATCACCTTGAGGGCGAGGGTGCGTTCGAGAGCGGTGTCGACGGCTTCGTAGACACGCGCGTAGCCGCCCTGGCCGAGGACGCGCCCGAGGCGATAGCGCCCGTCGAACAGGTCGTCGACGGCAGGGTCGTATGCGACGGTGGGGGTGGGTTCGGTCATATCAGCTCTCCGGGGATCGACCCCGCGGGGCTCAGACGAGGTCGTCGTTCGAGGAGCGCGTGCTCGAGCGCGTGACCTGCGCTGCCCCCGCTCCTTCGGTACGGGTGACCGTATCGGTTTGGCGACGACGAACCAGCATCACGACCCCGATGAGGAAGACGACGACGCCCGCGCCCATCATGATGTAGCCGATCGTGGTGAGATCGACGAAGTCGTTGGGGAGGTTGACCGCGAAGGCGAGGATGGCACCGACGACGAAAAGCGCGATACCGGCTCCAACACTCATGACAGACCCCTTTCGAAGGTCTCCTCAGCATCGCAGCATCCTGCGGAGCCCCGTGACGGTCTTGACAACGCCTGTCAAGACGGGGGTGGTGCCCCCGACCCGGGTGTGACATGGATGCCATGAGCCAGAACGACGTGACCACCCGATCGAACCGAGGCCAGTGGGAGAACGCTGTCGAGGGCCGACCCGAGCTCTCGGCGAGCTTCTCCAGCCGCGAGGAAGCCGTGGACCAGGGACGCACCGTCGCGGACGAACTCGGTTCGCGGCACATCGTCGAAGACGCCGAGCCCACCGGGTCCGTCACCGACGAGGACTGACCCCGGCAAGACCGAAGGGGGCGGGGGGGGGGGGGGCGGCGGCCCTCGCTTTCCCCCGGCTGGATTTGTTGGCACTGGTCTTGCTATCTGGTACCTATGCTCTT